>NZ_JBFAQB010000008.1:0-369103 GCF_040676995.1 Nonomuraea sp. NPDC049419 | reverse complement strand
TGAGCCAGGATCAAACTCTCCAAACAATGCTTGAAAAGAAGTCCTGGCCAACACTCATGTCCACATGAATGTCAACCAAAGGAATCCGTCAAAAACTTGACGGGGTTGTGCATCATGCACTGGCTTTTAACACACTGTTGAGTTCTCAAGAAACGGACGCGTACATCCGCACCGAAACCACAATCCCTTGTGATCCCCGCTCGGAGGCGTTCACTCCGTTCGTTCTGTTGTGTCTTAATCTTTTCAGCCGCTCAAGTCCCTGTCAAATTGACAGGACCGGCTCGACTTTCCAAGAATTAAGCCGCGCCCCCTTTCGGAGACAACCCCTCTAACTTACCAGCCGATCTGAAGTGGTGCGAAACCAGCGACGGTCGACCGCGAAGGTAGTGGGATTTGCCGGGCATCTCCGAGGCTCTGAGGAGCCTCTCGATCGCCCTGCGGGAAGCAACTCTAGCAGCCTGCGCCGCGTACTCGGGCCGACTCAGGTAATCAGGAGGTTCTTCCCTTCCCACCAGACACTCAAACCTCGGCAACGAGGTCCCCAGCCGGCGCCGTGGGGCAAGCTGACCGCAAGTCATCCGCAATCGCCCCCAGGTACGAAGTAGGTCACGAGCAGACTGCGCTCACGGAGGGGTGACCGCTATGACCCGGTCGGAGTTCGACGACATCCGCGCGTTCCTCGCCGACGAGGCGACCCACGCTGATGACCTGCGGCGGATCGCCAGGACTCTGATCGACGACCTGGAGCACGCCCGGCTGCGCGAGGCCGTGCTGCGGACCCACTATCTGCGGCTGCTGACGGCGGCGCGGGCGACGGTTGCGGCCGACATCGTGGACTCACCCGACCCCCTCGGCTTCATCCGGCACGAGCTGGCCGAGCGGGGGCAGCTGCCGGAGGACGGTGAGGCCGTTCACCGCATCCTCGCCGACGCCCGCGCGGCGGCCGCCCTGCTCGCCTGCCTGGAGGGCCGCGACTGCGAGGGGCAGCCCCGCGAAGGACGGTCTCCCGAGGGATGGTCCCTTGAGGGGCAAGCACTCCCAGGGGAGCTCTTCCCTGACCGAACGGAGGAGCTCCCGGGCCAGCCGGCGTTCGAAGCGCAGGCGCTGGAGGGCCGGACGGCGGAAGGCCAGACGGTTGAAGGCCAAGGCCAGGAGGGGGACGGACAGGACGCGCGGGCGCCGGAGGGCAAGGGGCTCGTGGAGGGGCCGACGTTCACCGGGCAGGGCTTCGAGGGCCAGGACGTCCAGCTCGCGCAGGACACGCAGCTCCCCCTGGAGGGCGACGTGACGAACCAGAGCCCGCCGCGCTCCCGTGCCCCGCGGATGCGGAGCTGCATCGGCACCGCGCGCATCCTCCCCCGCTGAAGCGACCGGTTCGCCTCGCCGCGGCGACGGTCCTGTTCCGTGGAGGGGCCATCAGCCCTTCTGGGGCGACCATCCGGCCTCGGTTGAGAAGGTCAACCCGACTTGTTGCGGCGATCGTCCCGTTCCGGGAGCGACCGTCCTGTTTCGGAGAGGTGGCCGGCCACCTCCCCGAGGCGGCCATCCGACCTCGACTGAGGTCACCCTCGGGTTCGGCTGCGACGTCCGTCCTGCGTCGCCCTGAGGGGCGCCATTTAGGCGCTGACATGATGACAACTTCGGGCATACCCGCCCTTGGTCGACCGCCTGTAAGACTGCGCATATGTGGCAACGGGGGCTGAATTGGGTGGCAGTCGTCTTGGTCGGGCTATTCGGCCTGATGTGGGTCGGCATCGTGATTTATGCGGATCAGGGGTCGCCCGGCTGGATGCGCGTCGTCCAGATCGTCTTCGGGGTGTTCCTGCTCGGCTGGGCCGTACGCAAGACGTACCTCATGATCAGCCACGCAACCCAGGAAACGAAGAAGTCCCCGGCCTCCGGATGATCCGGTGACCGGGGACTTCGACTTTGGTAGCGGGGACAGGATTTGAACCTGCGACCTCTGGGTTATGAGCCCAGCGAGCTACCGAACTGCTCCACCCCGCGTCGGTGTGTCTGCACTTACTCTACAGGCCCCGGAGGAGTGCTTTGACCACCGAGGTGGTCCGTTCACACGAAAGCCCGGTCTCCGTTTCCGGATCCCGGGCCTTCGGCCTGGTAGCGGGGGCAGGATTTGAACCTGCGACCTCTGGGTTATGAGCCCAGCGAGCTACCGAACTGCTCCACCCCGCGTCGTCGTGCTTATGAAGGCTACCGGGCGACGCGGGGCGGACGCAAACTGAATGGCGCTAACCGGTCGGCGTGGCCGACGGTGACGCGCTGGGCGCGGCCGGCGGCGAGCCTGTCGGTGTGGCGGACGGTGACGCCGGAGGGGAGCCTGACGGCGTCGGTGACGGCGAGGACTGCGGCTGGGCGTTCGCGCCCTTCAGCGCCTCCAGCGCCGCCTCCAGCCGCTTCTGGGCGTCGCCGTAGGCGTCCCAGTCGGGCGGGCTGGCCTGCAGCGCCTTCTGGGCGTCGGAGTAGGCCTTCTGGGCGTTGGAGATCGCGGTGTTGAGCGCCGTGTTCGCCTGGTCGGGCTGAGCCTGCTGCTGCTCGTCCGTCTGTTCCTGCTCTTGCTGCTGCTGTTGCTGGTCGCTGCCGAAGACCTCTTGCAGGGCCTCCTCGAGCGTGCGGGCCACACCGATCTTGCTGCCGAACGACACCAGGATGCGCTGCAGGATCGGGTACGGCTCCTGCCCGCCGCCCGCGGCCACCTGGATGTAGACCGGCTCGATGTAGACCAGCCCGCCCGCGTACGGCAGCGTCAGCAGGTTGCCGTAACGGACCGACGAGGCGCCGACGCCCAGCAGGTTGAGCTCACCCGCGAAGCGGCTCTGGAAGGCGTTCTGTGCCTGTCCTGGGCCGGGGATCGGGGTGCTGGACGGCATGCGCAGGATGCGCATCCGGCCGTATTCGCCGCTCGCCGACGAGTCGACCGCCATGAACGCCGCCAGGTTCGGACCCTGACGCGGCACGAACGTGGTGGTCAGCGAGAACGTGGGCTGGCCGCCCGGCATCGTGGTGGTCAGGTAGTAGGGCGGCTGCTTGATGTTCTTCTCGCCCTGGGTCGGGTCGTTGGGGACGTTCCAGAAGTCCTGGCCGCTGTAGAAGGCGGCCGGGTCGGTGATGTGGTAGCGCGACAGCGTGTAGCGCTGCACCTTGAACAGGTCTTCCGGGTAGCGCACGTGCTGCTTCAGCTCGGCGCTCATCTCGGAGGCCGGGCGGATCGTGCCGGGGAAGGCGTTGCTCCAGGTCTTGAGCAGCGGGTCGTTGCTGTCCCACGCGTACAGCCGCACAGTGCCGTCGTAGGCGTCGACCGTGGCCTTGACGGAGTTGCGGATGTAGTTGATGCGGTCGCTCGGCTGCTGGGCGATGACGCGGCGGTCGGTCGAGGTGTCGCGCGTCATCTCGCCGAGGCTCTCGCTCTGCGAGTACGGGTAGTCGTTGCTCGTCGTGTAGCCGTCGACGATCCACTGCACCCGCCCCTCGATGATCGCCGGGTAGGCGTTGCCGTCGAGCGTGAGGTAGGGCGCGACCTTCTGGACCCTGTCGCGCGGGTTGCGGACGTACAGGATCTTGGAGTTGTCGTTGACGTCGCCGGACAGGACGATGTTCGCCTCGCCGTACTTGGCGGCGTAGAGGAGCCGGTTGAGGAACGAGCCGACGGGGACGCCGCCCCGGCCGGTGTAGGTCGTGTTCTTCTGGCCGGTGCCGCCCGTCTCCGGGTAGTCGAGCTCCTGCGGCGCGTTGGGGTTGCCGCCGGCGATGACGTATTCGGCCGAGGCAGGGTCTTCGCCGTAGTAGATGCGCGACTCCTTGAGCTGGGTGCTGTCGACCAGCGAGCCCGTGACCGGCATGTCCTTGGCGTCGTAGTCGGGCAGGCCGCTGCTGTCGACCTTGTTGCCCGGCGCGGCGACGAAGCCGTAGCCGTGGGTGTAGACGAGGTGCTGGTTGATCCAGTTGTTCTGGCCCTCGGGCGGCCCGTCGAGCTCGCGGACGCCGACGATGTGGTCGATCAGCTTGCCCGAGCTGTCGGGGTAGCGGTCGACGTCGAGCGGGTCGGCGAAGCTGTAGAAGCCCCTGATGCGCTGGGTCTGCTCGTAGGTCGAGGAGACCAGGGACGGGTCGAGCAGGCGAACGCCGGAGACGGAGGTGTCGCCGTTGGCCTGGACCTTGGTCGGGTCGGCCTGCGCGTTGTACGTCTCGACCTCTGTCTTGTCGACGTTGTACGCCTCGCGTGTCGCTTCGATGTTGCGCCCGATGTAGGGCGACTCCTTGCCCTGCTGGTTGGGCTTGACCTGGAACTGCTCGACCAGCGCCGGGTAGACACCGCCGATGAGGATGGCCGAGAGCACGAGCAGGCCAAAGGAGACGCCGGGCAGCATGCCGCCCGGACGCACGACGCCGGCGAAGAAGAGCGCGGCGCAGATCAGCGCGATGATCGCGAGGATGGTCTTGGCCGGCAGGACGGCGTTGACGTCGGTGTAGGAGGCGCCGTGGACGAAGCCCCGGTCGGAGAAGACGAGTCCGTACCGGTCGAGCCAGTAGGCCACGGCCTTGAGCAGCACGAAGACGCCCAGCAGCACCGACAGGTGGACGCGGGCCGCGCGGGAGGCGTGGACGCCGGGCGACTGCAGGCGGAAGCCGCCGTACAGGTAGTGCGTGATCGTCGCCAGCACGATCGAGATGATCACGGCGGTGAACAGGAAGTTCAGCACCATCCGGATGAACGGGTAGTCGAACATGAAGAACGAGATGTCCATCCCGAACAACTTGTCCGTCTTGCCGAACGACTCCCCGTTGATGAACTGCAGCCACGTCTGCCACTGGCCCGAGAAGGACGAGCCGGAGAAGAGGGCGAGCAGTGCCATGCCGACGATGAAGATCAGCTTGCGGTGGGGGTCGAGCGCCATGCGGTAGCGGTCGGCTCCGCTCGCGCCGCCGAACATCGCAGGGCCGAACATGGGCCGGGTGCGGAAGGCGAGCAACATGTTGCCGCCCGCGATGGCGACCATGAGCACCGCTCCGACCAGGAACAGCACGATCTGGGTCAGCACCACACCGCTGAAGACCGTCGTGAATCCGGTCGCGTCGAACCACAGATAGTCGGTATAGATGCCGGAGAACAGGAAGAAGAATGCCACGATCGCCACGAGAGCGATCGCCACAGGCAGAAGCAGTCGCGGTCGGCGGGGCAAGCGCATCGCCCTGCCGGCTCCTGGGGTCCGGAAGCTCAAGGCCAACCCCTCGTCGTAATGAAGAAACGGTCCGTGTCTGGCAACCTACACCGCAGGGCCAGCCGTACGGCTAACGCACGGCGAGCGCCAGAAGTTTCATCCGGCCTCGCACGCGGGCACGTCGCCCTTGCCGGTGCGCAGCGCGTCGAGCGCCGCCACCGCGCTGTGCAACGTGTCGGCCCTGACCAGCCGCAGCCCGTCAGGAACGCTTTTGAGCGCCTCTGCGCAGTTGTCGGCCGGGGTCAGGAAGATCGTGGCGCCTGAGTCCTTGGCGCCGACCATCTTCTGCGCGATGCCGCCGATCGCGCCGACCTCGCCGGCCGGGGTGATGGTGCCGGTGCCGGCGATCTGCTTGCCGCCGGTCAGCTCTCCTGGGGTGAGCTTGTCGAGGATGCCGAGCGAGAACATCAGCCCGGCGCTCGGCCCGCCCACGTCGCCCACGTTGATGTCGACGTCGAACGGGAACTTGTACTTCGCCTGCATCATGACGCCGACCACGGTCTGCGCCTTGGGGCCCGCGACCGTCTGCACGGTGACGTCGAGCTTCTGTGTGCCTCTGGTGACGTTGAAGGTGACGCTCTCGCCCGGCTTGTGTGCCTTGACCGCGTCGGCGACGGCCGTGACGTCTTTCGTCTCCTTGCCGTCGACGGAGTTGATCTCGTCGCCCTTCATCAGCTTGCCGTCGGCGGGCCTGCCCTTCTCGGTGGAGACCACGCCCACGACCATCGCGTAGGGGATCTTCAGCTCGTTGAGCGCGGCGGCGGTGGCGGAGTCTTGGGAGTTCGTCATCTCGACGGTGTTCTCCTCCTCGACCTCCTGCGCGGTGCGGTCGGGAGCGAAGATCGTCTCCTGCGGGACCACCGCGACGGTCGGGTCGAGCCAGCCGCGCAGCGCCGTCAGCAGGTCGATCTTGGCGGCGGGGCCGCCCTGGTAGGCGACCGTGACCAGTTGCAGCGAGCCGCCGGTGGGGTAGGTCTGCCTGCCCTTGATCGCGATGACGGGCTTTTTGTTAACCTCGCCGATCGTGTTCTCCGTCGGGCCGGGGCTCAGCACGACGTAGGGGACCGGCTGGAACGCGCCCGCCACGCCGAGCGCGAGCACGAGGAATCCCGCGAGCAGGAGCGTCAGGGCGCGTCGAGACATGTCTTCGAGCTTATTCGCCGGCGCCGACCCACTCGGTCTCGCCGTCGGCGAACGCCTGATGTTTCCAGATGGGGACGCGGGCCTTGAGATCGTCGATGAGCCGCCGCGCGGCCTTGAACGCCTCGTCGCGGTGGGGCGCGGCGACCGCGACGATCACCGCGGTGTCGCCGAGCGCGAGGTCGCCCACCCGGTGGACGGCGGCAACGGCGGTCACCGGGAAGTCGGCGGCGACCTTCTCGGCCACCTGGCGCAGCTCGGCCTCCGCCGAGGGGTGGGCGGAGTAGGCGAGCCCGGTCACCGGCTTGCCGTGGTCTTGTTCACGCACGGTGCCGAGGAACAAGGCGGTGCCGCCCGCGGCGTGGTCGCGCACGGCGGCCAGCACCTCGTCGACCGAGAGCGGGGTCTCACGTATGCCGAGCAAGCGGATGACGTCCACAGAAAGAGCCTAACCGTTACGAGCGACGCTTCTTACGTACCTGACGGACGATCGCGGCGGTGCCGATGACGGCGACGGTGGCGCCGGCGGCGGTGAGCGTGGCCTCCTTGACGGGCAGGCGGCGCCCGACCACGGTCGTGCGGTTCTCGCGCAGCTCCAGGAGCTGCTCGAACGCGGCCTCGTTCGTCCACTGGGGCTTCCAGCCCGCCTCGCGCAGCGCTGCGCAGTCGACGACCCACGGATAGACGACGTAGTGCAGGTCGGTGGCGGGCGCCGGGGTGACGCCGAGGCGGTGGAGGCGCTGCGCGGTGCCGAACGTCAGGCCGGCAGGCAGCTCAAGGCTCCTGATGCCCGAGAGCTCCTCGATCTGCTCGTGCTCCAGCCAGCCGTCGCTGCCGACCGCGACCACGCCGCTGACCAGGCCGCGGGCGGCCAGTTCGAGGGCGGAGACGAGGTCGTCGATGTGGCAGAACTGCCAATGGGGATGGCAGCCCTTGACCGTGAGCAGCCTGGGTGACTCGAAGTGGCGGGTGATCACGGTGTCGACGCCCGGGCCGACGACGGCCGCGGGGCGCAGCACGGTGATCTCCAGGCCGGGGTGGCTGCGCAGCGACCTGCGTACGAGGGACTCGATCTCCAGGAAGTCGCCCACCACGCCGGTGTCGGGCTCGGCGGCCACGGGGGCGTCTTCGGGCAGCGGCACCTCGTTGTCGGGTGCGGCGCCGTACACCATCGCGCTGGTGACCAGCACGACCTTGCGCACGCGTGCGGCGGCGCAGGCGGTGAGTACGGTCTGCGCGGCACGCAGGTTGTACGCGCGCCGCTCCCCCGGGTCGGAGTCGACGGCGTAGTCACCGGCGAGATGGACCAGGACGTCGATGTCGGAGATCCGGTTCGCCAAGAGCGGATCTCGTACGTCGATCACTCTCCACGTGGCCTCCTGGATGTCGCCACGCTGCTCGTCGATGGCCACCACTCTGCGGAAATCCGCGGCGGATACGAGCCTCGCGAGCAGCTCGCGGCCCAGGCCGGAGGCCGCACCTGTGACGGCGACGACGGGTTGGCGCGAGCGTTTCGAGGTTGGCACCAGGTCCTCACTTTGCACTGATCCGCCGTAGGACGACTAACGTGGCGGATGTGGACTCCTCCATCCTGCACGAGGTAGAGCGGTGACTGACCTGCCAGGTCGCGAAAACGACCCCAACGAGAACCCGTTCGCCATGTTCGGCAACCCTGAGCAGATGGCTCAGGCGATGCGCCAGTTCGCCGACATGTTGTCGGCGCCCCAGGGTTCAGGCCCTGTCAACTGGGACATGGCCAAGAACATCGCCAGGCACTCCGTGGTGGCCCAGGGCGACCCGAGTGTCATGGAAGGCGAGCGCCGCCAGATCGTCGAGGCGCTCAGCCTGGCCGACCTGTGGCTCAACGAGGCGACGACGCTGCCGAGCGGCGTGACGACTCCGCAGGCCTGGAGCCGGTCCGAATGGATCGAGAACACGATCCCGATCTGGCGCAAGCTGTGCGAGCCGATCGCCGAACGCATGGTCGAGACCATGGGCGGCGCGCTCGGCGGCTCCGGCCTGCCCCCTGAGGCCCAGCAGATGGCGGGGCCGCTGATGGGCATGCTGAAGCAGATGGGCGGCATGATGGTCGGCCAGCAGATCGGGCAGGCCATCGGGTCGCTGGCGCGCGAGGTGATCGGCACCACCGACATCGGTCTTCCCCTGTCCGACACGGCGGCGCTGCTGCCC
Organism: Nonomuraea sp. NPDC049419; assembly: GCF_040676995.1. Classification (NCBI taxonomy): domain Bacteria; kingdom Bacillati; phylum Actinomycetota; class Actinomycetes; order Streptosporangiales; family Streptosporangiaceae; genus Nonomuraea; species Nonomuraea sp. NPDC049419. Next base: position 360,536 of record NZ_JBFAQB010000008.1, on the reverse strand, counting down.
GGCGGCATCGCGTCCTTCAGCGAGGGCCTCGAGATACCGTCCGACGAGATCCGGCTCTATCTGGCGCTGCGCGAGGCCGCGCACCACCGGTTGTTCCAGCACGTCCCGTGGCTGCGCTCGCATCTGCTCGGCGCGGTCGAGGAATACGCCAGGGGCATCACGGTCGACACCTCCGCGCTCGAAGAGCAGATCCGCGGGCTCGACATCAACAACCCGCAGGCCATCCAGGAGGCGCTGAGCGGGGGCAACCTGCTCAAGCCCGAGGAGACCGAGCGGCAGAAGGCCGCGCTCGCGCGCCTCGAGACGACGCTCGCGCTGGTCGAGGGGTGGGTGGCCACCGTGGTCGACCGCGCGGCGCAGGGCAAGCTGCCCTCCGCGGTGGCGCTGGCCGAGACCGTGCGCAGGCGCCGGGCCACCGGCGGGCCCGCCGAGCTGACGTTCGGCACGCTGGTGGGTCTGGAGCTGCGGCCGCGGCGGCTGCGCGAGGCCGCGGCGCTGTGGCAGGCGCTGGAGACCGCGCGCGGCGTCGACGGACGCGACGCGCTGTGGAGCCACCCCGACCTGATGCCGACGGCCGAGGACCTCGACGACCCCGACGCGTTCGTACGCGGTGAGGCCACCTGGGACATCTCCCAGCTCGAGGCCAAGCCCGGCGACGACGAGGGCGAGGAAGGCAAGAGTTGACGCTGCACGCCGACGCGGTGGCGGTGCTGTCCTCCTGGGCCGCGCCGACGCCAGAGGAAGAGGCGCTGCGCCTGGAGTTCCTCGATCACCTGCGCGCTCACGACGACGCGATGCTGCGCGAATGCGTGCCGGGGCATCTGACGGCGACGACGGCGGTGCTGTCGCACGACGGGTCCCAGGTGCTGCTCACGCTGCACCCGAAGGCCAAGATGTGGCTGCCGATGGGCGGCCATTGTGAGACATCCGACACGTCGCTGGCGGAGGTGGCGTTGCGGGAGGCGTGGGAGGAGTCCGGCATCACCGGCCTGCGCCTGCTGCCCGGTCCGCTCGCGGTCGACCGGCACCTGGTGTGGTGCCATCCGCCGCACAGCTGGCATCTCGACGTCGAATACGCCGCGGTGGCGCCTCCCGACGCCACGACCGTGATCAGTGACGAGTCGCTCGACCTGCGGTGGTTCCCGGTCGACGAGATCCCCGAGCCGTCCGACGAGGCCACCAGGCGGCTGGCCGCACGCGGACGTGAGGCGCTTAGCTCAAGCTCACGCGCCCTTGGCTAGAGTCCTTTTGCGTCGTTCCAAAGGGGGGCTCGTGTGGAGGGTTCGGCCGTCGGCGGCACGATCGTGACGCCGGTTCGCAAACGTCGAAAGATGCCTCGCACGGCGCTGACCTGGATGGCCGTGACCCCGTTCGCCGCGTGGGCGGTGGCCAGGGTGGCCGGTCTCGAACGCGGGTCGCTGCCGACCCAGCTCATGACGGCGACGCCGTACGCGGCGGCCGGTTCGCTGCTCCCCCTCCTCATCGCGGCGCTCGGACGCAGGCGCGCCGCGACCGTCGTCGCGCTGCTCGCGACGACGGCGCTCGGCTTCAGCGTGCTGCCCAGGGCGCTCGGCACCGCCGACGCGGCCGAGGGCAGGCCGCTGCAGGTCATGACGGTCAACATGCTGTTCGGCAAGGCCGACGTGGGGACGATTCTGCAGCTCGTACGCGAGTTCAGGCCCGACGTGCTGAGCACCCAGGAGCTCACCCCGGGGGCGGTCGCCGACCTCGACGCGGCCGGTTTGAAGGAGCTCATGCCGTACCGCGTGCTGGAGGACGAGTGGAACGCCAGCGGCAGCGGGCTGTTCTCCCGCCATCCGATGGAGCCGCTCACGAGCTGGAGCGCGCCGGCCGGGCACCACATGCCGGCGGCGACGGTCGCGCTGCCCGGGGGCGAGCCGATCGAGTTCATCGACGCGCATCCGTTCCCGCCGCTCGGGCCGCAGGTCGCCGACTGGAAGCGGGCCCTTGAGTCCTTCCCGTCCGCCTCGCCCGACCGGATCAGGATCATCGCGGGCGACTTCAACGCCTCGCTCGACCACTCCTCCATGCGCCGGCTGCTCGCGCGCGGCTACAAGGACGCCGCCGACGAGGTCGGGGCGGGGCTGATCCCCACGTGGCCGGCCAACAAGAAGGTGCCGCCGCTCATCACCATCGACCACGTGCTGGTCGATCGGCGGGTGGGCGTGCAGGAGGTGAGCGTACGGGACGTGCCGCGCACCGATCACCGCGCCGTGCTGGCCCGGCTCACCGTGCCGTGATCAGCGCTCTGGTGCTCTCCCAGCCCTCAAGGCCGGGGTCGAGCCGGGCGAGGTCGTGCGGGGTGCGCAGACGGTGCCAGCCCGGGGTGGTCGCCACCCTGCGGGGGCCGGGGGCCTGCGCGCGCAGGTCTTTGACGACGTCGTACGCGTCGAGGTCGGGCTCGGCCCACTCCGGCGCGGGCAGCGCGCAGGCCATGGCGACGGCTCCGCCGTTCTCCGCGGGACAGATGGTGATCTCGGCCCGGCCCAGCTCCCTGAACAGCTTGCCCACCAGCAGGGGCGGCAGGTCGGGCGCGTCGGCGCAGATCACCGCCGCCTGATCGGCTTTGAGGCGGGCGAGGGTGGTTTTCAGCGGTTCGCCCTCGGCGATCGTGATCACCTCGGTGCCCGGCCAGACGATGTCGTCGAGGCCGGGGACGCTGGTGGCGAGCACGGGGGTGACGAGGTCGAGGCCGGCGACCATCTCGTACGTGTCCTCGGCCACCGCCTCAAGGAACCGCGCGGGATCGACGCCTTCGGGCGCCGCGTCCGCCATGTGCCGATGAACCAGGACCGCGACGATGCGCGTCAACACTCCTCCGGTGCGGTGTGGGCCGCGGCGGAGAATCCCTCAAGGAACCCGCGGGCCCGCTCCGCCTTCGGATACTGTTCTACCAGTGCCCAGAACTTGGGCCCGTGGCTGGGCACCAGCAGGTGCACCAGCTCGTGGATGATCACATAGTTGATGACCCACTCGGGCAGGCCCTTGAGCCTGGTGGAGATCCGGATCGTCCCGGTCTCAGGGGTGCACGAGCCCCAGCGGTGCTGCTGGTTGTCCACCCAGCGCACGCTCACCGGGTCGGGCTCGCCGTCCAGATATCTGGCCGACAGCTCCTTGGCCCGCTCGAGCAGAGCCTCGTCGGTCGGCCTTCGACGTCGTTCTTTCGCGGCCAGCCGATCCAGCATGCGGCTCACCCATTCATCCGCGTCTTCACCGCTCAGCCAGGCGGGCAGGAGCACGATCGTCTTGTCGCCGTCGCGATAGGCGGAAACCGTACGCCGGCGACGAGAACTGCGACGAACCTCGACTGTCTCGGGGGGCACATATGCACGTTAGCCGAGACTGACGAAATTCCACAGAGGGTGGGCCATGTTTCTGCTGGTCAGATGATTAAGAGCCGGTGAATTTGGGCATGCGCCTTTCCCGATGGGCGGTCAGGCCCTCGATCATGTCGGCGGAGGCCATGGTCACGGGCTGGGCCAGGGATTCCCACATCAGCGCGGCTTCCAGGTCTTGATGGTCTTGGTTGAGGGCTACTTTGGTGAGGCGCGTGGCAATGGGGGCGTTCTGGGCGATCTTCCGGGCGATGGTCTCCGTTTCCGACATTAGATGATTTTTCGGGAAAGATTGATTTACTAGTCCTTTGTCGGACGCTTCCTGCCCAGAGACGCTGCGACCGGTCAGCAGCATCTCCGCCGCCAGGCGCGCGCCCGCCCTCCTCGGCAGCAGGTACGTGGCCGCCATGCCCGGGTGCAGGCCCAGCGACGTGAACGGGGCCAGCAGCTTGGCGTCGTCGGCGGCGTACACGAGGTCGCAGGCCAGCGCCACGCAGAGCCCCGCACCCACCGCGGCGCCGTTGACGGCGGCGATCGTAGGGATCTCGAGCTCGATGATCGCCAGCCAGGTGCGGTAGAAGGCGAGCATGCGGTCGCGGAGTTGCGGGACGGCCTCCGTACCGCGCTCGCCGATCCACGACAGGTCACCACCGGACGAGAACGCCGACCCCGCCCCGGTCACGACCAGGCACCGCGCCTGCCTGTCATCGCGCAGCTCCGCCATGACCGCACGCCACTCGGCCGTCATGGTGTCGGTCATGGCGTTGCGCATGTCGGGGCGGTTGAGGGTGATGAGCACTACTCCGTCGTCTTTGCGATCAACCAAGAGCTCGTTCATGCGGGGAAGCGTAACCCGCCCCACTCCCCCACCCCCGCCCCCACCGCCCAGCACCTAAGCACTCCAGCCCACCGACCAGCGCTCCAGCGCTCCAACGCTTCAACGCTTCAACGCTTCAACGCTTCAACGCTTCAACGCTTCAACGCTTCAACGACCCAGCGTCCAGCCCTCCAAGGGACCGACGGTCCAGCGCTCAGCCGACCGGCGTCCCAGCGCTTCGGCGCTCCTGCGGTCCGGCACTCCGGTGCGTCGGCGCTCCCGCCGAAGCACAGCACTTGCCGCCGCCGCCTCGGTTCCCCGCCTCCCGCGCTCTCCGACCTTCTCTCCTTGACCGCCCCTCTCTCCTTGACCGCTTAACCTCTTCGCCGGCGCGCCGCCGCGCCGGCGCGTCCTGGTGGCCGTTTATCCACAGGTCATTCGCCATGCACGTGGTTATCCACAGTCGGGGCCGAAGTCCCTCCTGATCTTGCTCGGCCGTGAAAATCTTCCGGCCATGAGGCCACGTGTGAAGCCCGCCCTCCGGCACCTCCTGCGCGACGAGAGCACCCTCCAGCTCGGCACGCACCCGCTCAGAGCGGTGATGCTGAGCGGACTGACCGAGCGGGTGCTCAAGTGGGTCGAGGGTCTCGACGGCACTCGGGAGCTGGAGACCGTGCTGGAGGAAGCCGCACTCGCGGGGCTCGACGAGCCGCGCGCCCGGTGCCTGATCGACCATCTCGCCGCCCAGGGCGCGCTCCACGACGCCTCACTCGAGCCCGGTTGCCTCAGCGACCTGCCGCTGGCCCAACGTGACCGGCTCAGACCCGATCTCGACGCCCTCGACCTCGCCTCGACCACTCTCGACGGCATGATGACGACGTTCGAACGCCGCCGCCAGGCCCGCGTACGCGTCTACGGCGCGGGCCGGGTCGGCGCCCAGATCGTCGCCCTCCTGGCGGCCGCCGGCGTGGGCAACATCCGCGTGCTCGACCCGGCCCTCGCCCGGCCCGCCGACCTCACACCAGGCGGGTTGACCTGGGCGGAAGTGGGCCTCCCTCGGGAGGTGGGCGCCGTCGCCATCGCCCGCCGCCTCACCGCCGGCGACCCACCACCTCCGTCGCACATCCAGTCCGCGGACCTGGCCCAGCGCATCCCGCCCCCGGCCGGACCCGCCCCTACGACACGCTTCCCACAGGATTCGGCGGTGCGCTGGGGCGGCATCACCCCATCCATCACCGGGCATCCAGCCCGGGCCGCGGTCACCGCTTCACCCACCCCACCGGCCGCTCGCCCCTCCCCTCAGCGCGTCACCCCACCCTCTCCACGAACAGGCGGCACGTCTCCGGCGCAGGCAGCGAAACCGGCGCAGGGACCAAGCCCGGCGCAGGCGACAGGACGGGAGGAAACCTCAGGTCCTGCGTCTAGGTCTGAGCCTGGTACCGGGTCAAAGCGGGGGTCTGCGCCAGGGGCAGGGCGGCGGTCTCGGCCTGGCGCGGAGCAAAAGCCGGGATCTGGCGCGGAACGGCGATCCGCGCCAGCGGCGGAGCGGCTATTCGGTCCTGGGGCGGAGCAGGCGTCTGGGCCTGGAGCTGAGGAGGGGGCGAAGGCCGGATCCCGAGGGAAGAAACCGGCGCGGAGGCCGAAAGGGGTGCCGCGGGTCAGTGCGTACGAGAGCGAGTTGGGTGAGGAGGCGTGCCGGCCGACGGTCAATGTGCTCGCCGGAGGGCCGTATCTTGGGGACAAGACCGATCGACCTGACCTCGTCATCCTGGCGCCGGTCACTCCCCTCGACGGGGTGCTGGTCAACGAGCTGATCGACCTCGACATCCCCCATCTTCTGGCATCCGCCTTCGAGGGACACGGCACGGTGGGCCCGCTGGTCCTGCCGGGCATCACGGCGTGCGTGCACTGCCTCGACCTGACCCGGCGCGACCGCGACCCGGAGTGGGGGATGGTCACGGCACAGCTGGGCGGCTATCCGCCGGGCGAGATCGCCTGCGACGTGGCGCTGGCGGGCGTCGTCGCGGCGGGGGCGGTGGGGCACGCGCTGGCGTTCCTCGACGGAAAAACCCCTGCTGTGACCAACGGCACAGTGGAGGTAACGCCTGATTGGCGGTGGATAGGGAGATCGTGGGTGATACACCCGCAATGTCGCTGTATGCGAAACAATCGATATTCGCTAAGAATGGTCATGGCACCCAACCGCGACTGACGTGCTCAAAGGATGATCACGAAGGGGGGAAGCGGTATCTCGCCGAGGTTCCGCGCATCAGTGTGAACGATCTCCCGCGCCGTGCCGTCACGCGCTCGGCCAAGTTGGCCACCCTTCCGCTCGGTTTCGCCGGCCGCGCCGCCCTCGGCCTGGGCAAGCGCATCGGCGGCAAGTCGGCGGAGATCGTGGCCCAGGAGGTGCAGCAGCGTACCGCGGAGCAGGTCTTCAAGGTGCTCGGCGAGCTCAAGGGCGGAGCGATGAAGCTCGGCCAGGCCCTGTCGATCTTCGAGGCGGCACTGCCGCAGGAGATCGCCGGCCCCTACCGCGCCACGCTCACCAAACTCCAGGAGGCCGCGCCGCCGCTGCCGGTGTCGACCGTGCACAAAGTGCTGGCCGAGCAGTTGGGTGACGACTGGCGCAAGCACTTCCAGTCGTTCGACGACCAGCCGACCGCCGCCGCCTCCATCGGGCAGGTGCACAAGGCCGTGTGGCAGGACGGCCGGGTCGTCGCCGTCAAGATCCAGTATCCGGGGGCGGGCAAGGCGCTGCTCGGCGACTTCGCGCAGCTCTCGCGGCTGGGCAAGCTGTTCGGGGCGCTGCTGCCGGGGCTCGACATGAAGTCCGTGCTGAGCGAGCTGCGCGAACGCATCGCCGAGGAGCTCGACTACCTGCGCGAGGCCGAGGCGCAGCACGCGTTCGCGCTGGAGTTCAACGGCGATCCCGACTTCTACGTGCCCGACGTGGTGGCCGCCAACGAGATGGTGCTCGTCACCGAATGGATGGACGGCACGCCGCTGTCGCGCATCATCGCTGAGGGCACCAAGGAGCAGCGCGACCAGGCGGGGCTGCTGTTCGTACGGTTCCTGTTCTGCTCCCCCGCGCGGGTCGGGATGCTGCACGCCGACCCGCACCCGGGCAACTTCCGCATGCTGGACGACGGGCGGCTCGGCGCGCTCGATTTCGGCGCCGTCAACCGGTTGCCCGAGGGGTACCCGAAGGCGTTCGGGCAGCTCACCCGGATCTTCAACCAGGGCGACATGGAGACCGTCATGGCCGGGCTGCGGAAGGAGGGCTTCATCCGCGAGGACATCGAGATCGACCCCGACGCGCTGCGCGCCTTCCTCGCGCCGTACGTGGAGCCGACGGCGGTGGAGGAGTTCACGTTCAGCCGGGAGTGGTTGCAGGCGCAGGCCGCCAGCGTGACCGACCTTCGGCCCACGAACGTGGTCCGCCAACTCAACCTGCCGGCCTCGTACGTTTTGATCCACCGGGTCCACGCGGCCGGCATCGGCGTCCTCTGCCAGTTGGGCACCACGGCCCGCTTCCGCGACGAGGTCATCCGCTGGGTCCCCGGCTTCGCCGACGACGCCGACCCCAACCCAGACGACGAAGCCCTGGCCGTCAGCTGACCCGAGTTCGTATTTGGGCGCCGAGCGGCTGACTGAGACGGACGAGCGGCAACATCGACCTCGATGGCGCCGCTCGGTGCCTGCCCCCGGTCAGCGCTAGTAGGTGTCATCCGCCACGCCAACGCGCACTCGGGCAGCCCTTGCGTCAGTGACGCCTGCTCGGTCAGCGCTCCTCAGGCCGCGCCCCTCAGGCAAGGGCCCTCAGCTGGGGGCACGCTGAGACCGGCGCCCTAGCTTCGGCCCCTGACCTCGACCCCCGTCCTCGACCCCCCTCGACCCCCGTCCTCGGCACAGTGAGGGCGGGGTGGAAGTGGCGCGCTGCAGTTGGCGTGGGGCGTCTCTTTGGGTGGCCTCTTGGTGGGGGTGCTCCGAGGTCTGTTGGCAAAGACTCTGGGCTTGGGGCGGAGCGCTGGGGTGGTTGATTGCGGGGACACATCCCGCCATATGAGGCCGGGGTTGGTGCCCTGTGTTCGCTGGGGTGGGGTGGGGTGCCTTGAGGAGTCATTACTCTGTGCAATCATACGAGGGCTAAAAGTTACTCTCCGTTGGGAGGCATCAATGCACCGTTCCGTGCGCCTGTTCGGCGCCGCTGCCCTCGTCGGCATGGGGTTGCTCGTGGGCGCTCCTGCTGCGAACGCCGTCGTCGATCCGGTCGCTCTGCTCGAATGCGTGACGGCCGGGGTCGGCGAGGTCACCACCCTCGTGGATCCGGCGGCTCCGGCGCTTCCCGCTGAGCTTCCTCTGGTGGGTTGCACTGCTCCTTGAGCTCAGGCGGCCGGGCCCCGGAAGTTCGGTGAGCGGGCCCGGGAGTTCGGTGAGCGGGCATGGCAGTGGGCGATTCGCGGTTGTGGATGGTCCGTCGTCGTGAGTGGTTGCGGTGGCGACGGGCGCTGTGATCGGCCGCGATCGCTCGTTGCCATGGATCTCGGGCTTGGTGTTCTGGTGCACGGGTGTCGTGCCGTGGTGGGGATGTGGTCGCCGATCGCCGTTGGGCTAGTGCTCAGTGGGGCGTGGAGGCGTGACCGCTGGTGGGGTGGGGTGGGGTGGGAGTTGAGGGGTCGGGCTCGGTGGGTTGAGGGGTCGGGTCGGGTGGGTGGGGGTGTGGGCAAAAGGGAGAGCCGGGCGCTTGGCTGTGCGCCCGGCTCTCTTCATTCACAAGTTCCGGTGGGAGATCCTGCGCCGGCGGCAGGACCTGCCGGTCAGAACTCGCGGCTCAATACCCTGCGGAGGCGCTCGTTAGCGCGCGTGACGCCGCGTCGCGCGCGCTGCAGGCGCTGGGCGCGCAGGATGACGCGCTGCTCAGCGGCCTCACGGTGGAGGGTTTGTATTCGGTCATTCACCAGGTCATGGATGAGATCCGGCACTAGCAGACTCCTCGTCGGCTGGGTCCTCATGATCGTTTCTTCTCTCTTTCGGTGGGTGCGGTGTTTCAGGCAGCGACCGGGTGCTTGCGGGGACGCCCGCGCGGACGCTTGCGGGGAACGATCGTTCCCCTGAGGATGAGCTCCCCGCCCCAGACGCCCCAGGGCTCTTCGCGCTCGAGCGCGCGCTCCAGGCAGGACTTCTGGATCGGGCAGCCGCCGCAGAGTGCCTTGGCGAACTCGACGTCCTCCGGCGACTCGGCGAACCACAGGTCAGGGTCGGTACGACAGGGGATCTTGGCTTCGTCGATCAGGTCCATGATCGTCTTCGCCCCCATCTGCTTCTCCTTTTGATCGATCTTTTTGATCTTGGGTCGGGCACCTCGTAGGTGGTCGGAGATCACGGACAAACAAGAAGGCCGCGGATCCTGTCTGTGGATCCGCGGCCTGGGGGCTGCTGTAAGCCGGTCAGGTTATGACCGGAGCATCCCGCCAGGGTTGCGGACCGCACAGTCCACCCTTGGTGAGCTGGTTGGCCGGCAGTTCGATACGTCCCGCATAGACAGGGGCACCTTCCGCGGCCACACCGGAGTGAGCTCGCGCGATGAAGGCGGCGGCCTGACGACGGGCAGACTTCTCCTGCCGGAGCTTGGCGGCACCGGCAAGCAGCACCACCGAGTCACGGCACGCGGAGGCGAACCACGGCGTGGCAGACATCTCGATGCTGATCACTGGGATTCACCTCCACTCTCGGGATCGTCGGAACTAGACCGTCCGACTCGCTTGACCAAGACCCTAAACCGGATTGCCGGGAAGGGGCAACATATTTTCTACCTGCGATTTCGTCACTTCGTCCGGCGGATCATGGCCTCTTGTACGACCGAGACCACGAGCTCTCCAGACGCGGTGAACATCTCGCCCCGGGCCAGTCCCCTGGCCCCGGCGGACCAGGGAGACTCCTGAGCATAGAGCAGCCAGTCGTCGGCCCTGAACGGGGCGTGGAACCACATGGCGTGGTCGAGCGAGGCGCCCATGATGTCGGAGGCGCCCCACGCCATGCCGTGCGCGAGCAGGATGGTGTCGACGAGCGTGAAGTCGGAGGCGTACGCCGCCAGCACGACGTGCAGCAGCGGGTCGTCGGGCAGCTCGGCGTCGTAGCGGAACCACACGTTCGTCTGCGCGCTGCGCAGCGCGGGGTCGAGGTGCGCCTCCCAGGTGAGCGGCGAGGCGTAGCGGGCGTCGACGGGGCGGGGCCGCGACGCCCAGTCGCGCAGCTCGGGGTGGTCGCCGACGAGCTCGAACATGCGGTCCTGGAACGTCGGCAGCGTCTCGGGGCCGGGCACCTCGGGCAGCACCGACGCCTGGTGCGCGACACCCTCCTCGGCGACGTGGAACGACGCCGACATCGTGAAGATCGCCTTGCCGTGCTGGACGGCGACGATGCGGCGGGTGGTGAACGAGCGTCCGTCGCGCAGCCGCTCGACGTTGTAGACGATCGGGATGGAGGGATCGCCAGGACGGATGAAGTAGGCGTGCAGGGAGTGCACGTTGCGGTCCTTGGGCACGGTACGTCCGGCCGCCACCAGTGCCTGGGCCGCCACCTGACCGCCGAAGACCCGCTGGATGCGCTCCTCCGGGCTCCTGCCGCGGAAGATGTCGAGCTCGATCTGCTCAAGGTCGAGCAGGTCCAGCAGCTCTTTCAGCGCCTCGTTCACGTGTCGTCCCCCTTGGATGTTCCGGTCCTGCGACAAGTGTGACGTGCCGCCCGTACCGGGGTGAAAGCCGGGCCCGGTTCAGCCGGAATGATGTCGTCTTTCCGTTGCGTCCCCGTTACGGCGGTGTCAGGAGGCGCGGCAGAGAGCGAGGACGGCCTCGCCGTACCGGTCGATCTTCACCTTGCCGACGCCCGCGATGGCCAGCAGCTCCTGCTCGGTCGCCGGCGCCCGCTCCGCGATGGCCTGCAGCGTGACGTCGGTGAAGATGACGTACGGCGGGACCTTGGTCTCCTTGGCAGTGGCCGTGCGCCATGCCTTGAGGCGCTCGAGCAGGGCCTCGTCATAGTCGGCGGGGCAGGTGGCGCAGCGGCCGAGCTTCTGCTCGGTCGCGGCGGTCAGCGTCTTGGCGCACACCCGGCAGTTGACCGGCGCGGCCACCTGACGGCGCTCGGCGCGGGCGGACTGCGCCACGCGCGGCGCGGCGGGGGCGCGGCCGGTGAGGCCGTCGAGGAAGCGGGACGGCCGGCGGCTCTTCCTGCCCCCCGGCGCCCTGGCCGCCGCCCACGAGATCGACAGGTGCTCCCTGGCGCGGGTGATGCCGACGTAGAGGAGACGGCGTTCTTCCTCGATCTGCTCGGGGCTCTCGGCGTAGATGATCGGCAGCATGCCGTCGGTGACGCCGACGAGGAAGACGGCGTCCCACTCCAGGCCCTTGGCGGCGTGGAGCGAGGCGAGGGTGACGCCCTCGACGGGCGGCGCGTGCTGCTCGGAGGCGCGGCGTTCGAGCTCGGTGACGAACGCCGGCAGGTCGGCGCCCTCGGCCGCCATGTCCTCGGCGAGGTCGGCCAGCGCCTTGAGCGACTCCCACTTCTCCCTGGCCTTGCCGCCGCCGGGCGGCGAGGGGGTCAGGCCGATGCCGCCCAGGATGTGGTGGACCTCGGAGGCCAGCGGCTCGCCCGCGGCGGAGCGGGCCGCGCCGCGCAGCAGCACGACGGCCTGGCGGACCTCGGGACGCTCGAAGAAGCGCTCGGCGCCGCGCAGCACGTAGGGGATCTCGGCCTTGGCCAGCGCCTCCTCGTACGCCTCCGACTGCGAGTTGACCCGGAACAGCACGGCGATCTCGCGCGACGGCACGCCCTTGTCGATGAGCTTCCTGATCGACCTGGCGACGTCGGCGGCCTCGGCCGGCTCGTCGTCGTATTCCTTGAAGGCCGGCTTGGGACCGTCGGGGCGCTGCGCGACCAGCTCCAAGCGGTGGGGCGACTTGCCCTTGGCGATGACGAGGTTGGCGAGGTCGACGACCTGCGGGGTGGAGCGGTAGTCGCGGACGAGCTTGATGACGGCCGCGCCGGGGTGGTCGACGGAGAAGTTCGTCAGGTAGCGGGGGCTGGCGCCGGTGAAGGAGTAGATCGTCTGGTTGGGGTCGCCGACCACGCACAGGTCGTCGCGCCCGCCGAGCCAGGTGTCGAGCAGCAGCTTCTGCAGCGGGTTGACGTCTTGGTACTCGTCGACCACGAAGTAGCGGTATTGCTGGCGGATCTGCGCCGCGACCTCCTGGTGCTCGGTCATCACGGCGGCGGTGAGCTCGAGGATGGTCTCGAAGTCGACCAGGTGGCGCTCGCGCCTGATCTGCTCGTACGCGTCGTAGACGTCGGCCAGCTCGGCCGGCGCGATCGGCGGGGTGCGGTGGTATTTCGCCGCTGCCGCGACGTAGTCCTCAGGGCCGATCTGGGTGACCTTGGCCCACTCGACCTCGGAGGCGATGTCGCGCAGCTCGGCGCGCTCGACGTTCCTGCGCAGCCGGCGGCACGCCTCGCCGAGCACCGGCAGCTTCGACTCGATGACCGACGGCGCCGCGCCGCCGATGACGCGCGGCCAGAAGTAGGTGAGCTGGCGCAGGGCCGCCGCGTGGAACGTGCGGGCCTGCACGCCGGGCGCGCCGAGCGCGCGCAGCCGCTGGCGCAGCTCGCCGGCCGCCCGAGTGGTGAATGTCACAGCGAGTACGCTCTGCGCGTCGATGACGCCGCTGCGGACCGCGTACGCGATGCGGTGGGTGATCGCCCTGGTCTTGCCCGTCCCCGCACCTGCGAGCACGCACACCGGGCCGCGCACCGCCTCGGCGACGGCACGCTGCTCGGGGTCGAGCCCGATCAGTACGTCATCCGCGTTGTTCACCCCTGAATCCTCCCAGCCGCTGGCGGTGCCAGACTTTATTCTGGCAACATGCGCCCCGGCGTATGTTCATCGTCACCGAGATGCAAAAGGATGGTCTCTTCCCCCACAATGGGGCCGACCATGTGCATGGGGGAAAGGAAGGCCGTGCGAACTGCGGTTTGCGTGAGCGCCCTCGCGCTCGCTGCCGTTGTGCTCACACCTGTCGCCGCGAGCGCCTCTGGCGATCCCACCCCGGTGCCGACGGTGCACAACCCCATCGACGCACAGGGCCTCGGCGGGTTATCGGTCGAGACCGTCCGCTACGGCTCGCACCAGCGCCAGAGCATGGACGTGTGGTGGACGCCCGACGGCCAGCAGCGGCCCGGCGTCTTCCTCATCCACGGCGGCTGGTGGTCCAGCGGCGACAAGAAGTACATGAAGGAGATCGTCCGGGGCTACGCCGAGCTGGGCTACACGGTCTTCAACCTCAACTACCGGCTGTCCAGTGACGCGGCGTGGCCGGCGCAGCGCAGCGACGCGCTGGCGGCCATCGCGCTCGCGCGCAAGCACGCCGACAAGTGGGCGTTCGACCCGAAGAATTACGTGCTGGTCGGGTTCTCCGCGGGTGGGCACATCGCGGCGGCGGTCGGCACGTACGGTGACGGCATCAACGGGCTCAAGGGCGTGGTCGGGCTGTCGCCGATCATCTCGCCGCTGCGCGCGTACTCCGACGGGGCGAAGTCGCCCGACCCGAACAAGCGCAGGCTGCGTACGGCGGCCATCAAGCTCGCCGGCGGCTGCGCGCCCAAGGGCAAGTGCTCGCGGGTCTGGGCCAGCATGGAGGTGGCCTGGCACGCCAGCCGCAAGGACGCGCCGATGCTGACCGTGCACTCGAAGGACGAGTTCGTGCCGCCGGTGCAGAGCCAGCTGCTCAAGCAGATGCTCGGCCAGGTGGGCGTGCCGGTGACGGTGCTGACGGCGCCGGGCACCAACCACAGCTCGCCGCTCTATCGGGAGCCGGGCGTGGCGGAGCGGGTGCAGGCGTGGATCGCGGAGCGCATCGGGTAGGAATCCGGGATTATGCGGACGTCGCGGGTTGTTGCACGGATCGCTTGATTTCCTGACCTTGGAGGGATTCCTCAGATGGCGCTCACGGTCTACAGCACTACGTGGTGCGGCCCCTGCAAGCGGCTCAAGGCCCAGCTCACCCGCGAGGGCATCGCTTTCAAGGACGTCGACATCGAACGCGACCAGGCGGCCGCGGAGTTCGTGGAGAGCGTCAACAACGGCAACCAGGTGGTGCCGACCGTGGTCATCGAGACCCCCAAGGGGCGCGTCGTGCGGACGAACCCCTCGGCCATGGAGGTCAAGGCCCTGCTCGGAGCGGCCTGACGGTCACCAGTCGCCGATCAGCTCGCCGCCGTACCAGGTCTCGATCAGGCGGCGGGCGATCGACACGGGCGGCGGCAGGCGCAGCTCGCCGGAGTCGAGGGCGCGGAGCAGCTCTGTCCTCGAATACCAGTGCGCCTCGGCGATCTCGTCGGCGTCGGGGGTGAGCGTGGTCGTGGTGGCCTCGGCGAAGAAGCCGAGCATGAGGCTGCGCGGGAACGGCCAGGGCTGGCTGCCGAGATAGCGCGGGTTGGCGACGGTGATGCCGACCTCTTCCGCCACCTCGCGGATGACCGCCGCCTCCAGCGACTCCCCCGGCTCGACGAACCCGGCGAGGATCGACAGCCGCCCCTCGGGCCACTGCGGGCCGCGGGCCAGCAGGCAGCGGTCGTCGGGGTCGCGGATCAGCATGATGACGGCGGGATCGACCCGCGGGAAGTGCTGGCTGCCGTCGCTCGGGCAGACCCTGATGTGGCCGCCCGCCTGCATGGTCGTGCGGGTGCCGCAGCGGGGGCAGAACTCGTGGGTGGAGTGCCAGGCCTCCAGCGCCACGGCGTGCACGAGCAGGCCCGCGTCGCGGTCGCCGAGCAGCCCGCCGGCCTGGCGCAGCCCGGCCGCGACGGGACGGCCCTCCGGCGTGTCGCGCAGCCCCATCGGGGTGGTGAGCCGGCCGTTGACGTCGCCGGCGGGCAGCCCCGGCAGGGGCGCGGCCACCGCGAAGTAGGCGGCGCCGTCGTCGACGCCCAGGAGGTAGCGCGGCCCAGGCGGCGCCTCGGCCGGCGTGAACAGCACCG
Source organism: Nonomuraea sp. NPDC049419 (assembly GCF_040676995.1). Classification (NCBI taxonomy): domain Bacteria; kingdom Bacillati; phylum Actinomycetota; class Actinomycetes; order Streptosporangiales; family Streptosporangiaceae; genus Nonomuraea; species Nonomuraea sp. NPDC049419. Next base: position 345,329 of record NZ_JBFAQB010000008.1, on the reverse strand, counting down.
CGTGCACCTCGTCACCCGTGCGCCGCACCAGCGTGTGGCCGTTGTCGATGACCAGCACCCTCGTCGCAGGGTCGGACCATGCCCGCTCCAGCCACCCGTCGTCGGCGCGCAGCACCGATGATCTGTCGGTGGTCCCCCGAGCGAGGAGCAGTGGTCCGATGAGCTTGTCTTCCGCGGTCTGCACTGGCCGCCCCCTCCCGATTTCCCCTGTCATCCTATGACCTCGCAGTTAGCCGGTGATTACGGAATCAGCACCCCGTGGTGATCTCTCCCGAGCTAAGATCGACGAGTTAGGTTAGCCTTACCTGATTCTTCGGGGGTGCCTTCGCGTTGCGGCTCTACCTGACCGCGCTCAAACCGACCGACTCCGTGACGGACGGCTTCCTGCCCGCGGCGCGGGCGCTCGGCTGCTCGGTGACGATCCTCACCGACCGCCCCGAGCGGCATCCGGACGCGGTGCGCTGCGACGTACGCGACCCCCGGGCCCTCATCGACGCGATCGAGCACCTCGGCAGGCCCGACGCCGTCTTCTCCAACTCCGACCACCTGCAGACCGAGACCGCGCTCGCCGCCGCCTACTTCGGGCTGCCCGGCAAGGACTGGCGGGCGTGCGCGGCGGCCAAGAACAAGTTCCTGATGCGGCGGGCGCTCGCGGCGGCCGGGATCGAGGAGGTCTTCTCGCTTCGGCTGGGGCCCGGTGACCCGGTGCCCGAGCGGGTGCCGTACCCGGTGGTGGTGAAGCCGCGTGAGGGGGTGGCCAGCGAGGACGTCATGCTCGTGACGGACGATCTCGCCGCCGCCGTGGCCGGCGTCAGGAGACGGCGGCCGGGTGAGGCGCTGGTGGTGGAGGAGTACCTCGAAGGGCCCGTGCGCACGCTGGAGACGCTCGGCGACGAGGGCGGGCCGCGGGTGCTCGGCGGGTTCGAGACGACGCTGGGGGCGCTGCCGTACTTCGTGGAAGAGCGGCTCGACTGGGCGGCGCCGGACGGCTCCCACGCGCACGTGCTGGCCGCGCTGCGGGCGCTGGGCGTGGGGTTCGGGGCGTGCCACACCGAGTACGTGCTCACCCCCTCAGGACCGCGGATCATCGAGGTGAACTACCGGGTGATCGGCGACCACTGCGACTTCCTGCTCGCCGACGTGCTCGGGGTACCGCTGTTCGAGTGGATCCTGCGGGTGCACCTCGGCGAGCGCGTACCTGGCGTCCCGACCACCTCGGCGCACGCGAGCGCGGTCAGCGTCGTCGCCGACCGGCCTGGCGTGATCAAGCAGGCGCCCGGCCACGAGTCCGTGACCGACGGCGGCGTACGCCTCTGGCACCGGCCGCTGCGCTCGGTCGGCGACGTCGTCACCCTCACCCGCACCAACCGCGACTACCTGGGCGTCGTACGGGCCGTCGGGCCCTCCAGGGAGGCGGTGGACGCGGCCGTCGCCGGGTTCCGCGCGGCCCGCCCGTGGGTGGTGGAATGAGCTCCAGGGAGGCGTACCTGGCCGCGCGGGTGCTCAACGCCCTGCTGCGCGAGGACTACGGCGGGCTCGCCGCCCGCGTCACCAGGACCAGGGACGGCGTCGGGCTGACGCTGGCCGACGGGCGGTGGGTGCGGCTGCGGCCCGGGCTGCTGTTCCAGGACTTCGAGGTGGCGCAGGACGAGTCACTGGGCCTTGAGCAGGTGCTGGAGACGCTGGCGGAGGTCGCCGATCCGGCCGACGCGGGCGGGGTGGCGGCGTTCTTCGAGGAGTGCCTGGCGGCGCTGGGCGCGCTGGAGCTGCACGACGAGGTCGCCCATGAGGTGCTGCGGTCGGGGCCGTCCTACGAGACGCTGGCCGCGTTCCTCGACCATCCGGTCTATCCGACGTCGCGGGCGCGGGTGGGACTGTCGGAGGCGGAGCTGCGGGCTTACGCGCCGGAGTTCGGGCCCTCGTTCGAGCTGCGGTGGGCGGTGGTGCCGCGCGAACTGCTCGCGCCCGGCTCAGCCGAGCTGCCCGCTGAGGTGGCGCCTTTTGAGGGCGAGGTGCTGTTTCCCGTGCACCCGCTGGCGGTGCCCGAAGTGCGGCGGATCGACTGGGTACGGGTGCTGGACGCGGCGGCCGTCACCGTACGTCCCACCTTGTCCATGCGGACGGTCGAGGTCTCCCCCCGCCTGCACCTCAAGCTGCCCATCCCCGTCAGCACCCTCGGCCTCAGGAACCGCCGCTCGCTCAAGCCCGGCACGCTCGCCGACGGCGCCAGGGCGGAGCTGCTGCTGCGCGAGCTGGCCGGGCCGGACGTCGTCCTGGCCGACGAGCAGACCTACGCCGAGACCGGGGACGAGCACCTGGCCTGGATGGTCAGGCGGTTGCCCGAGGGGAAGATCGTGCCGGTGGCGGCGCTCAACGCGCCGGGCGTGCTCGCCGAGCTGGGCGACGTGCTGCCCGCCTACCTGCGGCTGCTGCTGCGCTGGAACGTCCGGCTGTTCGTGCGGCACGGCGTCGCCCTGGAGGCGCACCAGCAGAACCTCGCCCTGCTCTTCGCCCCCGACGGCCGGATGCGGCTGCTGGTCAAGGACAACGACGGCCTGCTCGCCTCGCCGTCCCGGCTGCGGGCGAGCGGCGTCGAGGTGCCGGGCTTCGCCGACGAGCGCCTGCTGAACGACGACCCCCACGCGCTCGCCGACGTGTTCGTCACGATCACGCTGCACCTGGCCGCCGCGTCGGTGGCCTTCGGCGCACTGCCGCACGCCGAGGCGGCGGCGCTGCTGCGCGACACGCTGGCCGAGGCGCTCGACGAGTACGGCGACGACCCCATGGCCAGGCTGCTGCGCGCGCGGACGCTCGACGCGGCCAGGCTGACCGGCAAGTCCATGGTCACCGCGGGGACGCTCGTGGCCAAGGAGCGGTCGGGCGCGCGCGACATCAACAAGTTCTACGGCACCAGCGGGCCCAACTACCTGAGGAGAGCTTGAATGCACGGACCGGCCATCGAGGCGCCCTGCGGCCCGGCCGAGGAGGCGACGCTGGCGGCCCTGCTGCGCTGCTGCGTGCGGGAGGTGGCCGGGCCGCGCGGGCTGGTGTGGCCGGCGCCGCCGCACGTGCTGCTGCGGGTGGCGGGGGTGCTGCTGCGGGCCCGTACGCACGGGGGCGCGGCGCTGCGCTTCGACGGCCCGCCCGAGCGGCTGGAGTCCGGCGCCTGGCGGCCGCTGTCGAGCGACGAGCTGGTGACGTTGGTGGAGACCGAGCTCGGGGGCAGGAACGCCGAGTTCGCCGGGCAGGTGGCGGCCAGCAGGGCCGCGATGGAGGCGATCCTGCGGGCCAGGGTCGAGGCGGTGCCGCCGGCCGACCCGTGGCTGGCCTCGGAGCAGGCCCTGGTGTACGGGCACCCGTTCCACCCCAGCCCCAAGGCGCGCGGCGGCGACGGCTGGCTGCGCTACGCGCCGGAGGCGCACGCCGAGTTCCCCGTCAGGCTCCTCGGGGTGCGCGATGACGTGCTGGACGAGGGCGGCGACCCCTCGGTGCTGGACGCGCTGGGCGAGGCGCCGCCCGGCTATCGGGTGCTGCCCGCGCATCCGTGGCAGCTCGACCTGCTGCGTCCCGCGCTCGGCGGCGAGCTGATCGACCTCGGTCCCGGTCCCGTGGTGGCGCCCACGTCGTCGGTGCGCACGGTGTACGCACCCGCGCACGAGGTCTGCCTGAAGTTCTCCCTGGACGTCAGGATCACCAACTGCGTGCGCAAGAACGCCTGGTACGAGCTGGCCGGCGCGGTCGAGCTCACCAGGCGGCTCGCGCCGATCTTCGACGCGGTGTCGGTGCGGCACCCGGGCACCCGCTGGCTGCCCGAGCCCGGCTACCGTTCCGCCGCGCTCGGCACCCGGTGGCGCGAGGGCCTCGGCGTGATCGTGCGGCACAGCCCGTGGGCGGCCTGCTCCCCCGGCGTGACCCCGGTGCCGGCCGCCGCCCTGGCGCTCGACAAGCAGCCGCCCGATCCCCTGGGCTGGTGGCGCGCGTACGTGGGGGTGGTCGCGCCGCCCGTACTCGACCTGTACTTCACGCACGGCGTGGTGCTGGAGCCCCACCTGCAGAACGTGCTGGTCGGCCTGGACGCGGACGGCCTGCCCGTCGAGGCCGTCTTCCGCGACATGGAGGGCGCCAAGCTCGTCGAGGGCCGCCACGACCTGGCCGGGCTGCACCCCGAGGTGGCCCGCGGGCTCACCCACGACGCCGAGCGCGGCTGGGCGCGCGTGGTCTACTGCCTGCTCGTCAACCACCTGACCGAGATCGCCGCGACGGTCGCCGGGCCCGACGACGCCCTGCTGCGCGCGTTGTGGCGGGAGGCCCGCGACCTGTTCGACCGGCAGGCGGACGCGCTGGGCCGGCCGCTCGGGCTGTCGGACCTGCTCGCGGGCGCGCCGCTGCCGGCCAAGGCGAACCTGGGCGTGCGCTGGGCCAGGGCCGCCGACAGGACGGCCGGGTACGTGCCGATCGCGAACCCGCTCGCATGATCGCCCCACGCGTCCAGGAGGCCGCCGTACGCCTCCCTCAGCTCCCCGCCTACGTTTATGACCTGCCGGCCCTGGACGCGCACGTCGCGGCCGTACGGCGGGCTCTGGGGGCCACTGAGCTGTACTACGCCGTCAAGGCCAACCCCGACGCCGGGCTGCTGCGGGTGCTGGCCGGCCACGTGGACGGGTTCGAGGTGTCGTCGGCCGGTGAGCACGCGCACGTCACCGGCCTGTTCCCCGGCATGCCGGTGGCGCTGGGCGGGCCCGGCAAGACCGACGCCGAGCTGCGGCTGCCGCACCACCGCCTGCACGTCGAGTCGCCGTACGAGCTGCGCCGCCTGCTGGACACGGGGCTGGAGGCCGACGTGCTGCTCAGGCTCAATCCCGGGCTGCCGGTCGAGGGGGCGGCGCTGACGATGAGCGGGCCGTTCGGGATGGACGCGGCGGGCGTGGCCGAGTGCCTGCCGCTGTTCACCGACCGCGTACGACTGCGCGGCCTGCACGCCCACCTGGCCAGCGGCCTCTCCGCGCCGCAGCTGCTCGGGCTGGCGCAGGCGCTGCTGGGCGACGGGGCGTACGAGGAGGTCAATCTCGGGGGCGGGATGGCGGTGTCGTACGCCTCGCCCGGCGAGCGGTTCGACTGGGCGGCGTACGGCGCCGGCCTGGACGCGCTGCGCCGGGGGCGGCTGCTGCGGGTCGAGCCGGGGCGGGCGCTGACCGCGTACTGCGGCTCTTACGTGACCAGGGTGGTGGACGTGAAGCGGGTGCACGGGCAGGCGTACGCGGTGGTGCTGGGCGGCACCCACCATTTGCGGACGCCGGTCACGAAGGGGCACGACCAGCCGTTCGCGGTGCTGCCGACGGGCGCGGGGCCGGGGGTTTCGGATGAGCCGGTGACGATCGTCGGCCAGCTCTGCACCCCGAAAGACGTTTTCGCCCGAAATATCGGGACTTCAGTGCGGGTGGGAGACACCGTGGTCTTCGCCATGGCGGGCGCCTACGCCTGGAACATCTCCCACCACGACTTCCTCATGCACCCGAAGCCCGCCTTCCACCATCTGACGTCCTGACCTTCTCGATGAGCGCGACCAGGCCGTCGGCGTCGAGCAGGTCGATCGGGCGTACGGTGCGGTTGTCGCGGACGTAGTGGAAGGCCGCGCCCACCTCATCCAGCGGCACCTGCGCGAGGTGCGCCCAGGCCAGCCGGTACGCCGCGAGCTGCACCGACGCCGCCCGCTGCGCCTTCTTGCCCCGGGGCGGCGCGCCGGTCTTCCAGTCGACGACCTCGTAGCCGCCCCCTGGCCGCTCGAAGACGGCGTCCATGCGCCCGCGCACCAGCCGGTCGGAGATCATCATCTCGAACGGGATCTCCAGGTCGATCGGCCGCCGGTCGGCCCACTCGCTCTCCTCGAAGCGCTCCTGCAGCTCCGCGAGGCGCACGTCGGCCTCCTCCGGCTCCTCGTCGAAGAGCTCGAAGTCGTCGATCAGCCGCTGCTGGTCCCACCGGGTCTCCAGCCACTTGTGGAACGAGGTGCCCCGCCTGGCCAGCGGCGCCGGCTTGACCGGCACGGGGCGGCGGATCCTGCGGGCCAGCTCGCGCGGGTCCGCGGCCAGCGTGACCAGCGACGACACGGTCAGTTTCGCCGGCAGCTCGACCGTGGTCGCCGGGCGGCGGCGGTGCAGCTCGCGCTCGCGCAGCAGCAGGTCGGTGTCGCGTTCCCAGGCGCGCAGCCGCTCCTCCTCGTACGGCTTGAGCGCCTCGCCCTCCTCGTCGGCGAGCGTGCCCGCCAGGGCGTCCTCCACCAGGTGGGCGCCGTCGAGCACCGACTCGTAGCGCAGGCCCTCGGGCGTGACCGGCCAGGTGGCCTCGGCCGGCTCGGCGAGCAGCGGGTTGCCCGCGCCCTCGGCCGGCGCGTCGGCCCAGACCGCGACCCGGTCGGCGGTGTCGCGGATCTCCAGCAGGAAGTCGGACGGCTCCAGCGGCTTGGTGGCGGTGCCCCAGCGGTAGCCGGAGGCGATGAGGTGGTAGTGGGCGCGGGTCACCGCGACATAGGCGAGCCTGCGCTCCTCCATCAGGTCGCGCTCGCGGCAGTGCTCGTCGAACGCGGCCAGCTCCTCCTTGCTCAGCCCGCCCAGCCTGGGCAGGTCGGCCGCGTCGCCGCGCAGCGGGTAGGGCAGCTTGCGCGGATTTTCCGTCCAGCGGCTGTTCATCACCGGGGTGGCCGGGAAGATGCTGCCGGTCGCGATCGTCCCCTTCGAGCTGACCAGCTGCGACAGGCCAGGCACCACCACGACCGGCCACTCCAGCCCCTTGGACGCGTGGACGGTCATCAGCTTGACGCTGTTGCTCTCACCGACCCGGCCCGCCTCGAGACCGAACTCCTCGCTCTCCGCCGCCTGCAGATAGGCGAGGAACGCCCCCAGCGTCGGGTCCTCCGCGTCGCCCGCGAACCTGGAGGCCGCGTCGATGAACGCGTCGAGGTCGGCCCGTGCCGCGAACGCTCCGGCCGTGCCGCTGCGCGCCGCCACCTCGATGTCGAGCCCCAGCCTGCGCTCGACCTCCGTGATGAGGTCGGGCAGCGGCTGCGCGGTGTGCGCCCGCAGCTGGCGCAGCTCCTGCGCGAGCGCGACGAGCCTGGTGCGGGCCAGCGGCGAGAACGGCTCAAGCCACTCCTCGCGATCGGGCAGCTCGTCGAGCGCGTCGACCAGGCTGCCCCGCTCTTCCGCGAGGTCGGCCACCACCTGGTCGAGCGGGTCGCCGGCACGCCCGCTCTCGCTCAGCTCGCGGGCCAGCGTGCGCGCGTGCTCGCCGAGCACCCGCAGGTCGGCGGGGCCGATGCGCCAGCGGGGGCCGGCCAGCAGCCGGGCCAGGGCGTCGCCGGCGGTGGCGTCGTACAGGACGCGCAGGGTGGCGACGATGTCGCTCACCTCGGGCACGGTCAGCAGGCCGCCGAGACCCACCACCTCGACCGGGATGTCGCGCTCCTCCAGCGCCCTGCGCAGCGCGGGGAACTGCGAGCGCTTGCGCGCGAGGATCGCGACGTCCTGCGGCTGGATCTGCAGCGTCTTCTTGCGCTCCTTCTCGCCCCACGGCAGGCCGTCGGGCGCCACCTCCTGGCCGAGCAGTTTCGCGATGCCGTCGGCGATCCACTTCGCCTCGTCCTCGGCCGTCTCGTGGAAGGCGCACGTGACCCGGCCCCGCTCGACCCGGTTGGGCCCCGGCACCAGCACCGGCACCTCGCGGGCCTCCATGCGCAACGGCAGCTGCACGCGGGCGGCGACGTCGAGCACCCGGTCGCCGTTGCGGAAGCTCACGCTGAGCCGGCGCAGCTGCGCCTGGTCGCCCGTCGCGGTACGGAAGTCGCGGGGGAAGCGGCGCAGGTTGCCCGACGACGCGCCACGCCAGCCGTAGATCGACTGGCACGGGTCGCCCACGGCCGTCACCGGATGGCCGCCGCCGTAGAGCGAGCGCAGCAGCACGAGCTGGGCGTGGCTGGTGTCCTGGTATTCGTCGAGCAGCACCACCGCGTAGCGGGAGCGCTCGATCTCGCCGACCTCCTTGTGCCGGGAGGCGATCCTGGCCGCCAGCGACATCTGGTCGCCGTAGTCGATCACCTCGCGGGCGCGTTTGAGCCGCTCGTACGCCTCCACCAGCGGCAGCAGCTGCTCCCTCGCCGCCTGGACGCCGACCGGCCTGCGCTGCGCCTGCGTCGTGCGGCCGGGCAGCGCGGCCAGCCGCTCGTCCAGCCACCGCCCCACCTCGCGGACCTCACCGGGCGTGCGCAGATGCTCCGACAGCTCGCCGGCCAGCTCGAGCAGGGCCGCCGTGACCGAGGGCGGGCCCAGCTCGATCTTGTCCATCGGCCCGTCGTACATCGCCACCACCCGCGAGGCGAGCTGCCACGACACGGCCGGGGTGACCAGGCGCATCGTCGGCTCGAGACCTTCGCGCAGCGCGTGGTCGGTGACCAGGCGGGCGGCATAGGCGTGGTAGGTGGAGACCGTCGGCTCGTTGTCGAGCGCGCCCGGCTCGACCAGCCCGGCCTCGGCCAGGCCGTTGAGCCGCTCTCTGACGCGGGTGGCCAGCTCGGCGGCGGCCTTGCGGGTGAACGTCAGGCCCAGCACGTGTTCGGGCTTGACCAGGCCGTTGGCGACCAGCCAGACCACCCGGCCGGCCATGGTCTCGCTCTTGCCCGAGCCCGCGCCCGCCATCACCACCATGGGCTCGAGCGGCGCCTCGATGACCTCCGCCTGCTCGGGCGTGGGCGGCAGGATGCCGAGCTTGCCGGCGAGTTCGGCCGGGGTCAGCACACCTGCCCCCCGCCGTCGTTGACCGGGCAGCTCGCCCTGGCCGCGCACGTGCGGCAGCCGTCGTTGACCTTCGCCTGGAAGAACGGGCCCGACATGCCGATCGCGACCGTGTCGACGAGGTCTTTGGCCCAGCCAGGGTCCTTGTCGTCGGACAGCGGCTGCTGCTTCTGCTCGACCGCGTCGTGCTTGCCCGCCGCCTTGCCGACCTGCACCAGCGCCGCGCCGCCCGGCTCGGTCATGCCGTGCCTGGCGAACGCGCCGAGCAGCGCCGCGAGCTGGTAGACGCCGAGCTGCGGATGGCGGTCGATGTCGCCGGCCTTGGGCTTGGAGCCGCCGGTCTTGAGGTCGATGATCACCGCGCGGTTGTCGGAGTCGCGCTCGACGCGGTCGACCCTGCCCTTGATCTGCACGCCCTCCGACACCATCGCCGTGAACGCCTCCTCCAGGGCCACCAGCTCGCGCGGGTTCTCCTTGTGCCAGCGCAGGAACTTGCCGATCATCTGCTCGGCGACCTGGCGCTGCTTGCGGTTGTACCAGACGCCGCCGAAGTCGAGCTCGTTCCAGATCTGGTCGAGCCGGTCGCCCAGCAGGTCTTCGCTGGGCAGGTCGGTCGCCGCTAGCACCGCGAGTGCGTGGATGACGTTGCCGAGACCCTGGGCCGTGCTGGTGCCGGCCGCGCCCACCGCGGTCTCCAGCAGCCAGCGCAGGCCGCACTTGGTGAAGCTCTCCACCGCCGACGGCGAGATGCTGACGACGTCGCCGGGCCAGCTCAGGGGGCGGTCGTCCGAGATGGGAGTCAGCGCGTACCAGTCGTTGGGGTGGGCGCCCTGCACGCCCGCCGCGGCCAGCCTGGCGAGCTGCTGGGCGGCCTTGCGGCGCATCGTGCGGGGCTTGGTCGGGTCGGTGACCGCGCTGCGCAGGTCGGCCACCAGGGCCTGCATGTTGAGCCAGCGTGAGCGGTCGTCCATCGTGGCCGGCTCGACCCCGCCCGGCATCAGCTCCGTCAGGAACCTGGACGGCCGCTCGTCGGTGTCCTCGCCGCCCACCGCCGTGACCACCAGCCTGCGCCTCGCCCTGGTGACGGCGACGTAGAACAGCCTGCGCTCCTCCGCCAGCAGCTTCGAGGCCAGCGAGGCGGCGTTGGGCTCGGCCCCCTCGACCACCTCCACGAGGTCCTCCACGCCCAGCATGGAGCCGCGCAGCCGCAGGTCGGGCCAGACGCCCTCCTGGACACCCGCCACCACCACGACGTCCCACTCCAGGCCCTTGGAGCGGTGGGCGGTCAGCACGCGTACGGCGTCGCCGTCGGGCGCCCGGTCGGCCAGCGTGTCGCCCGGGATCTCCTGGGCCGCGAGGTCGTCGATGAACACCTCGGGCCCCGCCATCGGCATGCGGTCGACGAACCTCGCCGCGTGGTCGAACAGCGCCACCGCCGCGTCGAGGTCACGGTCGGCCTGCGCCCCCCTCGGGCCGCCGCCGAGGCTCAGCTCGCTCCACCGCTCGGCCAGGCCGCTGCCGTGCCAGATCGTCCACAGCAGGTCTTCGGCGGTGCCGCCCTGCGCGGCCGCCTCGCGGGCCGCCGCCAGCAGCTTCGCGACGCGTTCGGCGGGCAGCGCGACGTGCGGCTCCAGGCGGGTCAGCTCGCGCACGTCCTTGACGGCGGCCACCAGCAGCTCACCGGACGACCGCGCCGTGAGCGGCCCTTGGGGCCCCTCCCCCTCTTCGGGGTCGTCCCCCTCTTCCGGCTCCGCCGGGTCGCTCGTGAGGGCGGTCACCGCCTCGTTCTCGGCGATCTTGAGTGCGCGGCGCAGGCGGCGTACGCCGATCATGTCGGTGCCGCCGAGCGGGCCCGTCAGCAGCTCCTCCGCCACCGCCTCGTCGAGCTGGGACGGATCGAGCGCCACCCGCAGCATCGTGAGCAGCGGCCGCACGCCCGGCTCCTGCGCGATCGGCACCTCGTCGCCGGCGATCATGGTCGGCACGCCGGCGTTGACCAGCGCCCGCCGCAGCAGCGGCACCTGCCGCCTGGCCGAGCGGACCAGCACGGCCATGCGGTGCCACGGCACGCCGTCGATGAGGTGGGCGCGGCGCAGCGTGTCGGCCACGATCGCGGCCTCCTGGCTGGTGCTGTCGGCCAGCAGCACGCGCACGTCGCCCGGGTCGGCGTCGGGCAGCGCCACCAGGTCGCGGTGCCCGTGGCGCTGGTCGTGCTCGGGTGCGGGCGCGACCGGCAGCTTGGCCGCCACCCGCCTGGACGCCTCCAGCAGCTCGGCGCCGCTCCTGCGGCACACCCGCAGCGCCACCACCGGCGCCTCGCGGCCGTCGAGCGTCTTGAAGCGCTCGGGGAACTTCATGATGCCCTGGACGTCGGCGCCCCTGAACCCGTAGATCGACTGGTCGGGGTCGCCGACCACCACGAGGTCGCGGCCGTCGCCCGCCAGGTGGGCGAGCAGCTGCTCCTGGGCCGGGTCGGTGTCCTGGTATTCGTCCACGAAGACCGCGTCGTGGGCGGCCCGCTCACGCTCGCGCACCTCGGGCCGGTCGAGCAGCGCGCAGGCGGCGCCGATGAGCTCGGCGTAGTCGTAGGTCTCCTCGGGGGCGAGGTCGAAGCGGTCCTGATAGCGCTCGGCGAACCGGCCGGCCGCCACCCAGTCGGAGCGCCCGTGCAGCCGGCCGAGCGCGACGAGGTGCTCGGGGTCGAGGCCGCGTTCGTACGCGCGCGAGAGGAAGTCGCGCAGCTCCTCGGCGAAGCCCCGGGTCTTGAGCGCCTCGCGCAGCGAGGCGGGCCAGCCCGGCGCGCCCTGCTCCAGCTCGCCGTGGAGCAGCCGGCGGATCTCCAGCAGCTGCTCGGGGCCGGTGAGCAGGCGCGGCGGCTCCTTGCCCGCCAGCACGGACTCGCGGCGCAGCAGCGCGTAGGCGTAGGAGTGGAAGGTCAGGGCGAGCGGGGTGCGGGTGGTGCGGCGCAGCCGGCCGGTGACGCGCCTGCGCAGCTCTTCCGCGGCCTTGCGGCTGAAGGTGAGGATGAGCACCCGCTCGGGGTCGAGGCCGCGCCGCTCGATGCGGTCGACCACGCTCTCGACGATGGTGGTGGTCTTGCCGGTGCCAGGACCTGCGAGAACGAGCAGCGGCCCGCCCTCGTGGCCGACCACGGCACGCTGGTGCTCATCGAGCACAGGAGGCACATCGGGCCCCCCGCTGCCGCGCCGCACCAACCGCCAGGTCTGAGCACTCACAGCACTAGATTCCACCAGACCACAGGGGTAGATCGTGCCGACTTGCCCGGTCTCCCTCAGCGATCCGCCTACGGTATCGAGGCAAATACCGGTTTTTCTCGTGACACGCCGGACGCCGTGTTCGCCGTCGGCGTCAACGCCCCGCGCAAGAAGACGGCCCGGGGCCTGAGCCCCGGGCCGGTTGCGGTCACGTCACGAGAAGAGGTGGTCGACCACGCGGGCCGTGGCCTTGCCGTCGTCGCGCGGGGCGAACGTGGCGCGGAAGGCGTCGTAGCGGTCGGCGTTGGCGGCGGCGACCGCGTCGATCGACCGCAGGGCCTCCACGACGTCGGCCGACGTCGACAGCACCGGCCCCGGCGCCTGCTCGGGCAGGTCGATGTAGAGGCCGCGCTTGTTGCCGTACTTGGCCCGGTCATAGGCGTACAGGACGATCGGCTTGCCGGTGGCGGCGAAGTCGAACATGACCGAGGAGTAGTCGGTCACCAGCACGTCGGCCACCAGCAGCAGATCCGCGATATCCGGATATGTCGTGACGTCGCGGGCGATGTCGGGGACGGCGGGCATGGCCTGCATCGGGTGGGCGCGTACGAGGATCTCGTGGTCGGCGCCCAGCGCCTCGCGGGCCTTGGCGAGGTCGAGCTTGACCATCGCGTTCTTGCGGTCGTAGTCGCGGTAGGTCGGCGCGTACAGCACCACCCGCTTGCCCTCGGCCAGCCCGAGCCGCGCCCGCACCGCCGCCGCGCGCTCCTCGCGGTCGGGCGAGTTGAGCACGTCGTTGCGCGGCAAGCCGCTCTCGAGGACCTCGCCCTTGTAGCCGAACGCCTTGCGCAGCACCTGGGTGGCCCAGGGCGACTGCGAGAGCAGCAGGTCCCAGCCGCGCACCTCGGCCGCCTGGCGGTGCCAGATCGGCGGCCTCGGGTCGCGCTTCATGTGGGCCTGGTCGCCGCCGATGTGCTTGGCGGGCGTGCCGTGCCAGGTCTGGACGACGACCTGGTCCTCGCGGGCGCGGAACCAGGCGGGCAGGAACGCGTTGGTGATGATGTGGCGCGACCTCGCCAGCGCCTCGTGGTGCTCGCGGCTGCCGGCCCGGATGACCTTGGCGGGGCCGGGCGGCACGAAGGCGCCGTCCTTGACGATCCAGACGTGCTCGCGGTCGTCGCCCCTGCGCAGCCGCTCCTCGTAGATGGCGCGCACGCTGTCGGCGTAGAGGCGGCCGTCGTTGACGACGTAGACAGTGCTCTCGCGCAGCGGCTGGGTGCGCTGGGCGGGGTAGAAGACGCGGCGCAGCACGTGGGTGCCGGCGACGCCGCGCTCTTCCGCCGGTCTGTCCTCCTCGACGGTGATCACCGGCACGTCGAAGCGGGTGGAGATCATCCGGTAGACGTGGCCGCCGAGCGTGCGCGGCTCCTCGTCGAGGCCGGGCAGCGCGGCGTGGTCCATGCGCAGCGGGACGATCTCGCCGGACGGGTGGCGCAGCGACATGTTCCAGGTGCCGGAAGAAAGCGGCACGGCCTCGCCGAACCTGTCCATCGTGCCGGGTGCGACGCGTACGGAGAAGTCGGCGCCGGAGCGCTCCATCGGCAGCAGATAGGACAGCCCCGACCGGTGGCGCAGGGTCAGCGTGCGGGGACCCTCGGCGTCGGGGTAGTGGCCGCGCAGGACGAGCGCGGGGCCGTCCCAGACCGCCGAGGTGATGACCGGGCGGATGCGGTGGGCGGAGACCACGACGCGGTCGCGGCGGTCGCCCAGCACGGTGATCTCGCGGTCGCCCACGGGCGTGCGGACCTCGGCCGCGTCGGCCAGCATGACGGGGGCCGCGGGGTCGCCCTTGGGCTCGACCCACAGGCGCCGGCCATCCTTCTCCTGCGTCAGCGCGGGCACCGCGAGGCCGACCACGACCTGCGTGCCGTCGCCCGACGGCGTGAAGTCGGCGGCGATGCGGTGGCCGCCGAGCCTGGCGTGGCCCTTGGTGACCTGGCGGCCGGGCAGGAAGATCTTCAGCTCGAGCCGCTCGCCGTCGAGCCGCACGCCGGTCAGCTCGGCCCGGTTGGGCTGGAGCACGACCTGCAGCGCGCGGTCGGACGTCCAGACGGGACGCACCCACCAGCCCGGCTTGAGCTTGAGCCCGGCGGGCCGCTCGGGCCGGCCGATGGAAGAGCCGCGCAGCAGGCCGGTGGCCCGCGCGCCACGGCTCCAGAACACGATCTCGGCCCGCCACGTGGTGGCGTCGGGCACGCCGGGACGGTGGCGCATGCGCCGCCGCACCCCATGGACCATGCCGCGCACGGCTCCGCGCCAGCGCAGCGGCCAGGGGCTCAGCTCGGCGGTGAAGCCGGACCAGTCGTAGTTGCAGCCCGGCTCGCGCGCGCCGTGGGTGGCCTCGGGGGCGAGGACCCTGCGGGTGCGCATGCGGATGGGCGGCAGCCAGCGCGGGCCGCGCAGCACCACGGTCGCCCAGTTGAACCTGCGGCTGCGCACCGACAGGCCGGCCAGATAGGCGAAGCCGCTGACCCGCAGCTTGCCGTCGACCCAGACGATGTCGTCGATGTGGGTGACCGGCACCAGATCGGCGCGGCGCAGGCGGTAGAGGTCGGGGGGCAGCTCGTCGCGGAAGGGCAGGTCGGCGTACCAGCGCAGGCCCTTGCGGATGCGCTTGGACGGCTCGGCCGCCGCGGTGACCACCTTGAGCAGCGTCTCGCCCTCGACGAGCTCGTCGTCCGAGCGGGTCTCGATGAGGTGGACGATGACGCGGCGCGCCACCGGGAGGTCGCGTTTGACCTGCGCGTCGACGCCCGCGAGGTAGGGGCGTACGAGGTCGAGCATCTCGCGCCGCCGCGCCGCGCCGCGCTTGACCGCGAGGTCGATGCGTCCCCCGAGGGGACCGCTCAGCACCTCGCTGTCGAACGCCGCGTCGCGACCGCCTGGGCCGACCGCTTGCATGACCGCTTCGAGAGGCTCGCCACGATCGCAGAGATCCTGGACAGCCTTCAGGCGGTCGGCGAGCGAATCGCCGCCCTGGCTTCGGGCTGTGACGCCGGTGGCCATAGGGGAGGCACCGCCTTTCGGGCCGCCATCACTGTTCAGCCCATGGTAATGGGAGTCACATGTCACGAAATCGCCTGTTCGACGAAAGTGCAGGTCAGGTGGGTTACTGAAAATCGGCTGAACGCCCGTCCCAGCGGGCCAGGCGCATGTCCACGCGTTCGCCGCGCAGCGGGGTGCCTTCGTCGCGCCAGTGGGCCAGGCAGCGTTGCACGTGGTCAGGGGCCGCGCCGGAGCCGTCGGCGTGTACGACGCGCCACCACGGGACGCCGCCGCCCCAGGTGGACATGACCTTGCCGACCTGGCGTGGACCGCCTTCGCCGAGGTATTCGGCGATGTCGCCGTAGGACATGACCTTGCCGGGCGGGATGCGCTCGACGAGGTCGAGCACCCGCTCGGCGAACGGGTTCACGGGCTCCACGCCGCCGGGCCCGCGTCGATGATCTCTTCGAACGTGCCGATCTCGACGGCGCTGTCGCCGGTGGCGACCTCGATCACGCCGTCGCGCAGGCCGTAGACCTCGCCGTCCTCGCCCACGAGCCGGGCGCCGAGCGCGGTGGACAGGCGCAGGAGCTGGGCCACCTGCCAGTCGGAGCCGGGCTCGCCGACGACCTCGCCCTGCCAGCGGGCCACGGTGTGTTTGGCGCCCGCGTGGCCTGCCACGATCTCGTCGGACCCGTGCAGCTCGAAACCGGCCGGCGCGATGGCCTTCGCCAGCTCGGCGAAGGCGAGTGGCGACTCACGCACCACTCGCAGCTCGTATCCCATGACGGGGGACCATAGCGGATCTTCTCCCGACTCGGAAACCTGTTCACGAACTCGCCGTTATGCCTGCTCCTTGCGTTGATTGAGGACGACGATCGCGCCGCAGAACATCACCAGCGCCACGAGAACGCCGCCCCCGTACAACCACAGCCTGACCGGGTCGGGCCCCGGCCTGGTCGGGACGGGCGAGTCGGCGCCCTGGCCGAAGTGCTGCATGCCGGGCGTGACGCTGCGCTTGGCGCCGACGAGCCGCTCGGCGGCGTTGAGCGCGGCGGCGGCGTCGACCACGCCGAAGCCGGTCTCGTCGTCGTAGCCGGCCGCGGGCCGTCCCCTGGCGCTGGCCGCGAGGGCCTGCGCCACCTGCTCGGGCGCCAGGGCCGGATAACGCGCCTTGATCAGCGCGGCCACGCCGGCCACGAGCGCGGCGGCCGAGCTGGTGCCCTCGGACAGCTCGTAGCCGCTGCCGCGCTTGACGACGGGCACGCCCACGCCGGGCGCGGACACCAGCACCGACAGGTTGTCGCTGCTGAACGTGGCCCGCTTGCCCTGCTTGTCGGTGGCGGCCACGCCGATGACGCCCGGGTAGCCGGCCGGGAAGCTCCAGTAGGAAGTGCCCTTCTCCTTGGCGTACACGGTCTGGCCGTCGTTGCCGACGGCGGCGACCAGGACGACGCCCTTGCTCAGCGCGTACGAGACGGCCTCGCGCTCTGACCTGAGCGGGCCGTACGAGCCGATGGACATGCTGACGACCTGGGCCCCGTGGTCGGCGGCGTAGCGCAGGGCGCGGGCCAGCGGGCTCTGCGCGCTGGGCCTGCTCTGCTGGTCCTCGAGAGGCGGGACGGCGACGCCCGGCTCGTCGTCGATGACCATGGGCAGCGACAGGATGCGCGCGGACGGCGCGACCCCGATGAAGCCGTCGCCCTTGCCCGAGCCGGCGATCAGGGCGGCCATGGCGGTGCCGTGCCGGCCCGGCGGCAGATCACGCTGGACCGAGCCCGAGGTCATGTCGGGGCCTGACGTGACGCGGCCCTTCAGCTCTTTGACGCCGGTGTCCACGGCGCTGTCCACGACGGCGACCGTGACGCCCTCGCCCTTGGTGACCGTCCACGCCTGCTTGACGTTGAGCGCGTCGAGCACCCATGCCTGCTGTTCCCTGACCGGGTCGGCGGCCGGAGCCGAGAAGGCGAGCACGGCGGCGGTCAGCGCGCGTACGACGGTCAGCACACGTTCCCCTGAGTGCAGGGCGGCACCGTGGGCGGGTCCGCGAGGAAGTAGGCGATCTGGTTGCCGATGGACTTGGCGGCCGGCCACAGCTCGCTGTGCAGGATCTCCTCCGGCGGGATCGCGGCCCTGGTACGCCCGTCGGCGTAGCCGCCCGTCGAGAACACGATGTACGGGCCCGCGCCGACCCAGCTCGTCCGCTGGCGCTGGTCGGGCCCGAAGCGCTCGGTCACGGTGCCGGGGAAGGCGACCGGCAGCACGCCGACGCGGTCGTCCTGGGTGAGCTCCTCGCCGGCCGACACGCGCGACTCCTCGTCCTTGAGCACGGCCACGCCGACCGTGAAGACGAAGGTGGCGGTCTGGTCGATGTACGTGGCCCGCAGCAGCGTCACGCAGCCGTGGTTCTGCAGCACGCCGGCCACGGAGGCGTCGACCCCCTTGCCGCACTCGGTCTCGGGTGCGATGCCGACGCGCCTGGCGTACTGCTGGGCGCGGTCGAGCCCGAGGTAGCGCACCTCTTCGGGGAAGACGCCCGTTGCGGGCCACGCCTGCCAGCGGCGGGCGATCTCCTCCTGCTGGTAGCGGCTCTGCTCGGCGGACGTCAGCGGGCGCGAGCGCGTCTCGGTGAACAGCCCGACGGTGCCGAGCAGGACGACGAGCGCCGAGACGGCGATGATGGCGCCGAGCAGCACCACGAAGGCGCGGCGATAGCGGACGCCCTGCTGGAGCTCGGCCTCTTCCGCGCGTTGCCTGGCCGCCGTGCGCTTGCGTGAGTCCGCCGCCGGCCACGAGCGCACGCGCGAGCGGCGGCCGGTTGTGGCGCCGAGCGGGTTCCTCCGCCCCTGTGTGGCGTCCCCCTCGGCGCGCGGTAGCCCTGTGGTCGACCTACGTGCCTTCACCACCGCCTCGTTCCCGCATTCGCGTCGATGTCTATTTCGTCCCCCTTGAGGGGCGGATCATGCGTCTTGCGACATGTGCGCCCGTCGTACGCGTCTGACCAGGATAAAGATGACGGCCAGTGAGGCCAGCGCACCGAGGGCGGCGCCCGCGGCGATGGCCGCGTACACCGTGACGCGGCGCTCGTCCCTGGCGACCACGTCGATGGGGCCCGCGCTGCCGCCGGCCAGCGGTCTCTCCGGGTCGTGCGCCTGGTCGCCGGCCGCGACCTCCGTGTGCTCCGCCAGCCTGGACGCCTCCTTCAGGGCCTCGGCGGCGTTGACGAGGCCGAAGCCGGTGGCGGTGTCGTAGCCGCCGGGCGGCAGGTCCTTGGCGCCCACGGCGAGCGCGCGCGCCACGAGCGGCGGCGACATCTTCGGATACTTCGCCTTGATCAGGGCTGCGACGCCCGACACCAGCGCGGTCGCCTGCGAGGTGCCCCTGCCGACCCAGTACTCGTCGCCGGGGCCCGCGCCCATGATGTCCACGCCGGGCGCGGCCACCAGCACCGAGGAGTTCCAGTTGGAGAACGCCGCCCGCCGCATCCGCCGGTCGGTCGCCCCCACCGAGACGACGCCGGGGAACGCCGCCGGATAGGAGTAAGGAGCGAAGTCGCCGTCCTTCTTCCTGTCGCCGTCGTTGCCCGCGGCGGCGACCAGCACGACCCCCTTGCCGATCGCATAGCGCACGGCCGCCCGCTCCTCGCGGGTCGCCAGCTCCTTGGAGATCGACAGGTTGATCACGTCAGCCCCCTCGTCCACCGCGTAGCGGATGCCCCTGGCCACCACGTTCTCGAAACGCTCGGCCGAGTTGAACGTCAGGAAACCCGGCTCCTCGTCCTCCAGGATGACCCTTACTGACAGTACGTCCGCTTCGGGCGCCACGCCGATGATCCCCCGTTTTCCGTCCGGCCCGTGGCCGTGCCCGGCGATCAGCGACGCCATGTACGTGCCGTGCAGCCTGCTGGGAGCCGTCCCCGGCGGGTTCGCGCCCGCGGTGAAGTCTTCGCCGACGCGTACCGACCCGGCCAGGTCGCGATGGTGCGGGTCCACGCCCGAGTCGAGCACGGCCACCGTCACCCCCGCGCCCTTGCTGGTGCGCCACGCCTTCGTCAGCGCCAGCGTCTCGATGACGGCCCGCTGCCCGCCGCGTACGTCGTCGGCCCACAGCGGCCCCACCGGCACCAGCAGCACAGCGGCCAGCACAGCGGCCAGCACCCCGGTCGCGCCCTTCCTCAGCACCGCCACTCCCCAGAGGCGCAGTCGGGCATGCCGGGCGTGCTCAGCCGGGTCAGCACCTGCTCGGAGATCTCGGCGGCGAAGGCGAAGATGGACGGCCGCGCCTCGCCGGCCGCCGCCGACGGCCGGCCGTCCACCTGGCCCGACGTGGTCAGCACCAGGTAGGGGCCGGCCTGGCGGACCGAGCCCGCCTCGCGTACGCCGGGGGTGAACCGGTCGGCCAGCGTGGCGTGGAAGGAGACCGGACGCAGCCCCGGAGCGGGCTTGCCGGTGTCGGAGAAGGCGTCCCTGGCGCGTTCGGCGTGGGCCTCGTCGCGCAGCGCCACCACGCCGATCGTGACGAGCACGCCGCGCAGCGCGTCGACGTACGTGGCCCGCAGCACGCCCTTGCAGCCCGCCTGCCGCAGCGCCTTGACCACGGCGGCGTCCACCGCGTCGCGGCCGCAGCCGGTGCGCGGCGAGATGCCGATCCTGGTGGCACGTTCCCGGCCGCCCTGCTCGGCGGAGTAGGGCAGCGTCTCGGGGAAGATGCGGCCCGCCGGCCAGGAGCGCCAGCGCTCGGCCACCTCCCGGTGGGCCGCCGCGCGCAACTCGGCCGCGGTGGGCCCGCGGGTCAGCTCGGTGCCGGCCGCGCTGCCCGCCACCCCGGCGGCCACCGCGCAGATCAGCGTCAGCGCGGAGGCCACCACGAGGATCGGCCATGGACGAGCGGCATTCACGGCATCGACCTTAACCGGGAGGTCCCGGCGGAAACCCCTTAATAGCTGGGCAGGCTCGGGTCGACCGTCTTCACCCAGCTCAGCACGCCGCCGCCCACGTGAACGGCGTCGGAGAAACCGGCGCTCTTGACGACCGCGAGCGCCTCGGCCGAGCGCGCGCCCGACTTGCAGTGGAGCACGATCTTCTTGTCCTGGGGCAGCTTCTCCAAGGCAGAGCCGTTGAGGAACTCGCCCTTCGGGATCAGCGTGGCGCCCGGGATGGAGACGATCTCGTACTCGTTGGGCTCGCGGACGTCGACGACGAAGATGTTCTCGCCGCGGTCCATCATGCCCTTGAGCTCCTGCGCCGTGATCGTCGAGCCGGTGGCCGCCTCGGCGGCCTCGTCGGAGATCGCGCCGCAGAACGCCTCGTAGTCGTCGAGCAGCTGGGTCAGCGTCGGATTCTTGCCGCACAGCACGCACTCGGGGTCCTTGCGGACCTTGACGTCGCGGTACTTCATCTCGAGGGCGTCGTAGATCATCAGCCGGCCGACCAGCGGGTCGCCGATGCCGGTCAGCAGCTTGATGGCCTCGTTGACCTGGATGGAGCCGATCGACGCGCACAGCACGCCGAGCACGCCGCCCTCGGCGCACGACGGCACCATGCCGGGAGGCGGGGGCTCGGGGTAGAGGCAGCGGTAGCAGGGCCCGTGCTCGGCCCAGAAGACGCTCGCCTGACCGTCGAAGCGGTAGATCGAGCCCCACACGTAAGGCTTGCCGAGCAGCACCGCGGCGTCGTTGACCATGTAACGCGTGGCGAAGTTGTCGGTGCCGTCGACGATCAGGTCGTAGCCGGAGAAGATCTCCATCACGTTGTCGACGGACAGCGTCGCGTTGTGGATGACGACGTCGACCAGCGGGTTGATCTCGCGAACGGTCGCGGCGGCGCTCTCGGCCTTCAGCTTGCCCACGTCGGACTGGCCGTGGATGATCTGGCGCTGCAGGTTGGACTCATCGACCACGTCGAAGTCGATGATGCCGAGGGTGCCGACGCCCGCCGCCGCGAGGTACATCAGCGCGGGCGAGCCCAGGCCCCCGGCGCCCACACACAGCACCTTGGCGTTCTTCAGCCGCTTCTGCCCCGCCATGCCCACATCGGGAATGATCAGGTGACGTGAGTAGCGGCGCACTTCGTCGACGGTCAGCTCTTCGGCCGGCTCGACCAGCGGTGGCAACGACACTTTCTACGCTCCCGTTTTAAAGGGGACCCATCTCACTGTGAAACCTAGCCGGGCAGTGGGGCATTCCCCAATCGCGTCTCACCGATCAGACGGCGTGCCTCCGCCGCGACGACCCGCGGCATCTCCATCATCGCCACGTGGCCGGCCGTCGGCAGCAGCACCAGCCTGACCTGCCGGAACGTACGGTACGCCTTCCTCGCCATGGCCGGGCGCACCAGGCGGTCGTGGCGTCCGTGGACGATCAGCGTCGGCGCCTCGACCTTGGCCGCCTGCCGCCACAGGTTGTCCGCACCCCAGCGGAAGTATTCGGTGACGATGCCGCGCGCCGAACCTACGACCGCCTCGCCCGCGTACGGCAGGTCGTCGCGCCTGCGCTGCTCCTCTATGGCGTCGCGCAGGCGGATCGGGTGGCACGCGCCCATGTCGGCCCAGACCATCGCCATGGAGGCGGTGATGCGCTGCTCGACCGGCACCAGCCGCAGCCGGTCGGCCACCCACTCGCCCAGCCGGGGTATCGCCGCGGCGGCCACCCGCACGGGGCCGTAGCGCGGCAGCAGGTCGGGCAGGGCCGGGGAGACGAGCGTGAGCGTACGGACCAGCTCAGGGCGCGCCGCGGCGACCCTGACGGCGATCGCGCCGCCCATCGAGTTGCCGAACAGGTGCGCGGGGCCCGTGTGCTCCAGCAGCTCAATCACGGCTTTGGAGTGCGCCGCCACCGAGTAGTCGCCGTCCGGGGGCGCCGGTGAGAAACCTGCTCCAGGCAGGTCGACGGCGTGCCCGGTGACGGTGTCCTTGAGCTCGTCCATCAGGTCGGTCCAGTTGGTCGCCGATCCGGCCAGGCCGTGCACGAACACCGCCTGGTCCGCGGGGCCTTCGGGGGTGGACCGGACGTGCACCGAGCCGATCATCCTTCCCGGCCAGTGCGGGACCGGCTCCGGGGTCATGACTGCTCCTCCTCGTTCCTCGAACCTCTCTTCCCCTGCTTCTCACGATAACCATCGCTTGTTGGAGGGGTCTGGATTCCGTACAGCGAGGTTATTTTCATGATTTTCCTGGACAGATGGGCTGGATAAGGACAGGGGGCCGCCCATGCTCACCACCCGCATAGCCGCGCTACTCGCCGCCACGCTGTGCGCGGGGCCGGCCTGGACCGTTCCGGCGCACGCGTCCGACCGCCCAGGATGCATCTATCGAGTGGTACGAGTGAAGACGCACCTCAACGTCCGCGCCTGGCCGAACGGCCGAATCCTGGACAAGCTCTACCCAGGCGACCGTACGTGGGGCCCGTGCAGGAAGACGGGCTCCTGGCGCCACATCCACGGCACGGACATCGGCCGCAAGGGCTACGCCTACGGCCACTACCTGAAGAAACTCGGCAGACGCTGACCCCCGCCCCCGCCCCCGCCTCCTCGAACGCAGAGAACGCCACACGAGCACCGCCCCTGAACGAAGGTGGCGCCCCACCCCCCATGCCTTGCGCCCGCCCCGATCCGGACTTGTCGGGATATTTCACGCTATAGGTCTCTAAGCGATCTCTTGGCAGCCCAAGCTTCCGGCAAAAGCCGCCGTTCGCCGTTTATGGCACACCCGCTCGGAAAGCATCACGGTACCCAGCGTGACGCCAACGCCACTCACCGTTAACCGCGAGCGGCGATCGGGCGTCGCGCATGGGGACACGTAGAGCGGCAGACATCTCCGGGGGACATTCCCCCACACCACGATGGCCGCCGCCGCGCCCGCACGACGCTCGGCATTGCGAGCAGCCGCGCACGCATCACCTCAATCGGTGCATCCGGCCGGCCTCAGCACAATGAGCGGCATTATTCGGGCCCGGCGTCGCGGCTTTTCTCGCGCTCGCGGAAATTCAGCTCCGCGCGCGGGAGCGCCGCATGCGTACGACATCGTGAATGGCAACTCGGGCGCGGCCGACAGCCCGTGATTCGCCCATTGCCGCCTGCGGCCTCGGCTCGATATGCCGTCGAATCGGACATATCATCTCATTTCATTTGATAATTATGTAATGCGAGCAATAAGATTGTTAATGCAGAGCAAAATGGGGTCGTCGCCGTTTGCCCGTGCATCGGCACGGAAATGACATTCGACGGATGAGCCTTCAGCAGCCGTCCAAGATCTGTTTCCGGCAATTAGGAAACGGCCGAGAACGGGGCAATCGATCCTTTAGGGGGAAACACAATGCCCAAGCTCAAGAGTGTTATCGCAGGCCTCGCCATCAGCACGGCGGTGACCGGCGGCATGGTGGGCGTGGGCGCGGCCACGTCCGCCGCCAACGCCACCACCCAGGTCAGCAACGGCACGTCCGTCCTCATGGACGACGGCTGGGGCTGGGGCTGGGGCCACCGGCGTCACCACAACCGTCACCACAACAACCGCTGCGGCAGGCACCACGGCGGCTGGGGCGGCGGCTGGGGCGGCTGGGGCTGGGGCCACCGGCGCCACCACCGCGGCGAGGTCTGCGTCGTCATCCGCAACCACAACACCAACGACAACGGGCCCCGCGAGCGCCACCACCACCACGACCGCGACCACAACCGCACCTGGTAGTGAATGACCGTGCTTTGATGGCGCAAGGAGTTCTCGGGGACGGCCCGCGTTTCACGCGCGGTTCGGCCTGAGGTTGGTTTCTCCTCGTCTCCACGGCAATTCTGGCGAGGGCTCTCCCGGCATCCACCGGGAGGCCCTCGCTGCCTCTTTTCCCGACCGCACCAGCGGCCGGGATTTCGTACGTTGAGCCACAAGCGCTTTTCGCACGCTCCCCATACCCGTGCATTCTTCTGTGCCCTCCGCCTCGACCGCCCGCCCCCTTGCTTTCATCACTCCCCTGGCCCCCAAGCCGCGCCCGACGCATTCACAGCGCGCGTTCTCAAGCGCCCGATGGGCTCTGCCATGCCATGAGAAGTACTGGAGTCGGGCAAGAGCGGACAATGTCCGTTTCTTCTGCTTTCGCTGGGAAATATCCACGGTGCGGATGAATTGCTAGCTATATCCGCGAACGGGGCAATCGATCCTTTAGGGGGAAACCGCAATGCCCAAGCTCAAGAGTGTTATCGCCGGCCTCGCCATGAGCACCGCTCTCACAGGCGGTGTGGTCAGCGTAGGGGCGGCCACCACCAGCGCGAGCGCCAACGCCGCGACCCAGATCAGCACCGGCACCTCCGTCCTGGCCGGACACGGCTGCGGCTGGCGTCCCCGCCGCTGCGGCGGCTGGGGCTGGGGCTGGAACCGCTGGAAGAGGTGGGGCCACCGGCACCACGGTGTCGGCCGGGTCCGCGTCGTCATCGTCAACCGGAACTACAACCGCAACGACAACCACGACCACGACCGGCACGACCGTCGGTGGTGACCCTCGGCTGACGAGCCCGCCCATGCGATGAACTCAAGCCGTAGCTAGGGGAGTGCCCGTATTCACCGGGAGGCGGCCACCGCCCTCGACACCGAGGACATGGCCGCCCCCACCGAATACGGGCACTCCTCATCCCCACAGCACTGTCACCGCCCCACAGCACCGTCACCAGCCCCCACCACGCCCATCTCCCTCGACCGGAACCCCACCCAGCACGACCTTCAGCCCGGCGCCCGACCCCACAGCGCAACCCCATGCCCGTGCCGTGGGCCGAGCCTGAGGGTCATGCAGTGTCCGCCGCCGCGACCCTCAGTCCCGCGCCATCCACATCTGCCTGGCCGCCCTGCCCGCAGCCCTCAACCTCTGGCCGACCCTTGAGCCCGGCCCCGTGCTCCCGGCCACCGACCCCCCTCCCGCAGCATGCAGCGACCGATCCCCCGGGCGGCCATCTGTGGGCCGGCGATCGAGCCGCAGGATCTCGCCACCACTGGAAGCGGCCTCAACACCCGACGACCAGCACAAAACCGTGCAGGCACAGGGCCCGCACGGCTGAAGGCTCATCAGAGCCGGGTCATTTCCCACGCGACCACGAAATCAGCACAACACCGAAACACCCACCAACAAGAAAACCGCCGGATACGAGGCAGCGAGGGCCCCCCGGCGCTGCCGGGAGAGCCCTCACTTTGAATTCCGTGGAGACGAGGAAATCCAATTCCTACGCCATTTTCACACGGTCAGATCAACGCTCCGTCGCCTCAGCGGCCGCAGGCGGCTGGACACGGCGGTCGTGGTGGTGGTGGTCGCGGTGCTCGTGGTTGCGGTTGAAGTTGCGGTTGAAGACCTTGACCCTCACCTTCATCCGGTGGTGGTGGTGACGACGGTGTCCCCAGCCCCAGCCGCAGCGACGCCAGCCCCAGCCCCAGCCGCCGCAGCCGGCGAGAACCGAGTTGCCGGTGCTGATCTGGGTGGCCGCGTCGGCGCTGGCCGAAGTGGTGGCGGCGCCGGCGCTGACCACGCCGCCGGTCAGCGCAGTGCTGATGGCGAGGCCCGCGATAACACTCTTGAGCTTGGGCATTGCGTTTTCCCCCTAAAGGATCGATTGCCCCGTTCTCGACGTCTCCGGATTACCCGGAAACATGTCTTGGACGCCTGCTGAAGAGTCATCCACGAAGTGTCATTTCCGGCGGATGAGCGGGCAAACAGATGCGCCTCCATTTTGCTCTACATTAAGAATCTTATTGCTTGCATTAAACTCCTATCAAATGAAATAACGCGAATTAAGCTGATATGTCCTTTTCAGCGATTCCCGGGAGGCAGGCGGCGACGGTACGGGGGCAAGCCCCCAGGGCGGACAGGGCGGCGAGCACGCGCCGGCAAGGCCGTAAGGGCGTTTGGAGCGGATGCGGGAAGCGCCCCCCAGGCGACGTCTACAGGGGCGAGGAGCGCCGCCCAGACAGCACCTGCAAGGGCGGCGGAGTCTGTGCAGAGAGGGAGTGGCCACCATGCGATGGCGGTGCCGCACGAAAGCGCACCGGGTCGGCCGGGCGGCGGGGCAGGCTGTGAGGCCGGTTACGCCGGACGGCCGGTCACAGCGGACCTCCGGACACAGCGGAGG
Source organism: Nonomuraea sp. NPDC049419 (assembly GCF_040676995.1). Taxonomy (NCBI): domain Bacteria; kingdom Bacillati; phylum Actinomycetota; class Actinomycetes; order Streptosporangiales; family Streptosporangiaceae; genus Nonomuraea; species Nonomuraea sp. NPDC049419. The sequence continues at coordinate 319,193 of NZ_JBFAQB010000008.1, read as the reverse complement.
CGTCCGGACACGGCGGGCGGCCGGACACGGCGGGCGGCCGGACACGGCGGGCGGCCGGACACGGCGGGCGGCCGGACACGGCGGGCGGCCGGTTACGGCGGGCGGCCGGCTATTGCTGCGCCGGTGGGTCGATCTTGGTGACGACGCCTTCCACATCGGTGACCTCGATGGTTCCGCCGCCAGGAGAGTCCATGTAGTAGCGGGAGTCCTTGGCGACGTGGCGGTGGTCGTTCATGATCCAGAGGCGACCCTGCGGTACACGGATGTCGAACTCCACGCGAGAGGAAGGGCGAATCGTCACATAGGGCTCTTCCAGCGGCTTGCCGTTCAGCTCCAGCAGCCCGCCGGTGACGCAGCACTTCACCGTGCTCCCCGGTACGCCGATGACCCGCCCCACGCGCCGCTCACCCGCGACGGTGCCGGCCCAGCCTTCGGGCGTGCGGTAGATGATGATGTCGCCGGTCCGGGGCGCGTAGTCGCCGCCTCGGCTGACCGTCAGGAGCGACCCCATCCTGATCGTCGGTTCCATGGACTCACCCGGCATGGTGGCCCGGTAACCACCGAGAGCCACGTCGACGAGCGCGCAGCCGGAGACGGGCAGAAGCAGCGCGAGGGACAGCGCGGATAAGCGTGTACGAATCACCAGGGGATTGTGCCCCAGGTGAGTCGGCCAAGGGCCTGGGATGCGCTGGTTCAGGCCGACTTGCGGGTCTTGCGCTTGGCCGGAGCCTTCTCCTCCTCCTTCGGCTCTTTCTCCTTGGAGTCCTTCGCCTTGCCGGACGCCTTCTTGGGCTTGGCGGAGGAGCCCTCGCGTTCCCGCTTGGCGGCCTCCACACTGGCCCGCAGCGCCGCCATGAGGTCCACGGCGGGCTTGGCCTCCTCTTCCTCCTGCGCGGGGATGACCTCCTTGCCGGCCACCTTCGCCTCGATGACCTGCTGCAACGCCTCGCGGTAGGTGTCGTGGTACTCGCTCGGGTCGAAGTCCGACTCCATGGTGGTGATGAGGGACTCGGCCATCTTGAGCTCTTGGGGGCGTACCTCGATGTCCTCCTCGAGGAAGGGGAAGTCGGGGACGCGGATCTCGTCCGGCCAGAGCATGGTCTCCAGGACGAAGACGCCGTCGCGGACCCGCAGCGTCGCCAGCGACTCGCGCTGGCGCAGGGCCACCTTGACGACGGCGACCTGCCCGGAGCTCTCCAGGGCGTTGCGCAGCAGCACGTACGGCTTCGCGCCCTGCGCGTCGGGCTCCAGGTAGTACGACTTGGCGAAGTAGATGGGGTCGATCTGCTCGACGGGCGCGAACTGCAGGACGTCGATCCTGCGCGAGCTGCTCAGCGGCAGGTCCTCGAAGTCCTCGTCGGTGAGCACGACCATCTCGCCGCCGGCCAGCTCGTAGCCCTTGGCAATGTCGGAGTAGGGCACCTCTTCGCCGTCCTGGGTGCAGACGCGCTTGTAGCGGATGCGGCCGCCGTCCTTGCGGTGGACCTGGTGGAAGCTGACGTCCTTCTGCTCGGTCGCGGAGTACAGCTTGACCGGGATCGTGACCAGACCGAAGGAGATCGCACCTTTCCAGATGCTGCGCATGGTCACTCCTCAGCTCTCAACGGCCCACCATGGGGCACATACCCGTCATGGGGCAAGCGATGCCATACCCGGTCGAACCGATGCTCGCCGTGCCCGGGGAGCTACCCTCCGATCGCGACCAGTACGGCCTGGAGGTCAAGTGGGACGGCATCCGCGCCCTCATCCACCTCGACGGCGGGGTGCGGGTGACGGGGAGGCACGGAGCCGAGTACACCCGCCGCTATCCGGAGATCTCGGGGTTCGGGATCAAGAACGCGGTGATCGACGGCGAGGTCGTGGCACTCGATCCGCGCGGCAGGCCCAGCTTCATCCGCCTCCAGCACCGCATGCACCTCACCGACCCGGAGCCGGCCATGCTCAAGCGCTACCCCGTCACGTACCTGCCCTTCGACCTGCTCTACCTCGACGGCATGCCGCTGTTCGAGCTGCCGTACCGCGATCGCAGAGCCCTGCTCGACGAGCTGGACATCGGCGCTCCCCCGTACTTCCCCGGCTCGTCCGACCTGCTCACCGCCACCTCTGAGCAGGGGCTCGAAGGCGTGGTCGCCAAGCGCCTCGACTCCCCCTACCGCCCCGGCGTCCGCTCCCCCTGGTGGGTCAAGGTCAAGAACCTCACCACCCGCGAGGTCGTCATCGGCGGCTGGAAGCCGGGCAAGGGGCGGCGCGCGGGCGGGATCGGCTCGCTGCTCATGGGGGTGTTCACGGAGCGGGGGCTGACGTACGTGGGGCACGTCGGCACCGGCTTCACCGAGCCCGTGCTGGGCGACCTGTACGCGATGCTGCGCCCGCTGGAGGTGCCTTACAGCCCGTTCGCGAACCCGGTGCCGTGGCGAAATCGATGGGTTAGGCCCGATCTCGTAGGGGAGGTGGCCTACACGATGTGGACGGACGAACAGCGGTTGCGACACCCCGTGTGGCGTGGCCTGCGCCCCGACAAACTCCCCGTGGAGGTGACGCGATGAAGGTGCCGGTCAAAGTCGACGGGCGCGAGCTCACCCTGAGCAACCTGGACAAGGTGCTCTATCCCGACAACGGGTTCACGAAGGCCGAGATCATCGACTATTACAGCCGCATCGCCCCCGTCCTGCTGCCGCACCTCCAGGGCCGTCCCCTGACCGTCAAGCGCTTCCCCAACGGCGTGACGGGACAGTCCTTCTTCGAGAAGAACGCCCCCGACCACACCCCCGACTGGGTCAGGCGGGTCAACCTGCCCGCGCCAGGCAGCACCAAGAACCGCGAGACCATCGACTTCGCCGTCGTCGAAGACCTGCCCACCCTCGTCTACTACGCCAACCTCGCCGCACTCGAACTGCACGTCCCCCAATGGCGCGTGGACGACGACGGGCAGGCGCTGCCGCCCGACACGCTGGTGTTCGACCTCGACCCTGGCGCGCCCGCCACCATCGTCGAGTGCACGCGGGTGGCGCTCATGCTGCGCGAGGCGCTGAAGGCCGAGGGGCTCACCGCGCTGCCGAAGACCAGCGGCAGCAAGGGCATGCAGCTGTACGCGGACTGGGACTGCCGCGAGGAGCCGTCCGCGTACGCCAAGAGGCTGGCCCAGCTCCTGGAGAAGGAGCACCCCGACCAGGTCGTCAGCGTGATGACGAAGAAGGCGCGGCCTGGCAAGGTGTTCATCGACTGGTCGCAGAACAACCCGGCCAAGACCACCGTGGCGCCCTACTCGCTGCGGGCCAAGGACCGGCCGACCGTGTCGACGCCGCTCACCTGGAAAGAGGTGGAGGGCTGCGAACACCCCGACGACCTGGTGTTCACCGCGCCCGACGTACTCGCCAGAGTGGAGAAGCACGGCGACCTTTTCCGCCGGGCGTAGTCTGGTTTCCGTCCGCACCGAGAAGGGGGCCGAAGATGTCGGAGATGGACATTCGCGGGGACGAGGTCCCGTACACCGAAGAAGAGAAAGAGCTGTCGATCGAGACGCCCGAGGCGGACGCGATCGAGCAGCAGCGCGAGATGCTCCAGAGCGCCGGGCGGCTGCGCAGGGAGCTGCCGCTCGACGTCGACCCCGCCGACGGGGCCGACCAGGACCGCGTGGTGGACCTCGACGAAGACGACTACCGCTGAGCCCCGGCCCGGCGGCGGTGACCTGCGCGAAAGGGGTCGAAGACGGACGGCTGCGGCCGACGCCGGCGGCCGGCCGCACGTAGGATGTCCGCACAGTTCGCTGAGAGACCAATGGAGACCCGCGTGACAGCAACCCCGGATGCCAAGCCCCGGGGCACCCGGCTGCCCCGCCTGGCCCGACGCAGGCAGCTCCTGAGCGCCGCGCAGGAAGTGTTCGTGGAGAACGGCTATCACGCGGCCGCCATGGACGAGATCGCCGACCGGGCCGGGGTCAGCAAGCCCGTGCTCTACCAGCACTTCCCCGGCAAGCTCGAGCTCTATCTCGCGCTGCTCGACCTCCATGTCGACGACATGGTCAACCGCTGCCGCGAGGCGCTGGCCTCCACGCAGGAGAACAAACTGCGCGTGCAGGCCACGTTCAGCGCGTTCTTCGACTTCGTCTCCACCCAGGGCGAGGCGTTCCGGCTGGTCTTCGAGTCCGACCTGCGCAACGTCGCGCCCGTGCGGCAGCGGGTCGAACGGTCGCTGCAGGAGTGCGCGGAGATGGTCAGCGAGCTGATCCAGGAGGACACCGGGTGCACCAGCGACGAGGCCCATCTCCTCGGTGTGGGCCTCGTCGGCATGGCCGAGGTGAGCGCCCGCTACTGGGTCACCACCCACGGCTCCATCCCCAAGGACGCGGCCGAGCAGCTCATGGCCCGGCTCGCGTGGCGGGGCATCAGCGGTTTTCCGCGTACGGCATAACCCGTTCGCTGGGCGCGATCATTCGTCGTTTTCGGGGGGCCGACCGGCCACGATGAGAGTGAGCCAGCCCGTCATCTAGGGAGCCACCATGGAAGTCAAGATCGGCGTACGCTCCGTACACCGCGAACTCGTTGTCGAGACCGACCTCTCCGCCGACCAGGTGGAGCAGGAGATCAGAAACGCCCTGTCCGTCGATCGCGGCGGCGTGTTCGCCCTGACCGACGTCAAGGGCAGGCGAGTCGTGGTGCCGGTGGCCTCGCTCGGGTTCATCGAGATCGGGGAGGACGAGTCCCGCCCCGTCGGTTTCGGCGGCACGCTCTAAGTCTGCACGCGAAGGGTACGGCCGCCCGAGCCGTACCCTTCGCCGGCCTCCATCGCTCGCCGCTTCGCAGGCCGCATGTGCCTGCCGCATCGGGCATGCCACCAGGCAGGATGCGTCCGATGCGCGTGGCCGGCCGTAGGCCGGGTTCGCCCAGGGCCGGTCAGGCCGCCGGAAAGCGGTCCGATGCGGTCACCACGAGATGCACCGGTTGCGGTCACCACGGGATGGTCCGGTGCGGTCGGTGCGGTCAGCGGGTGATGGTCAGGTGCGGGGGGAGCGGCGGAACAGGCAACCGCGGGGCCGGCGGGGGCGGGGGACACATGCCCGGCCCGGCTCCGCAGCCGGACAGGCCGCGCTCTCCCTTCGCAGCACAGCGCGGGATACCCAGCGGTTCGGCCCACATCTCGTCAAGGAACTGCCGTAGCGGCGCGAGGCCCTCATGTCGGCACGGTACAACCCTTCCGCGCCGCGTGCCGCCGGTTAGCTCAACCCCACCTCCCACAAGCCACCCAACCCTCCCGAAACCTCCCACCAGCCCAACCCCCACCACCCTTTCGACCCACTTCCTGGGGGCGAGAAAGGACCTGACGGCCCTCAGCCCACGCCGGGACAGTGGTAGTTCCGGGCTGCCATGGTGAACCCACATCCCAGAAGTGCGGCTGGTCGAAAGGGGCGGTGCCCCGGGGCGGGCGAGGGGGGTCAGATGCCTAGGGCGGCCATGCGTTTGTTGTGGGCCTCCGTGAGCTTCGCGAAGAGGCGGGAGATGTCGGCGTGTTCCTCGGCTTGCGACTCCATCAGCAGCAACGCCAGCTCGGGCCGCGCCGAGGCCACCTGCTGGCCCTGGCTCAAAGCCTCGCCCACCAGGCGGCGGGCCCACAGCGCGAGGCGGCCGGCCGCCGTCGGGTCGGCGGCGATGCCGGCCCGCACCCCCTCCACCGCGAAGCGGGAGCGTTCCTCGTCCACCAGGACCTCGTCGACCAGGGAGGCGATCGACGGGTCGAGGTGGCGGGCGGCCTCCCGGTAGAAGTCGAGCGCGATGCCCTCCCCCACGTACGTCTTGACCAGCGCCTGCAGCCAGTCGGCCGGCCGGGTCTGTGCGTGCCAGGCGTCCAGCGCGTCCACGAAAGGCGACATGGCGTCGTCGGGATCGGCCCCGAGCTCGGCCAGCCGGTCCCGCAGGAGGCGGAAGTGGGCGTACTCGGTGACGGCCAGCTCGCTGAGCGCCGCGCGGTCGGCCAGCGTGGGTGCCAGCGTGGCGGCGTCCTCGGTCATGCGGGCGTACGCACTGAGCTCCGCGTACGCCAGCACACCGAGCAGGTCGACGACTCCAGGAGACTCCTTCATGGAACGCAGCGTACTTCGGCCAAATCCCGGGAACATACGCAAGCTCTGTCAGCGTTGTGGTATCGAGTACACTGCTCTGTGAAAGTGCGACCGCACTGTGTTAATTCGGGTTGATGACCCGATAACCCCCGATTCCCCGGGTGCGCGGTCGCTGATGACGCGAGAGGGCTGGCTCTACCGCGAGGACCCACGACACGGGGGCTGTTTTCCGCCCGTCGGTCCCGGCAGGCCCGCCTTCATTTGAGACTGAGGCAGGCCACGCTGACGACTTTCCGAGACCTCGGAGTCACACCAGAGATCGCCGATGCCCTCGAGACCGAGGGCATCGTCACACCGTTCCCCATCCAAGAGATGGCACTCCCGCTCGCGCTGAGCGGCCAGGACCTGATCGGTCAGGCACGCACGGGCACGGGAAAGACCTACGCGTTCGGCATCGCGATGCTGCAGAGCATCGGCAAGCCGCGCAAAAACCGCAAGAAGCCCCGCGGGCTGGTCGTCGTACCGACCCGCGAGCTGGCCGTGCAGGTCAGCGAAGACCTCGTGACCGCCGCGGGCAAGCTCGGCTCCCGAGTCCTGACCGTGTACGGCGGCCGCGCGTACGAGCCGCAGATCGAGGCGCTCAAGGCCGGCGTCGACGTCATCGTCGGCACCCCGGGCCGGCTGCTCGACCTGGTCAAGCAGAAGCACCTCGACCTGAGCCAGGTCACCTCGCTCGTGCTCGACGAGGCCGACCGGATGCTCGACCTGGGCTTCCTGCCCGACATCGAGCGCATCTTCAAGCTCATCCCGGCGCAGCGGCAGACGATGCTGTTCTCGGCCACGATGCCGGGCGAGATCGTCGCGCTGTCGCGCAAATACCTCAACCGTCCGACGCACGTACGCGCCGAGCTGGAGAGCGGCGAGGGCGAGACCACGCCGCAGGTACGCCAGATCGTGTGGCGCACGCACCGGATGGACAAGATCGAGATCCTCGCCCGTCTGCTGCAGGCCGACGGCCGCGGGCTCACGATGGTCTTCTGCGAGACCAAGCGGGCCTGTGACATGGTCGCCGAGCAGCTCGACACACGTGGTTTCGCGGTCGCGGCCGTCCACGGCGACCTCGGTCAGGGCCAGCGGGAGCAGGCGCTGCGGGCGTTCCGCAACGGCAAGATCGACGTGCTGGTCGCCACCGACGTGGCGGCGCGCGGCATCGACATCGACGACGTCACCCACGTGGTCAACTACGACTGCCCCACCGACGACAAGACCTACGTGCACCGCATCGGCCGCACCGGCCGGGCCGGGCGCACGGGCATCGCGGTCACGTTCGTGGAGTGGGAGGAGCTGACCCGCTGGAAGATGATCAACCAGATGCTCGGCCTGGAGTTCGCGGAGCCCGAGGAGACCTACTCGACCTCGCCCCACGTCTACTCCGAGCTCAGCATCCCCGAGGGCACCAAGGGCGTGCTGCCGCACGCCAGCCGGTCGCGGGCGGGGCTGTCGGCCGAGCGCATCGAGGACCTCGGTGAGACCGGCCGGATCCGTACGCGTGGCGGGCGGCGCAAGGACGAGCGCGAGGAGCGTCCCGCCCGTACGCCGCGCCAGCGCCGCCGTACGCGCGGTGGCAAGGAGCTGGCAGAGACCGCATCCGTCGACAGGCCGGAGGTCGAGCCCGTGGACAGCCCCCTGAACAGCCGCGTGAACGACAACGCGGAGGAGACCCCGGCGATCTTCACGACGGACGAGATCGAGGCCGCGGGCGAGTCCAGGCGCACCCGTACGCGCAGGGGCGCCGCCTCCACGGCCATCGAGCAGGCGCTCGCCGACGCCCCCGAGGCGCCGGCCAGGCGCACCCGGGTCCGTCGCAGCGCCGCCGAGGCGGAGGAGGAGGTGGCGGAGGCGCCCAAGCGCACCCGCGTACGCCGTCCCGCCGAGACGGTCGCCGAGGAGGCGGAGGCGCCGGCGCGGCGCACGCGGGCCCGCAGGGTCGCCGCCGAGCCGGAGACCGTCGAGGCCGCTGCGCCGATCACCGAGCCGTCCGGGTCTCGTGAGGCTTCGCGTCAGGTCGCTCCCGCGAGCGAGCCGGTGCGGGAGCGCCCGCGCGAGGCCGCCCGCGAGCAGGTGCAGGAGCGCAGGGCCGCGCCCGAGTGGTCCGACCCCGAGCCGAGCTTCATGGCGACGCCGCCGGCCCCGGCACCGCGCAAGGAGCCGGAGCGGATCATCCCGCCGAGCCCGTTCGCGGTGATCTTCCAGTCACCCGACCTGGCCACGGACGACGACGACATCGCGCCGTCGGCCGCGACCGAGCGCAAGCAGCAGCGCCGCCAGCCCCGTGGCGGCGGTGGCGGCAACCGCCGCCGCGCCGGCTGACCCGCACGCACTGAGGAAGGCGCGCACCCACGGCAAGGGTGCGCGCCTTCCGCGCGTCCGGGCCCAGGAGGGCGTGTGCGGGGCTGTGGGGGACGCTGGCGTGTTCGGGTGCCTTCAGCGGTGGGTGGAGGGCTCTCAGGGCTGTGGCGGGCTGTGGGGGCGTTTCAGGAGCGGGTACGGCGCTTTTCGTCCTAGCGGGGCGATCCGGGCATTCAGCGCAAGCGGTCAGGACTCGCACCGGCGTCATCGGCATGCCGGTGTCGAGGCGCTGACCTCTGGGTATTGTTGCCCCACGTGAGTACGCCGCGATTCCTCGACCTGCCTCCTGGCGTTGCACCACAGAAGATCGAGACGCCACAGGGCACGTTCGCGGCCCTGGAGGCGGTGCCGGTCAGTGGTGTGGTTGAGCGCTGGCCCGCGCTCCTGGTCCCCGGGCTGACGGGCAGCAAGGAGGACTTCATCGCGGTCCTGATGACGCTGGCCCAGTCGGGCCGCCGGGTGGTGGCGATCGACCTGCGCGGCCAGTACGAGACCCCGGGCCCCGACGACCCGGCCGCCTACACGTGCGCGGCCCTGGGCGCCGACGTCGACGCGCTGGCCCAGATGGTGGGCGACGGCGACCCGGTCCACCTGGTGGGCCACTCGTTCGGCGGCCTGGTGGCGCGGGAGGCGGTGATCGACGGGCGGACGAAGTTCGCCTCGTTCACGCTGATGAGCTCGGGCCCAGGCCCGATCGAGGGCAGGCGGGCCAACGCCGGCAAGAAGATCATGGAGGAGGCCCCCACGCTCGGCCTCGAACATGTGTGGCGCTCCAGGTTCGAGCCTGAGGCGCTGGCCGACGACGTGCCCGACGACATCGTCGACTTCCTGCGCAAGCGGCTGCTGGCCAACTCCCCCGTCGGGCTGTCGCGCATGGCCGAGCAGGTGCTGACGACGCGCGACCGTACCGACGAGCTACGCGAGATCGAGATCCCCACGCTGGTCCTGTACGGCGAGCACGACGACGGCTGGCCCCCCGACGCGCAGTCGGACATGGCGGCCCAGCTCGGCGCCGACTGCGTGGTCGTGCCTGGCGCGGTGCACTCCCCCGCCGTCGAGGCGCCGGAGACGACGGCGGCGGCGCTGGTCAGGTTCTGGAACGCGGCCGAGAAGCACTATTTGGACACCAGGTCCAGCGCCGTGTAATCCTTCGTTCACTATGACCGACCTCGTCGTCCAGCCGCCGCAGAGCGCGACCTGGCAGGTGCATCTCGACCGGTCGATGTGGGTGGGCGGCGTACGCGGCCTGATGTTGCAGGCGCTGCACCCGCTGGCGATGCTCGGCGTCTGGCAGAACTCGAACTTCCAGGACGACCCCTTCGGACGGCTGCGGCGCACGGCCGACTTCGTGGGGCGGGTGACGTTCGGCAGCCCTGAGGAGGCCGACGAGATCGGCCGCCGGGTGCGCGGCATCCACAGGACGCTGCGCATCCGCGACCCCGAGACGGGCAGGACGCACCGGGTGGACGATCCCGAGCTGCTGCTGTGGGTGCACTGCGCGGAGGTGTCGTCGTACCTGGAGGTGGCCAGGCGCGGCGGGCTCGGGCTCACCGAGCGGCAGGCCGACCGCTACCTGCGCGAGCAGCGCAGGAGCGCCCGGTACGTGGGGCTGCACCCCGAGGACGTGCCGGGCTCGTGCGCGGAGCTGGCGGCCTACTTCAAGCAGGTACGCCCTCAGCTGCGGGTGACCCCGGAGGCGGTGTCGGCCGTGCGGTTCCTGCTGTGGCCGAAGCTGCCGCGCGAGCTGCGCCTGCTGTCACCCGGTAAGCCGGTCTACTTCCCGTTCGGCGCGCTGTGCTACTACACGCTGCCCGACTGGGCCAGGCGGATGTACGGCCTGCTGCCGGAGGTGCCGCAGGCTGCGGTGACGGCCGCGCTGAAGGCGTTCAGGCTGGGGCTGAACTCGCTGCCCGAGCCCGTGCACGACCTGGCCTTCATGCCCGGCACGCGCCGGATGCTGCAGGGCGCGCGCGAACGCCTCGGCGCGGCGGGCTACGACGTCGGCAAGGGACTCAAGGGCCTCACCGACCCCCGCCGCTGGCCGAAGACCGCCGCCTGAACCGGCCCTGCGCCCAGCGGGCGGCGGCCGGTCATTCGGCGAGGCCGTCCCAGGGCTGGCGATCGGGGCCGGCCGCCTGGCCCTCGGGGCAGTGGCGGCGGAAGTCGCACCAGGAGCAGATGGGCCCGGGGTTGGGCGCGAACAGCTTGTCGACGTCGGCGGGCACCTGCGCGGGCCCGACCGGCTGCCGGTCGGCGGGCGCGCGCCGGGCGCCCTGCGGCGTGGCGACGGCCTCGCGGTAGCGGTCGTCGGCCTCGGCGGCCTCCATGGCCACCTCTTCCGCGCGCGCGATGTGGCGGGCCAGCGACTCGTCGGTGTGGCGCCACTCGACGATCTCGCCCGTGGGCAGGTGGTGCAGCTCGACCGTGCGGCACGGGGTGCGCATCATGGTCGACGCGGCCACGGCGTAGGTGGCCAGGGCCAGCGAGGAGCGGGCGTCGTCCTGGGTGAGCGGGCGGCGGCCGGTCTTGTAGTCGACGACCACCAGCTCGTCACCGCGCCGGTCGAGGCGGTCGATGCGGCCGGACAGCGCGATGACCTTGGTCCGCGTGGCGACCGTGCGCTCGACGCCGACCGGGTCGTCCGAAGGATCCAGAGTCGCGACATATCCGGACACGAGGTCGCGGGCCCTGCCCAGCCACCGCCCCGACTGCTCGGCGTCCCTGAACCCCTCGGTGATCCACCCGTTGGTCAGCAGGACGGCGGCCGTCAGCGGCGTGCGGCGCTCGTACGGCTCGCGCCACCACCCCGCCAGCGCGTTGTGGACGCTCGCGCCCACGCTGTTGTGCGCCCACGCCGGGCCCTTGGACGGCTGCGGCCGGTCCAGATAGGTGAACCGGTAGCGGCGGCGGCAGTCGAGCCAGGTGTTCAACCGCGACGGCGTGCACGAATAGAGCCGCCGCGGCATCCCTTCGAGCGGAAGCTGCCCCTGCACCTAGTCGTCGCCCGGGTTGAGCGAGATGCCGGAGATCTTGGTGCCGTCGCTGAGCGGCCCCTCGCTCTCGGGCTCGGTGGTGCTCCTGGTCAGCGAGCCGGACACCCAGTCGTCGAAGTGCGGCTCCAGGTCGCCGACCGTGACCTCGTCACCGTGGGCGGGCAGCACCCGCGTCTCGGCCGGCAGCGTGAACAGCCGCCCGCCGATGGAGGTGAGCTGGTCGGCCAGGGCGGGGTATTCGCCGCCGAGCTTGCCGGGGCCGTCGGCCTGCAGAGCCTTGCCGGTGAAGACGGCCTTGAGACCCTCGGAGTAGAGCGACACGCCGCCGGGCGTGACTCCGGGCGTCTCCATGACGTCGAGCTGGACGTCGGCCACCTCGAAGACGCCGTCGTCCTCCATGTCGATGTCGGGCCAGGTCTCCCGCCAGGTCTCCCGCCACAGGGGCTTGTCCTTGGGGTGCAGGGCCACCACGGCCTCGTCCCTGCTGGCCACCTCGATGGCCGCGGAGACGTGGTCGGGCAGGCCCGCCGTGCAGATGACGGCGAGCACCTCGCGCTCGCCCACCTGCTCCAGGATCTTCTCGGCGTCACGCGCCGCGTCGATGACGATGACCTCGTCGTCGTCACCCACGATCCAGGTGTTGTTCTCGACCTTGTGCTCGGTGCCGTCGATCTCGACGACACCCTCGGTCACCACTCGCTCGATACGCGCTGTCACGCCTCCGAACTCTAGCCCGTCTGCATGACAGAGCGAATCTCGATCGCGCGTCCTAATCCTCAAGTCTGGGTGAGAACGCCCCGAACGGCACATCCAGGTCGTGGTCACGGGCGTCGATCAGGGACAGCTCGGCGAGCGCGATCACGCATCCGGCGTCGGCCGGCCACGCGATGGCCCACAGCCAGTTGCCCATGGCCTCGCCCGCATACACGGCGCGGTCGTCCTGGCCGTCCACGCACCACAGCGCGGTGGGATGGCCGAGTACGGCGATCTTCGCGTTGGGCGGCCCCGCGTCGAACCCCTCGCCGGGGTCGGGCCCGTCGAGGCCGGCGAACCCAGCGCCGATGCCGACGCCCGGCTCCTCGGCCACGATGAGCAGGTCGGCGGGCCCCTCCATCAGCGAGGGCCCGCTCAGCGCCACCAGGCTGGCGCGCCCTCCCGTACGCTGATCGCCCACCTCCCCGAACCCCGTCACCAGCCACCCGGCCGGCAACGGCCAGGGCAGCCACACGGGCACGACCGAGCTCTTGCGGATCGCCTCCAGCGCGGTGCTGGTCGGCGGCCACGGAGGCTGGTACGGCAGGACGTCACCGTGCGTGTCGCATCGATACGCACTCGACCAGGCGCTCGGCCCGTGAAGCGGGCCAAAACACCGCGGGCAGGTTGGAGCCGCTCTCACAAGTACCCACGGTGCTTTCTCCGGTACGGCCCCGTCAAGACCGCTCCTCGTTATCGCGTCGTAATCTTGGTCATGTGCGCGTAAATTGTGTCGGAGCGATCATTTTCGACGGCTCTGAGCGGCTGCTGCTCGTCCAGCGCGGTCATCCGCCCGGCATGGGGTTGTGGTCGATCCCCGGCGGCCGTCTGGAGCCTGGCGAGACGGACGAGGCGGGGCTGCGGCGCGAGGTGATGGAGGAGACCGGGCTGCACGTGCGGGTGGGCCGCCTGGCCGGCACGGTGGAGCGGCCCGGGCCCGGCGGGGTGACGTACGTGATCCGCGACTATCTCGCCACCGCCGCAGGCGGCGTCGCCAGGGCCGGTGACGACGCCGCTGACGTGCGCTGGTGCGGACGCGCCGACCTGGCCCGGCTGCCACTGACCGAGGGCCTGCTGGAGTCGCTGGCCGAGTGGGACGCGCTCCCCCGGCTCTGATCCTCTACCTGCTGGACGTGAGGCTGGAGGTCCACAGGATCAGGTGGTCCGCGTCGTACGTCGTGGACCGCCCGAGCGCCACCACCTCCGTGCCCGCCACCGCCACCGCCGACAGCCACTGCGCGCCCTGACCGGCCAGCCGGTCCTTGGTGAGCTCCATGCGGCTCCAGGCCAGCCCGTCCTGGGACGTCCAGGCCGCGCTGTCGCCCTCGCCCTGCGTGCCGTGCCAGCCGACCGCCACCAGGCCCTCGTCGGCCGCCGCGAGGTCGTAGACGCCGGCCGCGCGCTCGGCGGGCAGCCAGGTGGTCTGCCAGCTCTCGCCCTCGTCGTCGGAGACCGCCGCGAACGCCCGGCGCGCCCCGTCGGCCGGCGCCGTGCCGATCGCGACGAGCTTGCCCTGGTGCACCACCACCCGCCGGAGCCCCGCGGAGGTGGCTCCGGGTGGCGCCGCGGGCTCGCGGGCGCGCCAGTTGAGTCCGTCTTCCGAGTGCCAGACCACGGCGTCCTCACGGTCGCCCGTCCCCTTGCCGCCGACCGCCACGAACCCGTCGCCGACCGCGACCACATCGTGGATGCGGACGCCTGCTCCGCCCTGCGGCAGCTTCTCCGAGCGCGTGTACTTGCGCGTGTCGGGCGTGAACCACATCGCCGCGCCGGTCACGCCCGCCTGGTCCCGCGCCTCACCGGCCACCACGTAACCCTTCTTGCCCGCGGTGACGACGTGGGTCTGCAGGTAGGGGTCGTTCTGGGGGCGGGCCAGGTCGCCGGTGATGTTGACCCGCTTCCAGTTCTCGCCGTCCTGGGAGGTGACGAGGAGGGGATCGGTGAGCGAGACGTTCGTCTGGGTACCGCCGACGGCGAGCCAGCCGCGGGCGCCGTGCGCGACGTCCTCCAGCGTCTGCCGGCCGGGGCCGCCCAGGCTCATCGACTTCCAGCTCTGCCAGTTCCTGATCGTCCACAAGCCGGCGTCGCCCGCGGCCGAGCCGACGGCGACGTACCTGCCGTCGTACGCGGCCAGCGCGTTGGTCTCGCGGGCCATCCTGGTCAGGCCCTCGACGTCGCCGAGGCGCACCTGCGTGGCGGACCCACGCTGCGGCGCGGCCATGAGCACGAGCTGGTTGTCCACGTCGGACGCCGCCCGGTCGCCGCCCGCGAACAGCGTGCCGCCCTCCGCGATCGTGAACCCGCGCAGCGTCGCCCCCGTCAGGTCGCCGAGGTCGGCCCGCTTGTCCCAGTCACGCCCGTCGGCGCTGGTCAGCACCGAGTAGCCGCCGATGCCGGCCGGCGCGATGGCCGCCACGCCCGACGAGTACGCGATCAGCGACTCCACACCGGTGCTCGCGGCGTCGAGCCCGCGGATGGAGCCGCACTGCGACCACTGCGCGCCGGTCGGCGAGCAGTAGACGCGGACGTCCCCCTCGACCGTCCGCCGCCGCGTCGGCACCAGCACGAACCGCTTGGGCAGCGCCGCCACCGTGCCCGCCCGTGGGTCGGCCGCCTCAGGGAGCTGGAAGCCGGTCGCCTGCCAGGCGCGACCGCCGTCGGCCGATCGGAGCACCCGCGATCCCTCGCCGTCCGCGGGAACTCCGATGGCCACGACCGTGTCGCCCTTGGCCACGACGGCCCTGAGCTCACGGACGCCTGGCTCGCTCAGCTCGGCGCGCTCCCAGGCGGCGCCGTCCGCCGAGCGCCACACCGCCGGGGCCGTGCCGCCATTCGGGCCGCCATTCGGGCCGCCTCCGGCGCCTCTGGTGCGGCCGACCGCGACGAAGCCGGACTTCGTGCGCGCAATGTCCGCGATCTGGTCGCCGTCCCTGAACGCGCCGAGGCGCGACGAGGGCACGGCCGTCCAGCTGTAGCCGTCGGTGCTGGTCCACAGGCCGCGCTCGCCGGTGGCCTCGTCGCCGCCGCTGGCCAGCCAGCGGCCGTCGCCGCCGACGACCCGGCGTACGGTGGGGGTGGCCGAGGTGCCGTTGACCTGGCCGAGCTGCCAGCGCTTGCCGCCGTCCGGCGAGAACAGGAAGAGCGGGCGCGGGGTCGGGCTGGTCGTGTCGCTGCCGACCGCCACCACTGCCTTGCCCACCGAGGTCATGTCGTTGAGCTTCTGGTTGACGCCGTCGCCCGCGGCCGGGACGGTGAACAGCTCGTCGCCCGATCGTCCCGTGCCCGCCTCCAGGCGCAGCGCGGGGGCCTCGTCGCCGGCCCACTGCCACACCAGCACGCCGGTGGCCACCAGCATGGCGGCGGCCACGGTGAGCACGACGGGGACGGCCCTGCTGCCCCTGCGCACCGGCCCCGCGCGGCGGATCGCGGACGGCGCCGGGCCCCTGTGGTGGCGTCCGCCCTGGGGGCGGGCGGGGCCGGCCGCGACCAGCAGGTCGGGACGGGTCGGGCGGCCCGCCGGTGGGCGTCCCACCCGCCGCACCTCTTCCTCGCCGCTCTCCTGCTCGGGCGGGGTGTCGCGCGACGGGATCGGATAGACCAGCCGGTACGGCGGCGGCTCCCGGTCCGCACGAGCACCGGCCTCGCCGGCGGACACGGGTGGACGGTCCTCGCCCCGCGCCTCGCCGGCGGAGAGCGGCGGACGGTCCTCACCCCAGGTCTCCCCGCGCCCCTGGGCGGGAGGGTCCTGGGCGGGAGCGTCCTGGACGGGAGCGTCCTGGACGGGCACGCCAGGGGCGGCGGCCAGCGGCTGGGTGGCCTCGCCCGGGCGGCTCTCCTGGCCGGGGCGCTCCCTGCTGAGCGGGCCGCCGGCGACCAGTTTGTCCGGCCGGTTGACGACCCGGCGCGGCCGGCGGCGCGGCTCCACGTCGGGCTCGGCCGTCGGCGAGCTGTACGGCCGCCGTCCCTTGGGCGGCTCGGGCTCCTCGTCGGGGATGGGGGCGGCGAAGGGCGGCATGCCCCACGGAGAGGCCAGGGGCAGCCCTCTGGCCCGATCGTCGGTGGGACCGGGCGGCGAATGGCTGATCCTGGGCTCTTCGGCAGGCGGCTGGGGGTCGGACGATCCCTCGGTACGGGGCTCGTCGTCTTCCGGCGATCGCCGTGGCGGTTCGCTGGGGCCGGAGGCCACGCGCCGTACCTCCTAGTCGGGCTAGTCGTACAGGTCGTTCCAGGCCGCTGTCGCGGACCGTTCCAGGGAGGTCCGGGCGGGAGCCCTCGCCGTCCCTGACAGCATCCAGACCAGCATGACTCAGCCGGAATAGCGAGACCTCTCTAGCGAGATTCCCCGCACCTTCCGCCCGATTTATTGCGAAATAGTGCTAATCGACCGCTTTTTGGCTAGATACATCACACCAAACGCATACACCCCGAGCTGCACCACGGTTCCCGCCAACGCCTGCCAGGGCACCGGCGTCTTCGCCTGATCCAGGGCGTCCTGGAGCTGGCCCGCGGCGGCGCTCATGCTGAAGGCGATGACGTTGTTGAGCACGTGCAGCGCGATCGCCGCCTCCAGCCCTCCGGTACGCACGCTCAGCCACCCCATGACCGCCCCGAACGCGAACACGTCGACCAGCCCGGCCCACGAATAGCCGTGCACCGAGGCGAACAGCACCGCCCCGATGAGGATCGACCAGACGGGGTTGCGCACGTGGGCGCCGACGGCCTGGATGAACCAGCCGCGGAAGACGTACTCCTCGGCCGCCGCCTGGAAGGGCACCAGCAGCACGATCACGACGAGCAGCGGCAGGAAGACGCCCCATCCGGCCCAGCCGAACAGCTCGGTGTCCAGGCCCGCCGAGGACAGCACGGCGTACTGGGCGAGCTGCCCGAGCACCATCGCGAGCAGCCCCAGCGCCGCGCACCTCAGCAGCCACGTCCAGCGCAGCCGCCCGGCCACGGACGACAGCGTCCCAGGAGGGCGCCGCTGGACGAGCGCCGCCGTGCCGAACACCAGCGGCAGCACGAGCGCGAGCCCGAGCAGCGTCATGGCCAGCCCGGTGGGCGTGCCCTTCGGCACTCCGTTCGGCAGGAACGGCTGCGGCAGGCCCAACAGGGCCGTCACGACCGAGAACGCGAAGATCACCAGGACATTGATGATCACGAACCCGAAGCCCACCATCAGCGTGCCGACGATCGCCTGCCACGGCCGCGTCGCCGGGGTCCGCGCCAGGTGGTCGTAACGGGCTCCGCGCGGGGTCGGCAGGAACCAGGACGGCTGTGGAGGCGGATACGGATAGCCGCCGTGCGGAAATTGGGGCCCTGGTTTCTCCTGCATCTCCCTATTCTGTCCGCCCCATGCGCAATAGTTCACAGACGGGGCCGGAATTTAGGCGGATGCTCAGAGCCATAGACATTTCGACCCTGGGAGCAGTCCATGTCGTCAAGGCTGGGACCTGTCATCACCCTCACGACGGGCGCGGTGCTCGCCGTGGGGCTGGGTGTCGCCAGCATCACCGCGGCACCGGCGGCGCAGGAGGCCGCCAATACGCGTACGAACACCGCCGCTGAGGCGCCCGCCGCCGAAGCGAGCGCACCTGAGGAGAGCGCCGCCCCGGCGTCGCCCTCCCCCACGGCCACCGAGCCGAAGAAGATCGAGAAGGCCGACTACGGCGGCCGGGTCAAGGGCAACGGCGCCCTCATCGCCATCTCCATCAGGAACGGCAAGGCCGTCGGCTACTTCTGCGACGGCCGCACCGAAGCCTGGTTCAAGGGCTCGGGGACGGTCGGCGAGCTGCGGCTCAAGGGCGTCGCCAACGCCCGTTCCACGGTCAAGGCGGAGCTGGGCGGCGGACGGGCCGAGGGCACGGTCACGGTCGCCGGCAGGCGCTGGACCTTCGAGGCGCCCACCGTGGAGAAGCCGTCGGGCCTCTACCGGGCCACCGCCATCGTCAGGGGCGCCCGGTTCCGGGCCGGCTGGATCATGGTCAAGAACCCTGCCGGCGGCTACTACCAGGTCGGCGCCGCGTTCGCGGGCGAGGAGCAGCTCGACGTCCCCGAGCTCGACAGCGCGCAGCCGACCGCCCCCATCACGGTCGAGGGCACGACCGTCTACCCCAAGGACGCCGACTCCTTCGTCGAGGAGATGCGATGACCGCCATCCCCCAGCGGCCCTCCCGCGGCCTGACCCCGCTGCTGATGCCGCTGCTCGCGGGCGGCCTCGTGGTGCTCGCGCTCGGCGTGTACGGCCGCGCGCACACGCCGACCGGTTTCGCGGTCGGCGTGGCCGGCTTCTCCGGCGCGCTGACGATGAAGGTGTGGCTGACGACGGGCGCGTTCGTGCTCGCGATCGTGCAGGTCGTCTCGGCGCTGTCGATGTGGGGCAGGCTCGGGGTCACCATCCCGCCCGGCGTGCACCGCTGGTCGGGACGGCTGGCGTTCCTGCTCACGATCCCGGTCGCCTTCCACTGCCTGTACGCGCTCGGCCTGCAGTACGACGTGCCGAGGGTGCTCGCCCACTCGCTGCTCGGCTGCTTCTTCTACGGTTTGTTCACCGCGAAGATGCTGGCCCTGCCCAAGCAGGGCACGCCGGGCTGGACGCTGCCGGTCTTCGGCGGGCTGGCGTTCACGGCGCTGGTCGGGCTCTGGCTGACCTCGTCGTTCTGGTTCTTCACCGCCATCGGCATCAAGGTGTGAACCGTTTCGTCCTGCTCAGCCCGGCCGCCCGCCCCTTGGCGGCCACGACGAGCGCCATCTTCCTGCTGGCCTCGTCGATCATTTCGTCGCCCAGCATGACCGCGCCGCGCTTCTCCACGGTGGTGTAGTGCTCGTACGCCTCCAGGATGAGCTCGGCGTGGTCATAGTCCTCCTGCGACGGCGAGAACACCTCGTTGGCCGCGTCGACCTGCGAGGGGTGCAGCACCCACTTGCCGTCGAAGCCCAGCGCCGCGGCGCGCATCGCGACCCTGCGGAAGCCGTCGACGTCCTTGATCTGCAGGTAGGGGCCGTCGATGACCTGCAGGTCGTGCATCCTCGCGGCCATCAGCAGCCGCATGAGGATGTAGTGGTAGGCGTCGCCCTCGGCGTAGCCGGGCGGCTGCTCGCCGACGACGAGCGTGCGCATGTTGATGGAGGCCATGAAGTCGGCGGGGCCGAACACCAGCGTCTCCAGCCGCTTCGACGACCCGGCGATGGCGTCGGCGTTGACCAGGCCGCGGGCGTTCTCGATCTGCGCCTCGATGCCGATGCGGCCGACCTCGTAGCCCATGGTCTTCTCGATCTGGGTGAGCAGCGTGTCGAGCCAGACGACCTCGGTGGAGTCCTGCACCTTGGGCAGCATGACGCAGTCGATGAACTCCCCCGCTCCCTCCACGACCTCGATCACGTCGCGGTAGGTCCACTGCGTGGTCAGGTCGTTGACCCTGACCACCCGCGTCTTGCCGGACCAGTCGCCCTCGCGCAGGGCGGCGACGACGTTGACCCGCGCCTCCTCCTTGGCGAGCGGGGCGACGGAGTCCTCCAGGTCGAGGAAGACCTCGTCCACGGGCAGGGTCTGGGCCTTCTCCAGGAACCGGGGGTTGCTGCCTGGCACGGCGAGCACCGAACGTCGTGAGCGCATGCGCTCAACCTACTCGTGGCCTACTTTCTGCGGTTACAGTCGTGCTTGTGAGCGAGCAGCCTGTGAGCACCGTGCCGGCCGCGGCCGTCGAGGAGGGCGCGAAGAAGTCGGGCATCCTCTGGCTCGCCCTCGACCGTCCCCGCCTGGCCTGGCACGCCTGGCACGACGGCGCCGTCTACCTCGTCTCAGGCGGCGCCGAGCAGCAACTTCCCGGTCTGGAGTCGCTCGACCGGGTGCGGGTGACGCTGCGCAGCAAGGACAACGGGGCGCGGCTCGCGGAGTTCGAGGCGACGGTCGAGGCGGTCGATCTGGCCGCAGCCGACAACGCGGCGGCCGACGCGGTGGCGGTGCTCGCCAAAGAGCGGCTCAACGCCCGCGACACCGAGCACCTGGCCGAGCGCTGGGCCCGCGAGTCCACCGTCTGGCGCCTCACCCCGCGGCTCTGACCTCACGGGGTCACAGGCACCGGCTCGGGCTCCGGCCCGGGTTCCGGCCCCGGTTCCGGCCCCGGTTCCGGCCCGGGTTCCGGCTTGGTGGCCGCGGTGGCGGTCTGGGCGAGCAGCGCGCCGCCGATCACGATGAGCCCGCCCACGATCTGGAACGCGCCGAGCGTCTCCCCCACCAGCGCCCACGCCACGACGGCGCCGAAGATCACCTCCAGCGACGCCACGGTCGCGCCGACCGCGGCCGACAGCCGCCGCACGGCGTTCACCCCCAGGATGTACGCGACCACGGTGGCGACGACCACCATCCACAGGTACGCCACCAGGACCGGCAGCGCGAACCCGCCCTCGGGAGAGGCGGTGGCCGTGAAGGCGCTCCAGGGGATGTCCCACGGCCGGGCGAACGGGATGAGCACCACGGCCGCCCCCGCCATGCCCCACGCGATGAGGCCCAGGGGGTCGATCTCATCGCTGAAGCTATCGTTCATCAGGAAATATCCGGCGCAGCACGCCCCGGCCATCAGGCCGAGCAGCAGCCCGAGCGCGTCCAGGCGCAGCCCCTGCCACGCCTCGACGACGATGCCGAGCCCCACGACCGCGACGACGGCGCCCACGTACGCGGCCCTGGCCAGGCGTACCTTGCGGATGACCCGCACCCACGCCACCACCATCACCGGCGCCATGAACTCCAGCAGCAGCGCGATCCCCACCGGCAGCCGGGTGATCGCCACGAAGTAGAGCGCCTGCACGCCGGCGACGGCCATGACCGCGTACAGGCCGACGAAGGGCAGCATCGAGCGCGGGATCCGCAGCGCGCGGGGCCGCACCAGGGCCAGCACGGCCACCAGCAGCAGCCCGGCGCCCGCCATGCGCGTCCACACCGCCTCGATCGGCGTCAGCCCGGCCGCGATGAGGTATTTCGCCATCGGCCCGGAGAACGCGAAACAGCACGAGCTCACGAACGCGAGCGCCAGTCCCGCATACCTCATCGCACACCACCTGCAGCGTAATCACCGTTTAGCGGGTTTGATACTGACACGTACCGCGTCCCGGGCGCAATGGAACCCCGCTGTTAGCCTGGCCACGTGAAGATCTTCGTGGCCCGCCTGCCGGGGACCCCGGTCTTCGACCCGGCGGGCGACCAGATCGGCCGCATCAGGGACGTCGTGGTCG
Organism: Nonomuraea sp. NPDC049419; assembly: GCF_040676995.1. Classification (NCBI taxonomy): domain Bacteria; kingdom Bacillati; phylum Actinomycetota; class Actinomycetes; order Streptosporangiales; family Streptosporangiaceae; genus Nonomuraea; species Nonomuraea sp. NPDC049419. The sequence continues at coordinate 297,755 of NZ_JBFAQB010000008.1, read as the reverse complement.
GGCTGCGCATCGGCCGCCGGCCCACCGTCCACGGGTTCGTCGTGGAGGTGCAGCCGCGCCGCCGCGTCTTCCTGCCCGTCACCCGCCTGGTCCGCATCGAGGCCGGCTCCGTCGTCTTCACCGGGCGGCTCAACATGCGCAGGTTCGAGCAGCGCGCCACCGAGACGCTGGTCATCGGCGAGATGCTCGATCTCACCGTGACCGTCGAAGGCCAGCCGATGACCGTCTACGACGTCGCCATGGAGGAGATCAAGCCGTCCGTCTGGGAGATCACCAAGGTCGCCGTCTACAAGCGCAGGCGGCGCGACCCGCGCATCGTCGCCTGGCAGGAGGTGTCCGGGTTCGACACGCTGCAGAAGGACCAGGGCGCGGCCGGGCTGATCGCCGCGTTCGAGTCGCTGCGCGCCGCCGACATGGCCAGCGCCCTGCACGACCTGCCCAGCAAGCGCCGGCTGGAGATCGCCCGCGCCCTCAACGACACGCGCCTCGCCGACGTGCTGGAGGAGCTGCCGCCCGACGACCAGATCGGCATCCTCAGCATCCTCGAGCCCGAGCGGGCCGCCGTCGTGCTGGAGGAGATGGGGCCCGACGACGCCGCCGACCTGCTGCACGACCTGCCCGACCAGCAGGCGGCCCAGCTCCTCGCGCTGATGGAGCCCGAGGAGGCGGCGCCGGTGCGGCGGCTGCTGACGTACCCGGAGACCAGCGCGGGCGGCGTGATGACCAGCGAGCCCGTCATCCTGCCGCCCACCTCCACCGTCGCGGAGGCGCTCGCCCACATCAGGCAGCAGGACCTCACGCCCGCCGTGGCCGCCCAGGTCTACGTCACCAGGCCGCCGACCGAGACGCCGACGGGCACGTACCTGGGGGTCGCGCACTTCCAGCGGCTGCTGCGCGAGCCGCCGTCCACGCTGCTCGGCGCCGTGCTCGACCCCTCGATCGACCCGATCAAGCCGGAGTTCACGCTGCGCGAGGTCACCTATTACCTGGCCAACTACAACCTCGTCGCGGCGCCCGTCGTGGACGAGCTGGGCCGCCTGGTCGGGGCCGTGACCGTGGACGACGTGCTCGACCACATGCTGCCCGAGGACTGGCGGGAGAGGGACGACGAGCATGACTACTGACCGGCTCGACCAGCCGCGGGCGCTGCGCCGTACGCTGCGGCCCCACTACGACCCCGAGGCGTTCGGGCGGCTGTCCGAGCGCATCGCCCGGTTCCTCGGCACCGCCCGGTTCATCGTCTACATGACGGTGTTCGTGTCGCTCTGGGTGCTGTGGAACGTGTTCGCGCCGCCGCACCTGAAGTTCGATCCGTACCCGTTCATCTTCCTCACGCTGATGCTTTCGCTGCAGGCGAGCTACGCCGCGCCGCTCATCCTGCTCGCCCAGAACCGCCAGGACGACCGCGACCGCATACAGTACGAGCAGGACCGAGAGACCGCCGACCGCAACCAGGCCGAGATCGAATATCTGACGCGCGAGATCGCCGGGCTGCGCCTCGCCATCAACGACGTGGCCACCCGCGACTACCTGCGCGCCGAGATGGGAAGGCTGCTCGACGAGCTGAAGGACACCGTCGCCGCGAGTCCCGGGGCCCCGCAGGACGGCCGTTCGTCGCGCACGGGGCACGCGGAGTAACCTTGAGACGCTGTTGCACAGACATCTAACAGTGCGGATTAACCCGGCGAGGCCGCTGGTTCATACCATGGAGGGGCATCCTCACCGGCGTCCCGGCGCCTGTCACACATAGACCGACTAAGGAGGGCCGGCACTCCCTCGTGCCGAGACTTCGATGGCACCAACCCAGGAACTCGTGACGGCCGCGCTGTCCACCGTCATCGACCCCGAGATCCGTCGCCCGATCACGGACCTCGACATGGTCAAGAACATCGAGATCGCTCCCGACGGCTCGGTGCGCGTAGGCGTCTACCTCACGGTGGCCGGCTGCCCGATGAAGGACACCATCAGCCGCGACGTCACCGCCGCCGTCGCCAAGGTCGAAGGCGTGACCGGCGTGCAGATCGAGCTCGACGTGATGAGCGCCGAGCAGCGCAAGACCCTGCAGACCAAGCTCAGAGGCGACCGCGGGCCCGAGAAGGAGATCCCGTTCAACCAGCCGGGCTCGCTCACCCGCGTCTTCGCGGTGGCCAGCGGCAAGGGCGGGGTCGGCAAGTCCTCGGTCACGGTCAACCTCGCCGCCGCCATGGCCTCCAACGGGCTCAAGGTCGGCATCGTCGACGCCGACATCTACGGCCACAGCATCCCCCGCATGCTGGGCGCCGCCGAGCGGCCCACCAAGGTCGAAGACATGATCATGCCTCCGGTGGCCCACGACATCAAGGTCATCTCGGTCGGCATGTTCAAGCCGCCGGGCAACACGCCGGTCGTCTGGCGCGGCCCCATGCTCGACCGGGCGCTGCACCAGTTCCTCGCCGACGTCTACTGGGGCGACCTCGACGTCCTCCTGCTCGACCTGCCGCCCGGCACCGGCGACATCGCCATCTCGGTCGCCCAGCGGCTGCCGGGGGCCGAGATCCTCGTCGTCACCACGCCCCAGATGGCCGCCGCCGAGGTCGCCGAGCGGGCCGGCTCCATCGCGGCGCAGACCCACCAGCAGATCGCCGGCGTCATCGAGAACATGGCGTGGCTGCCCTGCCCCCACTGCGACGAGCGCATCGCCGTCTTCGGCGAGGGGGGCGGCCAGACCGTCGCCGACGCGCTCACCCGCACGCTCGGCGCGCGCGTGCCGCTGCTCGGTCAGGTGCCGATCGACATGCGGCTGCGCGAGGGCGGCGACGAGGGCAAGCCGCTCGTGCTCACCGACCCCGACTCGCCCGCCGCGGCCGAGCTGCGCACGATCGCCGACGGGCTGAGCAAGCGCTCCTCCAGCCTCAAGGGCATGCAGCTGGGCCTCGCCCCGCGCCGCTGACCCCGCACCTTCGTCGGGCCCGCTCCCAGGTTGCTCTGGGCGGGCCCGACGCGCGTCTGTGGGGGTCTGTCAGGTCGCTTCCGAGTCGTACGGGGGGATCTCGCCGAAGCCCAGCTCATCGACCGGCTCCGGCGTGTACGTGGCCGCCGCCGGCTCCAGCTCCTTCGGCTTGCCCTGGTTGTTCCAGTCGTCCTCAAGGTCGTCGAGGAGATGCTTGCGGACGAAGTTGCGCGGATTGAGGTCGGCCGGGTCGAAGTTCTGGAACTCCGGGCCCAGGCCGGCGCGCAGGTCGTCGCGCGCGCTGTTGGCCATCCGGCGCAGGTTGCGCAGGGTCTTGCCCGCCTGCGCTGCGGCCTGCGGCAGTTTTTCGGGACCGAAGACGAGCAGCGCGATCACGATCAGCGCTCCGATCTCCATCCACCCGAGTCCGAACACCGTGAGCTCCTACCGCAGTCCAACCTCTCCGAGGACAACCCCGGCCTATCCACAGACTAAGGGCTCCCAGCCGTGCCCGAGTCGCCCCCCCAGCCACAAATCCCCCAGCCCGCGGAAAGAGCACCCCACCCAGCACGTGACGGGGTGCTGAGGGCGTCGGTCGGGTTGTCTTCCGCTCGACGCCCTTGCTCGATCAGCCCGCCGTCAGGAGGGTGTGGGGGCCGGCTCGTCGTCCGCCACGACGGTCAGGGTCGCGGTGCGGTCCTGGCCGTCGCGCTGGTACTTGACCTTGATCTTGGAGCCGGGCTCCTTGCTGCGGATCAGCGCGATGAGCTCGTTGCCGTCCTGGAGGGTGAGACCGTCGATCTCCAGGATCACGTCACCGGCCTTCAGGCCCGCCTTGTCGGCGGGGCCGCCGGGGGTGACCGGCTGCTGGCCGGCCGCCGGTTCGGTGGCGATCTTGACGCCCTGGCCCCTGAAGTCCTTCTCCAGGACGATGCCGATCTTCGGACGCTTGGCCTTGCCGGTGGTGATCAGCTCTTCCGCCACCCGCCGCGTCTGGTTGACCGGGATCGCGAAGCCCAGCCCGATGCTGCCGCTCTGGCTGGTCATCGACCGGCCCAGGGTGGCGATCGCGGAGTTGACCCCGACGACCTCGCCCTTGCCGTTCACCAGCGGACCGCCGGAGTTGCCCGGGTTGATCGCGGCGTCGGTCTGGATGGCGCTGATGTACGCCGGCTCCTCGCTGCTGGTGCCGGTGTCGTCACCGGCGATGACCGGCCGGTTGAGCGAGCTGACGATGCCGGTCGTGACCGTGCCGGTCAGGCCGAGCGGCGAGCCGATCGCGATGACGGGATCGCCCACGACGACCTGGTCGGAGTTGCCGAGCGTGATCTCCGGCGTCCCGAACGTCTCCTCAGGCTTGACCACCGCCAGGTCGGAGCCGGGGTCGCGGCCGACGATACGGGCCGTGGTGGTCTTGCGGTTGTTGAACATGATCCGGATCTCGCCGCCCTGCGCGGCCAGCGAGACGACGTGGTTGTTGGTGACCACGTAGCCGTTCTTGATGAGGAAGCCGGAGCCCGAGGCGCCCTCGGTGTTGCTGCCGTTGCCGACCTCCAGCGAGACCACGCTGGGCAGCACCCGGGCCGCCACCCCTGCGACGGAGTCGGGCGCGCGGTTGGTGGCGCCGGTGGGCAGCGGGCCCAGGCTGTAGGAGGGGTCGTTGGCGCTGCTGCTCGGCCGGGTGAGCAGGTAGGTGCCGACGCTGCCGAGCAGGGACGCCACCAGCGCGATGACCAGGGCCATGGCGATCAGGAACCCGGTGCGCGGCCCGCGGCCCGCGGCGCTCCCGTCCTTGCCGCCGGGCGGTGGCGGGGCCCAGCCGGGGCCCATGCCCATGGCCTGGCGCGGGGGCGGCGGCTGAGGCGGCCCGCCGTAGGAGTCGCCGTACGCACCGCCGCGCGGCCTCCCGTAACCCGGGCCTTCGGCGGACGACCCGAACGGCGGCCCCTCGTACGAGCGGGCGCCCCCGTCGGGCGAGCCGAAGAACGGGCTGTCATAGGCCCGCGTGTCCCCGCTGGGCGGCCCGAAGGACGGCCCGGAGGAGGGCCCACCGGAACCGGGCGGCCCGAAGGAGGGGCCGGAGGTGTCGGATCGGCCGAAGGACGGGCCGGAGGAGTCGGGCGGGCCGAAGGAGGGGCCGCTGAAAGACCCGGAGGAGTCCGGTGGGCCGAAGGAGGGGCCTTCGTGGGAGCGGGTCTCCGCGTCGGGGCGCCCGAAGACGGGGCCGTCGTAGGAGCGGGAGTCGGCGTCAGGGCGGCCGTAAGCAGGGCCTTCGTGGGAACGGTCCGGGGGGCCGAACGACGGCGGGCCGTACTGCGGCCCCGTGCCCTGCGGCCCTGCCCCGCCGTACGGTGGCGAGCCGGAGCCCCCGGGGCGGCCCGACGGGTCGCCCCACGACGAGCCGAAGGACGCGGGCGGCTCCGACCGCTGCTCGGACCGGTCGTCCGCGGGCAGGAAGTCAGGCCGCCCCTGTGGCTCGGGGGAGTCCGACGGTGTGCGTCCTTCTGCGGACCGCGTCTCGTCGGTCATCTAAGTCTCACCACTCCTTGGCTCGGCCACCGCAAATCCGGGCTCTTGCGGCATACGAGTGATCTAAAGCTTTTGTCAGGACTTGCCTGTGACAATTCCCGAACCCAGATCGTATGCCCGCTCCGCCGCCGACTACGCCAACCGATTGCCCCCGGCCTTGCCGAGGTCAGGGTGTGGCGGTAGCGGGGGCGTTCGTAGGCGTAGTACGGGCCTGCTGCTGGAACAGTTCAACAGGCGGAGCCGGGTTGTTCTGCCCGACTCCGCTCACGGCGAAGAAGGTGCCGAGCGCCACGGCCGCCGAGACCACGCCGACCGCGACATAGGTGTTGCGCCGCCTACCGCCACGGCCAGGCCCCGAAGCCCCGCCACTGGCGTCGCGGCGCGGCCGGTTGTCGAGCGGCGCGATGGTGTGCGGCCCCGGAATGGGCACTCCCCCGAACGTACGCGTGGGGAAAGGGCGCTCCCTCGGCGGCAACGGCCCGCCCGGCTCCGCCATGCGGAGCAGGGACATCGTCAGGTCCGCCGGCATCGCCGGCGACTCGAGCGAGCGCAGGCGGGACTTGAGCGCCCGCACCGACTCGACCTCGCGACGACAGTCAGCACAGAAAGTCAGATGAGCCAGCGCACGCTCGCGCTCGGTGTGGCTGAGCTCTCCGTCGACGAGCGCGGATGCGCGTTCTCCCAGATGAGCCATGTCAGATTTCCTCCCCACGGATCACGGTCGGGGGGAGTTGAGAATTACGGGGGGCTCGATGGTCGAGAGCCTCCCGCAACTGCGCCCGGCCACGGTGAATACGGCTTCGGACCGTACCCAGCTTGACGCCGAGCGTGGCCGCGATCTCCTCGTAGGACAGGCCCTCGATGTCACACAGCACGATCGCGGCCCGGAACTCGGGGGCGAGCGCGTCGAGGGCGGCTTGGATGTCGGGCTCCAGGTGGGCGTCGTCGAACGCCTGCGCCGGGGACGGCTCACGACCGCGCAGCCGCTCGGCGGCGTCGTCGGCCAGCCCCTCGAACCTGATGCGCTGCTTGCGCCGCGCCATGTCGAGGAACAGGTTGGTCGTGATCCGGTGCAGCCACCCCTCGAACGTGCCGGGGGTGTAACTCGACAGCGACCTGAAGACCCTGACGAAGACCTCCTGCGTGAGGTCTTCGGCGTCATGGACACTGCCGGTCAGCCGGTACGCCAGCCGATACACGCGTGCGGAGTGAGTCCGCACCACTTCCTCCCAGCTGGGAGGCGTCCAGTCGGACGACACCGGAGCATCGGTCTGGTGGTCGCTCTCGTCCACCAGAACTCCTCTCTCTGGGACCACCGCTACCGCCATAGTGCCTGGTTTCGTCCCTTCGTGCGCACTGCCTGCCTTCCGGACCGGCAAAGCCCGTTTAAACCTGCAACGCCTCGGGACCCTCCTGAGTTCCCGTCCCGGCGTGTCTCCCCTAGGCTGCGATCGGTGCCAATCACGCGTATACCTCGCGACCAATCGCACGAAAGTGGGGGGAGGAGGCCGATGACCACTCCGGTGGAGGCCACTCTGGCCTATGCGGAGCAGTTCCATCATGAGGATGAGATCCTGCACGCGGCGCGGCAGCGCGGGCTGGAGATGGGTGCCACACCCATCCTTCCCGGCGGCGGTGCCGCCCTGTGCTTTCTCGCGACCGTCGTCAACGCCAAGTCGGTGGTCGAGATCGGCACGGGTTGCGGCGTGTCGGGATTGTGGCTGCTGCGCGGCATGCGTACGGACGGCACTTTGACGAGCGTCGACGTGGAGCCCGAGCATCAGCGGCTGGCCCGGCAGGCGTTCACGGAAGCCGGGTTCTCCGGCAGCAGGGTGCGGCTCATCTCGGGCCGCGCGCTCGACGTGCTGCCGCGCCTGTCGGACGGCGGCTATGACATGGTGTTCGCCGACGGCGCCAAGCAGGAATACGCCGACTATCTCGCCGAGGCGGTCCGGCTGCTGCGCGTGGGCGGCATCGTGGCGTTCGACAACATGTTGTGGCACAACCGCGTGGCCGACCCGACGCAGCGCGACACCGACACGGTGGCGCTGCGTGAGGTCGGCAAGCTGGTGCAGTCGGACGAGCGGCTGCGCTCGGTGCTCATGCCGCTCGGCGACGGCCTGCTGGCCGCGGTGAAGATCTCCGGCTGACCCACCGGCCCCACGCGGGGCCGGTGGGCGAAGCGGTCAGCCCTTGGTGAGCCACTCCACCAGGAGGCGGACGCCGAAACCCGTGGCGCCCTTGGTGAGCGTGCCCTCGTCGACCGTGCTGCGCCCGACGCCGGCGACGTCGAGGTGCGCCCACGGCCGCTTGCCCGCGAACTCCCGCAGGAACAGCGCCGCCGTGATCGACCCGCCGCCGTAGGTGGAGCCCGACTCGACGTTGGCGAGGTCGGCGATCGGCGACCTGAGCGCGGGCGCGTAGTCCTCGACCAGCGGCATCCGCCACAGCTTGTCGTCGGCCGCCTGGCCCGCGGAGACGAGCCGCTCGGCCAGCGTGTCGTCGGAGGAGTAGACGGCGCCGTAGTGGCGGCCGAGCGCGACCGTGATGGCCCCGGTGAGCGTGGCGATGTCGATCACCTCGTCGGGGTCGAGCACGGCGTCGGCGTAGGCGAGCGCGTCGGCCAGCACGAGCCGGCCCTCGGCGTCGGTGTTGAGCACCTCGACCGTACGGCCGCCGTAGTGCTTGATCACGTCGCTGGGCCGCTGGGCGGTGCCGGACGGCATGTTCTCGGCGGCGGCGACCAGACCGGTCACGCGTACGGGGGCCTTGAGCTCGGCCAGCGCCTTGAGCACGGCGATGACGACCGCGCCGCCCGCCATGTCGGTCTTCTGGGTCTTCATGTTGTCGGTCGGCTTGAGCGACAGCCCGCCCGAGTCGAAAGTGATGCCCTTGCCCACCAGCACGACGTGCCGCTCGACCGGCTCGTCGGGGGTGTAGGTGAGCTTGATGAGCCGGGGCGGGCTGGCCGAGCCCTGCCCGACGGCGAGGATGCCGCCGAACCCGTCGGCCTTCAGCCGCTCCTCGTCCCAGACCTCGACCGGCACGCCGCTCTCCTGGGCCTGCTCGGCGAGCCAGGCGGGGTTCTTCACCGAGGACGGCATGTTGGCGAGGTCGCGGGCGAACGCGACGGCCCGCGCGACGGTCTCGGCGCGCCGCACCTGGCCCTCGTCGGCCCCGGCGAACACCAGCGTGCCGACCGGCTTCTTGCCGGCCTGGCCGATCCTGAACGTGTAGGCCGCCAGCAGCGCCGCCTCGGCGAACGGCGTCAGATCACCCTCAGGCGGCACCACGGTCAGCGTGTCCCTGCCCTTGGCCTTCCTGGTCAGCGCGGCGGCGGCGGTGCGCAGGGCGCGCGGTGAGCCGTCGCCGACGCCGTAGAGCAGGACCCGGCCCACTCCGCCGGACCGAGCCACCGGCACCTCGACGATCTCGCCCGCCTCGCCCTTGGCGTCGTAGTGGGCGAGCAGGCCGGCGGCCGGCAGCGGCAGCTCGACCGAGGGGCTGAGGTCGGAGTCATAGGGGACGGCCAGCAACTCGGCGTCGTCGGGAACCTCGGTGACCACCGACGTAGTGGTCTCAATGGGCACGAACTACTCCTCAAACGTCAGCGACCCTGGCGTCGTGGCACGCCAGGGTCGTGGAACAAAGTGATCTCCGGGGAGCGCTCAGCCGACGACGTTCTTCAACGCCTCGCCGAGCGCCTTGGCCTCGTCGGCGGAGATCTCCACGACGAGCCGGCCGCCACCCTCCAGGGGGACCCGCATGACAATGCCGCGCCCTTCCTTGGTGACCTCGAGCGGACCATCGCCGGTCCGCGGCTTCATCGCCGCCATGCGTGCATCCCTTCCTGCCTTGGGCTCCCGCGGCCCGCGATTTCCGACCTCCCGAGGGGGTGGTCGGCGCATTCACGTCTTCTGTGATGTCCTATTCTCCCGCATCGAGAGCGCTCATGGGTAACGATCTCCTCCCAGAATGCGTTGTCGAGGCAGGCGATGACGTCCAAACTGGACCTCGTGCACGCTCGCGCCGCTCTGTTCGACCTCTATGGTGACCACCTGCGTTCACGCGGCGGACAGGCGTCCGTCGCCGCTCTCGTGCGCCTCATGAAACCCCTGGAAATAGCCGCTCCCGCCGTACGTACGGCGGTTTCGAGAATGGTGCGCCAGGGCTGGCTCCAGCCGGTGCGGCTGCCGCAGGGCGCGGGCTACGGGCTGACGCCGAAGTGCGTCAGGCGGCTGGACGAGGCGGCGCTGAGAATTTACCGAGCCGGAACGCTGACCTGGCACGGCCGCTGGCACCTGATCGTCTTCGAACCGGTCAAGGAACGGCAGCGCAGAGAGCGGCTGAAGGCGGACCTGACATTCCTCGGCTACGCCTCGCTGTCGGAGACGACGTGGATCGGCCCGCGCTCCTCGATCGAGCTGGACAACCTGCTGGAGGGCGAAGGGGTGCGGGCCGACAGGTTCGACGCGGCGCTGGAGGGCGACCCGCGCGAGCTGGTGGCCAGGGCATGGGATCTGGACGCCATCGGCGAGGCGTACGAACACTGGCTGGCCGAGGCTGTCACGCTGATCAGCACGCTGCCGGAGGAGGCGCCGCCCGACCGGGTGTTCGCGACGCGGAGCCGGCTGGTGCACGGGTGGCGCAACTTCCTGTTCCGCGATCCCGGCCTGCCGCCCGAGCTGCTGCCCGCGGGCTGGCCGGGCGAGAAGGCGCGGGCCTTCTTCGAGCAGGAGGCCGCCAGGCTGCTGCCCGCAGCCGCCGCGTTCGTCGACAGGGAGTTGCTGTGATCCGCTATGACGTGGCCGACGCCGTCGCCACCATCACGCTCGACCGGCCCGAGGCGATGAACTCGCTGACCGCCGAGACCAAGCAGGCGCTGCACGACGCGCTGCGCAAGGCCGCGCACGACCGCGGGGTGCGCGCGGTGCTGCTGACGGGCTCGGGACGGGCCTTCTGCGCGGGCCAGGACCTGCGCGAGCACGCCGACAACCTGGAGGCGGGGCGCGGGCTGGCCAACACCGTGCGGGCGCACTACAACCCGATCGTCGAGCTGATCAGCACGATGCCCAAGCCGGTGGTGGCCGCCGTCAACGGGGTGGCGGCGGGTGCGGGCGCGTCGCTGGCGTTCGCGTGCGACCTGCGGGTGGCGTCGGAGCGGGCGAAGTTCGCGCTGGCGTTCGCGGGTATCGGGCTCGCGCCCGACTCGGGCGCGTCGTGGACGTTGCAGCGCCTGGTGGGTCAGGGACGCGCGGCCGAGCTGATGCTGCTGGGCGAGCCCCTCGACGCGGCCCGCGCCCTGGAGCTTGGCCTGGTGACCCGCGTGGTGCCGGCGGAGGACGTCATGAAGACTGCCACGGACCTCGCCGTGCGCCTCGCGCAGGGTCCCACGCTGGCCTACGGCGCCACCAAGCGGGCGCTGGCCTACGCCGCCACCCACGCGCTGGCCGACTCGCTGGCCATGGAGGCCGACCTCCAGGACCAGTGCGTCGCCACCCAGGACCACCTCAACGCCACCCGCGCCTTCCTCGCCAAGGAGCAGCCGACGTTCAACGCGGAGTGACCTCTCCTAAGGGATGGTGGGCACCATGCACGCACCCGGCTTCGACGCTCCCGGCGACCGCCCTCGCGACGGGTCGTTCGTCCAGCACGGCTGCGTGGCCTCCACGGGCTCCTGCGGCCTCTCACTGCTCATCGCGGTGCCGGAAGACCCTGGCGCTGCTGCACGGCCCTCCCCGGGCGGCCACGGACCCGGGACGGCGGGTCGTGGTGGCGCTGGGCGCGGGCATCACCGGCTCAGGCCCCTCGGGCGCAATCACGTGGCGGAGCTCACCGCGTACGCGCGATGCAGTCCTCAAGATGATCGTTGACCAGCCCGATCGCCTGCATGAGCGCATAGGCGGTGGTCGGGCCGACGAACCTGAAGCCGTGTCTCTTGAGCTCCTTGGCCAGCGCCTTCGAGCCCGGCGTGACGGCCGGCACGTCGGCCATCGTGCGCGGCGCCGGCGCGTCGGGGTCGGCGTGCCGCCACACCAGCTCCGACAGGCCATCCCGCAGGTCGAGCGCGGCCCTGGCGTTGGCGACGGCCGCCTCGATCTTGGCGCGGTTGCGGATGATGCCGGCGTCGCCGAGCAGCCGCTCGACGTCCTTCTCCGTGTACGCCGCCACCTTCGCGATGGAGAAGCCGTCGAACGCGGCGCGGAAGTTCTCCCGCTTGCGCAGGATCGTCAGCCACGACAACCCCGACTGGAACGCCTCGAGCGAGACCCGCTCGAAGACCGCGTCGTCGCCTTTGACCGGGCGGCCCCACTCCTTGTCGTGGTAGGCGAGGTACATCGGGTCGGACATGCCGACCCAGGTGCAGCGGATCGGCCCTGTCATCGGCCCTGTCGTCGGCGCTGTCACTTGCGCTGCTCATCCTCCTGGCCGTTGAGCGAGGCCCGCGCGGAGGAGTCTTCCTGCTCCTCGGCGTCCTTCTCGTCGGCCTTCTCTGCTTCTTCGGCCTTCTCGGCCTTCTCTTCGCCGGCCTTGTCCTCGGGCTCCTTCTCAGCCTCGGGCAGCCGCCACTCCGGGTCCTCGGGCGGGCTGGTCAGGCCGGCCTCGCCGTCCCACGACACCGAGGCGCCGCTGGAGGTCACCGGGTCGCCGGACTCCGACAGCTCGCGGGACTCGGCGGGAGCCTCGGGCTCGTGCTCGGTGCGCGGCCCGGAACCGGGCGCTGCGTAGACCTCCTGCCGCGCGTACAGCCGGTTGGACAGCAGCTCGGAGACCCGCTGCTCCAGCACGGCGATGCGGGTGTCACGCGCGCTGATCGCCGTGGCGGCGCGGCGCAGCGTCTCATCGACGCTCTGCGTGTGATAGCCGACCAGGTTGACCGGCAGGTGGAGGGCCATGAAGTCGACCGCCGAGAGCTGCCCCGCCTCAGGGAGGTCGAGCGGCGGCACATCGGGCGGGAACTCGGTCAGCTCACCGCCCTTGCCCAGGGAGACCAGGACCACGCAGACCAGGATCGCGATGGCGGCGATGGCGAGTATGACCAGCACATTGGCATCGTACTCATAGCATCGGGGCACGAGGTCCCGCACATGCCGCGACCGGTGCGTCTCCGGGCGGCGGGAACGCCGGTCAGCCGGACGCCTCGCCCAGCTCGGCGACGCTCGGCCTGACCGGTTGCGTGCGGGCCTCCAGGTGGGCGAACGCCTCCTCGACCGTCGAGGTCCAGGAGATGGCGTCGAAGACGTCGGGACGGGTGAAGCCCTCGTCGTACATGCGCTCGACGAGCGTCTTCAGCGGGTCGTACAGGCCGAAGGGGTCGAGCAGCACCAGCGGGCGGTCGTGGATGCCGAGCACCCGCGCGCTCCAGATCTCGAACAGCTCCTCGAGCGTGCCGATGCCGCCGGGCAGCACCAGGAACGCGTCGGAGCGGTCGTCCATGACGCCCTTGCGCTCGCGCATGCCGCCGGTCACCACCAGCTCGTCCGACTCCTCGTCGGCCACCTCCATGTCGACCAGGACCTGCGGGATCACCCCGATCGTCCGGCCGCCCGCGGCGCGGGCGGCCGAGGTGACGGCGCCCATGCAGGACACCGACCCACCGCCGCTCACCAGCGTGTGACCCCGCCGGGCCAGCTCGGCGCCCACCTGGGCGGCCAGGTCGATGTATTTGGCGTCGATGGTCAGGCTGGAGGCGCAGTAGACGCAGATGTTCACGCCTTCAGAGCTTATTGCGGCTCCGCCGTCTGGACCGCCGCGGCCTCGAGCTCCTCCTGATGCTGCCGGGAGCGGGCGTGGTCGGACTCGACGATGATGCGGACGGCCTCCTCGGGGTCGTCGGTGACGGTGATCAGGTCGAGGTCCTGGGCGGCGATCTTGCCGGTGCCGAGCAGCGTGCCCTTGATCCAGTCGATCAGCCCGCCCCAGAACTCGCTGCCGAGCAGCACCACGGGGAAGGAGGTGACCTTGTGGGTCTGCACCAGCGTGAGCGCCTCGAACAGCTCGTCGAGCGTGCCGAAGCCGCCGGGCAGCGTGATGAAGCCGCAGGAGTATTTGACGAACATCGTCTTGCGGACGAAGAAGTAGCGGAACTCGATGCCGAGATCGACGTAGTCGTTCATGCGCTGCTCGAAGGGCAGCTCGATGCCGAGCCCCACGGACACCGCGCCGTCGACCTCGCTCGCGCCCCGGTTGGCCGACTCCATGACGCCGGGCCCGCCGCCGGTGATCACCGCGTAGCCGGCCTCGGCCAGCTTGCGGCCGAGTGTGCGGCCCAGCGCGTATTCGGGCGAGTCGGGGGCGGTGCGGGCCGAGCCGAAGACCGTGACGGCCGGGGGCAGCTCGGCGAGCTGGCCGAAGCCCTCCACGAACTCCGCCTGGATGCGCAGGACCCGCCACGGGTCCATGTGCACCCAGTCGGACGGCCCCTGACGGGCCAGCAGCCGCTGGTCGTGGGTGGAACTGGGGACGAGGCTGCCGCGGACGAAAGCCTGGCCCTGTCGGCGTTCTCGACGGATCTTTTCCATGCGGATCACGCTAGTCCTTCTCGCACGTGGCCGGTTCCAGGAACCGCGTCACCGCCCCCTGGAGGTCTCCAGCGTGCATGCCGCAGGCGTAACCGCAGGTGGCGGGGGTGAGAAACCGTTCTGAAAAAACTTGGAAGAAGCAGGGAACCAGATTTCGGCTCCCCCGCGTCTAATCGGCGAGGGTGCTGCTCGGGACTGAAAGTGGTCTTCCCCGCCAAATGGCCGGCGAGGAAGGCCACTTTCATGTGTGGGCCACCTTCTAGGCGGACAGCCAGTCGAGCATCGCCCGCTCGCTCTCGACGATCTTCTGCAGCGACACGTACTCGCCCTGCTGGTGCGCCAGGTTCGGGTCCCCAGGGCCGTAGTTGACGGCGGGGACGCCGAGCGCGGAGAAGCGGGCCACGTCGGTCCAGCCCAGCTTGGCGCGCGGGGTGCCGCCGACCGCCGCCGTGAAGGCCGCCGCCACCGGGTGCGTGAGCCCGGGACGGGCCGCCGGCGCCGCGTCCGTCAGGCTCACCGCGAAACCGTCGAAGACCTCGCGTACGTGCTGCTCCGCCTCCTCGATCGACAGATCGGGCGCGAAGCGGTAGTTGACGCTCACCACGCACAGGTCGGGGATGACGTTGCCGGCCACGCCGCCGCGCACGCCGACCGCGTTGAGCCCCTCGTGGTATTCGAGCCCGTCGACCACCGGCCGGCGCGGCTCGTACGCGTTGAGCCTGGCCAGCACCGGCTCGATGCCGTGGATGGCGTTGACCCCGAACCACGAGCGCGCGCTGTGCGCCCGCTTGCCCGTCACCGTGACGTCGGCGCGCAGCGTGCCCTGGCAGCCGCCCTCGATGACGCCGTCGGTGGGCTCCATCAGCACCGCGAAGTCGGCCGCCAGCCAGTCGGGGTGCTCGCGCGCGACCCGGTTGAGGCCGTTGCGCTCGGCCTCGACCTCCTCGCAGTCGTAGAAGACGTAGGTGACGTCGCGGCCGGGCGCGGGCAGGGTGGCGGCCAGCTTGAGCGCGACGGCCACGCCCGCCTTCATGTCGGTGGTGCCGCAGCCGTAGAGCAGGTCGCCCTCCACCCGGCTGGGCAGGTTGCCGGCGACGGGGACGGTGTCGAGGTGGCCCGCGATCAGCACCCGCTCGGAGCGGCCCTGCTCGGTGCGGGCCACGACCGTCTCGCCCGACCGGGTCACCTTGAGGTGCGGCAGCGCGGCCAGTGCCCGCTCGACCTCGTCGGCCAGCGCCTTCTCGCCGCCGCTGACGGACTCGATGTCCACGATCGCGGCGGTCAGATCGCGTACGTCCTGGGTCAGGTCAAGCATCAGGTGTTCACTCCGTGTTCGCGCAGCACCTCGTTGAGCGCCGCCTTGTCGTGCCTGCTCCCCGGCTCGAGGCGCTTGAGCACCAGCACGCACGGCAGGCCGAACGTGCCGCCGGGGAACTCCTTCTGCCGCGTGCCGCTCACCGCCACGCACCACGGCGGGATCGCGCCGCGGGCCAGCTCCTCGCCGGTCTCGACGTCGATGACCGGGATCGACGCGGAAAGGATCGTTCCCGCGCCGACGACCGCGCCCTCGCCCACCCTGGCGCCCTCGACGATCATCGCCCGGCTGCCGATGAGCGCGCCGTCCTCGACGACCACCGGCACCGCGTTCGGCGGCTCCAGCACGCCGCCGATGCCAACGCCGCCCGACAGGTGGACGTTCCTGCCGATCTGGGCGCACGAGCCGACCGTGGCCCACGTGTCGACCATGGTGCCGGCGTCGACGTACGCGCCGATGTTCGTGAACGACGGCATCAGCACGACGCCCGGCGCGAGGTAGGAGCCCCATCGGGCGATCGCGCCCGGCACCACCCGCACGCCCTCCAGCGAGCTCTTGAGCGGATGCCGGTCGTGGTGGTGGAAGTCGCCCACCTGGGAGCGCGTCATGCCGAGCACCTTGAAACTGAGCAGGATCGCGCGTTTGGCCCGCTCGTCCACCACGACCTCGTCGTCCACCACCCGCGCGACCCTGGCCTCGCCCTTGTCGAGCAGGTCGACCGCGCTCACCACGAGATGCCGGGCCTCGGCGTCGGCGGGTGTCAGCTCCGCCCTGCGCTCCCACAGCTCGTCCAGCACGGCGGGCAGCGGTGACGACGTACGCACGTTGCTCATGGCCTGGGAGCTTATCCGGCCGGGTAGGTTTCTCAGCGTGCGCCCGCGCTTCTCCCGTGCTGTCATCACCATCACGATCATCGTCGTCGTGCTGGCCGTCGGCGTGTCCTTCGGCCTCTACCACCTGCTGAAGCGCACACCGCGGCTGGCGGTCCAGGAAGATCCGTTCTGCGTGGTCAAGACGCCTGAGGGGGTGCTGACCCTCGATCCCGAGCAGGCGCAGATCTCCGCGACGATCGCGGCCGTGGCGGCGCGGCGCAAGCTGCCCGAGCGGGCGGTGGTCATCGCGTACGCGACCGCGCTGCAGGAGTCGAAGCTGCTCAACCTCACCTACGGCGACCGCGACTCGCTGGGCGTGTTCCAGCAGCGCCCTTCGATGGGCTGGGGCACGAAGAAGCAGCTGATGGACCCGGTCTACGCCACGAACAAGTTCTTCGCCGAGCTGGTCAAGGTGAAGAACTACCGGAAGATCCCGCTGGCCGACGCGGCGCAGGCGGTGCAGCGGTCGGCGGGCGGCTACGCGTACGCGCCGCACGAGGGCGATGCGGAGATCCTCGCCGCCGCCTTCACCGGCCGGGTGCCGCAGGCCGTGCACTGCTGGTATCCGGCGAAGAAGACCCCGGCGCCGAAGCCCCGCACCGACGCCGCGCGCAAGCAGCTCGCCAAGGCGCTCGGCAGCACCGCGATCACCACGAAGCGGCGCGGCTGGCTGATGGCGGCCTGGTCGGTGGCGCACGCCGAGAAGTACGCGCTCACCAAGGTCGGCTACAACGGCGCCACCTGGCTCAACGACATCGAGGCCGACGGCTGGCAGCAGGGCGGCGCGGCGGGCGCCCGGCGCGTGGAGCTGGCGTGAGCGGTCAGGAGGCGCGGCGGACGATGGAGATCGAGCCGGGCGGCAGCGGCTGGGCGTAGCCGGCGGTCCACGAGCGGCCCTGGATGCGCTCGAACGACAGCAGCCGCCCGTCGGAGGCGCGGTAGTCGGCGAAGTCGAGCAGCCCCCTGTCGGGGTTGCCGGTGTCGCCCTCGCTCCTGAACGCGGCCGTGCCCCGCTCGATGGGGAAGAACTCCACGCCCTCCATGATCAGCATGCTCTTGGCGGGGACCATGCCCTGGGTCGGCACATCGTTCCAGAGCTGCACCTCAAGATGGGGCGGGTGGCCCGGACGCACCTCGACCGAGAGCCACTGCAGCCGCCGCGAACCGTCGCGCAGCAGGAACTCCACCCACTCCTGCCCCTGCCAGGAGACGTGCATGGCGCCGAGCACGCGCGCGGGTGACCCGAGCACCTCGATCCGGTCGCCGACCTGGATCGTGCGAGGGTCGGTGTAGTCGGTGCCGGCACGGCCGGGGGCGCTGACCGGCGCCGCCAGCGGGGCCTCGACGGAGGCGACCTCGGCCGGTGCGGCGCTGGAGCGGCCCTTCCTGTCTTGCCGCAGGGTGGCCCAGAAGGCGCCCAGCAGCAGCAGGACGGTGGCGATGCTCAGCCCGAGAACGACCATGGAGGTCACGCTCATCGATCAGCTCGCTCCACTCGCGGTCTGCCTCGGCATAAGCCCTTATCAATTTATGCGCGCGGACCCGGCTCCGCCGGGGCTTTGCCGGGTGATCCTACTGGAGGCGGCGCACCGCCGCACCGATCCGCTCATCGGTCGCCGTGAGCGCCACGCGGATGTGCCGCCCACCTGCCGATCCGTAGAATTCGCCGGGAGCGACCAAAATCCCGATTTCGGAAAGCTTGCCGACCTGATCCCAGGCGCTCTGGCCGTTGGTGGCCCAGAAGTACAGCCCGGCCGTCGAGTGGTCGATGCTCCAGCCGGCCTTCTCCAGCGCGGGCCGCAGCAGCGCCCGGCGCCCGGCGTAGCGCTCGCGCTGCAGGTCGGCGTGCTGATCGTCGCCGAGCGCGACGGTCATCGCGGCCTGTACGGGCTGCGGCATCAGCATGCCGGCGTGCTTGCGGATCTCCAGCAGCCGCTTGACCAGGGCGGGGTCGCCGGTCACGAACCCGGCGCGATAGCCCGCCAGGTTGGAGCGCTTGGAGAGCGAGTGGACGGCGAGCAGCCCCTCGTGGGAGCCGCCGCAGACATCGGGGTGCAGGATCGAGACCGGCCGTTCTTCCCAGCCGAGCTCGATGTAGCACTCGTCGGAGGCCACGACCGCGCCGCGCTCGCGGGCCCAGGCGACGACCTTGCGCAGGTGCTCGGCGGGCAGCACCCGGCCCGTGGGGTTGCCCGGCGAGTTGACCCAGATGAGGTCGACCTTCTCCGGGCCGAGCGCGAGCGTGCTGTCGGACGCGGTGCCCGCGGCGCCCGCGAGCCTGGCGCCCACGTCGTAGGTGGGGTAGGCGAGCTCGGGGAAGACGACCCTGCGCGCGCCCAGGTAGGTGGGCAGCCAGGCGACGAACTCCTTGGAGCCGATCAGCGGCAGCACGTCGCGCGGGTCGACGGTGACGCCGTGGCGGCGCGCCAGCCATCCGGCCGCGGCCTCGCGCAGCGCCTTGGTGCCGTGGGTGAGCGGATAGCCGGGGCTGTCGGCGGCCCCTGTGAGCGCGTCCTGGACGAGCTGCGGCACGGGATCGACGGGCGTGCCGACCGACAGGTCGACGATGCCGTCGGGGTGTGCCAGCGCACGCTCCTTGTAGGGCTCCAGCCGGTCCCAGGGGAAGTCAGGCAGGTTGTTCACGGTTCTCCAGGGTGTTGCGGGCTGTCGCTGGAGCGCGCGCGTACGGGGCGCATCCCGCGGGATGCGCCCGTGCACGTCGGGCGGACGATCGTCAGTGATCCTCGCCCTGCGGCGGCAGGGCGGCCACCACCGGGTGATCCTTTTCGATCTTGCCCACCTTCGAGGCGCCACCGGGCGAGCCCAGGTCCTCGAAGAAGTCCACGTTCGCCTTGTAGAAGTCCTTCCACTGCTCGGGAAGGTCGTCCTCATAGAAGATCGCCTCGACGGGGCACACTGGCTCGCACGCGCCGCAGTCCACGCACTCGTCGGGGTGGATGTAAAGCATGCGCTCGCCCTCGTAGATGCAATCGACGGGGCACTCCTCGATGCACGCCTTGTCCAGGACGTCCACGCAAGGCTGCGCGATGACGTAGGTCACCTCGAGCTCCTTCTTCTCCGCACCATGGCATGACTCTGACCGCGGTTTGCTACGCCCTAGTATTGCCGTGCTTGCTCGCTGGCCGAAACGGAGGGTGGCAAACTCGTGGCCGCACGCCTCGTCATCGCCATCACAAGTCAGGATATAGGTGCCCGGATCACTACCCGAAGGCGCGTGCCTGGCGGGTTTCGGGACACGGTGGGCATCCTCGTGTCGTGGGCGGACGGAACTCTCAAGATTCGCAAAAGGGATGGCACGGAGGTGGAGATCCCCGAGGAGACGCTGGTGGCCGCGAAGGTCGTACCGGCCGCGCCTCCTCGACCTGGGAGGATGTAGCGGTAAGTATTCAATCTGTGACCGTACGTACCTGCGCCGCCGCAGCAGCCATCCTCGCCAGCGCCGGATGCGGCGCGTCGTCCACCGACACCGCCACCACCGAGACCGAGAACCTGCCGCCCGTCAACGTCAAGGCCAGCTCGCTCAAGTCGGGCTTCGGCACCATGGAGCGGCTCGTCGAGGCCGCCCAGCAGGAGGGCGAGCTCAACGTCATCGCCCTGCCCCGCGAATGGGTGAACTTCGGCGAGATCATCGACACCTTCGCCGACAAGTACGACATCAAGATCAACGAGCTCGAGCCCGCCGCCAGCAGCAAGCGCGAGCTCGACGTCGCCACCCAGCTCAAGCCCGACGTCTTCGACCTGACCATGGACATGGCGGTCTACGGGGCCGCGAAGTTCGCGCCGTACAAGGTGCAGGGGTGGCAGGACCTGCCCGACCACGTCAAGGACCCGTCCGGCGCCTGGTACGCCGCCTACGGCGGCTACATGTCGATCGGCTACGACCCGCGCGCGGTCAAGCCGCCCGCCTCCTTCGCCGACCTGCTCAAGCCCGGCTACCGCGTCGCGCTCGACGGCGACCCGCTGCGCTCGTCGTCGGCGTTCGGCGGGGTGATGGCCGCGTCCATGAGCTCGGGGGCGCCGCGGCCCGAGCAGGGCGTGGAGCTGTTCGCCAAGCTCAAGCAGGCCGGCCGGCTGACCGACGTGGCCAAGGCCAACGTGGTCGTCGCGTGGGACCACCTCAACGCCGCGCGCAGCGCCGAGCAGGCCGACGCGTGGAAGGTGACCATCCCCAAGGGCGCCGCGCTCGGCGGCTACCACGTGCAGGCCGTCAACAAGGCGGCGCCGCATCCGGCCGCGGCCCGGCTGTGGCAGGAGTTCCTGTTCTCCGACGAGGGCCAGAACCTGCTCCAGAAGGGCTACGCCCGCCCGGCGCGCGGCGAGGCGATGCTCATGAAGGGCACGCTCGACACCGAGCAGGCCCAGAAACTGCCGAAGGCGCCCGGTCCGCCGGTGCTCATGACGATTCCGCAGGCAGATGCGGCGAAGGCGTATCTCAAGAGGGAATGGACGAAGAGTTTGGGATGAGTCCCATGTGACTTGATATGTCGTAGGGACGATCAGGCTCTAAAGTGAACGGACAGCACGGCCACGGGGGCCCGATGTCTGATCGAATGTGAGCTGATCGTCTTGCGATACGACACACCGAGCTTGGAGCGGTGGAACAGTCGCGCCTACGACAGCAGTTTCGGCTACGTCTCCACGCAGGGCGCGCCACTGGTCGACCTGCTCGATCCGCGGCCCGGCGAGCGCGTGCTCGACCTGGGCTGCGGCACCGGAGTGCTGACCGCCCAGATCGCCTTCAGGGGCGCCGACGTGCTCGGCATCGACGGCTCCCCCGCGATGATCGAGAAGGCGCTGGCGCAGTATCCGGGCATCAACTTCATCATCGGCGACGGGCACGACTTCACCGTCGTGGACAAGTACGACGCGGTCTTCTCCAACGCCGCGCTGCACTGGATGAACCGCGACCCCCGCGCCGTCATCGCCAACGTCCGCGAGGCGCTCACGCCTGGCGGACGTTTCGTCGCGGAGATGGGCGGCGCGGGCAACTGCGCCGAGCTGACCACCGCGATGCTGACCGCCTGGCGTGAATACGGCCTGCGCGAACCCGAGCTGCCGTGGTACTTTCCCACGCCTGCCGAGTACGCGCACCGCCTCGAACAAGAGGGGTTCGTCGTCAGGCTGCTGGAATACTTCGACCGGCCCACACCCCTCGACGAGTGCCCCGGCGGCGCCGCCGACTGGGTCCGCACATTCGCCGCGTCGGTGCTCGAAGGGCTTCCCCCCACCATCGTGGAGCCCCTGCTCCGGCGCGTGAACGAACTGGCGGCCCCCGCACTCCGCAGGGAGACTGGCTGGATGGCCGACTACGTGCGTCTACGCTTTGCCGCTGTTCGGCGTTGATGCGTAGAGCATGATGCGTAGGGCTGTTTTGCCGGACTATGGTCTGTTCCGTGGGCGGCGAGATGATGGCTGCACCGCTGCGGCGGCGTGAGGGGCTGGTGAACGGAACGGGATGAACTTCTGCCTGAGCGACCTCGTACCACCGTTGAGGTGGAGCGACGCGTCGACGATCACGCTACTCAGCGGGCAGCCGGATCTGCCGGACGCGTGGTGGCGCAGCCTGCCCATGCCGCGCGTCCTCTCGGCGATCGGCCCCGAGTCGCTGGGCGAGCTGCTGACGGAGATCGCCCTGGAGCACTGGCCCGCCGCGGCCATCGGTGACGTCCTGCCCGCGCTGCACGTGCTGGACCCCGAGGAGGCCGACGAGCCCGCCGTCGCCATCGCGCTCGACCGGGCCGGCTCGTGGGCGGGGCTGCTCGCGCTGACCAGCCGCGAGCTGGTCGACCAGCCGTTCATCCAGGCGCGGCCGGTGCTCAACACGCTGTTCTCCGCCGTCCTGGTACGCCTCGCGCCCGCCAGGCCCGTCGCCGACGAGGCCGGTGAGCCCGCGGCTCCGGCGTCCGTACCGGCCGTGGCGCCGCTCCCCGTGCCGGACGTCGAGTCCCCCGCTCCTGAGGCCGCTGAGGGCCCCGAGCGGGTCCTGGACGCCGACGACGAGCCGGTCATCGACGCGGCCCCCGAGCCTGAGCCTGAGCCCGAGCCGGTGCTGGACGCCGCCGACGAGCCCGCCCCCGAGCCGGCCGCCGAAGAGGCGGAGGCACTGGAGGAGGCTCGCGCGGAGAGCCCCGCCGAGGAGGCGGCCCCCGACGCCGAGGCTTCCGACGTCGAGGCGGCGCACGAGGCCGAGGCTTCCGACGTCGAGGCGGCGCACGAGGCCGAGGCGGTCGCGGAGGAGGAGCCCGCGCTCGACGCCGAGCCCGCCCCCGAGGCCGGCGCCGTCGCCGATGCCTCCGACGCTGAGGCGGCCCACCAGGCGGAGGCGCTCCCCGAGCACGAGGAGACGGACGGCGAGCCGGAGGTCCCGTCCAGCGTCGAACCCGGGTCCGAGGCGGCGGCCGCAGGACATGCGGGCTACGAGTTCACCCCCGAGGACGAGCACGCGGACGAGCACGCGGACGACCACGACGAGGACGAGCAGGGGGGCGAGCAGGGCCGGCCCGGCGGGCAGGAGCTGCCGCAGCTCATCGAGGCCGCGTTCGCCGGTCTCGACGACAAGAGCTGGGCGGTGGCCCAGAACCGGGTGTTCACCGACGAGCCGTCGGCGGTGGACCAGCTCGCCAAGCTCTTCGCCGTCCCCCCTGCCGAGATCGTCTCCACGGAGATGGAGCTGCGCGCCCGGCTGGACCGGTGGCTGGCCAGCGACGACGCGGCCCCGTACCGGGCGCATCTGGACGAGCTGGTCAGGACGCTGGGCCCGGACGCCCCCAAGGAGCAGGTGGTCGGCGCGGCCGACTGGCACCAGGTGGAGATCCAGGCGCTGGAGGTCCCGGCGTGGCAGGTGGTGCTGACCACGCTGGCGCCCCCGCCACCGCCGCCACCGCCGGCGCCGGAGCCGGAGCCGGAGCCTCCGGCGGAGCCGCTGCCGAGGCGGAAGGGGCCGCGCCAGCAGCAGCCGTACCCGCAGCCGCCGGTGGAGCTGGTGCAGTCGGCGTTCGGCCCGGTGCACATGACGCCGGCGCCGCCGCCGGGGCCGCCGCAGTTCCAGGCGTTCACGCCGGTGGTCCAGCCGGCGGGCGAGGCGAACGGCGGCGAGGCGGACCAGCCGTACCAGCCGCTGAAGGACGTCTCGCAGACGCGGCGCTGCTTCCGTCAGCCGGACGGCCGCTGGTGGCTCCGCATCGACGTGACGGCCGAGCAGATGGCCGGGGGCGAGTGCGCGCTGCCGACCGGGTTCGCCTCCTACCTGGGGCTGTCGCCGGGCGAGAGCAGGACGGTCAGGAGCGCCGCGGGCGAGCTGGCGATGACCTGGCACGGCCGGCCCCTGCTGGAGTCGATCGAGCGGCTGCTGGTGGACGTGGGAGCCCGCGAGGGCGGGCACCTGTTCCTGACGCTGTCGGACGAGGGCGTGCTGCGGGCCAGGCATCTGCCGGTGGCCGCCCAGGGAGCCGAGAAGATCACGAAGGCGCTCCGGCTGGTCGGGTACACGGCCCCCGGGGGCACCAAGGAGCAGGCTGCCAGGGTGATCGCCACCCGCATCGGCATGCCGGGCCCCGTCGCTCTGCCCGACCTGCTCGACAGGCTCCGCGAGCGCGGGGACCGCGACCTGCTCGAACTGCTGGACTGAGCCGGTGCCGCGGCTCGCGATCGGCCCTGAGTTTCCCAGGGAGCTCAGCGCACTGGCCCAGCCGGTGCGCAGGGACGCCGTGGTCGCGCTGCGCCGGTTCCTGCTGAACGTGCCGGGCGCGCCGCATCCCGAGCGGGTGCGGGGCGCCAGGGACCCGAGGGTGGCCACGCTGCGCCTGGCGCCGGGCCATCGCGGGGTGGTGGTGCGGCAGCGGGACGTCTACTGGCTGCGTACGGTCCTGCCCGACCCGGAGGCCTGGTCGTACGCCCGCCGCCACCGCTACGGCGTCAACCCGGTGATCGGCGTCGTCGAGGAGTGGGACGCCGAGGCCCTGGAGCGGGTGGAGCCCGCGTTACGCCGCTCGGTGCGGCCGTCGCGGCTGTTCGACGCGATCTGCGACGGCGACCTGCTGGGCCTGGGCCTGGACGGGGTCGCGCTGCCGCTGTTCCGGCTGATCACCACCGAGGCGGACGTGGCCGCGCTTGAGCCGCTGCTGCCGCCCACGCAGTACGCCCCGCTGGCGGTGCTGGCGAGGGGCGGCACCATGGCCGAGGCGTGGCGCGAGCTGGACGCCTGGCGGGCCTCCGCCGACGACGCGGGCCCGATCGACACCGGCGACCTGTACGCGGCCCTGCGGCGCAGCCCCGACCGCGCGGTGTTCGTGCCCGACAAGGTGGCGCTCGACCGGGTGCTCGCGGCGCCCGAGTGGTGCACGTTCCTGCGTCCCGCGCAGCACCGGCTGGCGAAGGCGGCGCGGTACGACCACCCGGTGCTGGTGATCGGCGGCGCGGGCACGGGAAAGACGGTGATCGCCCTGCACAGGGCGGCCCACCTGGCGCTGCGCGGCGCGGGTCCGGTGCTGCTGGTGACGTTCTCGCAGAGCCTGGCCGAGGAGTTGTCGGCCCGGCTGGACCTGCTGATCGAGGACGAGGTGGTGCGCAAGCGGGTCGAGGTGGACAACGCCGAGCGGCTGGCGGTGCGCATCGTGGCCGCCGCGGAGGGACGGCGTCCCGCGCTGGTGGGGCCGGGCGCGCGGTCGCTGGCCCAGCTCACGGACGAGGCGCTGCGGGTGCTGTCGATCGCCACGGGCGATCTCCTGGACGACGTGGATCCGGCGCTCAAGCCGTACCGTCATGTGGTGGTGGACGAGGCGCAGGACGTCAGCCCGGCACAGTGGCGGCTGCTGCGCGCCGTGGTGCCGCGGGCGCGCGACGACCTGTTCATCGTGGGCGACCCGCACCAGCGGGTGACCGACACGCGGGTGGCGCTCGGCGCCGTCGGCATCCCGGCCGACCAGCACCTGCTCGGGGTCTCCTACCGGCTGCCGCAGGAGCTGCTGTCCTTCGTCGTACGGCTGCGCGGCGGCGGCCCCTCCCCCGGTCTCGTCAAGGGCGTGACCGACATGTACGACTACAGCGCGACGCACCACGGCGAGCGCCCAATCGTCAGGGCGTACGACTCGGAGGAGGCGGAGCTGGCCGGCCTGCGCGCCACGGTCGAGGCGTGGCTGGCCGACGGCGTCTCGCCGGCCGGGATCGCCGTCGGGGCCAGGAACCAGCGGCTGGTCCGCGCGGCCAAGGAGACGCTCGACGGGCTGGACGTGCGGGCGCTGACGTTCCAGCATCTGAAGGGGCTGGAGTTCGAGCGGGTGGCGCTGATCGGCGTGGCCGAGGGCATCGTTCCGGAACCGCCGCCACAAAGACCGCCGCAGGACCCGGCGCCCGATCCGTACGCGCGGGCTCGTGCGCTGCAACGCGAACGGAGCATACTGTTCGTCGCCTGCACCCGTGCCCGTTCGATGCTCTATATCTCGCATTCCGGAAGAGGAAGCCCGTTTCTACCCCTCTGATCACATAGTCTGAACTGCGGATATATTCCCATTGCCGGTTGGACCTCAATGAACCTCAGCCTGAGCGACCTCGCTCCACCCCTGCGCTGGACCTCTCCTGGTCAGATCGCGCCGATCGTGGAGGAGCCCCAGCTGCCCGAGGCCTGGTGGCAGGCGATCCCGCTCGATCGCGCGTGCGCCATCGTCGGCACGCAGACCGTGGCGGGCCACCTGGCCGACCTCGCCGTGGCCTGCTGGGGGCATCTCATGCTCGGCGACATCCTGCCCCTGCTGCGTTTCTCCGACCCCGCCGAGGCCGAGCGGTCGCCGGAGACGCTGGGCAAGGACGTGGTGCAGAAGCTGTTCACCGGCGTGTTCGACCGGCTGCTCGAGCCCGTGCCCGAGGCCGTCCCCGCGCCCTCACGTCCCGACAAGCCGCTGCCCGACCTGATCGACGAGCTGTTCGGCGGCCTCGACGACCGGCAGCGGGCCATCGCCCGCGACCGCCTGTACGCCACCCGCAGGGCCACGCTCGACGAGCTGGCCCAGCGCTTCTCGGTCACCCGCGAGCGCATCAGGCAGATCGAGCGCGACCTGCGCGAGCACGTGGACGCCTGGCTGGCCAAGCCCGAGACCGCCGCTCTGGCCGCCCACGTCGTGTGGCTGCGCGGGCGGCTGGGCTCCGCCGTGCCGGCCGACGACCTCCAGGCGGCCGTGCCGTGGCACGGGGCCGAGCTGCGCTCGCTGGGCATCCCGGCCTGGCGCTTCATCCGTACGCTGCTGACCGGCTACGAGCAGTCCGACGGCTGGCTGGTCGCGGGCGGCGCCGACGACCTGCGGGAGAAGACCCGCCAGCTGTTCGCCGACGGGCCGCGCCCGCTGCCCGAGGCCATCGCCATGGTGGCGCAGCTCGGCGTGCGCGAGGACGTCGCAGAGCGGTGGATCCTCGCGGTGCCGCAGCTGCGGGTGCTCGGCCGGCACGTGGTGCCGTGGCCGCGCAGCATCAACGAGAAGGCCGAGGCGGTGCTCGCGGTGGCCGGCACGCCGCTGACGCCCGAGGAGATCCAGGAGCGCATCGGCGAGGACTACAGCCTGGTCGGCATCCGCAACCAGCTCACCGCCGACGATCGCTTCCGCCGGGTCGACCGCAACAAGTACGGGCTGACGCGGTGGGGCGGCGACGAGTACCTGGGCATCAGGGAGATGATCGCCAGGGAGATCGAGCGGGCCGGCGGCGAGGCGTCGGTGAGCACGATCGTGGCCAACCTGACCTCCCGCTACGACGTCAGCGAGAGCTCGGTGCGCGCCTACTCGGGCGGGCCCGGGTTCGAGCGGACGCAGCGGGGCTGGATCAGGGTGGCGGGCACCGCTCCCGGCGGCGAGTCGGAGCCGTACCAGCCGCGTAAGGACGTCTCGGAGACGCGGCGCAGCTTCCGCTCCCGCGACGGCCGCTGGTGGCACCGGGTGGACATCAACGCCGAGCACCTGCGCGGTTCCGGCTCGCCGCTGCCGACCGGGTTCGCGGCCTACCTGGGGATGGCGCCGGGCGGGCAGCTCACGGCCTCCGCGCCGTCGGGCGACGTGGTGATCAGCTGGCACAACCAGCCCACGATGGGGTCGATCAGGAACGTGCTCGCCGAGTACAAGGCGAGCGAGGGCGACCACGTGTTCCTGACCGTCTCCGACGGCGGCGAGCTGCTGACCCGCTACCTGCCCGCCGCCCCTCCTGGGATGCCGCCCGTCAACAGAGCGCTCTACCTGCTCGGCTACACCGCTCCGGTCAGCTCCGAGCTGGAGGGCCTGCGGCTCATCGGCGCCAGGATCGGGCTGTCCGACATGGCGAGCCGCGAAGAGGTGCTGGCCAGGCTGCGCGAGCGCGGCGACAGGGACATCCTCGGTTTCCTGGGCGCGTGACGCCGGGCTAAGCTCGGGTGATGGTGCGGATCTACGACACGCGCGCCGGGCAGGTCGAGGAGATCGCCGCCGGGCGGGCGCTGCGGCTGTACACGTGCGGGCTCGAGGCCGCTCGCCGGGCACACGTGGGCGATCTGCGCACCTTCCTGGTGTCCGACCTGATCAGGCGGGCTCTGGAACGGCGCAGGGTGCGGGTCGTGGCGGCCCGCGACGCCGTCCACGACGAAGACGCCTTCCGCGCCGACGCCGCCACGCTCAACCTGCGGCCGGCGGAGCACGTGCCCGAGGCCGGTGAGCCGATCGAGGAGCTGGGCTCCCGGATCGACCTCTGTGTCGGTGGCGCCGTTCCCCGCGAGGACGTGCGCGGCCGCTGGGTGCACGCCGAGGGCGTGCGGTTCGCCGGCGACGCCCCGCTGCTCTCCGACGTGGCCGACGCCGGGCTCGATCCGCTCGCCGTGCGCATGGCGTTCCTGGAGTGCCACTACCGCCGGCCGCTCGACCTGACGTGGGACACGCTGCGGGCCGCCGACGGCAGGGTGCGGCGGTGGCGGGCCGGGGTGGCCGAGTGGTCGGAGTCGGTCAGCGCGCCCATGGCCACCGCGTACGCCGAACGCGCCGAGTCGGCCTTCGACGACGACCTCGACACGCCCGCCGCCCTGCGGGTGCTGGACGAGCTGGAGGGCGACGCGTCGGTGGCGCCGGGGGCGAAGTTCGAGACGTTCCTGCACCTCGACTCCCTGCTGGGGCTCGACCTGTCGAGCGACATCGGCAAGATCCGGACCTGAGGCTCTGACCTGCTGCTTCGTGGGCTCCGGGTCTGAGGAGTGATCGCGAACTGCCAAACTTGATGCCAGTTCGGCATGAAGGAGGTGGCGGTGAGGCCCTTTGCGTGGATGCCGTGGCCCTTGCGGTGGTTCGCTCGGGTGTTGATCGTTCTGCTGGCGCTGGCGGTGGTGCTGGCGGGGGTTCTCGTCTACACGGTGCGCAGGTCGTTCCCGCAAGTGGACGGGTCGTTACGGCTGCCCGGCTTGTCAGGAAGTGTGGAGATTTATCGCGATAAATCAGGAATTCCGCACATCTACGCTGACACCGCCGCCGACCTCTTCATGGCCCAGGGCTTCGTGCACGCCCAGGACCGCTTCTACGAGATGGACTTCCGCCGCCACCTGACCGCCGGCCGCCTGTCGGAGGTCTACGGCGCCGCCACCCTCGACAACGACAAGGCTCTGCGGACCATGGGCTGGCGCCGGGTCGCCGAACAGGAGCTGCCCGAGCTGGCCCAGGAGACCCGCGACTTCCTGGCCGCGTACGCGAAGGGCGTCAACGCCTGGCTGGCCGCCAACCCCAACGCCTCCGACCGCAGCCTGGAGTACTCGCTGCTCAAGCTCCAGGGCAGCGGCGGCAAGCCGGAGAAGTGGACCCCCGTCGACTCGCTGGCCTGGCTGAAGGCCATGGCGTGGGACCTGCGCTCCAACATGGAGGACGAGATCGACCGCGCGCTGGCGCTGACCAAGCTGCCCAGAGAGCGGGTCGAGCAGCTCTACCCCGGCTACCCGTTCGACCGGCACGCGCCGATCGTCAACGAGGGCGGCATCCGTCAGGGCCGCTTCGAGCAGCGTCCTCCCCAGCAGGGCCCGCAGCAGCGGACTCGGGCCGCCAGGGCGCTGACGCAGGCCGCGAAGACTTTGTCGGACGTGCCGGAGACGATGAGCGCGGCCGACCGCGCGGGCATCGGGTCGAACTCCTGGGTCGTCTCCGGCGAGTACACCGCGGGCGGCAAGCCGCTGCTCGCCAACGACCCGCACCTCGCGCCGAACATGCCGTCGGTGTGGTACCAGGCCGGGCTGCACTGCAGGAAGGTGAGCGAGGAGTGCCCGTATGACGTGACGGGGTTCACCTTCTCCGGCGTGCCCGGCGTGATCATCGGGCACACGGACAAGATCGCGTGGGGGTTCACGAACCTGGGGCCCGACGTCGCCGACCTCTTCCTTGAGCAGGTGGAGGGCGACGCGTACCTCTATAAGGGGCAGCAGCTGCCGCTGGACGTCCGCGAGGAGAAGATCAAGGTGGCCGGCGGGCCGACGGTCACGCTGACCGTCAAGAGCACCGTGCACGGGCCGCTGATCAACGACGTCATGGCGGGGGCGAAGCCGAGCGGCGAGGCCAACGCGGTGGCGCTGCAGTGGACGGCGCTGACCCCAGGGCGGACGGCCGACGCCATCTTCGCGCTGAACAGGGCGACGGACTGGGACGAGTTCAAGGCGGCGGCGGCGTTGTTCGAGGTGCCCGCCCAGAACCTGATTTATGCCGACACCTCGGGGAAGATCGGGTATCAGGCGCCGGGGCGCATCCCCGTACGCGAGAACGGCGACGGCACCTGGCCCGTGCCCGGCTGGACCGGCGAGTACGACTGGAAGCCCGCCCCCATCCCGTATGACCAGCTCCCCAGTATCGAGAACCCGGCCGACGGCTTCATCGTCACCGCCAACAACGCCGTCATCGACCCCGGCCGCTACCAGCCCCTGCTCACCCAGGACTGGGCCTACGGCTACCGCTCCGAGCGCATCCGCACGCTCATCCGCGACGCGATCAAGAAGGGCCCCATCGACGCGGCCGACATGGCCCGCATCCAGCAGGACACCGCCAACGGCTTCGCCGAGACGCTGGTGCCCGCCCTGGAGCGGGTGGATCTGGCCGGTCCCGCCGTCCAGGCCAGGGAGTTGCTGACGTCGTGGGACGGCTCCCAGACCGCCGGCTCGGCGCCCGCCGCGTACTTCAACGCGGTCTGGCGCCACCTGCTCATGCTCACCTTCAACGACGACCTCCCCGAGGGGGCCCGGCCGACCGGCGGCGACCGGTGGTACGAGGTGGTCAGACGGCTGCTCGACGCGCCCGACGACCCGTACTGGGACGACGTCACCACCAAGGGCTACACCGAGACCCGCGACGACATCCTGCGCCTGGCGATGGCCTCCGCGCACCAGGAGCTCGCCGACCGGCTCGGCGAGGACGTCAAGAAGTGGCGGTGGGGCGACCTGCACACGCTGGAGCTGGTCAACGGCTCGCTCGGCACCTCGGGCATCGAGCCGGTGGAGGCGCTGTTCAACCGGGGGCCGCTGAGCGTCGCCGGCGGCAAGGACGCGGTGAACGCGACCGGTTGGAACGTTCAGAGCGGGTACGAGATCACCGCCGTGCCGTCGATGCGGATGATCGTCGACCTGTCCGACCTGGACAAGTCCCGGTGGATCAACCTCACGGGGGCGTCAGGGCACGCGTACCACGAGAACTACTGGGATCAGGCGGCGGCCTGGGCTCGCGGCGACCTGCAGCCGATGCTCTCCTCCCCGGCCGCCGTGAAGAAGGCCGCCACCCACACGCTCAAGCTGAACCCCTGACCGGGTGGGCGGTGCGAGGCCCGCGCTTCGCACCGCCCAGCTTGACAGTCCGGGCCGACAACGCGGGGCGCGGACGTCCGTACCGGAATGGCCGGATTTTCGCTGAGCTGGCGCTCCAATTAGGCGGCGGCCTTGACAAGACCCCGTCAACTCGCGCTGCCTTTTCTCCTCCGCCACCACACCGCCTTACGCGGATAACCACCGTCATCGAGCCCGGCCAAGCGCTCGAAAACGTTGTACGACGCCTGATGTCCGCACACCATCACGGACATCAGCATCGACACCAGATAGAGCGGCAACATCGGCAGCCCGACGCACCAGGCCCACTGCGTGGCATGCCGTCCTTCGTGCAGGATGAGCTGCTCGCTGAGTGAGTTCCTCCTGGTCAGGACCACGTTTCCGACGGTGAACGCCCCCGCGACCGGGAAACGACAACGGTAACCGAAGGCCAGGACGAGCCCGTCAGGGCCAGGTTTCCTGGTCGCGCCGCCTATGACGGCGATCAGCAATCCGAGTGGCGTAGAAAGATTCACATAGTTCGCCACTCGCCGGAACCGGAAGCTCCTGTCCATGCGTCTCAGTCTTGACCAAGGTTGACAAGTCGGACCAACGATCCCCGTCCTGAAATCTCCCACAAGAGCAGGATTATGAGATTCTCCATCCTGGGCGCGCTGCTCGGCACCGTCGCACTGGCAGGAGCCGGCGGAGTCGCGATCACCCAGACATCGTCGTCCGAGCCCCTACGAGCCACTGACCACTCCTCCCACGCGCGTGTGGCCTTAGCCGCGGACCCCACGACCTCACCGCCCCCGTCGGACCCCGCGACGTCGCCACCCGCGTCGCCGCCGCCCGCCGAGACCCTCACCCCGACCCCGACTCCGACGGAGAGCCCCACGATCGGGGAGTACACCGCGGAGACGTCGGTGGTCAAGAGGAGAGGCGTTTCCTACCTGAACGTCTCGATCACCCATGAGGGCGCCGCCTTCTTCAACGTCAAGCAGCGGGTGTGCAAGCGACGGTCGTGCAAGACGGCCACCGTCGACCTGATCGTGGTCGGCGGTGAGGCCAGCGCCAGGGCGCGGCTGGGCTGGGGCACGTACAGGAAGCGCGGGGACGCCGCCGCCATCGTGGCGCCGCTGCCGACCGTCACCGTACGCGAGACCGTCACGGTGACCGAGCCAGGCCCGACGGTGACCGTCACCTGTCAGCCGTACGTGCCGACCGTCGAACCCACCGTCGAACCCACCGAGACCCTCCCGCCGACCGACACGACCGCCCCGTCGGATCCGCCCACCACGGAGCCGACACCGACGGAGACCACGGCACCGACGGAGACCCCGGCGGACCCGCCCACGGACACGCCGACCGACACACCGACCGACACACCGACGGACACACCGACGCCTTCCGTCCCTGTCCTCCCGACCGAGACGCCGACCGACGCGCCGACGGACACCCCGACGGACGCGATCCCGACCTGTCCCCCGCCGTCGGAGCCTCCCACGGACGAGCCGACGGAGGAGCCCACGGACGCCCCGACCCCCACGGAAACCTCGACCGAGACCCCGACCGGGACCCCGACTGAGACCAGCCCGGCCGACCCGTCCCAGACGGCGACCACTCCGGCTCAGTAACGGGACCGTCTCACATGACCGGGCCAGGCCAAGCGCCTGGCCCGCGCCATGCCCCCGCCATGGGAAGCAGGCCGCCAGAGGGACTTTTGACGCGCTCCCCGGCCTGAAGTGAAGGCCGGTGACCTGCGCCAGTACATCGAGCAGCACAACCGCCCGGCCTGAGCCAAGCAGACGCTGGAGCCCCCGGCGCGACCCAGCTTCCTTGGCCCGCTACGCGGGAAGGTCCGCTTCACCCCCGGCCTGAAGGCCGGAGCGCTGCGGACGAACCCGGTAGCGGCCCTCGTGGTAGAGGAGGGGCGCCCCGTCCGAGGGGGTGTCGATGGCGGTGATGCCGCCCACCACGATCGAGTGGTCCCCGCCGTCGTGCACGGCCGTGGTGGCGCACTCCAGCGTGGCGAGGGCGTCGTCGAACAGCGCCACGCCCGACTCGCCCCGATGGTGCGGCCAGGTGGCGAGCTGCCCGTTGAGCGGCCGGCCACGATGGGCGAAGAAGCGGGAGGCGTCCTCCATGGAGGCCGGCAGCACGGAGACGCCCCACACCCCGGACTCCAGCACGGCGTCGTGGAAGCGCGCGACCTTCTCCGCGCAGAACAGCACGAGCAGGGGGTCGAGGGAGACGGAGGTGAAGGAGTTGATCGTCATCGCGTGATCGACGTCGCCGAGCCTGGTCGTCACGATCGCGACTCCGGTGGCGAAACGGCCGACGACCTTACGGTACGTTGCAGGGTCTACGTGCCGCTCTATGGAATGCACTCAGCTACTTTATGCCTCTACGTCTGGTTCTTTAACGGGGTATCCACGCAAAAGCCACGAACCCCCTCCTGACGAGGGCGAGAGCAGGTAAGCGGCGACAAGGCTCACCAAACCGCCGTACAGGTAGACATAGCCCGCAGTGCCCGCGGCGATCACCAGGTCGCCCGACCCCATCTCCAGCGTGAACGGCATGGTCACCAGCAGCCACCCGAGCGCCGTCACCATGGCCCCGAGCCGCGCGCCCATCATCTTGCCCGCGCCCAGGCACACCCCGAACAACGCCACCACCCAGCTCACGGCGGCGAAGGGCACCGGCCCGACCTGCCACTCGGGATGCGTGAACCCGCCCACGACCGCCATGACGACGCCGAGCACGAACAGCATGCCGTAGGCGGCCCCGCCCAGCGCCGACTCGGCCTGGCTGCGATGTTCCATGTCGAACGAGGTTAGTGGATGCCCGCGAAGAGATCGTTCTCGCGGGTGTGCGGCTCACCGAGGCCACCGGCGTCGACGGGCGGACCGGGCACCGACGGGCCCGGCACGCCCATGGCCAGCGTGTAGTGCTCGACGCCGAGTACTTCCTGGCCGATGTCGTTCGAGAGCGCGTACCAGGGCGGCCTGACGGTGATCTGGGTGGCGTGGGCGCGCATGGCCTCGACCTTGTTGCCGATCCAGGGGCGCGCGTCGATCTCGGTGGTGACGTCCTCGTCGGCGCAGCCGTACGGCATGTCATCGACGTCCTCGATGAGGAAACCCGTGTCGGCCTCGCGCAGCGCCTCGGTGCCGCGCCGCATGATCGACCTGGGCACGGCCGTGTGGTAGAACTTCGCGATCTGCCACGGCTCGCCCTCGCCGTAGCCGGCCTTCGCCGCCAGCTCGAACGCCCTGCGCGCGACCCGGTGGGCCTGGATGTGGTCGGGGTGGCCGTAGAAGCCGTTGTCGTCGTACGTGACCAGGACCTGGGGGCGTACCTCTCGGACGACCTTGACCAGCTCGCCCGCCGCCTCGTCGAGGTCGGCGCGCCAGAACGCCCTCGGGTGGTCGTTGGAGGCGACGCCCATCATGCCCGAGTCGCGCCACCTGCCCGGCTCGCCCAGGAAGCGGTGGTCCTCCACGCCGAGCGCCTGGCAGGCGGCGGCCAGCTCGCCCACGCGGTAGGGCCCGAGCGCGTCGTCGCGATCGGCGGCCAGGTGCGCGAGATCGCCGGGGATGATCTCCCCCTCCTCGCCGAGCGTGCAGGTCACCAGCGTCACGTGGGCGCCCTCGGCGACGTATTTCGCCATGGTGGCGCCGGTGCCGATCGACTCGTCGTCCGGATGGGCGTGCACGAGCAGCAGCCGTCGGTCAGTCATGTCCACGAGCGTAGCAATGGCAGGATTGAGGCCATGAGCGAGAGCTTCCCGCGCCTGAATGCCAGAACCCGCCGCTTCACGCTGGGCGTTCCCAGAGGCTTCACGATCTCCCCGGACGGCGGCCGGGTGGTGTTCCTGCGGACGAGGACGGGCACCGATCCGGT
The DNA here is from genome assembly GCF_040676995.1 of Nonomuraea sp. NPDC049419. Taxonomy (NCBI): domain Bacteria; kingdom Bacillati; phylum Actinomycetota; class Actinomycetes; order Streptosporangiales; family Streptosporangiaceae; genus Nonomuraea; species Nonomuraea sp. NPDC049419. The sequence continues at coordinate 262,900 of NZ_JBFAQB010000008.1, read as the reverse complement.
CACCTGTCTGTGGGAGCTCGACACCGACACCCACGTCGAGCGCCTGGTCGTCGACCCGCGCGAGCTGCACGGCGACGAGGAGGAGAACCTCCCGCCCGAGGAGCGGGCGCGGCGCGAGCGCAGCAGGGAGGCCGCGGGCGGGGTGGTGGCCTACGCGTCCGACGCCCACCTGAGCAGGGCCTGCTTCGCGCTGTCCGGCGCGCTCTACGTGGTGGAGCTGGCGAGCGGTCAGGCGCGCAGGCTGGACACGCCTGGGGCGGTCATCGACCCGCGGTTGTCCCCCGACGGGCGGCATGTCGCCTATGTGACCGGGGGCGCGCTGCGCGTCCAGGACCTCGCGTCCGGGCATGATCGCGCGCTGGCCGAGCCCGAGTCGCCGACGGTGACGTACGGGCTGGCCGAGTTCATCGCCGCCGAGGAGATGGACAGGATGCGCGGCCACTGGTGGGCGCCGTCGAGCGACGCGCTGCTGGTCGAGCGCGCCGACGAGGCCCCCGTCCAGGTGTGGCACATCGCCGACCCGGCCAACCCCGACCGTCCCGCGACGGCCCAGCGCTATCCCGCCGCCGGCACGCCCAACGCCGTCACCGAGCTGTTCGTGCTGGGGCTCGACGGGTCGCGGGTGGCGGTGCCGTACGACGAGGAATATCTCACCACCGCGGCTTGGGACTCCCACGCGCTGTCGATCGTCACGCTCACCCGCGACCAGCGCACGATGCGGCTGTTCGAGGTCGACCCGGCCACCGGCGCCACCACGCTCGTCCGCGAGGACACCGACCCCGCCTGGGTCGACATCGTCACCGGCGTGCCCGCCCACCTCGACGACGGCTCCCTGGTGTGGGTGGCCGGCTCCGAGGGCGGGCATCGCCTGTTCGTCGGCGACCGCGCGGTCACGCCGCCGACCCTCCAGGTGCGCGCGGTGCTCGACGTCGATCACGACAGCGTGCTGTTCAGCGCCAGCGGCGACCCGACCGAGATCCAGCTCTGGACGTGGGACGGCCACTCGCTGCTGCCCGTCTCGACCCGGTCCGGGGTGTTCTCGGGGCGCATGTCGGGCGGTGTCGGCGTCCTGACCGAGCAGAGCCTCGACGCCGAAGGGGTCTCCACCACGGTCGTGCGCCGCGACGGCATGGCCGTCCCGATCCCGTCCTTCGCCGAGCGTCCCGGCCTCGACCTGCGGGTCTCCATCGGCCGTTCCGGCCGGCGCGAGCTCGCCACCGCGGTGGTGCTGCCCTCGTGGCACGAGCAGGGCTCGCGCAAGCTGCCCGTCCTCCTTGACCCGTACGGCGGGCCGCACGCCCAGCGGGTGCTCAACCGGCGCGGGGCGTACCTCGAGAGCCAGTGGTTCGCCGAGCAGGGCTTCGCGGTCATCGTGGCCGACGGCCGCGGCACCCCCGGGCGGGGCGTCGACTTCGAGCGCGCCGTGCTCAACGACCTCGCCACCCCCGCGCTGGAGGACCAGATCGACGCGCTGCAGGGCGTCGCCGAGCAATACCCCGACGACCTCGACCTGTCCCGCGTGGCCATCCGTGGCTGGTCGTTCGGCGGCTTCCTGGCCGCGCTCGCGGTCCTGCGCCGCCCCGACGTCTTCCACGCCGCCGTGGCGGGCGCGCCGGTGACCGACTGGCGGCTGTACGACACGTGCTACACCGAGCGCTACCTGGGCGACCCTGGCCGGCAGCCGGAGGTCTACGAGAAGTCGTCGCTGTTCGCCGACGCGGCCAAGCTCGAACGCCCCCTGCTGCTGATCCACGGCCTGGCCGACGACAACGTCGTGTCCGCCCACACGCTGCGCCTGTCGTCCGCGCTGCTGGCGGCGGGGCGGCAGCACAGCGTGCTGCCGTTGTCGGGGGTGACGCACATGACGCCGCAGGAGGTCGTGGCCGAGAACCTGCTGCTGCTGCAGGTGGACTTCCTGAGGAAGTCCCTGGGGTAGCGCTTCTGTTCTGCGCGGGCCGGGCGAGGTGCACACCACGCCCGGCCTTTTCGCGTACGGAACTGACCAGCCCTGGGTCTGTCCAACCCAGGTCTGACACCCGGCCCCCGAAAACCAAACCCTGGTCCGACGCGCCCGGCATCCCCGTTCCGGCATCGTGATCGCCATGCTGAAGCCGCTCACCCTCACTTTGGCCCTGCTCACGACCGCCCTCACGGGCCCCGCCTCGGCGGCGACGGCCGACCCTCCGTCCTCGCTGACCTGGAAGCCCTGCCCGCAGGGCGGCATGGAGTGCGCCGACGTGCCGGTCCCCGTCGACTGGGGGAAACCCGACGGCCGCAAGATCACCCTCAAGGTGGGCCGCCTCAAGGCGACCGGTGCTTCGAAGGGCCAGGTGCTGGTGGCCTACGGCGGCCCTGGCGCCCCCGGCATCGCCATGACCCAGCAGCTGTCCGGCTGGTGGACGAAGCTCCGCCGCACCATGGACGTCATCACGTGGGACACCCGCGGCTACGGCGAGCAGTTCCAGGGCCTGAGCACCGGCCTGCCCTGCGCCTGGACCCGCATCCCCATCGCCGGCGTCCCGCGCGACGACGCCGACTTCGGCCGCCTGTCCGACACCAACCGCGGCTACGCCGAGGCCTGCCGGCTCAAAGACCCCGAGCTGTTCGCCAACATGAGCTCGGCCGACCACGCCAGAGACATGGAGGCGATCAGGAAGGCCCTGGGCGCCGACAAGCTCAACTACTACGGCGCCTCCTACGCCGGCTTCTTCGGCCAGGCCTACGCCCGGCTCCACCCCGGCCGCGTCCGCACGATGGTCCTCGACGGCACGCTCAACCACAGCACCGCCGACTGGTCCCGCGAGCTGGAGGCCACGGCCAGGTCCAACGAGCAGTCGATGCGCCGCTTCTTCACGTGGTGCGCCGCCAACGGCTGCGCAGGCGTGCCCGCCCTCTGGCGGAGGCTGATCGCCCGCGCCGACCGCACCCCGATCCCCACGGGCACGGCCAACGTCGCCTACCGCGCCATCGACCTCCAGTCCTTCGCCCTCGGCCTCGCCCGCCAGGGCGCCCCCGCCTGGCCCGGGCTCGCCGAGGCCATCCGCAAGGCCGCCAAGGGCGACGCCTCCGGCTTCGTCCCCGCCAGGGGCGCCCGCTACCCCGACCAGGCCACTCCGGTCACCGAGTGCACCGACTGGCCACGTCCCGCCACCCGCAAAGAGCTGACCACCGCGCTTTCCCGGCTCCGCAGGGTGGCCCCCGACACGGGCGCCGCCAACACCTCGCTCTCGGCCACCCTCAACTGCATCGGCTGGCCCGTCCCCGTCACCAACCCCCCGGCCGCCCTCCCCAAGGGCCTCCCGCCGCTGCTGGGCGCGGGCGCCTGGAACGAGTCCGACTCGACCGAGCGCGTCCTGTCCCAGGTGCCCGGCAGCGTCGTCATCCGCCACGACGGCCCCGGCCACACCCTCTACGGCACCAACACCTGCGCCCGCGACCACATCGACACCTACCTGACGACGGCCACTCTCCCCCCGAAGAACACGCAATGCTGAGCGATCGCCGGTGATGCCTGAGGAGACCACGCCCCGGTCACTGAATACCGAGCTGCGAAGTGGTGAGATAGACCGAATGCTAGATCACCTCGTCTACGCCACGCCCAACCTCGACACCACCGTGGCCGAAATCGAACAGCAGCTCGGCGTACAGATGGTCGAGGGCGGCCGCCACCCGGGCCTGGGCACCCGCAACCGCCTCCTGGGGCTGGGCGGCCGGGCCTACCTGGAGGTCATCGGCCCCGACCCGGACCAGGAGCGGCCGCCCGTCCCCCGCCCGTTCGGCATAGACACGCTGACCAGCGCACGCCTGGTGACCTGGGCAGTGGCGGTAACGGACATCGACGCAGTGGTCACCCGGGCCCGCGCCCACGGCTACGACCCCGGCGACCCGCAACGCATGTCACGCCGCACCCCATCAGGCGACCTGCTGACCTGGCGCCTCACCCCACCGGCAACAGCCGGCGTAGTCCCCTTCCTCATCGACTGGTCCACCACCCGCCACCCCACAGACTCAGGCCTGCCGAAGGCAGAACTCACCTCCTTCCGCGCCCGACACCCCGACGTGGAAGCGGCACAGAGGTCCCTCTCAGCCCTGGACATCGACCTAGACCTCACTCACGGCACCACCCCCGCCCTCACAGCCGTCCTGAGATCCACCCCCGGCTCCCTGACCCTGACCTGAGCGCCAGGCTCCCACCGCCCAAGCGCGTAGGTGGGTCCGCCTCCGAGGAGCCGGTCGGGGGCGGGCTGGGGTGGACATGGTTGTGCGTCCACCACCCCAGAGCCCACCTCCGACTAACGTCAGGTCCCGGTTCGGTCTGGCTCTCTGGGCGTTAGGACGGGGTGGTGGTGGGAGTGCCGTGCCAGCTGCGCCACAGGGCCGCGTACGAGCCGCCCGCCGCCACGAGCTCCTCGTGTGAGCCCAGCTCCGTGATGCGCCCGTCCTCGACGACGGCCACCCGGTCGGCGTCGTGGGCGGTGTAGAGGCGGTGGGCGATGGCGATGACCGTGCGGCCCTCCAGGACGGCGGCCAGGGAGCGTTCGAGGTGGCGGGCGGCGCGGGGGTCGATGAGGGAGGTGGCCTCGTCCAGGACGAGGGTGTGCGGGTCGGCGAGGACGAGCCTGGCCAGGGCCAGCTGCTGGGCCTGGGCCGGTGACACGGTGAGGCCGCCGGAGCCGACCTCGGTGTCCAGGCCGGCGGGCAGGGCCAGCACCCAGTCGAGGGCGTCGACGGCTTCCAGGGCCTTGACCACGGCGGGGTCGGCGGCGTCAGGGCGGGCGATGATGAGGTTGTCGCGGACGGTGCCCTTGAACACGTGGTGTTCCTGGGTGACGAGGGCGACCTGGCCCCGCAGCTCGTCGAGCGGCAGGTCCACGAGCGGCACTCCGCCCACGGTGACGGACCCGGTGCGAGGACCGTGGATCCCGGCCAGCAACCGCCCGAGCGTCGACTTCCCGGCCCCGGACGGCCCCACCATGGCAAGCCGCTCACCGGGCCGAATGGTCAACGACACACCGTGCAGCACGTCCCGTCCCTCACGGTAGGCATAACGCACATCGGCGGCCCGCAACACCTCCCCAGCGGACCCGGCACCAGCCGCCGGGAGGCGACCGCCCGACGTGGTCCCCGAGGCGGTCCTGAGCGCGCGACCGTCGGAAGCGCTCACCGCGCCGGCGGCCGAGGGACCGTCGCCCGAGGTGGTTGCCGGGGCGGCGGGCGCCTCGGGGACGGTGGGCTTCGGGGTGGCGGGCGCCTCGGGGGCGGTGGGCTTCGGGGTGGCGGGCGCCTCGGGGGCGGTGGGCTTCGGGGTGGCGGGGGCGGAGCCGTTCGTGGGAGTGCTTGTGGGGGTGCGGTCGTCGGGGACGTTGGTCACGCCCAGCAGGCGGGCCATCGAGGCGCCGCCCACCTGGAGTTCGTCGATCCACATCAGGAAGCGGTCGAGGGGGTCGATGAGCTGCTGGGCGTAGAGGGCGGCGGTGGTGACCTGGGCGAGGGAGACCCAGCCGCTGGTGTAGAAGAGGCCGCCGACCAGGAGGGCGGCGACCACCGGGATCACGTAGCCGAGCTCGACCGCTGGGTACCAGGTGGTGCGCAGGCCGAGGGTGTAGCGTTCGGCGGCGAAGGAGCGGGTGATGTCGGCGTCGGTGCGGGCCCGGCGGCGCTCGCGCAGCCCCAGCGCCTCGACGGCCCTGGCGCCTTCGACGGTCTCGGCGAGCCCTTCGGTGATGTCGGCGTAGGCGGCGTTCTCGCGGAGGTAGCCGTCGCGGGCGCGGGCGAGGTACCAGCGGGTGGCGATGTGGATGATGGGCCCGGCCACCAGCATGGGGAGCATGAGGAGCGGGCTGACGAGCAGCAGCGCGCCGATGGTGATCACGAAGGTGACCATGGCGATGAGCGTCTCTGGCACGGCGTGGCGCACAGTGCGCGACAGGGCGTCGACGTCGCGCGAGGTGCGGGTGATGAGGTCGCCGGAGCCGGCGCGTTCGACGGTGGACAGGGGCAGCCCCAGCACCCGGTCGACGAACTCCTCGCGCAGCTCGGCCAGCACCTTTTCGCCGAGCTTGGCGGAGGCGAGCACGGCGTAGCGGACGAGGACGCCTTGGAGCAGCAGGAACGCGCCGATGGCGGCGGCGACGAGGGGCACGTCGACGGCGAAGCCGTATTGGACGTTCTGCACCAGCTCGCCGAGCTGCCACGGGACGAGCAGGCCGGCGACGGCGGCCAGCCCGTGCAGGAGCAGGGCGAAGCCGAGCTCGCGCGGATATTTGAGGGTGAGCCGCCTGGCGTAGGAGCGCACCTGTCTGCGATCGGCGACCGGCAGGATCTCGCGTGCCATTCAGTCCTCCCCGCGGGTCACGGTCGCCGCATAGGCGGGCGAGCCGTCGAGCAGTTGCCGATGTGTGCCCTCGGCCAGCACCCGGCCCTCCTCGACGTAGATGACGTGTTCGGCCCGGTCGAGCACGAGCGGGCTGGTGGTGCAGATGAGCGTGGTGCGGCCGGCGCGCGCGGCGGCGAGGCGTTCGGCGATGCGGGCCTCGCTGTGGGCGTCGACGGCGCTGGTGGGCTCGACGAGGATGAGCACCTCGGGGTCGGTGATCAGCGCCCTGGCGAGCCGCAGCCGCTGCTGCTGGCCGCCGGAGAACTCGCGCCCCGCCTCGGCCACCTCGGTGTCGAGCCCGTCGGGCAGGGCTTCGACGATGTCGGTGGCGCAGGCGGCGCGCAGGGCCCGGTGGATGTCCTCGTCGGTGGCCTGGCCGCGGACGTCGAGCTCGTCGCGGAGCCGGCCGTTGAACAGGCGGGCGTCGTTGTCGGCGACGAGGATGCGGGAGCGCACCTCGTCGATGGGGAGGGTGCGCAGCTCGGTGGAGCCGAAGGTGACGTCGCCGTCGGCGTAGCGGCCGAGCCGGTCGGCGATGGCGATGGCGTCGCCGGGCGTGGCGGCGGCGACGGCGGTGAGCCAGCCGGGCTGGAGGGTGACCCCGCTGTAGGAGTCGCGCAGCACGCCGCCCGCGCTGCTGCCGGTGCCGCCGGTGACCTCGGGCTGGAGCGACAGGATGCGGATGACCCGGCCGGCGGCGACGTGGCCTTTGGTGAGTTTGTCGGCGGCCTCGGTGAGGGTGCGCATGGGGCCGATGAGGAAGACCGCGTAGAGGTAGAAGGCGACGAGCTGCCCGGTGGGGATGTCGCCGGCGACGGCGAAGGAGGCGCCGATGCCGGTGACGAGGGCGATGAGCAGGCCGGGCAGCACGATCTGGGCGCCTTCGAGCACGGATTCGACGCCGGCGACGCGGACGCCCGCCCTGCGTACGCTCTGGGACTCGTCGCGGTAGCGCCGGGAGAAGACCTGCTCGCCGCCGACGCCGCGCAGCACCCGCAGCCCGGCGACGATGTCGGCGGCGCGGGTGGACAGCTCGCCGGTCAGCTCGCGCTGGTGGCGCTGGCGCCGGTGGAGCGGGCGGAGCAGGGGCCCGACCGCGGCGGCCATGATCGGCACGCCGAACAGCACGAGCAGGCCGAGCGGCAGCGAGGTGGAGATGAGGATCACCGTGACGGTGACGATGGCGACGACCGCGCCGGTGCCGCGCAGCAGGATGTCGATGCTGTTGCCGATGTGGGCGATGTCGGAGTTGCCGACGCTGACGACCTCGCCGGTGGACAGGCGTTTGGGCAGCGTGGCGCCGAGCCTGGCGGCCTGGCGGGAGGTGAGCTGGACGGTGCGGTAGGCGGCGGCCAGCCAGTTGTAGACGGCCATGCGGTGCCGCATGATGCCGCTGAACGCCTGGATCAGCCCCAGCCCGAACAGCACGGCCGACCACGTGACCAGGGACGGGGTGTCCTTGGCCGTGACGGCCTGGATGCCCTGCCCGAGCACGGCCGGCATGAGGGCCTGCACCAGCCACCACAGCACGGCGAAGCCGATGCCGAGGAGCAGGGACGGCGCCTGGCGCCCGGCGTTCCACCACAGGTAGCGGAGCGGGCTGCGGATGTCGGGCACGCCGGGATCGGCCTCAGGAAGGGAGCGCATAGCCCGACCACCTTGACAAGGCGTCACCTGGACCGGCAAACCGTTTTCATCCAGTTACAAGAGCCCCGCCCGCAATCTTTACAAGGTGCACATCCGGGGCGGATGGGGTGCGCCGGACGCTTCCCGTCCAGCCTCCCGGTGCCCAGAATTTCCGCCCTGTTGGGGCATTTGTACCGTCCTTACATCGTGTATCGGAGCCGCCCGGATCGCGCGGCGCAGCGCCCGGCGAGGGTACGCGTACGCCAGAATCGACCCTTGTGAAGCACGGGTACACCAACAGCACGTTCGGCGACGGCGCCCTGGTCGTGAAGTGCTACCAGGGTCCCGAGGCGGCCTTCAGGCTGACCACCGAGAGCCGCTATTTGCGCCGCCTGCGCGGCCGCCTGCCCGTCCCCCGCGTCCACCAGGTCACCGCCACCAGCCTGACCACGCGCTACGTCGACGGGCTGCACGGCCAGGACCTCCTCGACGAGGGGCGGGCCGAGGAGGTGTTCGCCGAGTGCGGACGCATGCTGGCCCGCATCCACCGGCTCGGCATCGTCCACGGCGACTACGGGCCCCAGAACATGCTGTTCGACCCGGCCACGTACGAGACCGCGGCCATCCTCGACTGGGAGTGGGCGCACCCCGGGCGTCCTGTCGAGGACCTCGCCTGGGTGGAGTGGATCGTGCGCAGCCACCATCCCGAGCACGTGGCCCTGCTGCCGCGCTTCTTCGCCGCGTACGGCGACCCCGTGCCCGCCTGGCCCGACCGCCACGCCGCCATGGTGGCCCGCTGCCGCGCCCTGCTCGACTTCTGCGCCCGCTGGGAGCCGGGCGGCGACGGCGAGAAGCTGTGGCGCACCCGCCTCGACGCCACCACCGCCTGGACGGAGTGACCCACCGGCACACCGTGGACGGTTTCTGTCGGTGGGCTTTGCTTGAGTGCGGGGATGACCTCTCAAGTGATCCTTGTCCTCGGTGCCACCGGCTCCACCGGCCGCCGCGTGGCGAAGGTCCTGCGCGACGCCGGTCACCCCGTCCGTGCCGCCTCCAGGAGCGGCGAGACCAGGTTCGACTGGTCCGACCAGGCCACCTGGGAGCCGGCCGTCACCGGAGCGTCGGCGCTCTACCTCATGGCGCCCGACGGCGTCCCGATCGACCCTGAGTTCGTGTCCCTGGCGGTCGCCAGGGGCGTGGAGCGGGTGGTGCTGCTGTCGAGCGGCGCCATCGAGGTGATGCGTGACGAGCGCCTGCTGGCCGCCGAGCGGACCGTGCGCGACTGCGGCGCCGCGTGGACGATCCTGCGGCCGAGCTGGTTCGACCAGAACTTCGACGAGGGCTTCCTGCGTCCCGCGATCATCGCGGGCGAGCTGCTGCTGCCGCTCGGCGACGTGGGGCAGGCGTTCGTGGACGCGGGTGACATCGCGGCGGTGGCCGCGGCGGCGCTGACCCAGGACGGTCACGCCGGCCGCTCCTACGAGATCACCGGCCCGCGCTCGCTGCCGTTCGGCGAGGCCGTCGAGATCATCGGCCGCGAGACCGGCCGCGAGGTGCGCTACCGGGGCGGCGAGGAGGACTACATCGCCGCCAACGCCTTCTCGGAGGAGTCGATCGGGGCGGCGAAGGCGTTCGCGGCGCTGCGCGCACTCGGCGACCAGCCGGTCTCCGAGGTGGTCGCCGAGGTGACGGGCCGCCCGCCGAAACCCTTCGAGACGTACGCGGCCCAGGCCGCGGCGGCAGGAGCATGGCGCTGACCTGGTCGTTCAGGGCCTGAGCCACCCCCCGAACGGTAAAATAGATGGGAAATCCTCTCGGGTCACGACACACTGATCACGACCCAGTGAGGAGATTCCTTTCATGCCGAACCAGCCCGCACCGAACCTGCTGTCGTGGGCCAGCGAGATCGACGAAGGCGCGATCATGCAGGCCGCACGCACCGCCCGCCTGCCATTCGTCGCCGGTCACGTCGCTCTCATGCCTGACGCTCACGTCGGCATCGGTGCGACGGTCGGCTCGGTGATCCCGACCGAGAACGCCATCATCCCGGCCGCCGTCGGCGTGGACATCGGCTGCGGCATGGTGGCGACCGAGACCACGCTCACGGCCGCCGACCTGCCCGACACGCTGGCCGCGCTGATGCCGATGGTCGAGCGCCGCATCCCGGCCGGCGTCGGCAAGGGCCACGACGACCCGGGCATCGACCGTTCGCTGAGCGAGCTCGGCCTGCCCCACACCGACCTCAACCCGAAGCAGACGAAGAAGGTCGCCGACCAGTTCGGCACCCTCGGCTCCGGCAACCACTTCGTCGAGGTCTGCCTCGACGAGCGTGACCGGGTCTGGACGGTTCTGCACTCGGGTTCGCGCGGCATCGGCAACCAGCTCGCCCAGTTCCACATCACGGGCGCGAAGAAGCTGATGCGCAAGCAGGCCGTCGGTCTCGAGGACCCCGACCTGGCCTACCTGGTGCAGAGTACGCCGGAGTTCACCGCGTACATCGAGGACATGGTGTGGGCGCAGCGCTACGCGATGGCCTCGCGGGCGCGGATGGACCGGGTGCTGATCAACGCTTTGTTCAAGGTCGTCGGGAAGGGGCAGCGGGTCCGTACGATCAACTGCCACCACAACTTCACCCAGCAGGAGACCCACTTCGGCAAGTCGTTGTGGATCACCCGCAAGGGCGCCATCAAGGCCGACCACGGTGACGAGGGCGTGATCCCCGGCTCGATGGGCACCCGCTCGTACATCGTGCGCGGGCGCGGCAACCCCGACTCCTACCACTCGTGCTCGCACGGGGCGGGGCGGCGCATGTCGCGGACGAAGGCCAAGAAGCAGCTGTCGGCACGGTCGCTGACCGAGGCGATGAGCGGCCGCACCTGGAACGCCGACCGGGCGGCCGCCCTGGTGGACGAGCATCCTGAGGCGTACAAGCCGATCGACCAGGTCATGGCCGACCAGCAGGACCTGGTCGAGGTGCAGCACACGCTGCGCCAGATCTTCAACTACAAGGGGTGAGCCGGTGGCGATGCCGAAGAAGGGCTCGCGACGCATCACCGTCGGCGGAGGTTCCTACCGCTGGCGGGTGCGCCGCAAGCCGTCCTACAGCCAGGGCAACGGGTGGACGCCGCTGACGTTCGCGGTCGAGCGGGCGGAGGAGCCGGGGAACGTCCTGGTGGTGTCGCTGCCGTGCGCCCGGCCGGACAACTGGCTGGGTCACCGTACGATCCCGGTCACGCCCGCCCTGGTGGCCGCCTGCGTCAGGCGGGCGCTGGAGCGGGGCTGGGACCCGGGACGGTCCGGCTCGGCCGTCACACTGGAGGTCTCCGAGGACGATCTCACACACTTTCTGGGCGAGCCGCCGCGCTACCTGATCCCGTTCTTGTGGGGTTTCGTCCCCGCGGACGGCACGGCCTCCGCCTGAGCCGCCGCTGCCCGGCCCGGCAGCAGCGGGATGAGCGCCAGGACGACCACGACGGCGGCGAACGAGATCCAGAAGACGCCGCGCAGCCCGCTCATGGTGTCGGCGGCGGTCTGGACGACGAGCGTGACGAGGGCGACGCCCAGGGCGGCGCCGAGCTGGTTGAGCATGTACAGCACGGAGCTGCCCTGGGCCACCATCGGCCCGGGGAGCGTGCGGTAGAGGGAGCCCATGGTGGGCGCGCTGAAGCAGCCGCTGCCCAGCCCGAACGTCAGTGCCGCCAGGGCCGGCCACACCTCGGGCGTGTCGGGTCCGATGCGGGTGAGGGCGTACACGCTGAGCAGGGCCACCAGCGCGCCTCCCGTGGCCAGGCCGCGCGCGCCGAGCCGGTCGGACAGCCGGCCGGCCAGCGGCATCGCGATGGAGCCGCCGAGCCCGAGCGGCGCCATGAGCAGCCCGGCCCCGAAGCCCTGCACCACCCGGAACGCGATCAGGCTGCCGATGTCCCAGGCCAGCCCGGCGGCCAGCGACCCGGCCAGGAACACGCCGAGGCCGGCGAGCCAGAGCCGCTTGCCACCGTAGCGATCGACGGCCCATGTGGTGAACGGGATGGTGGCCGTCACCGCGAGCAGGAATCCGGTGGACGCCCACCCGACCGTGCTCAGCGAGGTGTCGAAGACCGTGGCCAGGCTGCCGGTGGCGACGGCGGCCATCGTGCTGTTGAGGATGCCCAGCAGGCCGCCGAGCAGGACCACGGCGATGGACATCCTCGACATCGTCAAGGACGCCGGCGCCGACCGGCTCACCCGGGCACTCGCCGACCGGCTGGCCCGCCTCGCCCTCGCCGGACGGCTGCGCGGCGCCGACCCCGACCTCGCCGCCGAGCAGTTCCTCGCCCTGCTCCTCGGCCCACTCGAAGCACGCACGCAGCTCGGCACCCGCACTTTGGCGGACGCCGAGCTGCGCGCGATCGCAACGTCGGCCGTGGACACCTTCGCCCGGGCCTGGGACCTCTCCTAGCGAGGCAGCGTGTCCGTCCAGCCCGCCTCGATGAGCGCGTTCGAGTTCCATACCGTGCCCGGCTCAAGCCCCGCCTGGTAACCGCCGGACCGCACGACCACGTGCTCGTTGGCGAGCGGACGGCCGGTCGCCTCGTCGAAGATCAGCCGGTTGTCCGAGACGCCGCCCTGGGGGTAGGTCTCGCGCACGGACACCGCCGTGCCCCGCCGTCCCTCGGCGTCGGTGACGCCGGCGGTCACCTCCACCTCGTCCAGGTCGGCCAGCATGCGGAAGGCCGCGCCGCGCACCTCGGGCGTCACCGGCATGTCCATGATCAGGCCCATCGCGACCCTGAACAGCCAGGCGTCGCCGGTCATCTCCTCGCTCGTGGACTCCGTCCCGTGCCCCGCGTACGACGCCATGAGCCACTTCTTCAGCGCCTCCGGCTCGTCCGGCAGCCCGCGCAGGTCCTTCATCGTGACGTTGCGGCCCAGCCAGAACACGTGGCCGTCCACCAGCTTGCTGCTGTCGAACCGCTCCGGGCGCGGCGTCGTGGGCAACGTGAGCCTGCCCGGCTTGTTCTTCCTGTTCTTCGCGGGCATCCGCACGACGATCTCGGACGGCTTGCCCGCCGCCTCCCACGCCTGCCTGTCGGCGTCGGTCATCGGCTGCACACCCAGCGACCGCGCACGCCACCACTGCTCGCCCTGGGGATCGGCGGGCGTCCACTGCTCGCTGCTCGACCGGTCGACGACGCGGTAGCCGTCCTCGGCGACGTACACGTTCCTGCTGATCGTGACGCTGTGCCAGAAGTCGCCCTTGCCCTCCACCTGCCGCCCGGCCTTCTCGGCGGCGGCCAGCAGCACGTCACGCGCCGACAGCCGCACCGTGGGGGCCTGCTCGGTCGGGGCCTGCTCGGTCGCCACCGCGTGCCGCACCCCGGGGTCGGGGACGGCGGTGTTGCCGGAAACGATGATCGCCACCGCCGCCGCGGCGGCCACCGCGCCCGCGAGCCCGAACCCCCACACCGGCCGCGCCACGCTCTTGCGCCGGCGGCTCGGCTCGCGCGGCTGCGCCATCGCCCTGGCCAGCTCCACCGCCCGGGTCTGCTCGTCCACCTGCCGCTCATCGAGATGCGCGGGCCTGGCCGCCCGGAGCTCCTCCATCGGGTTCATGACCACTCCTCGCTGAGATTCCGCACGTGGGACCGCTTCGGCGCCGGCTCCGTCTCCATGGCCTGCTTCAGGCGCTTGCGGGCCCGGTGCAGGCGTACGCGGTAGGCCGCGGGCGAGCAGCCGATGACTCTGGCCGCCTCCTTCGGCGACAGGCCGTGCCAGGCGACGAGGACGAGGATCTCCCTGTCGTCCTCGTGCAGCGCGGCCAGCGCCCGCAGCACCCCGAGCCGCTCGGTCACCTGCTCGGCCACGTCGCCCTCGGTCCAGGCCCGCAGCTCGGCCGCCAGCGCCTCGCGGCGCAGCTCCGCGCGTACGTTGTCGCGCAGCACGTTTCTGGCCACGCCGAGCAGCCACGGCAGCGCGGGCTCCGGCACGTCGTCGAGCCGCCGCCAGGCGATCGCGAACGTCTCGCTCACCACCTCGTCGGCGACCTGCCGCCCGGCGCGACTGACCACGTACGCCCACACGCGTTGCCGGCATGCGTCGTACATGCCGGTGAACCGGTGCGCATCATCCGCCACCGCCCAGCCCCCTCGTTCGGACGTCGTTTCTTCCTGACACCGGGAAGTGGTCCGAACCGCCCTCTTGTTACCGCCTATTCAGAAAAGAAGCTATTCGCCCGCGTACAACCGGTGCAGATCCACCAGCTCCGCATCCCGCCGCCCGCGCGCCGCCTCCACCAGCTCGCCCGTGAACCCCGCCCTGGCGAACAGCAGCAGCTTGGGCGGCCCGTCCACCCGATCGTCGGGCAGCAGCGCTTTCGACGTGACTTCGGGGTGGGGTCGTGACCTGGACAGCGATCCGCGAAGAGGACGGATCTGTGCTGGTGCCGCTCCATGTCGACCGTGAAGGCTGGCGCGCTGACGGCGCCGTGCGTCTGCGGGCAGGTGATCCCGAAGACGACCAGCACCTGGACAGCGCGCTCGACGCACGTGACCTCCAAGCAGATCGTGCCGTCGACGAAGAGCTGATCGCCAGGTGGGAGCAGCAGTCGTCGGGAGACGATCCCGCGGTTGAGATGGCGTCAAGGGACCACCGTCTCCGCACGGGACCTCCTCCACAGCCGTCAGCCGCAAGACCCTCACGATTGAGGTAGGCAGCCTTCGCTCCGGGCCTCACAGGCAACTAGGACGAACGGCCCCACGGCCCTGATCGTGTAAGGCCACAGGTCAGTCAACACGCTCAGGACGATCCCAAGGTCAGGGTGGACGTAGAGGGCCCACCGCCGCCACGGGCACCGGGTGGGAGACCAGTCGCGGGAGGCGTGGAGTGCGCCGGGAGGCGCCGAAAAGCAGAACTGCCTGAGCTCACTTGCGCGAAGCGCTCCAGAGCGAAGACCTTCTTGCTCGGAGCACCAAAGCCGAAGGGGCGGGTGAGCGAAGCTCACCCGCCCCTTCGGCGTGATCGGCTACTTGGCGTTCGCCTTCAGGTAGTCGCTGTTCATCTGCGCGATCGTGTCCAGCGGAATCCCCTTCGGGCACACGGCCGTGCACTCACCGGTGTTCGTGCAGCCGCCGAACCCTTCGGCGTCCATCTGGTCCACCATGGCCTTGGCGCGGGAGAGCCGCTCAGGCTGCCCCTGCGGCAGCAGGGACAGGTGGGTGATCTTGGCGGCGGTGAAGAGGGAGGCGGAGCCGTTCGGGCAGGCCGCCACGCAGGCGCCGCAGCCGATGCAGGTGGCCGCGTCGAAGGCGGCGTCGGCGTCCTCCTTGCGCACCGGGACGCTGTGGGCGTCCGGCGCGGACCCGGCCGGGACGGAGACGAAGCCGCCCGCCTGGATGATCCGGTCGAACGCGCTGCGGTCCACGACGAGGTCCTTGACGACCGGGAACGGCGCGGCCCGCCACGGCTCGATGGTGATCTCGGCGCCGTCCTCGAAGTGGCGCATGTGCAGCTGGCACGTCGTGGTGGCGCGCTGCTCGCCGTGGGCGACGCCGTTGATGACCATGCCGCACATGCCGCAGATGCCCTCGCGGCAGTCGTGGTCGAAGGCGATCGGGTCGTCGCCCTCCAGGATGAGGCGCTCGTTGAGCACGTCCAGCATCTCCAGGAACGACATGTCCGGGGAGACGTCCTCAACCTTGTACGTCACCATGCGGCCCTCGTCCGAAGGGCCCTTCTGACGCCAGACGCGTAGGGTCAGGTTCACTTGTAGCTCCGCTGGGTCATCTTGACGTACTCGTACTCGAGCGCTTCCTTGTGCAGGACCGGCCCGTCGGGCGTGTGCTCCCAGGCCGACACGTGCGCGAAGTTCTCGTCGTCGCGCAGCGCCTCGCCGTCGGCGTCCTGGGACTCGGCGCGGAAGTGGCCGCCGCAGGACTCGGTGCGGACGAGGGCGTCCAGGCACATCAGCTCGGCCAGGTCGAAGAAGTCGGCCACCCGGCCGGCCTTCTCCAGCACCTGGTTGAGCTCTTCTGCGGTGCCGGTGACCTTGACGTTCTGCCAGAACTCCGCGCGCAGCTCGGGGATCCGCTCAAGGGCCTTGCGCAGCGACGCCTCGGTGCGCTCCATGCCGCAGTAGTCCCACATGAGCTTGCCGAGCTCGCGGTGGAAGGAGTCGGGCGTCCTGGTGCCGTTCACGGACAGGAGCCGGTCGATCTTGTTGCGGACGCGGATCTCGGCCTCGGCCACGGCCTCCTCGTCCACGTCGCCGAACGGGCCGGCGGCGAGGTAGTCGCCGATGGTGGTCGGCAGCACGAAGTAGCCGTCGGCCAGGCCCTGCATCAGCGCGGACGCGCCGAGGCGGTTGGCGCCGTGGTCGGAGAAGTTGGCCTCGCCGATGACGAACAGGCCGGGGATGGTGGACTGCAGGTCGTAGTCCACCCACAGCCCGCCCATCGTGTAGTGGACGGCGGGGTAGATGCGCATCGGCACGTCGTACGGGTTCTCGCCGGTGATGCGCTCGTACATCTCGAAGAGGTTGCCGTACTTCTTCTCGACGGCGTCGCGGCCGAGCCGGTTGATGGCGTCGCGGAAGTCGAGGTAGACGCCGAGCCCGCCGGGGCCGACGCCGCGGCCTTCGTCGCAGACGTTCTTGGCGGCGCGGGAGGCGATGTCACGCGGCACCAGGTTGCCGAAGGCGGGGTAGATGCGCTCCAGGTAGTA
Source organism: Nonomuraea sp. NPDC049419 (assembly GCF_040676995.1). Classification (NCBI taxonomy): domain Bacteria; kingdom Bacillati; phylum Actinomycetota; class Actinomycetes; order Streptosporangiales; family Streptosporangiaceae; genus Nonomuraea; species Nonomuraea sp. NPDC049419. The sequence continues at coordinate 246,201 of NZ_JBFAQB010000008.1, read as the reverse complement.
GTCGCGCTCCTCCTCCGGGATGTCGCCGGGGGCGCGGGTGTCGTTCTTGCGCAGCGGCACCCAGACGCGGCCGTCGTTGCGCAGCGACTCGGACATGAGCGTGAGCTTCGACTGGTACTCGCCCGACACGGGGATGCAGGTCGGGTGGATCTGCGTGTAGCAGGGGTTGGCGAAGTACGCCCCGCGCTCGTGCGCCCGCCAGATGGCGGTGGTGTTGCAGCCCTTGGCGTTCGTGGACAGGAAGAACACGTTGCCGTAGCCGCCGGTGGCGAGCACGACGGCGTCGGCGTAGTGGCGCTCGATCTCGCCGGTGACCATGTCACGCACGATGACGCCGCGCGCGCGGCCGTCGGAGACGATCAGGTCGAGCATCTCGTGCCGGGTGTGCATGGTGACGGTCCCGGCCGCGACCTGCCGCTCCAGCGCCTGGTACGCCCCCAGCAGCAGCTGCTGCCCCGTCTGGCCGCGGGCGTAGAAGGTGCGGGAGACCTGGGCGCCGCCGAAGGAGCGGGTGTCGAGCAGGCCGCCGTACTCGCGGGCGAACGGCACGCCCTGCGCCACGGCCTGGTCGATGATGTTCACCGAGACCTGGGCGAGGCGGTAGACGTTCGACTCGCGGGCGCGGAAGTCGCCGCCCTTGACGGTGTCGTAGAAGAGCCGGTAGATCGAGTCGCCGTCGCCGCGGTAGTTCTTGGCGGCGTTGATGCCGCCCTGGGCGGCGATGGAGTGGGCGCGGCGCGGGGAGTCCTGGTAGCAGAAGGACTTGACGTTGTAGCCCAGCTCGCCGAGCGTGGCGGCGGCGGATCCGCCGGCCAGGCCGGTGCCGACGACGATCACGTTGAGCTTGCGCTTGTTGGCCGGGTTGACCAGCTTGGCGCTGAACTTGCGCTTCTCCCAGCGCTCCTCGATGGGCCCGGCGGGAGCCTTGGTGTCCCGGATCTCGGGGCCTTCGGTGTACTTCACTTGACTACTCCGAACGTGATCGCGAGGGGCGGGGCCAGGAAGCCGATGACCAGCACGGCGGAGACGAGGCCGGCGGTCGCGCGCAGGACGCGGTAGCGGCTGCGGTTGGCCCAGCCGAGCGTCTGGAAGCCGCTCCAGATGCCGTGCCGCAGGTGGAGGCCGACCATGACGACGGCGACGAGGTAGATGAGCGTGACCCACCACCGGGAGGGGTCGAAGCCCGCGATCATCCTGTCGGCGGGCTCCGAGTTGAAGCCCTTGGGGTTGACGACGCCGAAGGTCAGGTCGAGCAGGTGCCAGATCACGAAGAGCACGATCGTCACGCCACCCCACCGCATGATGTGCGTGGTGTAGCCGCTCGCCTGGGACTTCTTGGCCACGTACTTGACCGGCCTGGCCTTGCCCGCGCGGCGCGAGAGCGAGATCGCGGCCCACATGTGCGCGACGACCGAGACGACGAGGACGATCTCGACGAGGGTCAGCAGCGTGCGGTAGGGCGCGATGGGCTCCAGCAGGGTGCGCAGCGCGTGGGCGTACTCGTTGAAGGAGTCACGGCCGAAGAAGATCTTCAGGTTGCCGAGCATGTGGCCGACGAGGAAGAGCACCATCACGGCGCCCGTGACGGCCATGACGACTTTCTTGCCGTTGGACGAGCTGAGGAACCCGCCGGGCTTCTTGCCCGTCGGGGCTTTCTTGGGGGCGGAAACAGGCGCGGTGGCGGACCCGCGCTCTATCGTGGCAGTCACAACGCAAAAGCTAGGTATCCAGCAATGATCCGTCCAAGTCATCGTGGGTCTGGTTTCGATAGCTTGCGGCTATGATGTGGGTCGGTGCGGCTTTCTCGAAGTTCCCCGCACGCGCCGATGCGAGGAAAATCACATGCAGTTTCAGCAGCTCGCGTACTTCGTGGCGGTCGCGGAGGCCCGTCACTTCACGCAGGCGGCCGAGCGCATGCGGGTCGCGCAGCCGTCGCTGAGCAAGCAGATCAAGGCGCTGGAGGAGGATCTCGGCGCCCGGCTGTTCTCGCGGGCGCGCGGCAACGTCACGCTGACCGCCGCGGGCGAGGCGCTGCTGCCGCTGGCCCGCCGCATCCTCGCCGACGCCGACACCGCGCGGCAGGAGGTGGCGCAGCTCGCGGGGCTGCGCAGGGGCCGGGTACGCCTGGGCGCGACGCCCTCGCTCTGCGCCGGGCTGATGGCCGACGCGCTGGCCCGCTTCCACCGCTCGTACCCGGGCATCGAGCTGCTGGTCGAGGAGGGCGGCTCGCGTGACCTGGTCAGGGCGCTGGCGAGGGGGCAGCTCGACCTGTCGCTGATCATCATGCCGCTGCAGAGCGACGACCCCTCGCTCGTCACCCAGGAGATCCTGCGCGAGAACCTCGTCGTCGTCGCGCCCGCCCACGAGCCGCTGAAGCGCCCCTACCTGCACATCGAGGACCTGCGGGGGCGGCAGATGGTGATGTTCAGGCGCGGCTACGACCTGCGCGAGGCGACGCTCGCGGCCTGCAGGCAGGCGGGGTTCGAGCCGCGGTTCGCGGTGCAGGGCGGCGAGATGGACGCGGTGCTGCGCTTCGTCGAGGCCGGGCTTGGCGTGGCGGTGGTGCCGTCGATGGTGCTCGACGGCCGTCCTGGGCTGCGCGGCACGCCGCTCGCGCCGCCCGGCCTGAGCAGGACGATCGCGCTGGCCCACCGCAAGGACGTCGAGCCCACGAGGGCCGCGCAGGCTTTCAGGGAGACGATCCTCTCGTACGTCGTCGAGGCCGGGCACGACGGTACGCTTCCGGAAGGGGTCGAGCTCATCGCAGAATGAGCATCTAGGGCACCGCACTCCCCCGAAGAGGTGTTTTGACCGCCAATCTCTCCGAAACGCTGACGTTGCTCCTCATCGAGGATGACGACGGTGACGCGTTCCTGGTCGAAGAGCTGCTGAAGGAGGCGGTGGCGCCGCCCCGGATCTTCCGGGCCCGCAGCTTGAGCGAGGCCAGGCGCAAACTGACCCCGGAGATCCAGTGCGTGCTGGTCGACCTCTCGCTGCCCGACGCCAGCCGGCTGGAGGCCCTTGAGGAGGTCATCGCGCTCGCGCCGTACACCGCCGTGCTGGTGCTGACCGGCCTCAGGGACGTCCACGTGGGCGTCACGGCGGTCCAGGCGGGCGCGCAGGACTATCTGGTCAAGGGCGACGTGGACGCCCGGCTGCTGGCCAGGTCCATCCGTTACGCGATGGAGCGCAAGCGGGCCGACGTGGCGCAGCTCAAGCTCGTCCAGGCGGAGCTGACGGCCAAGGAGAACGCGCGGCTGGAGAGCGCGCTGCTGCCCGACCCGCTGCTGCGTACGCAGGAGATCGAACACGTCACCCGCTACCTGCCCGGCAGCGGCGGCACGCTGGCCGGCGACTTCTTCGACACCGTGCAGACGCCCGACGGCTCGGTGCACCTGGTGATCGGCGACGTCTGCGGTCACGGGCCGGACGAGGCCGCGCTGGGGGTGGCGCTGCGCATCGCCTGGCGCACGCTGGTGCTGGCCGGGCAGACCGGCGACACGCTGCTGCGCACGCTCGACGCCCTGCTGCGTGCCGAGCGCCAGGCGCCCGAGATCTTCACCACGCTGTGCATGGCCACGATCTCTCCCGACCTGCGCCACGCGACCATGCGCGTGGTCGGCCACCCGCCGCCCGTGCTGGTGCGCGGGGGCACGGTGGAGGTGGTGGACGGCACGCCGTCGGGGCCGCCGCTCGGCATCTTTCCCGACGCGACGTGGTCGGTCATCGACGTGCCGCTGGGCGACGACTGGTCGATGATGCTCTACACCGACGGGCTCATCGAGGCGGCCGTGCACGAGCCCGGCCGACTGCTCGGCGTGGACGGCCTGGTCGAGCTGGTACGCGCCCACGGCGTCATCGACCTCGACGGCCTCATCAGGCATGTCGGCACGCTCAGCGACGATCTGGCCGTGGTCATGCTGAGGAGGAGGAGAATGTGAGCATCCACCCGCTCCCTCCGCCGAAGGAGCCCACGGGTCTCGGCCGGCTGCCGGTCGCCCGCTGGTTCCTGCTGGTCGCGATACTCGCCGGGCTCATCTTCACCACCGGGGTGGCGACGGTGATGACGATGACCGCCAAGACCGCCGAGCTCAACCCGCGCCCCGAGGTGGCCGCCCAGGTCGACCGGCTGACCGTGGCGCTGATCGTGGTGTTCGTGCTGCTGCTCGGCTGCGGCGCGGGGCTGGTGGTGATCGTCAGGTACGCGGTGCTCAAGCCCATCGCCCAGCTCACCGACCAAGTACGCGCGGTCGCCGCCGGCGACTTCGACCGCGACCTGCACGTCGACCGGCCCGCCGAGCTGGCGGAGCTGTCCAGCCACATCGACTCCATGCGCGGCCGCATCCTGTCGGCCTGGCGGGTGGCCAACGACCAGGCGGAGGAGCTGCGCCGGTCGAACGGCGAGCTGGAGCAGTTCGCGTACGTCGCGAGCCACGACCTGCAGGAGCCGCTGCGCAAGGTGGCGAGCTTCACCCAGATGCTGGAGCAGCGCTACGGCTCCCAGCTCGACGAGCGGGCGAAGCAGTACATCGGCTACGCGGTCGACGGCGCCAAGCGCATGCAGCTGCTCATCAACGATCTGCTGGACTTCTCCCGGGTGGGCCGGGTCACCGGCGAGCGCACGGTGACCGAGCCGGACGCGGCGCTGGACCGGGCGCTCGACAACCTCTCCGCCACGATCGAGGACACCGGGGCCACCGTCACCCGCGACGAGCTGCCTCGGGTCATGGGCAACCACCTGCAGCTCACCCAGCTCTTCCAGAACCTCATCGAGAACGCCGTCAAGTTCCGCTCGGAGGAGCCGCCCCGGGTGCACATCGGGGTCAGGCGCGACGGTGACATGTGGGAGTTCAGCTGCTCCGACAACGGCATCGGGGTCGAGGCGAAGTACGCCGACCGCATCTTCCTCATCTTCCAGCGCCTGCATGCCCGAGACGTCTATCCGGGGACTGGCATCGGGCTGGCCCTGTGCCGGAAGATCGTCGAGTATCACGGCGGACAGCTCTGGCTCGACGGCGAGGACACCGAGCCGGGCGGCCATGGCGCCACGTTCCGCTGGACGTTGCCGGCGGCGGGAGACGGACGATGAACGGATGGCGGCCCATCGAGGTGCTCCTGGTGGAGGACGACCAGGGGGACATCCTGCTGACGAAGGAGGCGTTCGACCTCAACAAGGTGCGCAACCGGCTCAACGTGGTCAACGACGGCGAGCAGGCGATGGCGTTCCTGCGGCAGGAGGGCGAGTACGTCGACGCGCCGCGCCCCGACCTGATCCTGCTCGACCTCAACCTGCCGCGGATGAGCGGGAAGGAGGTGCTGCGGGAGGTGAAGGCGGACGCGGTGTTGCGGACGATCCCCGTGGTGGTTCTGACGACCTCCGAGGCCGAGGAGGACATCCTCCACAGCTACCGCCTCCACGCCAACGCTTATGTCGCGAAACCGGTGGATTTCGAGCAGTTTATCCGGGTTGTCCGGCAAATAGATGATTTTTTCGTGACGGTGGTTAAGTTGCCGGCACAGGGGCAGCGCCTCTGACGCGGGTACGTGACAGGAATCACAGCCAGTCATCGAAAAAGTGAGTGACCCCGCTCACAAAAGACGATCCTGTCGTCGTAACGTATCCCCCACCAACGCGCGCCCGAGCGGATCCCGCCGTGTGAGCGCGCCCAGCGAAACGAAACCACGGACCCCCTGCGCGAAGGGTCCGCGGGAGGTGGAGAGGTCCGCGATGACCCAGACGACGCCCGAAGCTCCGGTCCGACGGCAGCGTGCGCAAGTCAGAGTACGCACCCTGCGAACAGACAGATGGTGGCTGGCCCCGCTCGTGACATTCCTCGGGCTCGCCTCCTTCCTCGTCTACGGCGTATGGGCGATCATCGACAACAGCATCTTCGTCGATCCGTACATCGCCCCGTTCGCCTCGCCCTGCCTGGCGGCGGTGACGTGCCCCGAGGGGGCGCAGCTGTTCGGGTGGGCGCCGATCGGCGACTGGTACACCCTGTCGCCCGGCCTGCTCATCCTGGCGCTGCCCGGCGGGTTCCGGCTGACGTGCTACTACTACCGCAAGTCCTATTACCGCTCGTTCTGGCTCTCGCCGCCGGCCTGCGCCGTCCAGGAGCCCCACGGCAAGTACACCGGTGAGCGCCGCTTCCCGCTCATCCTCCAGAACGTGCACCGCTACTTCTTCTACGCGGCCATCGTGATCGGCCTCGTCCTGGCCTACGACGCGGTGCTGGCGCTCGTGCACAAGCCGCTCGGCCTCGGCAGCTGGATCCTGATCGCCAACGCCGTGCTGATCAACGCCTACACGCTCTCGTGCCACTCCTGCCGGCACATCACGGCGGGGCGGCTCAACCACTTCTCCCGTCACCCGCTGCGTTACCGGGCCTGGACGTTCGTCTCCAAGCTCAACGCCAAGCACCAACCCCTCGCGTGGGCCTCGATGTTCTCGGTGATGGGCGCCGACCTGTACGTCCGCCTGGTCGCCAAGGGCATCATCGCCTTCCCGTACGCGTAAGGACAGCTTTCAAGTGGAAAACACGCACAACACAGAGCGCCACGAGTACGACGTCGTCGTCATCGGCGCCGGCGGGGCCGGCCTGCGAGCCGCGATCGAGGCCCGCCAGCAGGGCAAGCGCACGGCCATCGTCTGCAAGTCGCTGTTCGGCAAGGCGCACACGGTCATGGCCGAGGGCGGCGCCGCCGCCGCGATGGGCAACGTCAACCCCGACGACAACTGGATGGTGCACTTCCGTGACACCATGCGGGGCGGCAAGTTCCTCAACAACTGGCGGATGGCCGAGCTGCACGCCAAGGAGGCTCCCGACCGCGTGTGGGAGCTGGAGGCGTGGGGCGCGCTGTTCGACCGCACCAAAGACGGCAAGATCAGCCAGCGGAACTTCGGCGGGCACGAGTACCCACGGCTCGCACACGTGGGCGACCGCACCGGCCTTGAGCTCATCCGCACGCTGCAGCAGCGCGTCGTCGCGCTCCAGCAGGAGGACTACGAGACGCACGGCGACCACGAGGCCTACATCAAGGTCTTCGCCGAGTGCACGATCACCCGGCTGCTGAAGGACGGCGACGCGATCTCCGGCGCCTTCGGCTACTGGCGCGAGACCGGCAACTTCGTGCTCTTCGACGCGCCCGCCGTGGTCCTCGCCACCGGCGGCATCGGCAAGTCGTACGTCGTGACCTCCAACTCCTGGGAGTACACCGGCGACGGCCACGCCCTGGCCCTGCTGGCCGGCGCCAAGCTGATCAACATGGAGTTCATCCAGTTCCACCCCACCGGGATGGTCTGGCCGCCCTCCGTGCGCGGCATCCTCGTCACCGAGTCCGTCCGCGGCGACGGCGGCGTGCTGCGCAACTCCGAGGGCAAGCGCTTCATGTTCGACTACATCCCCGAGGTCTTCAAGGACAAGTACGCGACCACGGAGGAGGAGGGCGACCGCTGGTACACCGACCAGGCCAACAACCGGCGCCCGCCGGAGCTGCTGCCCCGTGACGAGGTGGCCAGGGCGATCAACGCCGAGGTGAAGGCCGGGCGCGGCTCACCCCAGGGCGGCGTCTTCCTCGACGTGTCAACCCGGCTGCCCGCCGAGGAGATCAAGAGGCGGCTGCCGTCGATGCACCACCAGTTCAAGGAACTGGCCGACGTCGACATCACCGCCGAGCCCATGCAGGTGGGCCCGACCTGCCACTACATCATGGGCGGCGTCGAGGTCGACGCCGACACCGGCTCGTCCTGCGTGCCCGGCCTGTTCGCGGCCGGCGAGGTGTCCGGCGGCATGCACGGCTCCAACCGGCTGGGCGGCAACTCGCTGTCCGACCTGCTGGTCTTCGGCCGGCGGGCGGGCGCGGGCGCGGCCTCGTACATCGACTCCCTGCCCGCCCGGCCCAAGGTCGCGGCCGAGCAGGTGGAGACCGCCAGGGAAGAGGCGCTGGCTCCGCTGGGTCGCAGCGGCGAGAACCCGTACGAGGTGCACCACGAGCTCCAGCGGACGATGAACGACCTGGTCGGCATCATCCGCAAGGCCGAGGAGGTCTCCGAGGCGCTCGGCGTGGTCGAGAAGCTCAAGGAACGCGTCCGCATGGTCGGCGCGGCCGGCTCGCGCATCTACAACCCCGGCTGGCACCTCGCGATCGACCTGCGCAACATGGTGCTGGTGTCGGAGTGCGTCGCGCGCGCCGCGCTCATGCGCGAGGAGAGCCGCGGCGGGCACACCCGCGACGACTTCCCCGGCATGAGCCCGGAATGGCGCCGCAAGCTGCTCGTCTGCTCCACCGAGGACGGCTCGACGGTCAACGTGGAGGTGAAGGTCCAGCCGCCGATGCGCGACGACCTGATCAGCCTGTTCGACGGGGACGAGCTGAAGAAGTACCTCACCGACGAAGAGATGGCCGAATTCGACAGGATAGCGAAGACGTCATGAGCTACAAGGCAAAGTTCAAGGTCTGGCGCGGTGAGGGCGGCGAGGGCCGGCTGGAGGACTTCACGGTCGAGGTGAACGAGGGCGAGGTCGTCCTCGACATCATCCACCGCCTCCAGGCGACCCAGGCACCCGACCTCGCCGTACGGTGGAACTGCAAGGCCGGCAAGTGCGGCTCGTGCAGCATGGAGATCAACGGCAAGCCGCGGCTGGGCTGCATGACCCGGATGTCCACCTTCGAGGAGGACGAGACCATCACGGTCACGCCGATGCGGACCTTCCCGGTCATCAAGGACCTCGTCACCGACGTGTCCTACAACTACCAGAAGGCCCGCGAGGTGCCGTCCTTCACGCCGCCCGCCGGCGTGCGGCCCGGCGAATACCGGATGAAGCAGGTCGACGTCGAGCGCTCGCAGGAGTTCCGCAAGTGCATCGAGTGCTTCATGTGCAACAACGTCTGCCACGTCATCCGTGACCACGAGGAGAACAAGACCAGCTTCTCCGGTCCCCGGTTCCTCATGCGGATCGCCGAGCTGGACATGCACCCGTACGACGTGGCCGACCGGCAGGAGGCGGCCCAGCAGGAGCACGGGCTCGGCTACTGCAACATCACCAAGTGCTGCACCGAGGTCTGCCCCGAGCACATCAAGATCACTGACAACGCGCTGATCCCGATGAAGGAGCGCGTGGTGGACCGCAAGTACGACCCGCTGGTGTGGCTCGGCAACAAGATCTTCAGGCGCGGCGCCGACACCAAACCGTAGTTCGCTCAGCCGAAAGGGCCGGAACCCCCGCGGGGGTTCCGGCCCTTCGCCGTCCCTTGGCCCGGCGCCTCGGGCGCTTCGCTACTTCTTCTTCCTGCCGAAGAAGCGGCGCTTGGAGTCGGGCATCTCCTTGGTCGGCTCCTGCGGCTGAGCCGCCTGCTCCTGGGCCGGAGACTCAGAAGGGGGCTGAGGCTCGGGCTGGGGCGGGAGGGGCTGGATGGCCGTCACCTCACCGTCGGCCGGCACGTACGGCGGCGGCTCGTAGTCCTTGGCCGGCTCGAACAGCCCGCGCTGGTGCTGCTGCCACGGCTCCGAGTCGCCCGGCTCGGCCGCCGACGCGGGCCCGAGCGGCTGGTCCTGGTCAGGATCGTACGGGCCGGCCCCACCCGGCGGGATGTCGGTCGCCACCGGCTCCGGCGGGATCACCGGCTCGAACGGGTCACGCTCACGGGACGTCGGCGGCTCGCTGTAGGAGTCGAACTCGTCCGGGTGCAGCACCACCGGCTCCTGCGGCGGCTCCGCGTAGGGAGTGGTGGGCTCCTGCACGTACCCCTGCGGCGGGTAGGGGTGATGGGGGTCGTACTGGGGCGGGGCGACCGTCGGGTAGGTCTGCACCGGCACGAAGCTGATGATCGGCGCGTACGCCGTACCGCCCGGGTAGCCGGGAGCCGCGAACCCGGCCGTCGCGTAGCCGGGCCCCGCCGGGTAACCGCCGGGCGGCATGGCCGCCGCGTCCGGGGGCAGCTGCGGCCCCGCCTTCCGTACGGCGGCCGCGTGGGCCATCCTGCGCAGCCGTCCCTCGAAGATGAGCACCGCGAACAGCGCGAGCAGCACCAGCACCAGCGCCGGGATGCTGAGCTTCTGCGTCAGCGTGCGCTGGTCGTACTCCGGCGCCGCCTGCCGCAGCTCCAGCGGCACCTCCTCGGTGGAGGCGGCCTGTGTCTGGCTCGGGGGCGTCTCCGGGGTGGTGGCCGCGTCGGTCGGCGCGACCGTCGGCAGCTCCACCGACGTCTCCGCCGTGGGAGTGGTCGGGGTCACCGGGGGGACCTCGATGTCCTCCTGCGTCGGCAGCGGCTGCGGGGGCTGCGTGGGGGTGGTCTGCGGGGTGGGCGTGCTCTTGGTCTTGGTCGGCTTGGGCGTGGCCGTCTTGCTGGGAGTGGCCTTGGTGGGGGTCGCCGTGACGGTCTTGGTGACCGTCGTCTCCGGCGCCTCCTCGTCGCTCTCGGGCGGCGGCGGCTGGCCGGCGGTGGCGGTGACCGTGACGGTGACGTCGGTCTCCGGCGGGCCCGCGTCGCACACCTGCCCGGCGTCACACCCCTCAATGGGGTCCATCGCCACGGAGGCGACGGAGGCGCTCGCACTCTGCATGATGAACGGCGCCGCACCGGCACCCGACAGGGTGAGTGCGAGGACGATAGCGGACACGGCCGTCACTCGTGTGCGTGCCACCGGTGCCCTCCGCGTAGTCCCGAAACCATGGTCAAGGGAATACTAGTCGGGTCAAAGTAACAGTAAAGACGAAATTAGAACACCTTTCTCCGGTTACGCCATTTTTGTACCGTGACAACGAGCCACAAGCCGCTCATCAGCACGGCGATGGCCGCTGCTACCAGGGGAAACGCCTTCGGCCCATCAATCGGGCTCACCCACGCGACCGGCTTGACCGGCTTCGTCCGTACGCCCATTTCCCACGGCAACGGCGCTTCACCCCCCGGCAACGCCCCGTCCCCCACAACGCCGCCCACCGTTCCAGGCACACCTCCAGCCGCCACGCTGGGAGCCACCCCAGGCACGCCACCGGGCGCGGAACCCAAGGCGCCACCCGGCGCAGGCACCGCCTCCGGCATCACCAGCGCAGCCGCACCCGCCCCATCACCACTCACACCCGCGTTCCCGGCCACTCCCGCGGCGGCCTCCCCCGCCACGCCCGCGTCCGCGCCTCCGGCCCCCGTCCGCGCCGCCGCACCGGCCTGCGCCTGGTTCCTTGCGCCGGCCACCGCACCAGCCCTCGCTCGCTTCCCCGCGCCGGCGCGCGCCATGCCGCTCTGAGCGGTGGCCGTTGCGGGACCGGTCGCGGTTCTGTCGGTGCGGGTCTGGGGTGCGCTCTGGGCGGCTCGGGCGCCGGTGGGTTTCAGGCGGTGGGCGGGGCCGCTGAAGGTGGCGGCGTCTCCCGTGATCGGTCCGCGCACCTGTACGGCTGCCGTCCTGCTCATGGTCGTCAGCTTCTTGCCGTCCCGCATTCTGGCCACAGCGGCGACCACCACCTGCCCGGCCCCCTCCGGCGCCCGCACGGTCACGTCGACCGCCTTCGTCCCGGACACCTTCCCCAGCGCGCACACCCGCGCCCCCGGCACCACCGCACTGTCCGGGAGAGCCTGGACGTGCTTCGCGTCTTCCAGGACGGCCTGAGCGCTCATCGCGTCCGCCGACGAGGCCATCCGGGCGGCGCCGGCGGCGGTCAGGGCGCGTGCGGCCAGCGCCCCCGCCGCGACCGTGCGACCCGTCACCTGCACCTGATCCACCGGCACGGTGCCCACCTCGGCGGCCCGGTGCCCACCTGCCGGCGCGGGCCGAGCCGCACCCGCGACCGGCGGCACCCCACCAGAACCGCCCGCGACCACCTCAGAGGCCGCCCCAGCCACCCCAGAGCCCGCCCCAGCCGCGCCAGAGCCCGCCCCTGCCGCCGCATGACCGGCCGCAGCCGGCCCGGCCGCGCCGGAACCTGCCCCGGCCGCCGCAGCACCGGCTGTAGCCGTTTCAGAGGCCGTGGAACCGGCCGCGGTCGCGCCGGAGGCCGCCGACAGCGCGGCGGTCTTCGTGCCGGGAGGTGTCGCGCATGACACCTCGGTCAAGGCTTCGGCCGGGTCGGCGGCGACCGCCACCCGCGTGCCCCGGGCCATCCCGTTCACCCGCACCCGGAACCGTTGCGTGTCCCCGGTCCTGACCCACTTACCGACGTCCTCGGCCCCGTTCACCCGCTCAAGCACCAGCGACACCCCGGTCGCCGCCACAGGCACGGACGGCACCGCCACCAGGGTCAACACGCCGGCGACGATCCACCCACGCCGCATCGCTCCCCACTCCCCCGCCGCGACAAATTACTCGTAGTAAGCATTGTGTCACAGAGAGGAACGGCCTAATCCTCCGGGAGCAGGTTCTCCACGGCCCGCATGATGGGCAGATCAGCAGAAAGCCAGGCGACGTCGTAATACTCGCCCGGCCCGAGCCAGCGCAGCGCCAGATGTTCCTTGGCCACGGGCTCCCCGGACGCGAGGGAGCAGAGCCAGACGCGCATGACGTACCCCTCGGCGAGCGGCCAGTCGGCACCCACCCGCCGTCCCACCGCGACCTCGACCCCGAGCTCCTCCCGGCACTCGCGGACGAGCGCCGCCTCCTCGCTCTCCCCCGGATCCACCTTGCCGCCCGGGAACTCCCACCCACCGGCGAGCGCGGCGGGCTCGGCACGCTGGGCGGCCAGCACCCGCCCACCAGGGGCCACGATCACGGCGGCGACGACTGTTCTCATAGGGCAGGATTCTGCAGCTTCTTGAGCTGCTCCAGCACATCGGGGTTCTGCAGGGGACGGGTGAAGCCGACGCGGTTCTGGCGGGCCTGGTAGCTGGTGACCTTGATGGGCCCGCACAACCGGCACCGCGCCTCCAGCATCTTGCCCTTGGAGACGACGAGCCCGACGTGGCCGGGGTTGTTCGGCGACGTGCCCGGCCCGGAGTTGAAGAACACCAGGTCACCCGGCTGCTCCTCGCCCTCCTTGATCTTCACGCCGAAGGGCCACTGCCCGAACGTCGTCCGCGGGATGGACAGCCCCGCCGACCGGTAGGCCGCGTAGATGACGCCGGAGCAGTCGAACGCGTCGGGCCCCGTACCGCCCCACAGGTACGGCTTGCCGCGCTGCGCCAGCGCGAACTGCAGGATCTTGGCCACCACGTCACTGGGCGCCGCCTCGACGAGGGGCTCGTCGCAGTCCTCCGACGCCTGCGGCGGCACCTTCACCTCACCCGACTTGGCGTACTTCCTGGCGATCTCCTCGACCTGGTCGACGTACCACCACGCGCGGTTGTAGACGAACAGCGCCTGCCGCACGTTCTCGGGCGCGCCGTTGCGCTTGAGCATCTTGGCGGCGCCGAGGATGGCGTCGGCCGGGTTGTAGACGTCGCCGATGCCGTCACCGTCGCCGTCGGATGCGTACCCGTTGAACGTGGACGACATCGGCACCCTGGCCTTGCCGCCCCACGTGGAGATCAGGAACTGCATCGGCCCCGCCGCGCCCGCGTGGTTGGTGCCGCTCTTGACGCCGGGCAGGTCGGACCTGCCGTGGTCGGTCTCGCGCTTGCCGACGGCGGCGAGGATGTTCCACTGGACGCCGATCTTCTTGCCGTACTCCCTGTAGAGCTCCAGGTAGTCCTCGGGGATGTCGGAGGAGGCCGAGTCGGAGACCTCCTCCACCTGCGCCTGGTCGTCGCAGTCGACGATGGTGCCGCCGTTGCTGAGGAACGACGGCATCGACATGAGCAGCAGCGGCGAGACGACGACCGCGACCAGGAGCAGTAACCCGGCCAGGCCGACGAGCAGCGCGATGCGGCCTCGTGTGAGTTTCACCCGGAGGTGTCTCCCTCCTGGCCCTCGGTGGACGGGAGGATGTCGTAGATCCGCCAGTCGCTCCCCGACTGGCTGACCGTGACGGCGTACTCCTCGCTCGCCTGCTTGTCACCGCTCTGCGCGGCGATCTGCCGGGTGGCGGTGACGACGAAGACGATGGAGTTCTTCTCGACCTGCCTGATCTCCTTGAGCCTGGCGGTGGCGGTGGAGACGATCTGGTCGTTGCGGTTCTGCTCGACGGTGCCCGCCGAGGTGAGCGTCCTGGCCAGCGTGTTGCCGAGCTCGGGCGTGGTGTACGCCTTGAGCCTGGCCGCGTACGCCGCCGGGTCCTCGTCGAAGCGGAAGGTGCCGTACTCGGCGGTGAACCGCTCGGCCAGGTCCGCCGCCGCCGCGAGCTGCTCCTTCGACATCGGCAGGTATGAGTAGACGTCGAACGGCGCCGCGCTCGCGGTCGCCAGCGGCGTGCTGGACACCACGGCCGAGCTGGTCGCGCGGGCCGCCGGCGGCTCGGCGGGCTCCTGGTCGGGCGTGTCGGGCCACATCGTCAGGTAGATGCCGACCGCGGCGATGACCACGACGACGGCGGCGAAGGCCACCCCCCGCCTGTCACCTGGCTGCGCCATGTCTCAGTCCTTGTCGGGGTTGTTCGGCTTGAGCCAGAACGGCACGGAGGGGCTGTCACCTCCGGAGCTGCCGCTGTCACGGCTGCTGCGCAGCCAGAGCGGGGGTGCCTCGGAGGTGCGGGAGGAGGGCTCGTCGGAGCCGAAGATCCTGGGGCCTGGCGAGGTGCCGCCGCCCGACCTGCCGCCGCCGCCCGTACGTGACGAACCGCCGAACAGCCCGCCGCCGCCGGACCGCGACCCGTTGCCGCCCGAGCCACCCGACCGCGACCCGCCCGACCGCGACCCGCCGCCGCCGAACAGCCCGCCACCCGAGCCGCGCGACCCACCGCCGCCGCCCGAGCCGCCCGACCCACCGGAGCCGCCGAAGCGGGAGCTGCGCGTGCCGCCGCCCGAGCTGCGGGTGCCGCCCGCGGAGCCGCCGCGCCTGGCCCAGCCGCCACCGGACGCCCCGCCGAACCAGCCCCCCGACCCGGCCGCGGCGCCGGAGCCTCCTGAGGCGCCGTTCGTGGTCGGGCCGCCGGCCCGGGGGCCGCCCGCTGCGGGACCCCGCGTACGTCCTTGACCGCCGCCCAGGTTGAGCGGCGGCGCGGTGCCCCTGCGCGGCTCGGGCACGACCCGCCCGGCCGCCTTGCCGCCCTGCTGGTCGGTGTCGAGGGGAGCCGCCGTCGCCGGTACGCGGGTGCCGGAGGGCGTGCCCTCTCCTTCCTCCCCGCGTACGCGGACCTGCCCGGCCGCCATGGAGCCGGCCGCCGAGGCCGCCGCGCCCGTGCCGCTGACCGCGCTCGCCGCCCTGACGATGGGCTCGGCCTTGCGCAGCCCCCAGCGTCCGATCCTGGCCGAGGCGACCGGCGGCAGCACGCCCGCCGACCGCTCGAGCACCGGCGAGCTGGCCGCCTCGCCCAGCATGCGGGTGGTGACCGTGTGGCCGCTCATCGAGGCGAACAGGTGCTGGAACGGCCGCCGGTAGAAGAACACCGCGAGGGTCAGCAACGCCATGAACAGCACCTGCATGCCCCACGGCATGGCGGTGGAGATGATGAGCGCGTACCCGTAGATGAGCACGCTGAGCACGATGGTCAGCACGGCCTGCCGCAGCAGCGTGCCGATGAGCATCTCGACCCAGCGCATGGCGATGATGCGGCCGCTGCCCGGATGGACGCCGATCAGCAGGAAGATCGGCCCGAGTATCAGCAGCAGCAGGAAGCCCACCTTGAGCACCAGCAGCGAGACCGCCACGAGGAAGATGAGTAGCCCGGCCACCAGCGCGGCGATGAACGCGCCCACCGCCACGCCGAGCCGGTTGGACCAGTCGCGCCCTGAGAAGGTGGCGTAGCGGGGGTCGTTGCGCAGCTTGTCGGCCAGGTCCGCGTATTCGGACTGGCGGGCTCCCACGTCGGGCGCCGCCTGCCCGGCGACTGCCTGCGGGACCGACTGCATCTCCAGCACCTTGCGGCCCCAGTCGCGCACGATGGGCTGCTGCGGGTCGGCGGTGCCGAACAGGCCCACCAGCCAGGGCTTGCAGACCAGCGTGGACCACAGCGCGTCGGCGTTCTGGTCGACGCCTGGCGTGCCGGTCTGCGCGTAGCCGCCTGCCTTGACCTGCGCGTCGGCCTGGCCCGGCGGCTGCAGGCAGGACGCGCCGCCCGCGCCGGGCAGGCCGGCGAAGGCCGAGTTGACGACCTCGCCCGTCTTGTCGGTGACGACCTTGCCGAGGCCGGTGAAGTCGCCGGGCCGGCTGAAGAACCAGACGGCCACGGTGACGGCCAGCACCATCCAGATGACGCCTTCGGCGGTCGTGGTGGCGCGCTTGCGGATCAGGCCGTACCAGGCGAGCCAGATGGCGCCGAGGATGACGATCGGCCGGAGGTACGGCCAGTACATGGCGTTGGACAGGTTCGTGACGATGTCGTCGACGACGTCCTTGATGGACTGGAGCGGTCCCTCGGTCGCCGCCGCCTGGTACGTCGTGATCGTCAGCCGGTCGACCGCCTTGGCCGCGGTGAAGATGCCGTTGGCCCACATGTTGCCCAGCACGGCCACGTAGTCGGAGCAGGTCAGCTCATGCGTGTGCCAGAACTGGCCGCTCATGCCGAACTGGGCGTAGTTGGTGGTCGCCGCGGGCTGGGCGCCCTCGGGGACCGGCGGCTGGATGAGGCCGTCGACGCCGCTGCCCACCATCTCGGGCGACAGCGGGCCCGACAGGTCGCACGGGGCCGCCGCGACCGGCGTGGACACCGCCCCCAGCACGATCGGCACCATCAGGACGCCGGTGATGAGCGCGAGCGTCAGCGCGAGTCGTCGGGATAGCCGGATCTTCATGACCGTACCTCCTGCGCCCTGCCCACGCCCCCTTGAAGATCATCATGCCCGGCGCCGTCGGGTTTGTCGTGTGTCGGGTTCGTGTCGAGCCAGCGGAGAAGTTCCTCGGAGATCAGGTCTACTCCGATGCGGCCCGCCCTGCCATCCAGATCGCGGAATACGCATTCGCCGTTGCCCAGCGAACGCAGCACGGCCTTGTGCTCCTCCGACGGCTCCACCCCGAGCAGGGACATGACGTGGTCCACCTCCACCCGTTCGGTGGACCTGAAGGCGAAGACCGACGACAGGCAGTTGGTCACCTGTTCGTTCAGCAGGTCTCCGGCGTTCTGCGAGACCAGGACGAGCGCCGTGTTGCGGGAGCGGCCCATCCTGCTCACCTCGGGCACCAGCTTGGCGCCCTCCGGCGTGGACGTGATCGCCCACGCCTCGTCCAGGAAGATCGCCTTGGGCGCGCGGCGGTCGAGCCCGTTCATCAGCCGGCGGGCGAACTGGGAGACCAGGTAGAGCAGGGCCACCGAGAGCCGCTGCTCGTAGGAGTAGTCCTCCCTGCCGGTGGTCACGTCGGGCAGCGTCAGCCCGCCCAGCGTGAACACCGTCGTCCACCCCTCGGTGTCGATCTGCTCGCCGCCCGACGGGTCGAAGCAGAGCCGCGCCAGGTGCATCTCCGACATCGAGCGCAGCACCGCGCCGAGGTTCTTCGACGCGGCGTCGTCGGCCCGCTCCAGGTAGTCGACGACCTTGCCGAGCGACGGGTCCGAGCCGTTGGAGACCGCAGCGACCGCCTGGATCATCGCCGACTCGCGCTCCTCCGACATGCGCGGCAGCAGCAGCCGCAGCGTCTCGGTGGCCATCGTCTTCTTCGCCGCGATGTCGTCGCCGAACGAGAACGGGTCGAGCAGACCCGGCGCCGCCGAACCGAGCGGGATCACCCTCGCCTTGCGCCCGCGCTTGTCCAGCAGTTGCACCAGCGACTCCGCGTCGCCCTTGGGGTCGATGACCGCGACCGTCACGCCACGCAACGCCATCTGGTAGATCATCAGCAGCGCCAGCGTGGTCTTGCCGCCGCCGGGCTCGCCGGTGATCGCGATGGCCGTCGGCCTGTTGCGGGTCGCCGCCACCAGCGGGTCGAAGTGCACGATGCTGCGCGCCCTGCCGACCGTCTCCCCGATGTACGGCCCCAGCCAGCCCTCGCTGCCCTCGCCCAGCCGGTCGCCGAGATCGACCGTGGCCGTGGCCATGCCGCCCGCGATCGTGCGCAGCGGCTGCCGCTGGGCGTAGGCGTTGACCCTGACCTTCTCGCCCGGCAGCGCCTCGCAGAACAGCGAGAACTGGTCGCCCGTCGAGTTGACCACGTCGATGCCCATGTCGCGGTAGTGCTCCACCACCGCCTCCACCCGCTGCACGCAGATGTCCTCGGTGGGGGCCGAGATGATCAGGCGGTGCCAGCCGTACACGAAGGGCAGGCGCTCCTTGGTGATGCCGTGCTCCAGCATGCGGGCCGCGTCGATCTGCT
The DNA here is from genome assembly GCF_040676995.1 of Nonomuraea sp. NPDC049419. NCBI lineage: Bacteria > Bacillati > Actinomycetota > Actinomycetes > Streptosporangiales > Streptosporangiaceae > Nonomuraea > Nonomuraea sp. NPDC049419. Next base: position 227,933 of record NZ_JBFAQB010000008.1, on the reverse strand, counting down.
CGGCCAGCGCCAGCGGCGCCTCCGCGCCCGCCTCCCTGATGTGGTGGTCCATGTCGCGGGCGTGCGCCAGCTTGCGCGCGACGTCCTTCGACGCCTTCACCGGCGGGATCAGCCGCATCCGCGAGGAGATCTCCACCGGGAACGGCAGCTGGTCCGCGAAGTGCATCCACGGCTCGCCGTCGGGGAACGGCATCAGGTCGGGGAAGCGCGCGAACGACAGGTGCGCGACGTACGAGTCGCCCTGGGGCTGCACGATCCGCAGCAGCGACCTGCCGTTGTGGATCTCCCCCTCGACCAGCGACTCGATCTCGCCCCTGCCCCAGCGCCGCCGCGGGCTCGCCGACGGCGGCGGATCACCGAGCGAGCCCGCCGCCGCGTGCTGGAACAGCCACGCCACCTCCGTCGAGGTGGCGTGCCTGGCATAGAGCGCGCTCGACGCGAGCGCCCTGCCGAGCCGCTCGGCCGACTCGGTCCACCGGCCGATCTCGCTGTCGGGTACGTGGTCGTCCTCCATGCCCAGCGTCTTCTCCGTCTTATGGTAGAAGCCGAAGAGCTGGGAGAGCACGCCGCTGCCGAGCTGCTTGCCGCGCGGGCCGAGGCGCACCCCGAGATAGACCTCCTTGGTCCAGAAGTCCTTCGCCCAGACGTGCCGGTACATCTCCTCGAGGTAGTCGCGCCAGCCGGGCCCCTCGTCGGAGGTGGCGTTCAGCGCCATGGCCCACTCCGCCGCCGGATAGGTGCGGTGCGCCACCCGCAGGTGGACCTCGGCGTCGGGCATCCTGATCGCGGCGAGCGCGATCGTGATGTTGGTGGCCAGCGCCTCGCGCTCCTCCGGCGTGACGAACTCGTAGCTGACCGTGGGAAGCCGGAAGTACGCCCATGCGCAGGTGTCCGTGAGCAGGATGCGGTCGTCGAAGTAGCGGACCGCGAGGCGCTGATGCGCTCGGGACGCCCTGCTCATGCCGCCCCCTCGGCGCATGAACGGGCCAGACCTGCTCGCTTGTTCACTTATCGCTCACCGATTCTCGTGCCCGGGGGGTCACTCGCCAACTCCTCTTCGCTCGGTCGTACGGTCTGCGCCGCGAAGCCCGCGACCACCACACCGGCGAGGGCGAGGTAGGCCCGCCGCCCGGCCGCGCGCAACTGCCCGGGATCGACCACCTCCGCGCCGCCAGGCGCCAGGTCGTCCTCCCAGGGGACCCTGACGATGGCCCGGCACCTGCCCCTGGCCACCGACTCCGCCTGCTCGACGTCGGTCATCGAACGCCTGCTGACGCCGTTGACCACCATCACCGCCCGCCTGCGCAGCTCCGCGCAGCCGTGCCCGTCGAGCCACTCGTACGTCATCGCCACCGCTTCTGGCGCCTCCTCGCTCGCCGGCACCACCAGGACGAGCTGGTCCGCGTACGGCAGCAACCTGGCCGCCAGCGCGGCGGCCGGGTCGATGACGGCCAGCTTGTAGTGGCGGTCGAGCAGGCGCATGGATTCGCCGATCCGGCGGTCGGAGAAGAAGGACCGGTCCGCGAGCCGCTGCTCGGCGCCCGCGTCGGTGTCCGCGCTGATCACCTCGAGTCCCGAGGCGGTCCGCGTGGTGTATCCCCGCATCGTGAGGTAGCCGCTGACCCGGTCGAGACCCGACAGCAACGACGTCAGGGTCTCGGGGGTCTCCGGCTCGATCTTGCTGGTCAGGGTGCCGCCGCCGGTGCTCGCATCGACCGCCACCACCCTGTCGTCCCTGTACTGGGCGAAGGTGTGCCCCAGCATGAGCGCCGTCGTGCTCTGCCCCGCCCCACCGGTGCACCCCAGCACGACGACCCTGCGGCTGCCGCTGAACACCGCGCGGGCCCGCGCCTCGTCCAGCTCCGACCCGTCGGTACGCACCCCGCCACCGCCGACGACGACCTGAGCGATCCGCCGCCACCCGCCGGAGTCGCGTCCCACGACGGACTCGACCCTCCGCACCCGCCCTTCGCCACCCCGAGGCCCCGGCACCGGCACGTCAGCCGCCCGCCGCCCGGCCTCATCACCGTCACGCTCGGCCACATCCCACCGAGGCAACCGCGCCGCCATCTCCCGCCCCGGCCGCTCCTCACCGCTTCCGGCGCGCCGACCTTCCGCCCCACCCCGCCGCGCGACCTCCCGCCCCGGCTGCGACGAACCCGCCGCCTCGCTCGGACGCGCAGCGGCGGCCTCCTTGCGCTCCCGGCGCTCCCGGCCGAGCGGAATGACCTGTCCCTCAGCCGCCTCCGGCGCACCGGCAACGGCCGGGGCGCTCTGCGCGGCCTCCGCGACCGCCGGTTCGGTCCGGGGCTCGTCCGCATCGGCCGTGGCCGGCTCCGGCTCGGCCGCGGACCTTTCCTCCTGAACGTGGCCTTCCGGCCCGGCAGCGGAGACCTCCTGAGGACCGTCGGCCGGCCGATCACCGGACGCGTCCTGTCGGTCATCGACCTGCGGTCCGGCGGCGTCGCCTGTGTCCTCACCGCTCGCCTGGACGGTGTCCTGCGCCGGGGCTTCCCCGCCTGCGGTCGCATGCCCGGCCGGGTCGGTGGCGGGCATCTTGGGGAGCGGGCGGAGGTCGTCGGCCTGGGGCGGATCGGCGGCCGGGCGTGAGGCGGGCGCCGACGGCCCCGCCTCCGACGCGGACGCCGTGGCCGATGACTCTGGCGAGGTGGCTTCCCTCACGCCTGCCGGGGCACTCGTGCCGTCGGTCCGGGACGGAGTGGGGTCGGCCGGAAGGTCGTGGGCGGCCTCCGGGGCTTGGGTGGTGCGCTGGGTGCGGTCCTTTTCCCGGGTGTCGTCCTTGCGGGGTGCGGGGCGCGGGGTGGGCTTGGTGTTCGGGTTGAGCGGGGGCCAGACGCGGTGGGTGCCCGACAGCAGCAGACCGGGGGCGAGCCGGGGTGGCTGGCCCTTTCTGTGCTGGTCGCGGGCGATCTCGTCCTCGTGGCGTGCGTCCTCCGGAGATGCGCCGCCCTCGGCGTGCGAGGCCGCCTCGGCCCGTGCGTCCTGCCGTGCGTCGGCTCGGCCCGCCGGCTCGGCCGGTGCGTCGGCGCTGGCCGCCAGCTTGCGCAGCCGCCGCAGCGCCTCGGTGTCGATCGGCTTGCCCGCCACGCCGCTCACCACACCATCGGTGCCATGCCCATCGGTCACCAGACCGTCCGCGGTGCGGTCCGCCCCGCGGTCGTTCGGCGCGGAGCTCTCGGATGCGGCGGGCTCGTCGGCCGTGCGGTCGGGGGCGGCGGGGGCGCCGGGGGCGGCGGAGGCCAAAGGCTCGTCGGCGGGGGTGGGGCGGCGGCGGGAGTCAGGGCCCCCGTCCCGTACGTCGCCCCCGTCTCGTACGTCCGGGTGGAGGACGACGCGGTCGGTGGTGGCGCGGCGGGCGGTGCCGATGACCTCGTCCATGAGGGGCACAGGTTCCTGGCCGCGTCCAGAGCCGCCTGAGAGGCCCTCCTCGCGGCGTACGCCCCCGCCCGGGGCGCCGGTGCCCGCCGGCAGGGCCGGGGCCTTGAGAGCGGGCGCTGTACCCCTGCGGGACCCCCACCCCGTACGCCCGGACGCCGGCTCGGCGACGGGCGCCTGTGAGGCGGCGGCCGCCGCGGCGGCGACGGCGGGACGGACCTGCCGCGGCCCGGTGAGCTGACCCTCGCGGCGCCGCTGCGTCCTGCGTTCCTTCCGCGGCGCCTTGGCGGCCTTGCCCGCCCGCGTGGCCTTGGTGGCCTTGACCCGCGCGGGCGCGGCCCGCCAGACCCGGCCGGAGAAGGCGACGACCTCGGGCTCGGAGGAGGGCGCGAGGCGGTACCAGGCCTTGGGCTGCCCGAGGTAGCGCAGCTGGGACTCCAGCAGCTCGGTGAGCCGCTTGCCCTCGATGACGGGCCGGGTGGACAGCCACGTGACGATGCCGGGCGGCACCAGGAACAGCACGTGCCAGGGCATCTCCACCGGCACGCCGACCAGGACCAGCAGGAGGGACCACGGGACGAACACCCCGACGAACACGCCGATCCAGACGATGGGCAGCGGCATGGGCAGCCGTAGGTCGTACAGCTTGTAGAGCCGCTTCTCGATACGCCAGATGTTCGTATACGTGGGCAGGTCCAACGCGGTCCTCCTCTCCACCCGCTCGTACATGACCGCGGGAAAGCGGTCTCAACCCTTACTTGATGCCCAGTGCGCCCGCGATCGCCCTCGCCGTCACCTCGATGATGTTGGGAACGTAGAAGATCACTCCGATGGCCACGGCCAAGATCAGGAACTGTACGAAACGGGTGATCTCCCGCGTGAAGAGGAAGAACAGCGCCACGACGGAGACGACGACGAGGAACAGCGGGGCGAAGAACGCCCGCAGGAAGTTGGCGAGCCCCCCGGTGTCGATGCCCGTGGGAGTCGGCGTGGGCGTCATCTCCATCAAGGTGAGCAATATGATCTTCAAGGTCACTTCTTGTCCTCCCGGGGGGTACCGTTCAGCAGCGCGGCCGTGCGTCTATCCAACGGACCGGCCGCCGCCGCGGATGTCGGCGACGAACCACTTGTCGCCCTGCTTCTCGACGGTCAGCCGGTAGGCCTGCTCGAGCGTGCCGCCGACCACGGCCGGGTCGGTGGCATCGGGAGATGGTGATGGGTCACCGCTCTGCACGGCCCACACCACGACCGCCTGGATCTCTCTTGTGGCACCCCCCACAGGCACCACGACTTCCTTGAGCTGCGAGAAGGTGAACGTGCCGCCGAAGCTCGGCAGGCTCTTGCCGGCGGCGACGTAGCGCTGCAGCCCGGCGGAGTCGCCGGACGCGTATTCCTTGAAGAAGCCTTCGAGCTGCGGCTTCAGCTCCGCCGCCGCGGCGTCGTCCGTCTCGGGCGCGGCGACCTGGGGCAGGTCGGCGGGAGCCGGCGCGGGCAGGATGGCGGGGCGGCCCGAGACCACGAAGCGCCCGGCGTCGTCGCCGGAGAAGTAGACGGGCACGGTGAGGATCATGCGCTTGGGCCCCGACTGGAAGGCCACGCTGACCACGGCGTTCTGGGCGTCGGTGACCTCGATGTCGTACGGCTGGATCGCGACGGCGGCCAGCTTGCCGTAGCCGTCCCAGCCCATCTGCTGGTCCATGCCCGCCGCGAGGAATGCGGCGAGCTTGCCCGACCTGCTCGCCGCGTCTTCCGGGCTGAAATTGAGATAGACCCCGGCGAACTGGGCGGCGAATGCCATGCCGCGCTCGGTCGGGAATCCATGGTCGGCCTGCACGGCGCCATTGGGCGTCGCAGGCTCTTGCTGGGTAAACCGCTCAAATGGGGCACGAATCCCATTCACCACGATAACCACAATAAGCGCCCAGAGAATGACGCGGCCGGTCCATACCAGCCAGCGTCCGCCGCCACCCGACCAGCCGCCACGCCGCGGCCGGCGCGGCGGCGGCGCGTCGAAGTCAGCCGTGTCAAGGGTTGCGGAAAGCCCGGGGCCGTCAGCGATCCGAGGATCGTGGACGGTAGACCTACGAGCCATCACGCCTCCGCTCGCGCCGATCCCCCCGGCTGGCGCGGTGTCGTCCGTTGCCGATCCCCATCATCCGCGGTGAAGTAGCCACCCTATCCGGTCTCCGCCATTGTTCCAGGAAAGCCACGCCCATGCTGCGGCATGACCGTCCACACGGCAAACCGGGCCCGTATGGCAGGCCACAGTGCCGATTCCTGTCAGTTCCCGGTAGAAACAGCTTTTGACCAGGCCAGACGCCTAAAATCGGGTAGCGCGGCGGCCACGGATTCCTGTCCAAAACAGGCATGGACTGTCCCGACCTGCGGAATCGGCATGGCTCGCGCGCCGGAGGTCACGGCCGGGCAGGATGGAAACCTGTGCTCAGGCGGGCTCTGGGTCCTGGTGCGCCCGCGCCTGGCGCCTGCTGTGGAGGTCGACGACGGTCGGGCGCACCGACCGCTCGAGCGAGTGGCGCAGATCGGCCAGCATCTCGGCGGGCTCGCGCTCGCGCATGCGCGTGGCCATCTCGTTGCGCTCGTCCACCTTCCTGCGGAGGTACTCCTCGCGGTTGACGCGCAGGCCGTACATCAGCTCGACCCTGATGAGGGCGAGCTCCTCCTCCAGGCTGATGCCGGTGAGGGTGGGCGCCGGGCGTCGTTTCCGGATGATGCGACGGATCATGAGGGCCTCCCGAGTCAGCGTGAACGCCGTGACGATTCGACGCGCGGAGGCCCGCAATGGTTGACGCATCAGTTGTCCCGGCGGCAAGCGATCGACGGCCGCCGGGAATGAGCACGCCAGACGGGCTGCACCGCCGTCCGCCGTCGGTAACCTACCGCAAGCGAAGATCACCGAGCGTGATTGGCGGACGGCGGGGCGCTCAGACGTTGAAGCGGAACTCCACGACGTCGCCGTCGCGCATGACGTAGTCCTTGCCCTCGATCCTGGCCTTGCCGGCCGAGCGGGCGCTGGCGATGGAGCCGGCCTCCACCAGGTCGTCGAACGAGACCACCTCGGCTTTGATGAAGCCGCGCTGGAAGTCGGTGTGGATCACGCCGGCCGCCTCTGGCGCGGTGGCGCCCTTGCGGATCGTCCAGGCCCTGGTCTCCTTCGGGCCGGCCGTCAGATAGGTCTGCAGGCCGAGCGTCTCGAAACCGACCCTCGCGAGCTGGCGCAGCCCCGACTCCTCCTGGCCGACCGACTGCAGCAGCTCGAGCGCCTCCTCCTCGTCGAGCTCGACCAGCTCGGACTCGATCTTGGCGTCGAGGAACACCGCCTCGGCGGGCGCGACCAGCGTGGACAGCTGCTCCCTGAGCGCGGTGTCGGTCAGCTCGTCGGCGTCGAGGTTGAAGACGTACAGGAACGGCTTGGCGGTGAGCAGGTGGAGCTCGCGCAGCTCGTCACGGTCGAGACCGCTCTCGAAGATGGTCTTGCCGGTCTCCAGGACGGCCAGCGCGGCCTCCGCGGCCTCGAGCGCGGCTTTCTTGTCCTTGTTGTTGCGCGCCTCTTTCTGCAGGCGCGGCACGGCCTTCTCCACCGTCTGCAGGTCGGCCATGATCAGCTCGGTGTTGATGGTCTCGATGTCGCGCTTGGGGGAGATCTCACCGTCGACGTGGGTCACGTCGGGGTCGCTGAAGACCCGGATGACCTGGCAGATCGCGTCGGTGTCGCGGATGTTGGCGAGGAACTGGTTGCCCCTGCCCTGGCCCTCGGACGCGCCCTTGACCAGGCCCGCGATGTCGACGAACTCGACCTTGGCGGGCAGGATGCGGGCCGAGCCGAAGATCTCGGCCAGCACGGGCAGCCGGTCGTCGGGCACGCCGACGATGCCGACGTTGGGCTCGATGGTGGCGAACGGGTAGTTGGCCGCGAGCGCGTTGCCGGTCTTGGTCAGCGCGTTGAACAGCGTGGACTTGCCGACGTTGGGCAAACCGACGATGCCGATGGACAGACTCATCGGAGCGGCTCCGTCTCTCGCGGAAGTCTCTGACTGCTGGTTGTCGCCTCGCTGCGCTCGTTCACGGTCAGCGAGTTTACTGGCTGGCGACGTACAGACAGGTAACCGGACGATAGCCGCCGTCGGCGCGGAGGTAGCGGCGCGCGCGCTTCGGGCAGTCATCGGGCGAGGACGTGAACGCGAGCACCTTCCCCCAGGCGTGCGGCGCGTCGCACGGCACGCGGGTGAGGGCGGACCTGGCGGTCACGTCCGCGGGCGGCTCGGCCACGCAGGCGCCTTCGTCGAGCACCTGACCGCCCCGGCCGAGGCAGAGGACCCGGTCGCCGGCCTGGAGGGTGTCGAGGGTGCCGTCAGGGCAGGTCGCGGGGGCGGGGGCGAGCGCGAGTGCGCGGCCGTACCAGCCGGAGCCGGCGCAGGGGTGCTCGCGGCCGTCGAGCGAGACGCAGTCGCCCGGCCTGAGCAGGCCGCCGCCCCCGCCGGGCGCGCCCGGGTGGGGTTCGAGGAAGTTGCGTACGCACGCCGTCCTGCCCTCGCCCACCCGCAGCACGTCGTCGGTGTCCACCGGGCACTCGCCCGGCCCGGGCGGGTCGGAGGCCAGCGCCACCACCTCGGAACGGCCGCCGTTGCACGCGGTGAGCGCGTAGTCGGCCGTCACGCACGCGCCGGGCGACCAGCGCAGCACGGGACGCGGCCCGGTCTCGCGTACGCCCGTCCGCGAGCCCGCGATGACGGCCCCGGCCAGCGCGATCAGCGTGAGCGCCAGGGCGCCGCAGGCGGCCGCCACCTTCGGGAGCGTGTCCATCCCTGTACTCTGCGTGACCACCGATGGGCCGCACAAGCGGAACGCCCAAGCGTGTCGGGAAGAAGCGCGGCCCCACGTTTTGCCATCATCGCTGGAGTGGACGTCGTCTCGCTTGTCATCGGTCTGGCCGTCGGGTTGCTCGTCGGGTTCCTCATCGCGCGGACGCGGGCGGCGGTGCGGGTCGCCGAGGCCGACGCCAGGGCGAAGGCGTCCGCGGAGAAGCTCGTCTACGTCGAGGAGCAGCTCGCCGAGCGGTTCCAGGCGCTGTCCACGCGCGCGCTCGACGTCAACAACATCCGCTTCCTTGAGCTCGCCGAGACGCGCCTGGCCGCCACCCGCGCCGAGGCGGCCGGCGACCTCGATCAGCGAAGGCAGGCCGTCGAGCACCTGGTCGAGCCGCTGAAGGACGCGCTCGCCCGGGTCGAGGAGCAGCTGCGCGACACCGAGACGGGCCAGAAGGTGGCGCGGGCCGAGCTGGCCAAGCAGATGGAGTTCGTCCGGCAGAGCAACGAGCAGCTGCGCTCGCAGACGACCGCGCTGGTCAGGGCGCTGCAGCGGCCCGAGGCGCGGGGGCGGTGGGGCGAGCTGCAGCTGCGCAGGGTCGCCGAGATCGCCGGGATGCAGCGCTTCTGCGACTTCGACGAGCAGGTCACCGAGGGCTCCATGCGGCCCGACATGGTCGTCAGGCTCGCCGGCGGCAAGAACATCGTGGTCGACTCCAAGGTCTCGCTGGCGGCCTATCTGGAGGCGGCGGAGGCGGCCGACGAGTCGCTCGCGTCCGTCCGGCTCGACGCCCACGCCAGGCACGTACGCGAGCACATCGACCGGCTGGCGGCCAAGGCGTACTGGCAGGGGTTCAACCCGTCGCCGGAGTTCGTGGTGCTGTTCATCCCCGGGGAGGCGTTCCTCGCGCCGGCGCTCGAACGCGACCCCGGGCTGCTGGAGTACGCGATGACCCGCCGGGTGCACATCGCCACCCCCACCACGCTCATCACCATGCTGCGCACCGCGCACTACGCCTGGCAGCAGGCGGCGCTCAGCGAGAACGCGCGCACGGTGTTCGAGCTGGGCAAGGAGCTGTACGAGCGGCTGTCGTCACTGGGCAGGAACGTCGAGTCGCTCGGCCGGGCGCTGACGCGGACCGTGGAGGCGTACAACAAGTCGGTCGGATCTCTCGAAAGCCGCGTCCTGGTCACCGCGCGCAAACTTAACGATCTGGGCGTGGTCGAGGGCGAACTCGACGCCCCGGAGATGCTCGAAGGGCTGCCCAGGCCTTTGGCCTCCCCCGAACTGCTCGAAACCTCATCTCTGATAACCCACGCGAACGGTAAGTTGGCCAACGGGTCGCAGTAAATGGGGGTGGGCCACGTGGGTGAGAAGGGCAGGCGTTCTGCCGTCAGGCTGACGGCTCGCGGTGCCATCGCGCTCGCCCTGGTCGCCACTCTGGCGGGCTATGTGCTCGCCGCCCTGCTCGACGTCGAACACGTCGTGGGGGCCGCGTTCGTGCTCGCCAGCACGCTCGGCGTGCTGCTGGTCAACCGGCGCGAGCTGCTGTCGCTGGTGGTGACGCCGCCGCTGGTGTTCTTCTGCGCCACGCTGTTCGTCGAGCTCGGGCGGGCGTTCGGCTCGGTGTCGATCGTGCAGTCGCTGGCGCTCGGCCTCTACACGTCGATGACGCGCGGCGCGCCCTGGTTGTTCGCCGGCTCGGCCATCGTGCTCGGCGTGGCCTGGCGGCGCGGCCTGCGCGACAACGTGCGTGAGCTGCGCGAAGAACTGAAGGCGGGCGCGGAGGCCGCGCGCCCGCGCCAGTCGTTCGTGCCCGAGCCCGAGGGATACTTCGAGCCCAAGGTGTACGGCACCCCGCGCGGCGAGGACTAAGAGACCCGCAGGTCCTTGCGCAGCTCGTGGGGCAGCGCGAAGCGCATGCTCTCCTGCACCGGCTCGACCTCGGTCACGTCGCCGAACCCGTGGCCGGCCAGGCGCGCGAGCACCTCCTGCACCAGCTCGTCGGGCACCGACGCGCCGCTCGTGACGCCCACCGTGGTGACGCCGTCGAGCCACTCGTCGCGGATGAAGTCGGCGTTGTCGACGAGGTACGCCGCCTGCGCGCCGTAGTCCTTCGCCACCTCCACCAGCCGCTTGGAGTTGGAGGAGTTGTCGGAGCCGACGACGATGACCAGCTCGGCCTCGGCCGCGATCTCCTTCACCGCGACCTGCCGGTTCTGGGTCGCGTAGCAGATGTCGTCGCTCGGCGGGTCGAGCAGGTTGGGGAAGCGCTGCTTGAGCCGCGCCACGGTCTCGGTGGTCTCGTCGACCGACAGCGTGGTCTGCGACAGCCACACCAGCTTGCTCGGGTCCTTCACCTCGACCTGGTCGACCGCGTCGAGGCCGTCGATGAGCCTGATGTGCTCGGGCGCCTCACCCGAGGTGCCCTCGACCTCCTCGTGGCCCTCATGGCCGATCAGCAGGATCTCGTAGTCGTCCTTGGCGAACCGCTTGGCCTCGTTGTGCACCTTCGTCACCAGCGGGCAGGTGGCGTCGATCGTGCGCAGGTTGCGCTGCCTGGCCTCCTCGTGCACCGCGGGCGAGACGCCGTGGGCCGAGAAGACCACGATCTGGCCCTCCGGCACCTCCTCGGTCTCGTCGACGAAGATGGCGCCCCTGGCCTCAAGGGTCTTCACCACGTGCGTGTTGTGGACGATCTGCTTGCGGACGTAGACCGGCGCGCCGTACTGCTCCAGCGCCTTCTCGACCGCGACGACGGCTCGATCGACTCCGGCGCAGTAGCCCCGTGGCTTGGCTACGAGGACTCGGCGGGAAGTGGGGGTCTGGGGCTCCATACTTCTTATGCTACGTGGAGCGGCCCATCGGCCTGCGCGTGCGTGCCCGCCCGCGGTGCGCCAGACTGGCCGTCCAAAACTGACCTCCCAGGGAGACGTACATGTCCTTCAGCGACGTGCTACGCAACATCGCTAAAACCGTCACCAACAAGGACGAGCTCAAGGAGAAGGCCAAGGACCTGCCGCTGCTCGTCGTCCAGACCACTTTGAGCGCCGCCGGGCAGGCGCTGCTGCTCGTCGATCGCATGAAGAACTCGATCAAGGGGATGGGCGGCAAGGAGGAGCGCGAGGAGGAGTACGACTCCCGTCCCTCCGCCGCCGAGCAGGTCACCGCCAAGCCCGCCGAGACCGGCGACGACGACAAGCCGGCCCGCAAGGAGCCGGTCATCTTCGCGCCGCGGCCCGAGCCGAACGGCGTCGCCAAGACCAAGCCCGACCCGGTCATCTTCGCCCCCGCCAAGACCGACCCGCCCAAGTCCGAGGCCGCCGCCGCTGAGGCTGCTCAGGAGCCCGCTGCTCCGGTGGTCGCCCCCGCCGCGCCCAAGGCCGTGGCCGAGCCCGCCGTCGAGAAGCCGGTCGCGAAGAAGCCCGCCGCCGAGAAGCCCGCCGCCGAGGAGCCCGCCGCCGAGGAACCGGTCGCCGAGAAGCCGGTCGTGAAGAAGCCGGTCGCCGAGAAGCCGGCCAAGACCTCCAAGACCTCCAAGGCCGCCAAGCCGAAGGCGACCGAGTCGAAGGCCGCTGAGCCGGTCGCGGCGCCCGAGCCCGTCGCGGCCACCGAGGAGCCCGCGCCGGCGCCCGAGCCCGCCGCCGCTCCCGAGCCGGCCGCCTCCCCCGCCAAGGTGGACATGACCGAGCCGCTGCCGGGTTACGGGCAGCTCACCGTCGCGTCCCTGCGCGCCAGGATGCGCGGCAAGACGGCCGAGCAGATCGGCGACTACCTGGCGTACGAGAGGGCGACGACGGCGCGTCCCGAGGTCATCAAGATGTTCGAGAACCGCCTCGCCAAGCTCCAGGCCGCGGAGTAACCCCTACAGGACCCCGTAGTCTTCCGAGCATGACCTCGAAGACCTCGCCCGAGTCTCCCCTGCCGATCCGCACGGTCCTGCAGATGGTGGGCGGCTGGATCGGCAGACTCGGCACGGTCTGGGTCGAGGGCGAGATCACCGACCTGAGCGCGCGCGGCGGCACGGTGTTCCTGACCCTGCGCGACCCCATCGCCAACGTGTCCGCCAGGGTCACCGCTCCGCGCGGCGTCTACGAGGCCACGGTGCCGCGGCCGGCCAACGGTTCGCGGGTGGTGCTGCACGTCAAGCCCGACTTCTGGGTCAACAGGGGCTCGTTCGCCTTCACCGCGCTGGAGATGCGCCCTGTCGGGGTGGGCGAGATGATGGTCAGGCTGGAGCGGCTGCGGCAGCTGCTGGCGGCCGAGGGCCTGTTCAACGCCGACAGGAAGCGGCGGCTGCCGTTCCTGCCCGGCACGATCGGGCTCATCTGCGGGCGCGAGTCGGCGGCCGAGCGCGACGTGCTGGAGAACTCCCGGCGGCGCTGGCCGGCGGTGACGTTCAAGGTCGAGGAAGTCGCCGTGCAGGGGCCGTACGCGGTGGGCGAGGTGACCGAGGCGCTGCGCAAACTCGACGCCGACTCCTCGGTCGAGGTCATCGTGATCGCCCGGGGCGGCGGCTCGCTAGAGGATCTGCTGCCGTTCTCCGACGAGACGCTGGTACGCGCCGTGTCCGCCTGCCGCACCCCGGTGGTCAGCGCGATCGGCCACGAGCAGGACAGCCCGCTGCTCGACCTGGTGGCCGACGTACGCGCATCGACGCCCACCGACGCCGCCAAGAAGGTGGTGCCCGACGTGGGCGAGCAGCTGTCGCTGGTACGCCAGCTGCGCGACCGTGGCCGCCGGGTGATGAGCGGCTGGCTCGACCGCGAGATGTCCTGGCTCACCTCCGTACGCTCGCGGCCGTCGCTCGCCGACCCCGTACGCGAGCTGGAGCGCCGCGCCGAGCAGGCGGAGGCGCTGCGCGACCGGGCCAGGCGGTCGTTGTCGAGCTCGCTCGACCGGGCCGCCGACGACCTGGCCCATCTGCGGGCCCGGCTGATCTCCCTGTCCCCCGCCGCGACGCTCGAACGCGGCTACGCGATCGTCCAGCACCCGTCGGGCGACGTCGTCCGCCTGGCCAAGGACGTCGCTCCCGGCTCCCGCCTGACGATCCGGCTGAGCGACGACCGCCTGAACGTCCGGGCGGAGGAGTCCGGCTGACCTCAGCGCATGACCGACTCGGCCAGCAGGGTCAGTCCCGCCTTGATGTCGTCGACGGTCATGCCGCGTTCGTGGCGCTGGTAGGCGATCAGGCAGGCGTTGGCGGGGGCGAGCAGCGCGTCGGCCAGGTAGGCCGTGGGCGTGCCCGGCCGCACCTGGGTCAGCAGCGCGGCCAGGTGGACGTGGTGCAGCCCGTACGGGCCCATCCCGATGTTCGCCTTGCGGCTGCGCTCCAGCAGCACGTACAGGTCCTCCTGGGCCACGATGCGCTCCACGAGCGCGTGCAGGAAGGCGATCACCCGCTCATCGGGTGGCGCGCCGGGGCCCAGCGGTGGCGGGCCGGCGAGGAACGCCTCCTGGAAGCGTCGCTCGTGCTCGTCCAGCAGGGCCATGAGCAGTCCCGTACGGTCGCCGAAGCGCCGGTAGACCGTGCCCACGCCGACCCCCGCGGCGCGGGCCACCTCGTCGAGCGACAGGCCGTCGGCGCCGTGCTCGGTGATCATCCTGGCCGCCACGTCGAGGATCTTGCGCCGGTTGCGTACGGCGTCGGCTCGCTCCGGCTGCGGCTGGCTGATGACGGGCAGAAGGCGGCGTTCCCACACGGGGTCGAGCATACCGATGACAAGCGGAGAGAATTCCGGTTAGGCTGCCTCAAGCGGAGAATTCTCCGATTAGTGCGACGAGGAGCCGAGAATCGTGAACGACTTCAACGCGAAGATCATCGAGGAGTTCCGGGCCAATGAGGGCCGGGTCGGCGGCATGTTCGAGGGCCAGCCGCTGCTGCTGCTCACCACCAAGGGCGCCAAGAGCGGCAGGGACGTCACCACGCCCGTGGTGTATCTGGCGGACGGCGACCGCTATGTCGTCATCGCCTCCAACGGCGGCGCCGACAACAACCCCGCCTGGTACCACAACCTCCGCGCCACCCCGGAGGCCACCATCGAGGTGGGCAAGGAGACCTTCGTGACCAAGGCGGACTTCGTGGACGACGTGGAACGCGACCGCCTCTACGCCCGCATGGTGGAGCAGGCCCCAGGCTTCGCCGAGTACGAGAAAAAGACCACCCGCCGCATCCCGGTCATAGCCCTCACCCGCACCGCCTCCTGAAAGCGGGGGCCGGAGGCCGAGGCCAGCGGCTCGGGGGTCGGGGGTTAGAAGGGGGTGTCGTCGGACGCGGTGGGGTCGGTGCGGCGGGCCATGGCGGCGGCGAGTTTGACGCGGGCGCCCTGCAGCCACTCCTCGCAGACGGCCGCCAGCTTCTCCCCCCGCTCCCACAGCTCGATCGACTGCTCCAGCGTCAGCCCGCCGGTCTCCAGCCGCCGCACCACCTCGGTGAGCTCTTCGCGGGCCTGCTCGTAGGAGAGTGTCTTCTCGCCCGCGGGCGCCTTCTCGTCTGCCACGCCGTCCAGCCTAGACGCGCCGGCGCCCGTGCTCAGCCTTTCGGCCGCTGCTGGAGGCGGCCGGCGAGGTCGGCGAGTTCGGGCCAGTCGGCGGTGCCGGTGACGACGAGCGTGACATCGGGCAGGACGCGGACGAGCGAGCGCTGGTTCTTGTCCTCGCGGAAGCGCTGCTCCCAGGCGACGCCGCCGATCTGCTGGGTGCCGACGGCCTTGTCGCTGTTGGCCATGCGGCTGGCGAACCCGGCGGCGGGCTGCTCGTCGCTCTGCACGAACATCGCGTGCTCGCGCTTGGCGGTGGCGTAGCCGAGGTAGAGGACCTTGGCGCCGTTCTCGCCGTCGGCGATCCTGTTGCTGTTGGGCACCCAACCAGGCGGGTCCTGCTGCGGCGCCCACACACCGTACGGCACGCCGTGGCCGAAGTTGGCGACGGTGATGGAGTAGTCGAACCGCGGAATGTGCTCATCGCGGCTTTGCGGGGTGACCAGCAGGAACAGCCCGGCCCCGGCGAGGCAGACGAAGAGGGCTACCGCGTAGCCGTAGAGACCTTGGGTGAACCGTCGCACACTTGGCGAGGTTACCCGTTGGAGCGGCCGGTCGCAGAAGCGGCCGGGCGGATGCCGCCGATGATGGCGAGAACGTCCTCGGCCAGGCCCCGGTTGTCGGTGAGGACGATCTCGGAGACGGCCGCGGCGAGCGCGCCGGTGATCACCACGACGAGGGCGCGGTCGTCCTCGAAGAGCGCGGCGTTGCGCTGCGCCCACGTACGGAGCCGGTCCCGCATGATGACGTCGAACCCGGGCGGCCCGTCACCGCGCAGGAACAACGCGGCCAGCTCGCGTTCCTCAAGGCACCCGTCGAGGTACGCGCGCGCGGCACGCACGAACACCCCCATGGGGTCGCTCTCACCGGCGGCGCGGGCCGCGCGGGCGGCCTCCTTCGTGCGCTGGGTCTGCCGGGCCTGGAACTCCTCCCACAGCGTGAGGTAGAGGTCGGCCTTGCCGGAGAAGTGGTGGTAGAGGCTGCCGACGCTGGCCTCGGCCCGAGCGACCACGTCGGTGACGCCGGCCTCGGCGAACCCCTTGGAGATGAAGACCTCGCGGGCGGCGGCGAGCAGTGAGCTGCGGGTGGCCGCGCCGCGCTCGGACGTACGCGGCTGGGTGACGACGGCCCCGTCGCTGCTCGCGCCGGCGGGAACGTCGCCGTTGACGTCGCTGTCCACTTCGCTCATCAGGGATCTCCTCCACGGCGGGGGCCACGCACCATGTTGGAGGCGCGATCCCCGGCGCGCACAGCGTATGGCACAAAATCCACGCACCATTTGCAGATTATCCCCCTCCGACCGGGAATAGACCGGCAACTACGATCGAGGGAGACGTCCCACGAGGAGGCCAGCCATCATGTCCGACCAGACTTCCGTGCCGCCGGCGCTCGCCACCAGCGAGCACGCCCCTGATCGCAACCTGGCGCTGGAACTCGTCCGTGTCACGGAGGCGGCCGCGATGGCGGCGGCCCGGTGGGTCGGCCGCGGCGACAAGAACGGCGCGGACGGCGCCGCCGTCAACGCCATGCGCCAGCTCATCAGCACGGTCTCCATGAACGGCGTGGTCGTCATCGGCGAGGGCGAGAAGGACCACGCGCCGATGCTCTACAACGGCGAGCAGGTGGGCGACGGCAGCGGCCCCGACTGCGACGTGGCGGTCGACCCGATCGACGGCACCCGGCTGACCGCGCTCGGCATGCCCGACGCGGTGTCGGTGATCGCGGTGAGCGAGCGCGGCTCGATGTACGACCCGTCGGCCGTCTTCTACATGGAGAAGCTGGTCACCGGCCCCGAGGCGGCCGACGTGGTGGACATCGAGGCCCCGGTCGCGGTCAACATCGACGCGGTGGCGAGGGCCAAGCACTGCTCGCCCTCCGACGTGACCGTGGTCGTGCTCGACCGGCCGCGCCACGAGCGGCTGGTCAAGGAGATCAGGGAGACGGGCGCGCGGATCAAGTTCATCACCGACGGCGACGTGGCCGGCGCGATCATGGCGGCCCGCCAGGGCACCGGCATCGACCTGATGCTGGGCATCGGCGGCACGCCCGAGGGCATCGTGGCGGCGTGCGCGCTCAAGTGCCTGGGCGGCGTCATCCAGGGCAAGCTGTGGCCGCGCGACGACGCCGAGCGCTCCCGCGCCGTGGACGCGGGTCACGACCTGAGCCAGGTGCTCACCACGAACGACCTGGTGAAGTCCGACGACGTGTTCTTCGCGGCGACGGGCATCACGCAGGGCGAGCTGATGCAGGGCGTACGGTTCCGCGCCGGCTCGGCGGTCACGCAGTCACTGGTGATGCGCGGGCGGTCGGGCACGATCAGGAAGATCGAGAGCGAGCACCAGCTCTGGAAGCTGCGGGCGTACAGCGCGATCAACTTCGACACCGCCGGCTGAGCCGGCAATCAGGCGCCGCCGGCTGAGCCGGCAAGCAGGCACCGCCGGCTGATCTTCGAGACGAGAGGTCAGCGGCGGCGCTTGCGGCGCGGTGGCTCCTTGACCTTGACCTCGCCCGCGAAGTTCGTGGTGCGCACCTCGACGACCGGCGCGTCCGGCTCGGTGGGCTGTTTGGTCAGGCGGACGGTCTTGTCCTTCGCCACCCTGATCACCTCGAGCCCCTCGGGCACGTGGATCTCCAGGCCGCCGAAGACGAGGGTGGCGTTGATGATGATCCGGCGGTTCTGCAGGATGGCGTCGCGGAAGTCGAGTTTGGTGGTGCCGAACATGGCGGTCACGCCCAGCTCGGCGGGCACCACCCAGCGCCCGCCGCGCTTCTCCTGCTTGAAGATCGCGGAGACGGGCCGTCCGTCGAGGTTGAGCGGCTGCTGGTCGGGCGGCAGCAGGTCGGTGGTGAGCTCGGCCAGCTCGCCGAGCGTGCGGGCGGAGTAGAGCACGCCGAGCCGCTCTTCGAGCTCGTCGAGCATGAGCCGGCCGTCGGCGTGGGCGTCCTGGAGCACCTGGGCGATGCGTTCGCGGTCGGCGTCGGAGGCGCGCAGCTCGTGCGGCTGCGGCACGTCGCCCGATGGCTGCGGCCGGCGGGCGGAGACCCACTCCTCGGCCAGCCGCTCCCCGACTTCCTGCAGCTTCGGCAACCACGAGCCCGCGCGTTCGTTCACATCTCCGACGATATCCGGCGGTCGGCGGATTCGCTCGCCCCTGGAGGTGAGGTGTCCGAGGACCCCGGCGAACGGCGGCGTGCCGCGCGTGTCCTGTTTTCTCCGCCGATGACGCGGAATCCAGGCGTCCGTACGGCCGTTGATCCGCTTAAAGGGAGGCGTACGTGCATCGACCGGCGCGGTGGGGACTCGGCGCGGCAGGCGCCGGCATAGCGGTGATCATCGGCTTGGAGATCTCCAGCCTGGACGAGATGGATCCGTTCCGCCGGACCATCAGCGAGCACGGGCTGGGGCCCGGCGGCTGGGTCTTCGGCCTCGGGGTGGGCTTATTGGCGGCGGGGTCGCTCGCCATCGGCGTGTCGCTGGCCAGGAAGAAGCTGGCCGGGGTGCTCGGCACGATCGCGCTGATGGGGTGGAGCCTGGGGTTGTTCGTGACGGCCTGGTTCGAGAAGCACGACTGGTCGGTGGGGCCGAGCATGAGCGGCAGCATCCACCGGGTGGGCAGCTTCGTGGCCTTCCTCAGCCTGCCGCTGGCCGCGCTGCTGATCGCCAGGCCGTGGCACCGGCAGCGGTCGCGGGCGACCTTGGTGGCGTTCGGGTTCGGGGTGTGCTCGCTGCTGTGGGTGGCGGGCATCGGCACGATGATGTTCATCGCGTCCGCCGAGGGGCTGCCGTGGTATCGCGTCATGCCGTTGGGGCTGGTGGAGCGGGGTTTGGCCGTGACGGAGGTGGCGGCGCTGCTGGCGCTGGGGGTGTGGGCGGCGGCAGGGCGGATCGACGTACGGGAGCGGGAGGAGCGGCCGGGCGGCGTGGCGGTGGAGAGCTCGACGTAAACGTGCCGATCTCGTGCTGGTGGTGGGCCGGGGCAGCCGCTAACCTGACTCCGCCTCACGTTTGACTCCCCCCACCAGGAGGCCGCCGTGCCGTCCTCACGTGATCGCCAGGCCCGCATCGCCACGTACGTCGTCTACGGCGTCCAGGGCCTGTCCTTCGCCTCGCTGCTCATCCAGGTCGCGAACCTGCAGTCCAAGCACGGCCTCGACGAGGGCAGCCTGACGTTGCTGCTGCTCATCGTGCCCGTGTTCGCGGGCGCGGGCAGCGTGGCGGCCGGAGCGTTCGCCGCCCGCTGGGGCAGCAGGCTGCTGCTGCGCGTCGCGCAGCCGGCCGTGGCCGCCGCCGTTGTGCTGGCCGGGCTCGCCCCGAACGTGCCGCTGCTGGTGCCGGTGCTGCTGCTGTTCGGGGTGGCCGTGGGCGCGGTGGACGCGGGCATGAACATGCAGGGCGTGGCGGTCGAGCGCCGGTACGGCATACAGGTGCTCAACGGCTTCCACTGCGTGTGGAGCGTGCTCAGCATGCTCGGCGCGCTGTGGGCGTCGGCGGCGGCCGACCTGCCGCTGCCGGTCGTCATGGGCGCGCCCATGGTGTTCGCGCTGGCCGGCTCGCTCTACGCGGGGCGGCACCTGTGCGGGCCCGCCGAGGAGAAGGTGGAGACGCCCGCGGAGACGGTCGCCGGCCGCTTCCCCTGGCGGCCGATCATCCCGCTCTGCCTGGCCATGGGCTTCCTGTACGTCGGCGACGCGGCCGTCTCCAACTTCAACACCGTGTTCATGAAGGATGTGCTGGCGGCCGGCCCCCGGGTGATCCCGCTGGCCTACGTCGCCTACCAGGCGACCACGCTGGCCGTCCGCCTCGCCGGCGACCTGGCCGTGCGCCGCTACGGGCCCGCCGCCATCGTCAGGATCGGCGGGGTGATCGCCACGATCGGGTTCCTCGGCGTCGTGCTGGCGCCGAACCAGCCGCTCGGCATCGTCGCGTTCGGCCTGACCGGGGTGGGGCTGTCGGTGGTGGCGCCGCAGTCGTTCTCGGCGGCCGGGCGGCTCGACCCGGCGGGCACCGGCGTCGCCATCGCCCGGGTGAACCTCTTCAACTACGTCGGGTTCATCGTGGGCGCGGCGCTCGTGGGCGGGATCGCGGACGCCGTGGACATGCGGGTGGCGTTCGCCGCGCCGCTGGTGCTGGCGGCGGCGATCATCGCCCTGGCGCCCGGCTTCGAACCCAAGCGCACCCCGGCCACCACCTGACCGGCCTCATCAGCGTCAGCGGCGGACCTCCGCCACCTCCACCGGGCGGCCTTCGCGGAGCGAGAGGTCGGCGGCCTCGGCGACGTACAGGGCCTCCAGGGCGTCCTCGATCGAGCACGGGCTGCGGTCGCCGGTGAGGAAGGCGTCGATCTCGGCGCGGTAGGCGGCCTCGAAGCGGGTGACGAAGTCGGGCCACGGCTCGGCGCCGCTCGCGGGCTGCTCGGCCGAGTGCAGCGGGGCGCGCGGGCCGAGGCCCACGGCCTGCGTGCGCCGGGTGCCGGCCAGCTCCATGCGGACGTCGTACCCGCCGCCGTTGTAGCGCGAGCCCTGCAGCGTGGCGAGCGTGCCGTCGTCGAGGGTGAGCAGCGCGGCGCTGTTGTCCACGTCGCCGGCCTCGGCGAAGAAGGCGGCGCCGCGGTTGGCGCCGCGCGCGTACACCGACGCCACCTCCCGGCCGGTGACCCAGCGCAGGATGTCGAAGTCGTGGATGTGGCAGTCGCGGAAGATCCCGCCCGACATCGGCAGGTACTCGGCGGGCGGCGGCGCCGGATCGGCCGTCACCATGTGGACGCGGTGCAGCTCCCCCAGCTCACCGGCGCGCAACGCCGCGGCGGCGGCCACGTAGCCGGGGTCGAACCGCCGCTGGAATCCGATCTGCACCCGATTGTCCCCGCGCGCCTCCAGCACCTTGACGGTCTCGGCGACCGTGCCCGCCACCGGTTTCTCGCAGAAGGCCGGGATGCCCCGCTCGCAGGCCACGACGATCAGCTCGGCGTGGGTGCCGGTCGGCGTGGCGATGACGACGGCGTCCGCCTCGAAGGGGTCGCCCGGCCTGCCGTACGGGGACGTGCGCACGGGGTCGGCCACGATCAGCTCGTCCACCAGCGGGTGCGCGGCGAGGGTGGCGGCGTGGAAGGCGCCGATCCGGCCCAGACCCAGCAATCCCACCCGCATGACGCCTCCCTGCTTCTGGAATCAGATTCTCTTTCTAGGCACGCCTGCCCCCTCCAGTCAAGATTTGTCCAGACATTCTGACCTTCAAGCCTCGTACGGCCTCCTCCGCCTTGTGCACGGGCAGCCGGGCGAACCCCATGACCACGGCAGGCGGCCCCGCGGACTCCCGCATCGGACCGACCGGCTCGACCGACAGGCCCAGCTCCTGGGCGGCCCGCACCGTACGCGGCTCGTCCCACCCGGCGGGCAGCTCCAGGTAGACGTGCAGCCCGGCCTCGATGCCGCGCACCCGTACGGCGGGCAGCTCCGCGGCCAGCGCGCCCACCAGCGCGTCACGGCGGCGGCGGTACTCCCTGCGCATCCGCCGCAGGTGCCGGTCGTAGCCGCCGGTCCGCAGGAAGTGCGCGAGCGCGTGCTGCTCGATGACCGGCGAGCCGAGGTCCAGCTCGCCGCGCGCCCTGCGGATGCCCTCGGCCAGGTCGGGCGGCGCCGCCACCCAGCCGAGACGCAGGCCGGGCGCGAGCGCCTTGCTCACGCTGCCGCACAGGATCACCCGGTCGGGTGCGAGCCCCTGCAGGCAGCCGACGGGGTCGCGGTCGAAGCGGAACTCGGCGTCGTAGTCGTCCTCGATGATCAGCCGGTGCCCCGCGTACGCCCACTCCATGAGCGCCGCCCTGCGCCGCGGCGAGAGCACCACCCCGGTCGGGAACTGGTGCGCCGGCGTCACCAGCGCCGCGTCACCGCCGATGCGCCGCACGTCGAGGCCCTCCTCGTCCACCGGCACCGGCACGACGTGCGCGCCCGCCCGCCTGAGCAGCGGCACCTGCCGGTGGCTCGTCGGGTCCTCGACGGCCAGCCGCAGCGGGCGCTGGTCGGTGAGCACGTGCAGCGCCAGGCTCAGCCCCTGGGCGACGCCGCCCACGACGACGAGGTTCTCGGGGCGCACGTCGGCCGCCCTGACCCTCCTGAGGTAGCCGGCCAGCTCTTCCCGCAGCTCAGGCACGCCGCCGGGGTCCCCGTAATCGAGGGCGTCCGAGGGTACGGTGGTCAGCACGTGCCTGACGGCCGCCAGCCAGCGTTCACGGGGGAAGTGGCTGAGGTCGGGGGAAGTGGGGCGATGGCCATGGTAGGAGACGGTGCTCGGCGTCCTGCGCCGCACCTGTTGCGGCTTGGGCGGCGCGGCGGCGCGCTGCCGGGTGTTCTTCGGCGTCACCTGAGTGCCGACGCCCACCCTGGAGACCAGGAAGCCCTCGGCCACCAGCTGCTCGTACGCCTCCACCACCACGCCCCTGGAGACCTGCAGGTCGGTGGCGAGGTCGCGGGTGGCGGGCAGGCGGGTGCCAGGCGCGAGCCGCCCGCCGCGGATGGACTCGCGCAGCTCCGACGCGATCTGCCCGGCGATGCCTCCCTTCCCGCGGTCTATCCGGATATGGAGGTCGGCCATATTGGTCCTGTCTTCCAGCGGCAGATTGGACTGTTTTCCCGAACCATTGTCTCCCTAGCATCCTTCGCATGATGAGAAACGGCATCCTGGGCGCCGCCGCGGCCATGTTCCTGGTGGGGACCCTGGCCGGAGTCGCGGGACTGATCGGCGCTTACCCCATATACGGCGGACAGGCCGTCAGGTATCTCG
Source organism: Nonomuraea sp. NPDC049419 (assembly GCF_040676995.1). Lineage (NCBI taxonomy): Bacteria > Bacillati > Actinomycetota > Actinomycetes > Streptosporangiales > Streptosporangiaceae > Nonomuraea > Nonomuraea sp. NPDC049419. Next base: position 205,394 of record NZ_JBFAQB010000008.1, on the reverse strand, counting down.
TCGCGGCGGTCGTTCTGCTCGTCATCACGCGGGTGCTCGGCCTGCGGTTCGTCAGGATGACCGGCCGCGAGGTGCTCTGCCTGGCCGGGCTCGCGCTGCTCGGGCTGGTGTTCTTCAACGTCTGCGTCATCGAGTCCACCCGCGCCTCCGGCCCCGCCCTGGTCGGCACCGTGCTCGGCACCGTGCCGCTGGCGCTCGCGCTGGCCGGCGGCCGGCCGGCGCCCCGGCTGCTGCTCGGCGCCGCCGTCGTGGTGACCGGCGCGACGCTGGCCACCGGGCTCGGCAGCGGCACCACCGAGAGCCTGCTGTGGGCGCTCGGCGCGCTCGTCGGCGAGATCAGCTTCTCGCTGCTGGCCATCCCGCTGCTGCCCCGGCTCGGCGCGATCAGGGTCTCGGCGTACTCGACGACGCTGGCCGTGCCCATGCTGGCGCTGGTCGGCTGGGTGAGCGAGGGCCCCGCGATGCTGCGGACGCCCACCCTGCCCGAGGCGCTCGGGCTCGGCTACCTCGCGATCGTGGTGACGGTGATCGCGTTCTTCCTGTGGTACCGCTCGCTGCCCAAGCTGGGCCCCGGCAGGGCCGGGCTGTTCGCCGGGCTCATCCCGGTGGCGGCGATCGTCACGGGCGCGGTGCTCGGCGTCGCCACGCCGTCCGCGTACGACCTGGTCGGGGCCGGACTGGTGGTCACCGGCATCATGGTGGGCCTCACCGCGGCGCGCACCGGCGGCCCCGAGCCCGCCGTCCGGCCGTCGGAGGCCTGAGCCGGTCCCTGGCCCGCTTCAAGGGCGCGTAATCTCTTGGAGCGACCGAAAGGATGGACATGGGCGAGTTCGACTACACCGACCTGCTTCCGCTTGGAGCCGACGACACCGAATACCGGCTGATCACTTCGGAGGGGGTGCGGAAGGTCGAAGCGGCCGGGCGTACGTTCCTCGAAGTGTCGCCGGAGGCGCTGCGCCTGCTGACCGAGGCGGCCGTCCACGACATCTCCCACTTCCTGCGCGCCTCGCACCTCGCCCAGCTCAGGAAGATCGTCGATGACCCCGAGTCCAGCGGCAACGACCGCTTCGTCGCCCTCGACCTGCTGAAGAACGCCTCCATCTCGGCCGGCGGCGTGCTGCCGATGTGCCAGGACACCGGCACCGCCATCGTCATGGGCAAGCGCGGCCGCCACGTGCTGACCGACGGGCGCGACGCCGAGCACATCTCGCGCGGCGTGTACGACGCCTACACCAAGCTCAACCTGCGCTATTCCCAGATGGCCCCGATCACCATGTGGGAGGAGAAGAACACCGGCAACAACCTGCCCGCCCAGGTCGAGCTCTACGCCGAGGACCCCCACGGCCACCCCGACGAGTACAAGCTGCTGTTCATGGCCAAGGGCGGCGGCTCGGCCAACAAGTCGTTCCTGTACCAGGAGACCAAGGCCGTGCTCAACGAGAAGCGCATGATGGCCTTCCTGGAAGAGAAGATCAGGTCGCTCGGCACGGCGGCCTGCCCGCCGTACCACCTGGCCGTCGTCGTGGGCGGCACCTCCGCCGAGTACGCGCTCAAGACCGCCAAATACGCCAGCGCCCGCTACCTCGACTCCATCCCCACCGAGGGCTCGCCGTCCGGCCACGGGTTCCGTGACCTGGAGATGGAGGCCAAGGTCTTCGAGCTGACCCAGAAGCTGGGCATCGGCGCGCAGTTCGGCGGCAAATACTTCTGCCACGACGTCCGCGTGATCCGCCTGCCCCGCCACGGCGCGTCCTGCCCGGTGGCCATCGCGGTCTCCTGCTCGGCCGACCGCCAGGCGCTCGCCAAGATCACGCCGGAGGGCGTCTTCCTGGAGCAGTTGGAGACCGACCCGGCCCGCTTCCTGCCCGACACCACCGACGAGCACCTCTCCGACGACGTCGTGCAGATCGACCTCAACCGGCCGATGCCCGAGATCCTGGCCGAGCTGTCGAAATACCCGGTCAAGACCCGCCTGTCGCTCACCGGCCCGCTGGTCGTGGCCCGCGACATCGCGCACGCCAAGATCGCGGAGCTGCTCGACAACGGCGGCGAGATGCCGCAATACCTCAAGGACCACGCGGTCTACTACGCCGGACCGGCCAAGACGCCGGAGGGCTACGCCTCCGGCTCGTTCGGCCCGACCACGGCCGGGCGCATGGACTCCTACGTCGAGCGCTTCCAGGCGGCCGGCGGCTCCATGGTGATGCTGGCCAAGGGCAACCGCTCGAAGCAGGTCACCGAGGCCTGCCAGAAGTACGGCGGCTTCTACCTGGGCTCGATCGGCGGCCCCGCGGCCCGGCTGGCACAAGACTGCATCAAGAAGGTCGAGGTGCTGGAATATCCGGAGCTCGGCATGGAGGCGGTGTGGAAGATCGAGGTCGTCGACTTCCCCGCGTTCATCGTCGTGGACGACAAGGGCGCCGACTTCTTTGATCAACGGCAACTTGACGGCGGAGCCACCTTCGTCGGCATCCCTACACGTTCGCCCAAGCTGTAGCACTCTTCCGTGGCGAACCCGAAGGCTCCAGATCACAGCCGTACAGCTTGGGTGCTGGGGCCTCGCATTGCACATGGTTGTCGTCAGCACAGGTGCTGACGTTGTGCTGCCCCAGAAGCTCGCCACTGGCCTCGGGTATGCGGCCGAGGAAGCTGCGAGGATTTCTTCACCGACAAGACGGGCCCCGTGCTGAGCATCGGCCGCCGCTGAGGCTCCTCATCGGACGGGTCACCGCCGCTGGGGCTCCTGTGCCCCGGCGGCGCGGCGGTCAGGAGCTCAGGCGGCCAGCGGCGCGCGGTGCGGGGCCACGACGGTGCCGTCGGGCAGCAGCAGGCCGGTGTCGTCGAACAGCACGACGCCGTTGCAGAGCAGGCTCCAACCCTGGTCGGGGTGGGAGGCGATCACGTGCGACCGCTCACGGTCGGGAGAGTCGGCACTCGGGCAAACGGGGTAGTGACTGCACATCGCGCACCTCTCAGATGGCGCTCCTGGTTGCTGGTCGGTCAGAAGGGCAGATGGCGCCCTGACGGAGTGCGGAGGTCGAGCGCCACCTTGACCGGCTTCCTCGGCCGGCGGCGCACCTGCGTCTGGCGCATCTTCCTCACATCCTTCGGCGGTCCGTCTTCGGTGGATAGGACTTCAGTCTGACGTCGGGAACCGACAGTTTCCGGTGAGTTCGCCTGGGCGCTTCGCCGGGTTTCTGTGCCTTCACCGTGCCCCCGTCCTCTTACGGCACCCTTTCAACTCGCTGACGGCACCCCCGTGGTTCCTGTCAGCCAGCCTGCCGTACTGCTGGTAGTCCCCTACCAGGCATCATGCACAACCAATCCGCCGAACGTTGTGCCGATCGACACATACGGCGTATGACCTGCGAAAACGCCCTGCCACTCCGGGCAGGGGTTGCGACGAACCGCAGGTGATCGCGTACGCTGGGCTACCGGAGACGGGTCGCGAGCACCGCGAGCACCCCGGCGCGCGGATGTGACCAGGGGGTTTGCTGACGTCACAAGTCATACGGGTTGACTTAAGTTCGCAACAATTAATCGGCCCTGCCTCTACTGGTCGGTTTACACAAATAGGTAAGCTGCCTGCCATGCGTGCGCCTTCCGGATACCTCCTCGCCGCGCGCTATCGGCTTCTTGAGCCGGTTGGTCGTGGCGGCATGGGCACCGTCTGGCGGGCGCATGACGAGCTGCTCGACCGTGACGTGGCGGTCAAGGAGGTGCGGCTGCCCACCGTTCTCGACGAGGAGCTGCGCGCCGAGCTGTGCGCGCGCACCGAGCGCGAGGGCCGGGCCACCGCGATGGTCGCGCACCCGTCCGTCATCACCGTCTTCGACGTCGTCACCGAGGACGACCGGCCGTGGATCGTGATGGAGCTGCTCCACGCGAGGTCCCTTGAGCAGCTCATCAAGGAAGAGGGACCGCTCCACCCCCGCAAAGTGGCCGAGATCGGCCGGCAGATCCTCGGCGCGCTGCGCGCCGTGCACGCGAAGGGCATCCTGCACCGCGACGTCAAGCCGAGCAACGTGCTGGTGACGGAGGACCGCGCGGTCCTGACCGACTTCGGCCTCGCCGCACTCGAAGGTGACGTCTCCATCACCCAGGCGGGCATCGTTCTGGGCTCCGCCGGATACATCGCTCCAGAGCGGGTGCTCGGCTCCAAGGCCAGCCCCGCCGGCGATCTGTGGTCGCTCGGCGCGACCCTCTACACCGCCGTCGAGGGCAGGGGCCTGAGCGGCAGGCGTACGGCCGCCGCCGCCCTGGCCGCGCTCACCAGCGGCGAGCCGATCCCCATGACCAAGGCGGGGCCGCTCGCGCCCGTGCTCGACGCGCTGCTCAGGATCGACCCCGCGACCAGGCTCGATTCGGTACGCGCCTCGCTCATGCTGGCCAGGGTGGCCGCGGGCGGCTCGGCGGAGGAGCCGCTGCCGCCGCGTAAAAGCCCCGGGAAAACCACAGGTAAAGCCACCGGCAGGGCCCCGGCGCCGATCCCGCAGCCCTCTTTCGTACGCCGGCCCTCGCACCGGGGGATGCACAGGGCCGACCCGCCCGCCGCGCCGTTCACCGTGCCCTCGCCCAGGCTCGAACGTAAATCCGGCGAAGGCGTCCACAGGAGGCGTGTCGAACAGCGGCCCACGCCGTCCGCTTATGCCCGATTCAAAGCGACGGTGATAAAGTTGTTCCTTCCTCGGCGGTTCTGGCCAAGAGAACTTCGCAAGCGAGGGTAAAGCACTTCCCAAGCGAGAATCGATATCTTCTTCTCATGCCGGAACAGCAGACACGCCTGCTCGCGGAGCGCTACGAGCTCATCGTCCCGCTCGGCCGGGGCACGATGGGAACCGTGTGGCGCGCCCGCGACCGCGCGCTCGGGCGCGAGGTGGCGGTCAAGGAAATCCGCCAGGACCCCGGGCTCACCGAGGAACAGCGGGCCGAGCTGCGCGAGCGCATGGTCCGCGAAGGACGTATCGCCTCGCGGATCAACCATCCGTCCGTGGCCTCCATCCACGACGTCATCATCCAGGACAACAGCCCGTGGATCATCATGGAGCTCATCGAGGCCCGCTCCCTTGAGCAGGTGATCGAGGAGGAGGGGCCGCTGCCGCCGCGGCTCGTGGCGGAGATCGGCGTCGACCTGCTCGGCGCCCTCCGCGCCGCGCACGCCCAGGGCATCACCCACCGCGACGTCAAACCGGCCAACGTGCTCATCACCGAGAGCGGGCGCGTCGTGCTCACCGACTTCGGCATCGCCAAGGCGGAGGGCGACTCGCGGCTCACCAAGACCGGCATGGTCATCGGCTCACCCGGCTACACCGCTCCCGAGCGGGCCCGTGGCGAGTACACCGGGCCCGAGTCCGACATCTGGTCGCTCGGGGCGACGCTGTACTTCGCCGTCGAGGGGCGGCCCGCGTACGAGCGGTCCACGATCGCCGAGACGCTGGCCGCGCTGCTCACCGAGAACGCCGACCCGCCCACGCAGGCGGGGCGGCTGCGTCCGGTGCTGAACGGGCTGCTCAACAAGGACTACCGGCAGCGCCTCGGCGCCGCCAAAGCGGAGACCCTGCTGCGCATGGTCGCCGACACCCCCACGAGCGAGATGCCGGCGCTGACGGCCGAGGCTCTTAAGGCGCAGGAGGCCGCTTTGCCCGACCCGTTCGCCCCCCAATCCACAACTTCCCAATCTCAGGGACGCGGCTCCCAGCACCCCGGCGCAGCAGGCCAGGGCCCAGGCGCACAGGGCGGCCAGGGCGGACCGAGCGGCCAGGGCAGGCCGGGAGGACCGGGTGTGCAGGGCGGCCCGGGCGGACAGCGCCCAGGGATGCCGGTCGGCCCCGCCGGACCGGGCGCGCAGGGCCCCGGCATGCCCGGCGGCTCCGGCGGTCCAGGCGCCCCTGGCGGGCAGGGTGGCCCTGGTGGTCCAGGTGCCCCCGGCAGGCAGGGTGGCCCTGGTGGCGGGCAGGTCCCCCCGGGGCCTGGCCAGCGGCCGGCCGCTGCGGCCGGCGGCCGTGGTCCCGCGTCGGGTGCGCACCCGGCATCAGGCCCACACGGCGCCACAGGCCCGCAGGGCGCTCCCGGATCAGGCCCTCACGGTGCCACAGGCCCGCAAGGTGCTCCCGGGTCTCGGGGTGCCACGGGCCCGCATGCTGCTTCAGGGCCGCAGGGTGGCGCGCGGGGTGCGAACTCGCCGACCATGCCCCAGGTCACCCCTCCCAGCTATCCCCCACCGGGCCGGCAGCAGGCTTTCGCCTCCCCGGCCCCGGGCGGCGCACCGGGCCGGCCGGGAAACGGCCCGCAGGGGAACGCGCCAGGCGACCCGCACGGCAACACGCCGGGCGGCCCGGGCAGCGGGCCCTACGGCGGATCGCGCGGCGGTGCCCAGACTGGTCCTCAGGCACCCACCGGACCGCACGGGTTCGCCCAGGGCGGGCCAGGCGCGCCGCAGGCTGGTGGTCAGGGAGGCGTTCAGGGTGGGCCGCGCGGTGGTGCGGGCGACGATTACGACCCCGAGCGGACGGTGAGCATCTCGCGCCCCAAGGGCCCCTTCCCGTCGGCACCGGACCAGGGCACGGGCGGCCAGCCACCCCAGGGTCCTGGGGACGAGAGCACGGTGGTCACCACCCGCATCCCTACCCCGCCCAAGAACCCACCCGGCCAGCAGGTCTATCCGGTGCCCCCACCCCAGCCGGGCCAGCAGCCGGGCCGGCCGCAGCCGGTCGGGCCGCAGCAGGGCATCAGCGAGAGCCACGGCCTCGGCACGGACCTGTTCGCGATCGCCGGCCCTGAGGAGAAGCAACCGGCCGGCAACCGCAACGGCATGCTGGTCCTGATGGCGGTGGCCGCCGCGGCCGCCGTGGTGATCGCCGTCCTCATCGTGGCCCTCTTCTCCAGCTGACCCGCTCCGGAGCACCACCCACGCCTCCCCGGGGAAACGCCGGTGGGGTTCGGCGGGAGCGGTACGCGGTGGGTAAGACTGGACGGCATGAGTGAGTTCAGGATCGAACATGACTCCATGGGTGAGGTACGCGTGCCGTCCGGCGCCAAGTGGCGGGCGCAGACGCAGCGGGCCGTAGAGAACTTCCCGATCTCGGGGCGGACGCTGGAGCCGTCCCACATCGCGGCGCTCGGACTGGTCAAGGCGGTGGCGGCGGAGGTCAACGGCGAGCTGGGCGTGATCGAGAAGGACATGGCGGAGGCCATCGCCCAGGCGGCGGCGGACGTGGCGGAGAACGAGCACGACGCCCAGTTCCCGATCGACGTCTTCCAGACCGGCTCGGGCACCTCGTCCAACATGAACGCCAACGAGGTGATCGCGATGCTGGCCGAGGAGCGGCTGGGCCGCCCGGTGCACGCGAACGACCACGTGAACGCCTCGCAGTCGTCCAACGACGTGTTCCCGACGTCGATCCACGTGGCGGCGGCCACGGAGGTGACGTACCACCTGCTGCCCTCGCTGCGCCATCTGGCGGAGGCGCTCAGGGAGAAGGCGGTGGAGTTCGACGGGGTGGTGAAGTCGGGCCGTACGCATCTCATGGACGCCACGCCGGTGACGCTGGGCCAGGAGTTCGGCGGGTACGCCACGCAGCTTGAGCACGCGGTGGTGCGGGTGACGGCGGCGCTGGAGCACGTCCTGGAGCTGCCGCTGGGCGGCACGGCGGTGGGCACGGGCATCAACACGCCGCAGGGGTTCGCGCAGCGGGCGATCGCGAAGCTGCGCGAGGCGACGGGCATCCCGTTCCTGGAGGCGCGCGACCACTTCGAGGCGCAGGGCGCGCAGGACTCGATCGTGGAGCTGTCGGGGCAGCTCAAGGTGGTGGCGGTGTCGCTCACCAAGATCGCCAACGACCTGCGCTGGATGGGCTCGGGGCCGCGGGCGGGGCTGGGCGAGATCAACCTGCCCGACCTGCAGCCCGGCTCGTCGATCATGCCGGGCAAGGTCAACCCGGTGATCCCCGAGGCCACGGCGATGGTCGCGGCCCAGGTGATCGGCAACGACGCGGCGATCACGTTCGCGGGCGCGTCGGGCACCTTCGAGCTGAACGTGCAGCTGCCGGTGATCGCGCGCAACATCCTGGAGTCGATCAAGCTGCTGGCGAACGTGTCGCGGCTGCTCGCCGACCGCTGCGTCGCCGGGATCACGGCGAACGTGGACAGGCTCCGTGAGTACGCCGAGTCGTCCCCGTCCATCGTGACCCCGCTGAACCGCTACGTCGGCTACGAGGAGGCCGCGAAGATCGCCAAGCAGGCCCTGGCGGAGCGCAAGACGATCAAGGAGGTCGTCGTCGAGCGCGGCCACGTCGCCGCCGGCACGCTGACCGAGGAGCAGCTCGACGCGGCCCTCGACGTCCTGTCGATGACCAGGCCGTGACGCTCAGCCGGAGCTGACGGGCCGCAGCCGGGCGGCGGTCTCCTGGGTGGCGTGCGCCCAGCGGGTGAGCAGCGACAGCGCCGCGCCTGAGTCGACCGCGTCGGCGGCCCGCTTGACGGCGGCGGCCAGCGCGGGCGTCAGCTCGGCGGCGGGCGGCGTGCCGTCGGCGGCCACCAGCGCGGCGGCGGCGTTCAGCAGGACGACGTCGCGCACGGGCCCCGGCTCGCCGGCGAGCACCGCGCGGGCGACCTCGGCGTTGTGCCGGGCGTCGCCGCCGCGCAGGTCGTCGGGACGCGCCCGGGTAATCGACAGGTCGAGCGGGTCGAAGGTCGTGCGGGTGACCGCGCCGCGGCGTACCAGCCAGATCGTGGAGGGGCCGCAGGTGGTCAGCTCGTCGAGCCCGTCGTCGCCCCTGAAGACGAGCGCGGAGCAGCCGCGCTCGGCCAGCACGCCCGCGATCACGGGCGCCATCGACGGATGGTAGACGCCGACGGCCTGGGCGGGCGGCAGCGCGGGGTTGGTGAGCGGGGCCAGGAAGTTGAAGACGGTCGGCACGCCCAGCTCGCGGCGCGGCGCCGAGGTGCGTTTGAGCGCCGGGTTGAAGGCGGGCGCGAAGCAGAACGTGATGCCGGTCTCCTCCACCACGCGTACGACGGCGGCGGGCGGCAGGTCGACGACCACGCCCAGCGCCTCCAGCACGTCGGCAGAGCCGGCCATGGAGGAGGCGGCGCGGCCGCCGTGCTTGACCACCTTGGCGCCCGCGGCGGCGGCCACGACGGCGGCCATGGTGGAGATGTTCACGGTGCCCGCGCGGTCGCCGCCGGTGCCGACCAGGTCGACGGGGTCGCCGGGCACCCGGATGGCCGCCGACCTGGCCAGCATGCCGTCGGCCAGGCCCGACACCTCGGCGACGCTCTCGCCTTTGGCGCGCAGCGCGACGGCGAAGGCGGCGATCTGGGCGTCGGTGGCGCGCCCTGACATGATCTGGTCCATCGCCCACGCGGCCTGGCGGGAGGTGAGCGACACGCCGTCGAGCAGCGTGGTGAGGAGCTGCGGCCAGGTGGAGGTCATGGGTTCCCCTTCTCGTCTGTGCTCGACGGGGGGACACCCACCACACGGTGACGGCCGCCTCGTCGAGGCGGCCGTGTGCGTATCGCGCCGGGAGGACCGCCTAAGAGGCGGACCACCACTGGGACGAATACGCGATCATGCCCTCCAACATAGCAGACGCCGCTGATCCACATAGGACGCCGCGCATCTATGTCGCTCGGCCCCATGCTGCCCGCGGGGGTCGAGCGCCTAGGGTGCGAGGTATGGCGAAGGAGCTGACGGGGCGGACGGCGCTGGTGACGGGCGCCGGCGGCGGCATCGGGGCGGCCTGCGCCCGGCGTCTGGCCGCGGCGGGGGCCAGGGTGCTGGTCGTGGACGTGCGGGCCGAGTCCGCCGAGAAGGTGGCGGGCGAGGTGGGCGGCACGGCCGTGGTGGCCGATCTGAGCGATCCCGGCTTCGTGGCGGCGCTGCCCGGCGACCCGGTGGACATCGTGGTGAACAACGCGGGCTTCCAGCACGTGGCGCCGATCGAGGAGTTCCCGCCCGAGGTGTTCGCCACGATGCTCAAAGTCATGGTGGAGGCGCCGTTCCTCATCGCGCGGAAGGTGCTGCCCGGCATGTACGCCAGGGGCTGGGGCCGGTTCGTGAACATCTCGTCGGTGCACGGGCTGCGGGCTTCGCCGTACAAGTCGGCTTATACGACGGCCAAGCACGCGCTGGAGGGGTTCTCCAAGGTGGTGGCGCTCGAAGGGGCGCCCCATGGGGTGACCTCGGTGTGCGTCTGCCCCGCGTACGTGCGGACCGGCCTGGTCGAGGCGCAGATCGCCGACCAGGCGCGGGTGCACGGCATCGACCCCGAGCAGGTCGTGACGGACATCATGCTCGCGCCGGCCGCGATCAAGCGGCTGATCGAGCCGGAGGAGGTGGCCGACATGGTCGCCTACCTGTGCGGTCCAGGCGGGTCGTTCATCACGGGCGTGTCGCTGCCCGTGGACGGCGGCTGGACGGCGCGGTAGTGGTCAGGCGGTTTCTCGAGCTGCTGGCCAGGGAGGCGTCGGCGGTCGAGTTCGAGGGGCCGATCATCCAGGCGCGGGCGGCGGGCGCCGACCCGGCGGCGATCGAGGAGCTGGAGCAGGCCAAGGTCGAGGCGCTGAAGGTGCGCGACCTGCTCAAGCGGCGGGCGCGGCGCGAGGCGGAGCTGTCGGCCCTGTACGACACCGCCGGCGACCTCGCCGCCCTGCGCGACCTCGACGCGGTGCTGGAGGCCATCGTGCACCGGGCCAGGCAGCTGCTGGCGACCGACATCGCGTACATGACGCTGCACGACCCCGAGCGCGGCGACACGTACATGCGGGTCACCGACGGGTCGATCTCGGCGAAGTTCCGTGCGCTGCGGCTGGCGATGGGACACGGGCTGGGCGGGCTGGTGGCGCAGACGGCGACGCCGTACGCGACGGCCGACTACTTCGCCGACGCCCGCTTCCGCCACAAGGAGCACATCGACGAGGCGGTCACCGAGGAGGGCCTGGTCGCGATCCTGGGCGTGCCGCTGCGGCTCGGCCAGCGGGTGATCGGCGTGCTGATGGCGGCCAACCGCAGCGCGCGGCCGTTCCACCAGGAGGAGGTGTCGCTGCTGGCCAGTCTGGCGGCGCACGCCGCGGTGGCGATCGACAACGCCAGGCTGCTGCAGGAGACCAGGAACGCGCTGGAGGAGCTGTCCCAGGCGCACAGGACGGCCAGGGAGCACGGCGAGGCGGTCGAGCGGGCCGCGCTGGCGCACGACCGCATGACCTCGCTGGTGCTGCGCGGCGGCGGCATCGAGGACGTGGCGGCCGTGGTGACCGACGTGCTGGGCGGGTCGCTCGCGGTGCTCGACGACCTGGGCAGGGCGATCAGCGGTGACGTGGGCGAGCTTGACGCGGGGGTGTTCGAGGCGGCGCAGGCGTCGCGGGCGCTGGGGCGTACGGTGCGCAGGGGCGACCTGCTGATCGCCTCCGTGGACGTCGGCGGCGAGCCGCTGTGCACGCTGCTCCTGCGCAGCGACGACGCCGACGAGCGGATCCTGGAGCGGGCGGCGCTGGTGTGCGCGCTGCTGCTGCTGTTCCGCAGGAGCGTGGCGGAGGCCGAGGGCCGGGTCAGGGGCGAGCTGCTCGACGACCTGATCTCCCGGCCGGAGTCGCCCGGCCTGTCCGACCGTGCCCGCAGGCTGGGCATGGACCTGGGCGCGCCGCACATCGTGGTGGTGGTCAAGCACGGGGGTCAGCGCGAGCGGGCCGCGTTCTGGGCGTCCTCGCAGGCCGCCGTGCGCCACGGGCTGGCCGCGGGCCGCGGCGACGAGGTGGTGCTGCTGCTGCCGGGCGACGACGCGGGCGGCGTGGCCAGGCGGGTGGCGGCGGAGCTGACGGCCTCGCTGCACAGCCCGGCGACGGCGGGCGCGGCCCGGGTGGGCGGATCATGGGCGGACTCCCGGCAGCAGGCCGGCGCGCACGAGGTCGCGGCGGCCTACCAGGAGGCGCGCAGGTGCGCGGACGCGCTGATCGCGCTCGGCCGCGCGGGCGACGGGGCGGGCGCGGTCGAGCTGGGCTTCGTGGGGCTGCTCATGGGCGACGGCCGCGACGTACGCGGCTTCGTCACGCGGGTGCTCGGCCCGCTCATCGACTACGACGCGCGCCGGGGCACCGCGCTGGCCGACACGCTGACCGCGTACTTCGGGACCGGCGGCTCGCCCTCGCGGACGGCCGAGGCGCTGCACATCCACGTCAACACCGTCACGCAGCGGCTCGACCGCGTCGCCAAGCTGCTCGGCGACGGCTGGACGGACCCCGAGCGGGCCCTGGAGATCCAGCTAGCGCTGCGCCTGCACCGGCTGGGCCGCACCGACGACCCACACAGCTGAGCGGAAGACTGTGGGCTCTCGCACCATATGAGTGACTCCGGTCACACCCTACGGTGACCGGCATGGCCACTTCCATCAAGAAGATCGTCGCCGCGAGCCTGATCGGCACCACCATCGAGTGGTACGACTTCTTCCTGTACGGCTCGGCAGCCGCCCTGGTGTTCAACAAGCTCTTCTTCCCCGACTCCGACCCGCTGACCGGCACGCTGCTGTCGTTCCTCACCTACGCGGTCGGCTTCGTCGCCCGGCCACTCGGCGGTCTGGTCTTCGGCCACTTCGGCGACCGGATCGGCCGCAAGACGCTGCTGGTCGTCAGCCTGCTGATGATGGGCACGGCGACGTTCCTGATCGGCTGCCTGCCGACGTACGAGACGCTCGGGCCGGCCGCCGCGCTGGTGCTGACGGCGCTGCGGCTCGTGCAGGGCTTCGCGCTCGGCGGCGAGTGGGGCGGCGCGGTGCTGATCGTCTCCGAGCACGGCGACACGGCACGGCGCGGCTTCTGGGCCTCCTGGCCGCAGGCGGGCGCGCCGGGCGGCAACCTGCTGGCCACCGGCGTGCTGGCGGCCCTGGCCGCCTGGCAGTCGGACGAGGCGTTCCTGTCGTGGGGGTGGCGGGTGCCGTTCCTGCTGTCGGGGGTGCTGGTGCTGATCGGCCTGTGGATCCGGCTGACGATCACCGAGTCGCCGGTGTTCCAGGCGGCGCCGCCGGAGGCGCGCGCGCCGATCGTCGGGGTGCTGCGCCATCACGGCAAGGACGTGGTGGTGGCGATCGGCGCCCGGCTGGCCGAGAACATCTCCTTCTACCTGCTGACCGTCTTCGTCATCACGTACGCCACGCAGAGCGGCATCGACAACTCGACCGTGCTGAACGCGGTGCTCGTCTCTTCGGCCATCCACTTCGTGACGATCCCGATGTGGGGCGCCCTGTCGGACCGGGTGGGCCGCCGCCCGATCTACCTCGCCGGCGCGGCGGGGATCGGCGTGTGGATCTTCGCGTTCTTCCCGCTGGTCGGCACCGGCAACTTCTTCGCGATCACGCTGGCGGTCACCGTCGGCCTGCTCTTCCACGGCATGATGTACGGCCCGCAGGCCGCCTTCTTCTCCGAGCTGTTCGGCACCAGGACCCGCTACACCGGCGTCTCGATCGGCGCGCAGCTGTCGGCCATCGTGGCGGGCGCCCTCGCCCCGATCATCGCGGTGGCCCTGCTGCGCGAGTACGCCAGCAGCGTGCCGATCTCCATCTACCTCGCGCTCGCGGCGGTGCTCACGCTGGCCGCCGTGTACGCGGCGCGCGAAACTCAGGGCAGCGACCTCGCGGAAAGGACCACCACGCGATGAGGGTCACCACATCCAGGCTCACCCAGCACGTCATGACCGTCGAGGGCAGGGACACCGGCACGCCGGTGCTGTTCGTGCACGGCAACGTCTCCTCGTCGGCGTTCTGGCGCGACACGCTGCCGGCGCTGCCCGAGGGCTTCCGGCCGCTCGCGGTGGACCTGCGCGGCTTCGGCGACAGCGACCCCGCGCCGGTGGACGCCACCAGGGGCCTGCGCGACTACTCCGACGACCTCATCGAGCTGATCGAGGCGCTCGACCTCGGCGGCGTCCACCTGGTCGGCTGGAGCCTGGGCGGCGGCGTGGTGCTGCAGCTCCTGCGCGACCGGCCGGGCCTGGTCGGGAGCGTCACGCTGGTCAACCCGGTCTCCCCGTACGGCTGGGGCGGCACGGAGGGCCCTGAGGGCCGCCTGACGCACCAGGACGGCACCGGCTCCGGCGCGGGCGCGGCCAACCCCGACTTCGTGGCCAGGCTCAAGGCGGGCGACCTGTCGGAGGAGTCGCCGACGTCGCCGCGCAACGTCTTCAGGAGCACGTACGTCAAGAACCCGGTCCCCGACGAGGACTTCTACCTGCGCTCGATGCTGACCACCCGGGTCGGCGAGTCGCACTACCCGGGCGACGCGGTCGCCTCCGGCACCTGGCCGGGCGTCGCGCCGGGCAAGACCGGCGTGCTGAACGCCATCTCCCCCGTCCACTTCCGCCTGGACGACCTGCCCGAGATCGACCCGAAGCCGCCGATCCTGTGGCTCAGGGGCGCCGACGACGTGATCGTCTCCGACACCTCGCTGCTCGACCTCGCCCACCTGGGCGCGATCGGCGCGGTGCCGGGCTCGCCCGGCACGCCCGCGCAGCCCATGGTGACGCAGATGCGGGCGGTGCTGGAGCGCTACGGCGACTACCGCGAGGTGGTGCTGGACGACTGCGGCCACAGCCCGCACATCGAACGCCCTGAGGACTTCCGCCGTGTGCTGGCCGAGCACCTCGGGGAGGCGTAGATGTTCGTCGCGCTCACGCTCGTCGCGAGCCTGCTCACCCCGGTGCCGAAGCTCACCGTGCCGGGCGCGGAACACGTCGAGGTCGCCGTGCTGGCCGACCTGACCACGGCGGGCACGGTCGCGAGCGGCCACACCGACCCCGCCGACTGGGCGGGCCTGCACTCGGCCGCCACCGTGAACCCCACCGGCGTGCCCGGCACGCAGATCGACGGCTACTTCCCCGACACCTCCACCGGCAACGCCACGCACGGCTGGAACCACGACTCCCAGTTCGTCATCAGGCTGCCGAAGAAGTGGAACGGCGGCCTCGTGGTCAGCGGCACGCCGGGCAACAGGGAGCAGTACGCCAACGACTACACGATCTCCGACTGGGTGCTGTCGAAGGGCTACGCGTTCGCCGCCACCGACAAGGGCAACGTGGGCGTGGACTTCCACCTCGACGGCCGCCGCCCTGGCGACGCCATCGCCGAGTGGAACGACCGGCTCACCCAGCTCACGGTGGCCGCCAAGGCCGTGGTCAAGCGGCATTACGGCCGGTCGGCCAAGCGCACGTTCGCGGCCGGCATCTCCAACGGCGGCTACCTCGTCAGGTGGCAGCTGGAGAACCGCGGGTGGCTCTACGACGGCGGCATCGACTGGGAGGGCACGCTCTGGCGGGTCAAGGGCGACAACCTGCTGAACTTCCTGCCGCAGGCGCTCAAGGCGTATCCGGACGAGCAGGGGGTGCGGGCGGCCGGGTTCGCGGCCGGGTCGGAGTTCCTCTGGCCGTTCCACCGGGACTACTACTGGGAGCTGACCCAGAAGCTCTACCAGAAGGAGCTGGACCCGGCGTACGCGGGCGCGCCGGCCGACTACGACTACGACGCGCGCCGGCCGTACGCGGCCATGGCGAAGATCGGGCTGACCGGCCGCATCACCAAGCCGCTGATCACGCTGCACGGCACGCTGGACACGCTCCTGCCCATCACGCGCGACTCCGACGTCTACGCGAAGATGGTCGGCCCGCACCGCCCCTTCCGCTATCACCGCATCGAGGGCGGCAACCACCTCGACAGTCTCGTCGATCTCTACCCCGACCGGCTCAAGCCCATCCTGCCGGCCTTCAGGAACGCCTTCGGCGAGCTGGAGCGCTGGGTCAGTCCTTGAGGTAGCGATGGCCGCCCGCGCGTGCCAGGCGCACGATGTGCCGCGCGCCGGGCAGCCTCCTGCCGAGCCGGTGCAGCGCCGTGTCGCGGCCCATGGGCGAGTGCTCGGGGTCCGCGGCGGCGGCCGGCCTGGCCTCGATCCTGCCCCGGCGCATCTCCAGCGCGAAGCGCAGCCCGACCTCCTCCTCGGACGAGCGCAGCGAGCACATCCAGGCGCCTGGCCCGAGGTGCTCGACGCCCGGCAGCAGCCGCTTGACCGGCACCTTGGCGACGAGCTGGCCCGCGATCCTGCCCGGCACCCCGGCCTCGACCAGGGCGGGCGCGCACACCTCGCGGGCCCGCTTGCCGGTGCCGCGCATCACCAGCTCCAGGGGCGGCCCGCCGCTCGGCGGCACGTACGGCACCGGCAGCACCACGTACGCGTGCCCGCCGATGTGCTTGACCTCCACGCCCGGCGAGACCAGCGCGATCGACTCGGAGAACGAGCGCGGCTCGACGGCCAGGCCCAGCTCGCCCTGGTCGCTCCAGCACGGCACCACCAGCCGCATCCTGGGCCGCTGAGCGAGCACGCCCAGGCAGTTGAGCGGCCCCTCGGGGCGGCTGACGCGGCTCCTCGCCTGGTTGGCGCCGGAGAACATGCGGACGTGCACCTCCCACTGGCCTGGCCGCAGCGGCTCGCCCAGGGCCGCCTGGGTGACGTCCAGCCGGGTCTCGCCCTTGATGCGCACCCGCATCCTGCGGCGGCCGTCCTCGATCCGCTCGACCTCCTGGGTCAGCGGCAGGAAGTGCACGAGCCCGGTCTCGGTGTGGCGGACGTACAGCTCGACGCGGGCCCGCTCGACGGCCTCGGTGATGTCGGTGATGTCGTCGGGCAGCCTCTTGGTGTCGAGCGCGCGCGGCGGGATCCAGTGCAGGCGGTCGCCGTCCACCCGGTAGCGGTCGGGCGTGCCGTCGCCGGTCACCACCTCGACGCTCAGGCCCAGCACCAGGACGTGGGCGTCCCAGCGCACCTCGGTGAGGTCGGCGCGCAGGCCCGCCTTCCTGGTGGCGTTCGCCATGAGCACGATCTGGTCGAGGCGGCCCGCGCGCACGTACGCGGCCACCACGCGCAGCTGCACCGGCAGGTGGCGGTCGAGCCGCTCGGGGAAGCGGCGCTCGGTCAGCTCCTGGGCGACCCTGAAGTGCGCGCCCCGATCGACCGAGGAGTCCGCGAACTTGCTGGTGACCAGCGGGCGCAGCACCGCCTGGCGGAACCAGTGCGCGTAGACGCGGTCGCGCTGGCGGCCCTCGCCGAGGTACATGTCCACGTCGTCGAGCAGCCGGTGCAGCTCCTTGACGATGGCCCTGGGGTCCTCCTCGGTGCGCGGCCGCTCCCCCAGGTGGCAGCAGACGTGCTCGGCCAGCACCGCGATGACCTTGGCGTGCAGGTACGCCCGCGTCACGAACGCCTGCTCGCCCATGCGGCTGCCCGGCACAGGGAAGCCCAGCTCGTGCTCCTCCAGGAACGCGCGCCGGTAGAGCTGCTGCGGCGTCAGCACGGTCAGCAGCCGGTCGCGCAGGATGTCCCCCCGCGAGGTGCTGCGCTCGAAGGCGGTCATCGGCGGGCCCCAGTCGCGTACCAGGCGGCCCACCAGCACGTCGGCGTCGCTCTCCACGGCGCGCTCGTACATGCGGGCCAGGGCGTCCCGCTCCAGGCGGTCGTGCTGGCCGAGGAAGAAGACGTAGTCGCCGGCGGCCGCGGCGAGGCCCACGTTGCGTCCGCGCATGGGCGAGCCCGTGTGCGGCAGGTGGAGCGCGCGAGCGTTCTGCCTGATCGCGGCGATGGCGTCGAGGCGCTCGGCGATCCCGTCCGTGGACCCGTCGTCCACGAAGATCACTTCGTATTCGTCCGCGGGCATCGTCTGCTCCAGCGCGGAGCGGATGCACGCATCGGCGGTGTCACCCGGATTGTGGACATCGACGATCACACTGACCTTCACACCCATGCGGCCCAGCGTGCGCCCGTATACAGGATGAGGCGCGACGGCTTGCCGATTGGAGAAGGAAAGTTGACCCGCTAATACCAACCCACGGACTGAGAGTGGCCCCAGGCGCCGCAGGGCGAGCCGTAGCGGCCCTTGATGTAGCCGAGACCCCACTTGATCTGGGTGGCGGCGTTGACCTGCCAGTCGGCGCCCGCGCTGGCCATCTTGCTGCCGGGCAGCGACTGCGGGATGCCGTACGCGCCGGAGTAGCGGTTCATCGCCCGCTCGTTCCAGCCGCTCTCCTTCTGCCAGAGCCGCTCCAGGCAGCCCCACTGGTCGGCGCCGAACCCGAACGAGGCCATCATCGACTTCGCGGTGGCCTTGTTGCTGCCGGGCGAGGGGTTGCTGCCGGGCGGGAAGTTCGCGGCGGGGAAGCCGTCACCGCCCGGCGCCCGCTTGGGCACCACCCAGTCGAGGCCCTTGCCCTCGGCGCCTGTGCGCTTCTTCTTGAGCTCGTCGGCCCGGTAGGCCTGCTCGGCCTCGGCCTTGAGGAGGTCGGCCTCGGGGTCCGGGGCGTAGAGGTCGCCGCTGGCCAGCTTGCCGAGGTCCTCCATGGTGAAGGACTGCGGCGGCTTGTTGGCGTTCTCGACGGCGCGGTAGGCGACGAACCCGCCGCCGCCGGCGACGACGGCCACCGAGAGCACGGTGATGATCACCCGCTTGGGGGTGACGCGCGAAGGCCGGCGCCTCGGCGGAAGGTCTTCCTTCGGGGGGCGCTCGCTCAGCTTCGGACCGGGGCTCACGATGCATGAGCTTGCCCTGTCCTAGGGGGTGCTCCGCAACCGAAACGCGGGAATTGCTTGCCGTAAATTTCACCAACCACCTGGTTGGCTCCGGATTTCCGAAATATTGTGATGTTGGTCACAATAAGGATGGCTGCCCTTCAGGCGCCCGTAACGGAAGGGAAGCCGCTTACAGCGTTCCGTGCGTACTTCCGGATCTCATCTACGACATGTCACAGTTCGGTGACACAACCCGGGTAATCAGGACATGGAACAATAATGTGCGCGTGGCTGGCATCCTCCTTGTAGAAGACGATCCCTCGGTGCGCACGGCTCTGGAGCTGGCGCTGACCCGGCAGGGACACTCCGTCACGTCGTACGCGACGGGTGAGGAGGCGCTCGACCACATCAGAGCCCGCCGCCCGGAGATCGCGATCCTCGACGTCATGCTCCCCGGCATCGACGGCATCGAGGTGTGCCGCCGCGTCCGTAAGCTCGACCAGCTCCCCGTCATCCTGCTCACCGCCCGCGGCGACGACCTCGACGTCGTGGTGGGCCTCGAGGCCGGCGCCGACGACTACGTGGTCAAGCCGGTCGAGCCGCGCGTGCTCGACGCCCGCATCCGCGCCGTGCTGCGCAGGGCGGAGTCGGCCGCGTCCGACCGCATCACGTTCGGCGAGCTCGTGATCGACCGGGGCGCGCTGAAGGTCACGCTGTCCGGCAAGGAGATCCACCTGACGCCGACCGAGCTGCGGCTGCTGCTGGAGCTCGTCCGCCACCCCGGGCAGGTGCTCAACCGCCGCTACCTGCTGCGCGCGGTCTGGGACCACACCCACATCGCCGACTCGCGCCTGGTGGACGCCTGCGTGCAGCGCATCAGGGCCAAGATCGAGCCCAAGCCGGGTGAGCCCGTCTTCATCCACACCGTGCGCGGCTTCGGCTACCGGTTCAGCCCGCCGTGAGGATCCCCCGCATCCCTCGCCCCACCGGGCTGCGCGCCCGCCTGGTCATCACCTTCACCCTCGTCGCCGTCGGCGCGGCGCTGCTGGTCGCGACCATCGGCTACGAGCTCGCCAAGTCCGCGCTGGTCTCCAGGGCGGAGACCACCGCGCTCGACGTGGTGACCAGGGAGCTCAGCAGCATCACGTTCCCGGTCGGCAAACTCAGGCCGGGCGAGGCCCCGCCGTCGCAGCGCGACCTGCAGCGCGTGGCCCACGCGCTGAGCGGGCCAGGCCGCAGCGTCTTCGTCGAATACCGCAACATGGTCGCCGCCGAGGGCCCGCTGTCGATGAGCGACGTGCCCAACGAGCTGCACGGCCGCGCCAAGCAGAGCGTCGTCACCCAGCGCAAGATCATCAGGGACGAGCTGTATCTCATCGTCGGTGCCGAGGTCTACCGCGCGAACGCCGGCGTGCCCGAGGCCACGGGGCTGCGCGCGTTCGCCTTCTTCCCACTGCACGACGACGAGGCCCAGCTCGCCACCCTGCGGAACGCGCTCACCAGGACGAGCATCGTCATCGTGCTCATCGCGCTGGTCGTGGCCCTGCTCTCGGCCCGCCAGGTGCTGCTGCCGGTACGCCGCCTCAGCGCCGCCGCGCAGGCGCTCGGCGAGGGCCGCCTGGACACCCGCCTGCCCGTCCACGGCCAGGACGAGCTGGCCGGGCTGACCGCCAGGTTCAACGACGCCGCCGCCGCGCTGGAGCTGAGCGTGGCCGAGCTGCGCTCGCTGGAGGCCATGTCACGCCGGTTCGTGGCCGACGTCTCCCACGAGCTGCGCACCCCGCTGACCGCGATGACGGCCGTCGCCGACATGCTCTTGGAGGAGGCCGACCACCTGCCCGAGGCGCCCGCCGAGGCCGTCAGGCTGGTGCTCAGGGAGATCGAACGGCTGCGCGAGCTGGTCGAGCACCTCATCGAGGTCAGCCGCTTCGACGCCGGCACCGCCACGCTCAACCTGGAGCCGGTCAACGTGGCCGACAGCATCGCCGACTGCCTGGAGGTGCGCGGCTGGAGCGACCAGGTGACGGTGAAGGCGTCGCAGGGCCTGACCGCCCACCTCGACCCCAGCAGGTTCGACGTCATCGTGGCCAACCTGGTCGGCAACGCGCTCAAGCACGGCCTGCCCCCGGTGCTGGTCAGCGCCAGGGCCACCGAGAACGGCCTGGAGGTCAAGGTGCGCGACCACGGCAAGGGCATCCCGCGCGAGGCGCTGCCGCACGTGTTCGACCGCTTCTTCAAGGCGGGCGCGGGCCGCGCCCGCAGCCAGGGCAGCGGGCTGGGCCTGGCCATCGCCCGGTCCAACGTGCTGCTGCACGGCGGCACGATCTCCGTACGCCCCCAGACCCCCGGCACTCTCTTCACCGTCTGGCTGCCGCACTCATGAAGACCATCCGCGTGCTCGCCGTCGTCTCCCTGCTGGCCGGGGCGGCCTGCGGCATCTCACCCACCGACGTGCAGGACCGCGGCAACGCCCCCACCGTGAAGATCCCGCCGCCGTCCAAGACGATCTACCTCATCAGGGACGGCAAGCTCACCCTGGAGCCGGCCGACGTCGAGGACGACACCGTGGACAGCCTGCTCGGCGCGCTCTTCGGGGCCTCCAGGCAGCCGCTGCTCGACGGGCGGGACACGGCGCTGCGCGGGTTCACGTACCTGCGGACCAAGAACTCCGTCAACCCGCCGCAGCGGGACGAGATCCAGCTCCCGCGCACCTCGACGCTGACCGTCTACATCCGCGGCGAGGGCACGCTCACCAGGATCGGCGTCGCGCAGATCGTCTGCACCGCGCAGCAGGACGCGGCGTTCGAGCAGGTGAAGATCATTCGCGACAACCCGAACCGCCCCCCGAAGGTCGAGGGGCGGTACACCTGCGGCGAGCTCAAATGATCACATGGTGATGTCCTCGAGCATCTCCGTGACCAGCGCGGCGATGGGCGAGCGCTCGGACCTGGTCAGCGTGACGTGGGCGAAGAGCGGGTGGCCCTTCAGCTTCTCCACGACCGCGACCACGCCGTCGTGCCTGCCGACCCGCAGGTTGTCGCGCTGGGCCACGTCGTGGGTGAGCACCACCCGCGAGTTGGCGCCGATGCGGCTGAGCACGGTGAGCAGCACGCCGCGCTCCAGCGACTGGGCCTCGTCCACGATCACGAACGCGTCGTGCAGCGACCGGCCGCGGATGTGCGTGAGCGGCAGCACCTCCAGCATGCCCCGATCCAGCACCTCCTCGATCACCTCGGGCGAGGTGATGGCGCCGAGCGTGTCGTAGACGGCCTGCGCCCACGGGCCCATCTTCTCGCCCTCGGTGCCGGGCAGGTAGCCGAGCTCCTGCCCGCCGACCGCGTAGATCGGGCGGAAGACGACGACCTTACGGTGCTGGCGGCGCTCCAGGACCGCCTCCAGGCCCGCGCAGAGCGCCAGCGCCGACTTGCCCGTGCCGGCCCTGCCGCCCAGCGAGACGATGCCGATCTCCGGGTCCATCAGCAGGTCGAGCGCGATGCGCTGCTCGGCCGAGCGGCCGTGCAGACCGAAGACCTCGCGGTCGCCGCGGACCAGCTTGACGGACTTGTCGGGCTGCACCCGCCCGAGCGCCGAGCCCTTGGCCGACAGCAGCCGCAGGCCGGTGTGGGCGGGCAGGTCTCTGGCCTCCTCAAGGTCGGCGGTGCCCGCGTCGAAGAGCGTCTCGACGTCCTCCGCGGTCACCTGGACCTCGGCCATCCCCGTCCAGCCCGACTCGTGCACCAGTTCGGCGCGGTACTCCTCGGCGGCCAGGCCGATCGAGGCCGCCTTGACCCGCATCGGCAGGTCCTTGGAGACCAGGACGACGTCGCACCCCTCGCCGGCCAGCGAGCGGGCCACCGTGAGTATGCGCGTGTCGTTGTCGCCCAGGCGGAATCCGACCGGCAGAATGGACGGGTCGCTGTGGTTGAGCTCAACCCTGATCGTGCCGTCCCCCGTGGGCATCGGCTCGTCCAGCCGGCCGTGCGTGACCCGAAGCTCGTCGAGGTAACGCAGAGCCTTCCTGGCGAAATAGCCGAGCTCTGGATGATGCCGCTTACCTTCCAGCTCCGTGATGACCACGATCGGAAGGACGACGTCGTGCTCGGCGAACCTGGTCATGGCCGCCGGGTCGGCCAGCAGGACCGAGGTGTCCAGCACGTACGTGCGCTTCGCCGGCTGGGAATTAGGGTTGCTCGAGGACACTGCCACACGTTCTCCCCCGGGTGCCCCTTGGTGCGGGCACCCTGCAGACGAGGTGGGAATCGGACCGGACCCGCGTCCCCGACCGCTTCACGCCGTCGGCGCCGGAGTCCGGCCCCCTCGGCATGTGATGGTGCAAAGGCGGGCCCTCTCCGAAATGTCCGACCTGTGGCCGGACATTTCCAACGTTACGTCCTAGATACCCGATTGTCGCGTCAGGAACCGTAACGTCGGTGTCTCGCAGCGTAATCGCGCAGCGCCCGCAGGAAGTCGACCCTGCGGAAGTCAGGCCAGTAGGCCTCGTGGAAGTAGAACTCGGAATGAGCGCTCTGCCAGAGCATGAAGCCCGACAGACGCTGCTCGCCCGAGGTCCGGATGAGGAGGTCCGGGTCGGGCTGGCCGCGAGTGTAAAGATGCTCCGCGATGTGCTCCACATCGAGCACCTCGACGAGGTCCTCGATGCTCGCTCCCCTGCTCGCGTGCTCCTGGAGCAGTGAGCGCACCGCATCGGCAATCTCACGCCTTCCTCCATACCCAACTGCAACGTTCACAATCAGGCCCGGACGGTGTGATGACGCTTCTTTTGCGTTCTTCAGGACATTCGCCGTGCGGTCCGGCAGCAGGTCGAGCGCTCCGACGGGGATGATCCGCCAGCCCTCGGCCACCAGCTCCTGCGTCACGTCCTCGATGATGCGCAGCAGGGGCTCCAGCTCTTCGCGCGGCCGGTTGAGGTTGTCGTTGGACAACATCCAGACCGTGACCACCTCGACGCCGGTCTCCCGGCACCAGCCGAGCAGCTCGGAGATCTTGTCCGCGCCCTTGCGGTGGCCCGAGGACACGTCTCCCATGCCCCTGGCACGTGCCCAGCGACGGTTGCCGTCGATGATGACCCCGACGTGCCGGGGGATGCCGTCCTTGGACAGCTTGGCCTCCAGCCGGTGCTCGTACAGCCGGTAGACCAGATCGCGCAGGCCCACGGAGCGCCTCCCCAGCGGTGCTGTGCCTTCGGTCGATTGACCCAACAGGCAATTATCACCGCGTTTCGCCTGTGCCTGCTCCGCCTCCCGCATTCCTCGCCATATCTCTACCTTTCAGACACCCTTCCGCCTCATTCAGCAGCCCGCGGACGAACCCCGCCAGCTCCGACGAGGTCAGCACCGCCCTCGTGCCGACGCCGGTGGCGGCCCACGCCTCGACGTACGCCCTGCGGGTCAGCCGCCACTCGCCGCGTCCCGCCTGCCAGACCGGGATGGTCCTGAGCTGGCAGCGCAGCTCGCCGCCCGGCAGGCCGGCCCTGGTGCGGTAGCGGAAGGAGAACAGCTCGCCGTCGGGCTCGTCGCCAGGGAAACGGTCTTCGGGGTCGGCCCAGCGGCGGGCCGCGCCCCTGCCCTGGCGGGCCTCGTCGACGCCGCGGGCCAGCCGGGCCAGGAACCAGCCGCAGCGCTCCCCCACGCTGCCGTAGGGGGTGCCGTCGCGGTGGAGCTCAAGGGTGACCTCGTACGGCGCGCCGACGCTGTCGGTGCACGCGACAGGAGTGACGGTCAGGTAAGAGCCGTCGACACAGCGTAGTCCTCCCATCCCCTGTCAGTTTCCGGGCGGATGCCGCCTAAACCCCGCCGTCAACCGCCTCCACCAGGGCTTTTCCGGTACGGGCTCCGGCTCCATGAGGCCGCGCCCCCGCAGCCAGGCGGCGAAGCCGGCGGCGTCCGTCCGGTAGTTCGCCGGCGGCGTGACCCTGCTTCGCGCGTACGCCTCGAACTCGGCGGCCAGGCCCTGGCCCGCGGCGGCGGCCACGTCGGGGTGGATCCGCGCCACGATGGCCCGCCGCTTGGCCAGCAGGCTCGCGGCCTGCACCCGCATCCGCTCCTCGTCGAACCCGCCGGGCACCTCGCCACCGGCGACCAGCGCCGCCACCACCCTGGCCTGCATGTCCGCCAGCCTGGCCCGCTCCTGCTCAGGGGTCATCGCCGGTCCCCGGCCACGCTCATGGCCGTCCTGATCCTGGTCAGCTCGTCCGCCAGCACGGCGTCGCTCGGGTACTCGTCGTCCCACTCCAGCAGCACCCCGGGCGGGGTGGCGCGGGCGCACAGCTCGGTGAGCAGGTCGAGGACCTCCTGGGGGGCGGTCGTGGTGTGGGTGTCGTGCCAGATGCCGTGGGCCTCGTAGCCGCCGGCGACGTGCACGTACGCCAGGTGCTCCAGCGGGAGCACGTCCAGGGCTTTCACGGCGGGCAGGCCCAGGTTGACCTGGTTCGTGTGGAGGTTGGCGACGTCGATGAGCAGGCCCACGCCCGTGGCCGTCACCAGCTCGGCCAGGAACTCCGCCTCGGTCAGCTCGTCGTCCGGCCAGCCGAAGATGGCGGCCACGTTCTCCAGGGCCAGCGGCACGGGCAGCGCGTCCTGGGCGCGGCGCACGTTCTCGATGACGACCCTCAGCGAGTCGCGGGTGCGCGGGACCGGCAGCAGGTGCCCGGCCTCCACGCCGCCCCCGCGTACGAACGCCAGATGCTCGCTGACCAGCGGCGAGACCAGTGCCTCGGCGCATTCCGCCAGATGTGCGAGCCTCGCCGGGTCGGGCGGCTCCGCCCCGCCGACCCCGAGCGACACGCCGTGCGGGATCACCGGCAGGCCCCTCGCCCGCAGGATACGCAGGGACTCCGGCAGGCGGGCGGGCCTGATGTTCTCGGCGACCACTTCCACGAAGTCGACACCGTCCATGCGCTCGATCGTCAGGTCCAGCTCCGATCGCCACCCGATCCCCACACCCAGTCGCGCCACCTCGGCCTCCTCACCCCGGCTCATCCGCAGCCATATCCTTCGCATCCGGACTTGTCGAGACTCATCCCACTCCGCCAAGCCCCGTCCCGCTCCAAGCGGCTCGCCACGGCCAGCGCTTCCCGTTGCGCCGGCCGCGGCGAGCCGTGGTCCGGTCAGCTGCCGCCACCGCCGCAGCCGCCACCGCCGCAGCCGCTCCCGCCGCCGCAACTGCTGCTCCCGCCGCCGCAGCCGCCACCGCCGCAGCCGGAGGAAGCGCCGTAGGTCGCGCCGCCGGGGACGTAGCCGCCGCTGGACCTCCGGGTGGGGGTCCGGCCCGCCTGAACGGGCCGGCGTGACTGGCGGCGGAGCTCCTTGCGCAGGGTGTCGTCGCGCAGTGCCGCCGTCCCGTGCAGCGCGATGGACGTGGCCTCGTCGTCGGCGTTCGCGGCCCGCCTGGCCGCGTCCAGGACCTCTTGGCCGGCCGGCGTGAGCGCCGCCGCCATCGACCGCCGGTGGCCGCGGAGCATGATCCCCGCGGCCACGGCGGTGCCCCCGAAGACGAGCAGGGCGAGCAGCGCGTACGAGCCGGGTTCGACGGACAGCCCCACCCCCGCGAAAGCCGCCCCTATGACCGCCGCCACCGCCGTCACCAGCAGCCGGCGCGCCCAGGCGCGCAGCCGCCACACGCCGTCGTCCCCCACGACCAGCCCGTCCTCCACGAGGCGGCGCCTGACCGCCTCGACGGCGATGCTGCCCGCCACCTCACTCTTGAGCACGGCCACGTTACGCCCCGACCGGCCGACGACCAGGTTGATGACGACGTTCTCGACGGACTCCTCGCCGGCCGGGCCGCGCTTGACCTTGTGGATCCGCCCGCCGCTCCCGAGGCGCACGGCGCCGGAGCTCACCAGCAGGGCGATCGCGGTCTCGGCGGCCCGCAACGGGCCGCCCGCCAGGTAGGCCAGCTCGTACCGCTCCACGGTGCGGCGTCCGAGCTCGATGGGCGTCCCGCTGCGAACGGCCCGCCACCGTCCTGCGGCCGCGGCGGCGGTGAAGAGGGCCAGGATCACCGCGGCGATCAGCAGAAAAAGGTTCATGAACGACCTCCCCTCGTGCGGTCGATCAACGTCATGTCCTGAGACGTGACTCCTGAACTGCACGGTAAAGGGGCGGTCCGCTCGAACCGGGGTTCTGCTCCTTTAGCTCCCCGCCTTTGCGCAAAAGAACGGCGCCGGCCGTCGCAGTGACGGCCGGCGCCGTGGTGGCGGCCCCGAGGGGCCTCGATCAGCCGAGGCGCTCGAGCAGGGCGTGGTACTCGTCCCACAGCTCCTTGGGCAGATGGTCGCCGAACTTCTCGAAGTGGGCCGGGATCAGCGCCGCCTCCTCGCGCCAGACGTCCTTGTCGACGCTCAGCAGCGTGCGCAGGTCCTCATCGGACAGGTCCAGGCCCTCGGTGTCGAGGTCGGCGGGCAGCAGCCCGATCGGCGTGGGCACGGCCTTGGCCTCGCCGTTGAGGCGCTCCACGATCCACTTGAGCACCCGGCTGTTCTCACCGAAGCCCGGCCAGACGAACCTGCCTTCGGCGTTCTTGCGGAACCAGTTGACGTAGTAGATGCGCGGGGGCTTCGCGCCCTTGCGGCGGCCGATCTCCAGCCAGTGGCCGAAGTAGTCGCCCATGTTGTAGCCGCAGAACGGCAGCATCGCGAACGGGTCGTGGCGCAGCTCGCCCACCTTGCCCTCGGCCGCGGCGGTCTTCTCGGAGGCGACGTTGGCTCCGAGAAAGACGCCGTGCTCCCAGCTCAGCGACTCCGTCACCAGAGGGACGGCGGTAGCCCGCCGCCCTCCGAACAGGATCGCCGAGATGGGCACGCCCTTGGGGTCCTGCCATTCAGGCGCGATGGTCGGGCACTGCGCGGCGGGGGTGGTGAAGCGGGCGTTCGGGTGGGCGGCCGGCTCGTCGCTGTCCGGCGTCCACGAGCGGCCCTTCCAGTCGGTCAGGTGCGCCGGCGGCTGCTCGGTGAGCCCCTCCCACCACACGTCGCCGTCGTCGGTGAGCGCGACGTTGGTGAAGATGCTGTTGCCCCAGAGCGTCCTCACCGCGTTGGCGTTGGTCACCTCGCCGGTGCCGGGGGCCACGCCGAAGAAGCCGGCCTCCGGGTTGATCGCGTAGAGGCGGCCGTCGTCGCCGAAACGCATCCAGGCGATGTCGTCGCCGATCGTCTCGACCTTCCAGCCGGGGATCGTGGGCTGGAGCATGGCGAGGTTCGTCTTGCCGCAGGCGCTCGGGAAGGCGGCGGCGACGTAGCGGGTCTCGCCCGACGGCGGCGTGAGCTTCAGGATGAGCATGTGCTCGGCCAGCCAGCCCTCGTCGCGGGCCATGACGCTGGCGATGCGCAGGGCGTAGCACTTCTTGCCGAGCAGCGCGTTGCCGCCGTAGCCGGAGCCGTACGACCAGATCTCGCGGGTCTCGGGGAAGTGGCTGATGTACTTCGTCGAGCTGCACGGCCACGGCACGTCGGCCTGGCCCGGCTCCAGCGGCGCGCCGACGGAGTGCACGGCCTTGACGAAGTCGCCGCGCTCCTCGATGAGCCGCAGCGCCCGATCACCCATGCGGGTCATCACGCGCATGGAGACGGCGACGTACGCGGAGTCGGTGATCTCGACCCCGAGCTGCGAGATCTCCCCGCCCAGCGGGCCCATGCAGAACGGGACGACGTACATGGTCCTGCCGCGCATGCAGCCCTTGAACAGCTCGCCGAACGTACGGCGCATCTCGGCGGGCGCGATCCAGTTGTTGGTCGGCCCCGCGTCCTCCTCGCGCTCCGAGCAGATGAACGTGCGGTCCTCGACGCGGGCCACGTCGCTCGGGTCGGACTTGGCGTAGAAGCTGTTGGGCCGTGCGGCCAGGCGCGTGAACGTCCCCTGCTCGACGAGGAGGTTGGTGAGCCGCGTCCACTCCTCCTCAGACCCGTCGCACCACTCGACGCGGTCCGGCTGGGTAAGGGCGGCGACCTCGTTCACCCACGCGGCCAATTCCTTATTGCTGGTGGGTGCGGTTACTTCTACGGAAACGGACACGGCGCTGACTCCTCCACTCTCCCAGGGCCCAGTCATCATTAACGACGAAGCGGCTTTCCCGCCAATTGGCATAGACCTGTCGGTCAGGCCGTCGCCGCAGGCAGCGGCCCTGACGATTGGGGGAGCCTACCCAGGAAGGGGAGATTTAAAAGAGGAAATTCTCGGCAGTGGTCCAGACCAATAGGGCTGGTCTGAACCAATTTCCGAAGTGGTTTAGTCCATTCGCCGGTCCGTTTCCGCTGGCGGGTCTCAGGAATTGACGTCGGGGCCCGCGGCGCGAACGCGGTCGACATGCTGCAGCGCGTCTCTCAGATCGGCCAGCCACGTGTCGGTGTGTCTGCCGACCAGGCGTACGCACCACGCGAGCGCGTCGCTGCGGCTTCTGGCCACGCCGGCGGCCACGAGCGTGTCGAGCACCTGGCGCTCGGCCTGGCGCAACCGGGTCATGACGGGCACCGACAGTGTGGTGAACATCACAGTCTCGCCGCCGCACACCACGCCCCAGGAGACCTTCTGGCGGAACTTGTGCTCGGCCTCCCTGGCGATCTCGATGCGCCGCTCCCTGGTCTCCTCCCTGAAGCGGCGGGCCAGCCCGTCGATCAGCGCGGCCCGCTCGGCCCCCGGCACGTCCTGCGGCGGGTCGGGGAGCGGGCCCAGGACCGCGATCTCCTCGCGGTCGATGATGATCTCGGGAGCGCCGGTGAACCAGTCGCCGGGCAGCCGTCCGGTGAACCACCCGCGCACCTGCGCCGTCACGTCATCTGTTGCCATGTAATCAACATTACATACTTGCGGCGCTTTTGCACGCGCTTGAGGGCGGTGGTTCTTCCGGGTGGTTCTTCCGGGCGGTTCTTCCGGGTGGTCCTTCTGGGTGGTTGTCAGCGCACCTTGGCGGCGGTGATCGGGCTGACCCTGACGACTCCGGCCAGGTTGCGGGTGCTCACCGGGACGATCTTCACGACGTCTCCGGTACGTGGCGCATGCAGCATTTTCCCGTTACCCCAATAAATCGCCACGTGGGAAATGTAAGCGGGATTTGTCGGGTCGTTTCGCCAGAAGAGCAGGTCGCCCGGCTGCGCCTGCGCGTACGGCACCTGCGGCCCCGTCACCCATTGCTGGTGCGTCACCCGGGGCATGCGCACCCCGGCCTGCGCGTAGGCCCACTGCACGAGCCCCGAGCAGTCGAAGGTGTCGGGCCCCTCGGCGCCCCACACGTACGGGCGGCCCAGCTTCGACACGGCCGCCCTGAGCGCCACCGTGAGCTGCTCGCCCGTCATGAACGACCCGGCGGGCCAGTTCTGGGTCACCTTCTGCTTCGGCTGCGGCAGCACCGGGTTGACCATCGCCACCTGCGTGCCCTTGGGCAGCCTGGCGAGTATGCGCCTGCGCAGCACGTCGGAGTCGGCCTTGGGCGCGCTGACGATGAGCGCGTTGTCGCGCGGCAGGCCCAGGCTGCGGCCGACGTCCTTGGAGACGACGGCGTCGACGGCGCCGAAGCCGGTGGTGGCGTACGCGCCGACCCGCAGTTGCAGCGACTGTCCCGCGGAGACCCGGCTGTGCAGCGGCAGCCCGCCGTCGTTGCCCAGCACGAACGACACCGCCACGTCGCCGGCCGCGACGTTCTGCCACAGCGCGTCGGACGAGGCGGTCACCTTGGGGGTGTAGGCGCGGAACGTGGACGGGTTGACCGCCAGCGTCTGCACCCGCTTGCCGTCCAGCATGATCGAGGCGGCGTCGGCCAGCTCGAGCGCCCGCACGCCCGGCACCTTGGCCACCTTCTGCAGCAGCTCCTGGGTGAAGGGCTTGCGGGTGAGCACGAACAGGTTGGGCTTGTGCAGCTTGCTCAGCGGCGCCACCGGCTGGACGGCCGGCCCCGTGGGTGAGGCCGTCGGCGACGCCTGGACGCGCTCCGGCCGCTTCTGCGCCAGCAGCGACTGCTTCGGCGTGGCGCGCGGCACCCCGGGCTCTAAGAGGCTCTCGGGCTGCGCGAGTAAGAGCACGTCGGCGGTCAGCACCGCGACCAGCGCCACCACGATGAACGGCACCAGCCTGGTCGTGTTACGCCGCCGCCGGTTCCTGACCAGGAAGCTCAGATCCTGGCGGATTCCCGACCCATGCGAAAATGCCGCCGGGCCATCGGGGGCCCGGCGGTCGTCGTTCGGTGGGGTCAGTTGCCGATGTACGGCACAGCCTCGAGGATCTCGACGGTGTTCTGCCGTCCGTTGGGCATGGAGTAGGTCGCCTTCTCGCCGATCTTCTTGCCGTTGATCGCCGCCCCGAGCGGGGACTTGGGCGAGTAGACGTCGATCGGTGCTCCGCTCTCCTCGCGGGAGGCGAGCAGGAAGGTGACCTCGTCGTCGTCACCGACGAACCGGATCGTCACGGTCATGCCGGGCCCGACGACGCCTTCGGCCTTGGGGGCCTCTCCGACCTGGGCGTTGTCGAGGATCTGCCTGAGGTGGAAGATCCGGGCCTCCATCTTGCCCTGCTCGTCCTTGGCGGCGTGATAGCCGCCGTTCTCACGCAGGTCGCCCTCTTCCCGAGCGGCCTCGATCTTCTTGGCGATGTCGACGCGCCCGGGACCAGAGAGATATTCGTACTCCGCCTTCAGACGGTCGTACGCCTCCTGCGTCAGCCATGTGACGTTCTCATCGCGAGAGTCGGCCACGGGTTCTCCTTGCTTGCCTAGGGGGCCCTGAGATCACTTGAGGTTGCATACGGTTGAATTGCGAAAGGCTAACAAGTCCGTCGCTCGAACGCTTCCCCAAATGTCTCACTATACGAGATTGCAGTACTGGATGTGGACGGAAGTCGCCTGACCGCTCGTGTCGAGGCTTTCCTTGAGCTGCTTACTACCCTCACCAGCCGGGATTCTTACTTCCTTGCTGCCCACTTCCGCGTGATCGACGTCCAGCGCCCTGATCCGGCAGACGGCCACCCTATCGTCGGGCTTGTACACCTCAAAGGTGATCTCCGCCCGCGTCGGACCGGTGACCTCGAACGTCACCACCTGCGACGGCGCCTCCGACCCGCCCGCCGTCATCGACCACATCACGTAGCCCCAGCCGCCCGCGATGATGGCCACCAGCACGCCTATCACCACGTGGACGACGAGCCGGCCGCCTCTCCTTGGCCGGTCGGGGAAGTCGTCGGGGGTGCCGAGAACGGGCCCGTTCCCGGCATCTCTGGTGACCATGGCGGAATCTCCCTGCACTCCCTCGGCGTTATCCGAGACAATTGTCGCCCGCGAGGGGTGTGCCCTCGCGACCGCCCAGCAGAAACTAACCTCTCTGGGCGAGTGACCGGTCCCTACTGAGGAGCTTCGAGCCCGTGAGTGCACCGTTGAGGCTGATGGCCGTCCACGCCCACCCCGACGACGAGTCGAGCAAGGGCGCCGCCACCATGGCGCGTTATGTGCGCGAGGGCGTGGAAGTGCTGGTCTGTACGTGCACGGGCGGTGAACGAGGATCCGTGCTCAACAAGAAGATGGACCGGCCCGAGGTCGTGGCCAACATCGCGGAGGTGCGCAGGGCCGAGATGGCGCGGGCCCGCGAGATCCTCGGCGTGCAGCAGCGTTTCATGGGCTTCGTCGACTCAGGGCTGCCCGAGAGCGAGGACGAGGCGCTGCCCGAGGGCTGCTTCGCGCTGCAGAAGCTTGAGGACGCCACCGCGCCGCTGGTCGCCGCGATCCGCGAGTTCCGTCCGCACGTGATCATCACGTACGACGACGACGGCGGCTACCCGCACCCCGACCACATCATGACCAACAGGGTCTCGGTCGAGGCGTTCGAGGCGGCCGGCGACCCCGACCGCTACCCCGGCACCGGTGACCCGTGGCAGCCGCTCAAGCTCTACTACCACATGGGCTTCACCAAGGAGCGCTTCGAGGCGCTGCACGAGGCCATGATGGAGCGCGGGCTCGGCTCCCCCTACGCCGACTGGATCTCCCGCTGGGAGGACCGCCCCGCCAAGTGGCCGGTCACCACCCGCGTGCCGTGCGGCGACTACTTCGAGATCCGCGACCAGGCCCTGCTGGCGCACGCCACCCAGGTCGACCCCGACGACGGCTTCTGGTTCGTCTGCCCGCGCGAGCTGCAGCAGGAGATCTGGCCGACCGAGGACTACCACCTGGCCCGCTCGCTGGTCGACACCGCGGTGCCCGAGGACGACCTGTTCGCCGGCATCCACGCCGACGAGGTCGAACCGGCCTGCCACTGACCGGACCACGGCATCGCGGTGGCAGACTGGAGCCGTGACCGTTCTAGCAGCAGGTGAAGTCAGCCCGGGCCTGCTCGGGTTCGTCGTCGTGGCCGGGCTCGGTTTCGCGCTCTACATGCTGATCAAGTCGATGAACAAGCAGATGTCGAGGATTCAGGTGCCGCGCGAGCACGAGCAGGACACCGACCAGGCCGAGCCCGCCCAGGCGTCGGCCCAGGCAGCGGGCAAGGCGGCGCGCGGCGCCGACGGCAAGGCCGGCGAATAGATGGCCGGCGAGGTCGTCGACAACCCGGCGGAGAGCCGCTTCGAGATCCGCGTGGACGGCGAGGTCGCCGGGTTCGCCGACTATCGGCTGCTGCCCACGAAGATCGTCTTCCTGCACACCGAGGTCAAGCCCGCCTACGAGGGGCAGGGGCTGGCCGCGGCGCTGGTCGCCCACGCCCTGCGGGCCAGCGCCGACACGGGGCTGAAGGTGCAGCCGCTCTGCCCGTACGTCGCCAAATACATCAAGCGGCACCCCGAGTTCCAGGAGCTCGTCGACACCGAGGCTTAGCCCTCGCCCGACCAGGCGCGCTCCAGCGCCTTGGGCAGGCCCCACCAGCCCAGCGGGGTCAGCACGTCGTCGGCGTCCACGATGCCGAGCAGGCCCCACAGGCTCACCACCGAGGCGAAGAGGCTCTCGGTGGTGTGGAGGTCCTCGTCGTCCTGGTCGTCGATGTCGATGTCCTCCGACTCGGCGATCAGCCGCGCCATCCGCTCGGGCGAGGCCAGCACGCCGGGCCCCATCCTGACCAGCGCCGCCACCCCGGCCAGCCAGTCGGCGTGCTGGATGGCGCACAGGTTGGCGAGCGCGGTGTCCTCCTCGCTCAGCTCCTTGTCGAGGTCGGCGAACTCCTCCAGCACGTCGGCGCCCTCCGACAGGTCAGAGATCGGCCCCGCGATGCCCGCCGCGACCGCCAGCCACAGCTCCACGTCGTCGTCGGGCAGCGGCCGCTCGTCGAAGCCCGCGCAGGCCCGCAGCACGCTGGAGGGATAGCCGGGCAGGGCCAGCAGGGCGCGCAGCCTGGTCGCCGCCGTCTCCAGCTCCGCCATCGGCAGCTCGGGCTGCTTGGGCAGCTCGGCGAGTATGCGCCGCAGCTCCGACAGCGCGAACTCCTCCTCCTCGTCCCAGGCCGAGAACAGCTCCTCGTCCAGCTCGTCGCTCACCGCGAACCCGGGCACCCGGCCGTCGGGCAGCGGCGTGCTCAGCCAGCTCTCCTGGAGCTCCTCGTACGCCGAGCGCGCCTCCTGGTCGCCGGCCGCCAGCGCGTCGGGATCGATCTCGCCCGCCGCGACCTTGTCCTCCAGGTAGGCGACCAGCCGCGCGAACATCTCGGTCGCCACCGGCCCGCGCTCGTCCTCCTCAGGCCAGACGAAGTAGCTGGGCGTCATGAGGATCGGCTCGGTGCCCGTGGACTCGACCCACCGCTGCACGTCGCCCACCGTCGCCACGCCCGCCTCGATCGCGCTGAGCGTCGCCTTGGCCGACTCCCAGAAGGCCACCGACAGCGGGTTGCCCGCCGCGACCATGGCCCGCCGCAGGTCGGGCAGCGCCACGAGCGCCACGCCCGAGGGGACGGCGAGCAGGGCACGTGCGACGTCCCTGCGGGTCACGGCCGTCGCCGACCGGCCGGCGTGCGCGCAGACGAACTTGATATCCACCCCTCGTAACCTACGCGTGCCTGCGCGATGCCGCACGTCACCGTGAGGTCCGCGGCGACGGGGTGGCTAGGGTGGTTCGGGGAGGTCCTGATGAACCGCTTGAAAGACGCGACGAGCCCCTACCTGCTCCAGCACGCGGCCAACCCCGTCGACTGGTGGCCCTGGGGTGAGGAGGCGTTCGCGGAGGCGCGGCGGCGTGACGTGCCCCTGCTGATCAGCGTGGGCTATTCGGCTTGTCACTGGTGTCACGTCATGGCTCACGAGAGTTTCGAGGACGCCGAGACGGCCGCGTCGATGAACGAGCACTTCGTCAACGTCAAGGTCGATCGCGAGGAACGTCCCGACGTCGACGCCGTCTACATGAACGCCACGCAGGCCATGACCCGTCAGGGCGGCTGGCCGATGACGGTGTTCGCCACGCCCGAAGGACATCCGTTCTACTGCGGCACCTACTTCCCGCGGCCCCAGTTCAGGAGGCTGCTGCAGGAGGTGCACCGCGTCTGGACGGGCGACCGCGACTCCGTGGTCGATCAGGGCGCCAAGGTCGTCGAGGCGCTCAACGCGCACACCTCGCTGCCCAGCGGGCCTGAGCCGGGCGAGGAGACGCTGCGGCAGGCCGTACAGAACCTGCGGGAGTCGTTCGACGCGGCCTCTGGCGGGTTCGGCGGCGCGCCCAAGTTCCCGCCGTCGATGGTGCTGGAGTTCCTGCTGCGCTCGGGCGAGCGCGAGATGAGCGTCAAGACGCTGGAGTCGATGGCCCGCGGCGGCATGTACGACCAGCTCGGCGGCGGTTTCGCCCGCTACAGCGTGGACGACCGCTGGGTGGTCCCGCACTTCGAGAAGATGCTCTACGACAACGCCCTGCTGCTGCGCGTCTACACGCACTGGTGGCGGGCCGGCGGCGGCGAGCCGGCGCGGCGGGTGGCGCTGGAGACCGCCGACTGGATGCTGCGCGAGCTGCGCACGCCCGAGGGCGGGTTCGCCTCCGCGCTCGACGCCGACAGCGAGGGCGTGGAGGGCAAGTTCTACGTCTGGACGCCGGACGAGCTGCGCGAGGTGCTCGGCGAGGACGACGGCCGGTGGGCGGCCAGGCTGTTCGAGGTGACCCCGCGGGGGACGTTCGAGCACGGCATGTCGGTGCTGCAGCTCCTGCGCGACCCGGAGGATCCGGCCCGCTACGACGACGTGCGGGCGCGGCTGCTGGCGGCAAGGGAGCGGCGGGTCCGTCCCGGCCGCGACGACAAGGTGGTGGCCGCGTGGAACGGCCTGGCCATCGCGGCGCTGGCCGAGACCGGCGTCGCTTTCGAGCGGCCCGAGCTGGTCGCGGCGGCCACGCAGGCGGCCGAGCTGCTGGCGGACGTCCACGTCGACGGTGACCGGCTGCTGCGCACCTCCAGGGACGGCAGGGCCGGCACGAACGCCGGCGTGCTGGAGGACCACGGCGACCTCGCCGAGGGGCTGATCTCCCTGTACGGCGTCACCGGCGAGCCCAGGTGGCTCCGGCTCGCGGGCTCCCTGCTCGACACCGTGCTCGACCGGTTCTCCGATGGGGCCGGCGGCTTCTACGACACCGCTGACGACGCCGAACGCCTCTTCCAGCGTCCACAGGACCCGACCGACAACGCGACCCCCTCAGGCCAGTACGCGGCCGCGGGGGCGCTGCTGTCGTACGCCGCCCTGACCGGGTCCGCCCGGCACCGGGAGGCCGCGCAGGCCGCGCTCGGCACCGTGTCGGTGCTGGCCGGCGGGCACGCCAGGTTCGCCGGATGGGGGCTGGCCGTGGCGCGGGCGGCGCTGTCGGGGCCCGTGGAGGTCGCGGTGGTGGGCGCGGCCGACGACCCGCGTACGGCGGCGCTGCACCGCGCGGCGCTGCTGTCCGACGCGCCCGGCCTGGTGGTGGCGCTCGGCCGGCCCGGCGGCGACGGCTACCCCGCCCTGCTGGAGGGGCGCGGCCCGGTCGGCGGGGCGCCGGCGGCGTACGTGTGCAGGGGCTTCACCTGCCGCATGCCCGTGACCACCGTCGAAGACCTCAAAGCCGAACTGGCCGGCTGAGCCCCCGCGGCACGCCGGTCAAGGCCCCCACGGCACCCCACGGCCGAACTGGACGGCTGAGCCCCCCACCGCCGAATCGGCCGGCTGAGCCCCGCGCGGCACCCCACGGCCGAGCTGGCCGGCTGAGGCCCGCGCGGCGCCTTCCGGGCTGGCCGGTCAGGCCACGGGCTGGCGGTTGCGGCCGTCCGGCGGGCGGGTGTCCTGGAGGTCGTCCTGCTGGATGGACGGCTGGTCGAGCTCGTCCGTCTCCGGCGGCGCCGTCTCCTCGGGCGGCCCGCCCGAGCGGCCCAGGTCGTCGGGCAGCTCCTCCGTCGGCGGCTCGTCGGTGGGCGGCAGGACGGGGTCGGACTCGGGGTCGTCCCAGCCGGGGTCGGCGGGCGGCGCGGTGTAGTCGGGCCTGGGCAGGTCACGGTCGCGGTCGGGCTCGGTGTAGCCGGACGACCAGCCGTACTCGGAAGGCTCGGGGAACTCCTCGACGGGCTTGCCCGCCATCGCCTCGGTCATGAACGCCCGCCAGATCTGCGCCGGCAGCTGCCCGCCGAACTGCGTGCCGTAGCCGGGGATGGTGACGGTGGCGTTGTCGTCGCGGAACATGTCGACCGCGACCGAGAGCTGCGGGGTGAAGCCGTTGAACCAGACCGACTTCGACTCGTCCGTGGTGCCCGTCTTGCCGGCGACGGGGCGGTCGTAGAGCCGGGCGGCGGTGCCGGTGCCGTATTTGACGACCTGCTGCATCGCGTACGTGGTGTCGGCGGCGGCCTGCTCGCCGACCACCTTGGTGGCGACCGGCTCGACGACCTGCTCGCGCCCCTCGGCGTCGGTCACCGACTTCACCACGTGGGCCTCCATGTGCACGCCCTTGTTGGCGAAGGTGGAGAAGCCCGAGGCGTTCTGGACGGCGCTGACGGACGCCACGCCGAGCGGGAAGGCGGCGGCGTGCTTGTGCTGGTCGAGCTGGGATGCGGGGATGCCGGCCGCCTCGGCGACCTCGGCCACCTTGTCGAGTCCTACCTTCTGGCCGAGGTCGACGAAGGCGGTGTTGACGGAGTTCTGGGTGGCGGAGATGAGGTTGATCTGCCCGTAGGAGCGGTCGCCGTCGTTGGGGATGGCCTGCGCGGCCGAGGCGACCCGCAGCGGCGAGTTGCCGTCGACCCTGGTGGACAGGTCGAAGCCGTTGTCGAGCGCGGCGGCCAGCGTGTACGGCTTGAACGTCGACCCGGCCATGACCTTGGCCGAGAACGCGCTGTCGTAGTACTTCGACTGCGACGGCTGGCCGCCGTAGAAGGCGACGACCTCGCCCGTGGCGGGGTCGACGGCGGCGAGCCCGGTGCGCACCTTCTTCGGCGTGGCGTCGGGCAGCACCTCGGTGACCGCCCGCCTGGCGGCCTGCATGAGCTTCTTGTCGAAGGTCGTGACGATCTTGAGGCCGCCGCTGTTGATGTCCTCGTCGCTGTAGCCGCGCCGGTTGAGCTCGGCGGTGACCTGCTCCAGCATGTATTGGGCCTGGCCCTTGAGCTCGAACGGCTTCTTCGGCTCGACCAGCTCGGGGAAGCGCTCGGCGGCCGCCTGCTGCGGGGTCAGCGCGCCGGTCTGCCCCATCGCCTTGATCACCGACTGCCAGCGCGCCCTGGCCGCCGCGAGGTCGGAGCCCTTGGGGTCGGCGAAGCGGCTGGGCTGCTGGATCACCGCCGCCAGGTAGGCGCCCTCGGCCACGCTGAGCTTCTCGACGTCCTTGCCGAAGTAGGCGCGGGCGGCCGACTGGACGCCGTTGGCGCCCCGGCCGAAGTAGATCGTGTTGAGGTATTGCTCCAGCACCCAGTCCTTCGACTTGGACTGGTCGACCTTCATCGCGATGAGGATCTCTTTGAACTTGCGGGTGACCGAGCGCTCCTGGCTGAGACCGCTGTAGTAGTTGCGGACGAGCTGCTGGGTGATGGTGGAGCCGCCCTGGAGCTGGCGGCCGGTGAGCGTGGACCAGACGGCCCGCGCGGTGCCCTTGACCGACACGCCGGCGTCCTCGTAGAAGGAGCGGTTCTCGGCGGCGATGACGGCGTCGCGTACGTGCTTGGGCACCTGCGACAGATCGACCCGCCGGCGGTCGACGCCCTGCCGGGCGAGCACGCTCTTTCCGTCGCGGTAATAGATCACGGAACCCTGTGCGGTCGCCTGCTTCTGGGTCTCGTCCGGAATGGGAGTCAGTGCCCACGCAACGGCGAAAAGCCCGATCAGTACGAGGATTCCCGCGCCGCTGGATATCAGGACTATCCGGAGAATCCGCCGCTTCCGCATTCCTTTTCCACCACCACTACGCACCCTTCGGCCACCCCCCTCGTCGACCCTCGCCCAACCCCCGCAAGCTGGGCGAATGCCAAGGGTAAACGATCCACAACGGTGCCTCGTCCCTAGCGATACTACGACCGGCGGCCCTCGCGACGTGGAACATCGGCGACCAAAGGCAGCACTCGGTAGGGAACCGGAGTGTCAAGGGCGATGATCGAATTAGTCCGGAGTACGCCCCGTACATCGACGATCACATCGATAACCCGCTGCAAATCGGCGTTCGTCCGCGCCACGACGCGGCAGAGGAGATCGCTGTCGCCGGTGATCGTGTGCACCTCCAGCACCTCGGGGATGGCCGCCAGCCGGTCGGCCACCGGGTCGTGCCCGGCCACCTGCCTGATCTCCATCGTCACGAACGCCGTCACGCCGTAGCCCAGCGCGGCGGGCGACACGTCGGGGCCGAAGCCGGTGATCACGCCGCGGTCCATGAGGCGGTCGAGCCTGGCCTGCACGGTGCCGCGCGCCACGCCGAGCCGGCGCGAGCACTCCAGCACGCCGAGCCGGGGCTCGGCGGCGAGCAGGGCGATGAGGCGGGCGTCGAGGTCATCGATCGTCATGCTGTACAGATTTACCGCCAATGGCGGGCTGATGCTAGGCAGATTGTGCACTCATACAAGTAACTCTTGCGCAACTCGTCCAGGGAAATCGAGAGTTAGTGGTATGAGTGATGTCTTTCCGGTCAACGGCATGGACGCCGTGGTGTTCGCCGTGGGCAACGCCAGGCAGGCGGCCCACTACTACTCGACCGCTTTCGGCATGCGGCTCGTCGCCTACCGGGGCCCGGAGAACGGTGACCGGGACACGGCCGCGTACGTGCTGACCTCGGGCGGCGCCACGTTCGAGTTCCGCGGGTCGCTGCGGCCCGGCACCGACCTGGCCCGGCACGTGGCCGCGCACGGCGACGGGGTCATCGACCTGGCCATCCAGGTGCCCGACGTGGAGGCCGCCTACGCCCACGCCGTGGCGCACGGGGCGCGGGGGCTGGCGGAGCCGTACACGCTGGAGGACGAGCACGGCAAGGTGCAGCTCGCGGCCATCGCGACGTACGGCGAGACCCGGCACACCCTGGTCGACAGGTCCAACTACGGCGGCCCCCACCTGCCCGGGTACGCCGCCGCCGAGCCGCTGGTCGCCCCGCCCGCGACCAAGAACGGCCGGCTCTTCCAGGCCGTCGACCACTGCGTCGGCAACGTCGAGCTGGGCAAGATGGACGAGTGGGTGGAGTTCTACCGGAAGGTCATGGGCTTCACCAACATGGCGGAGTTCATCGGCGACGACATCGCCACCGAATACTCCGCGCTCATGTCCAAGGTCGTCGCCGACGGCAGCCGCAAGGTCAAGTTCCCGCTCAACGAGCCGGCGGTCAGCCGCAAGAAGTCGCAGATCGACGAGTACCTCGAGTTCTACGGCGGGCCGGGCGTGCAGCACATCGCGCTCGCCACCAACGACATCCTCACCACCGTCGACCACATGCGGGCCGCCGGAGTGCGCTTCCTCGACACCCCCGACTCCTACTACGACGACCCCGAGCTGCGCGAGCGCATCGGGCAGGTGCGGGTGCCGATCGAGGAGCTGAAGAAGCGCAAGATCCTCGTGGACCGCGACGAGGACGGCTACCTGCTGCAGATCTTCACCGAGCCGGTGCAGGACAGGCCCACGGTCTTCTTCGAGCTCATCGAGCGGCACGGCTCGCTCGGCTTCGGCAAGGGCAACTTCAAGGCGCTGTTCGAGGCCATCGAGCGCGAGCAGGAGCGCAGGGGCAACCTTTGATGTAGCCGGTGGTTTGCCTCGGGAGGGCGGCGGTCATCCATCCCCGCATGGGACTGCCGCCTCCGGGGCTGGCGGGGCGCTGGCGGCGGTTGTTCGCCGGCGTGCTCGACTGGCTGATCGTCAACGTCATCACCACCCCCTTCACCTGGACGACCTGGACCTACGCCTGGGACTCGGGCGTGTGGGCGCGCTATCCCGTCGAGCACACCTTCTTCGCCGGCCTGGTCGCCTTTCTCTACTTCTGGCTGCTCCACGCCTTCTGGAATGGTCAGACTCTGGGAAAGAAACTCTTCGGCATCCGTGTCGTGGCGGAATCCGGCGGCAGTATGGGCGTGGGGCAGGTCGCCGTCAGGCAGGCCGTGGAGAGCGTGCTCGTCTGGTCCTGCTGTCTGGGCGCGTTGCTCGATCTCGGCTGGATCCTCTTCGACCCGCGCAAACAGGCCCTGCACGACAAAGCCGCCAGGACCGTCGTCATCATCGCCTGACGCAGCGTAAACTTCTGGTCACGATACGAAGGGGGCTCGTATGCGTTTCACCAGAAGCGGGGTGGCGTTGCTGGCGGCGCTCAGCACCTTGACGGCCTGCACGGCGAGCGACGAGCCGCCGATCGGCAACTCGGTGGTCGGGGGCGAGCGCGCGGGGGCGGCCGGCATCGGCGACCCCGACTTCCCGAAAGACGGAAACGGCGGCTACGACGTCGCCCACTACGACCTCGACGTCACCTACACGCCCAAGGGCAAGCGCCTCGACGGGGTCGCCACCATCCGCGCCGCCGCCACCCAAGACCTGTCCAGCTTCAACCTCGACCTCACCGGCCTGCACGTGCGCGGGGTGACCGTCGACGACGCGGCGGCCACCTTCAGCCGGCAGGGCTCCGAGCTGACCGTGCGGCCGGCCAAGGCGATCGGCGCCTCGTCCTCCTTCACCGTCAAGGTCACCTACTCCGGCCGGCCGAGGCCCGCCAACGACAGCGCCAACCTCGGCACCTACGGCTTCATCCCCACCCCCGACGGCGCCTTCGTGGCATCCGAGCCCAACGGCTCCAAGACCTGGTTCCCCAGCAACGACCATCCCGCCGACAAGGCCACCTTCAACTTCACCATCACCGTGCCCGCCGGGGTGACCGCGCTGGCCAACGGCGAGATGACGGCCAAGCCCGCCACCAAGGGCGGCCTGACCACCTACAGGTGGAGCGAGCGCCACCCCATGGCCACCTACCTCGCCACGGCCACGCTCGGCAAGTTCGACCTGCGCGAGGGCAAGACCGCCGCCGGCATTCTCAACCTCGCCGCCACCGACCCCAGGTTCAAGCGCTCGCTCGACCACCTCTACACCGCCTCAGGCGAGATCACCGACTACTGGACGACGGTCTTCGGCCCCTACCCGTTCTCCTCCACCGGCGGCGTCGTCGACGACTACTCCGCCGGCTACGCGCTGGAAAACCAGACCAAGCCCCTTTACGGCGGCTTCGAGCCCGACGAGTCGATCATCGCGCACGAGCTGGCCCACCAGTGGTTCGGCAACAGCCTGACCATCAAGCGGTGGAAGGACCTCTGGCTCAACGAGGGCTTCGCCACCTACGCCGAATGGCTGTGGTCCGAGCACAAGGGCACCAAGACCGCCGACGCCACGTTCAACGAGCTCCACGCGCGACCCGCGTCCGACCCCATGTGGTCCTACCCACCCGGCCGCGCCAAGCCCGACGACCTGTTCAACCAGTCCGTCTACACGCGCGGCGGCATGACGCTCCACGCGCTGCGCAAGACCATCGGCGACCCCACGTTCTTCACCCTGCTCAAGACCTGGACGGCCGAGCATCGCTACGGCAACGTCACCACCGAGCAGTTCATCGACCTGGCCGAGCGGCTGTCGGGCAAGGACCTCGGCCCCCTCTTCGACGCCTGGCTCTTCCAGCCCGGCCGTCCCGCCTGACCGCGCTCGGAAACGCTTCCCGCCGCCCGGCCCAAGTAGGGGTGTAAGGGCGAACGACGAAGGGAGCGAGGCCGGTGCGCCTCAACGAAGACCCCGGGGCCTTTGAGGCCTTCTATCGCCGCCACGTCGACGCCGTCCAGCGGTTCGTGGTCCGCCGGGTCAGCGACCCCCACCTGGCCGCGGACCTGACGGCCGACGTCTTCCTGGCGGTGCTCGACTCCGCACACACCTACCGCGCCGGCCGGGGCAGCGAGGTCGCCTGGCTGTACGGCATCGCACGCAACGTGGTGTCGGCCCAGCACCGGCGGG
The DNA here is from genome assembly GCF_040676995.1 of Nonomuraea sp. NPDC049419. Taxonomy (NCBI): domain Bacteria; kingdom Bacillati; phylum Actinomycetota; class Actinomycetes; order Streptosporangiales; family Streptosporangiaceae; genus Nonomuraea; species Nonomuraea sp. NPDC049419. The sequence goes on along the minus strand of NZ_JBFAQB010000008.1, from coordinate 162,510 downwards.
CGGCTCGCGAGTCGCGGGCCACGGGCCGCGTCGCCGGGCGGCGGCTGATGGACGACGACGACCTGGCCAGGATGGAGGAGCGCATCGACGCCGAGCGGCGGATGCGCGGCGCTCTGGAGGCCATGGCGGTGCTGCCCGAGGGCGAGCGGGCGGTGCTTGAGCTGGTCGCGATCGACCAGCTCACCGTCACCGAGGCCGCCGCCGCGCTGGGCATCAGGCAGGTGACCGCGCGGGTCAGACTCCACCGGGCCAGACGTGCACTCTCCGGCGTCGCTTCGCCATCGGCCGTGTACGTGGAAGGACAGACGTGAGCACCTTCGAGGACCGCCTTCTCAGTGCACTCAAGGACGAGATGAGGACGAGGATGGCGACAGAGACGACGCCGGGAGTGGCGCCGGGAGTGGCGCCGGGAGTGGCGCCGGGAGTGGCGCCGGGAGTGGCGCCGGGAGTGGCGCCGGGAGTGGCGCCGGGAGTGGCGCCGGGAGTGGCGCCGGGCGTGACGAGGCCCGCACGGCGCCCGCGCCGGCTGGTGGGGCTGACCGCCGCGGTGGCGGGGGCCGCGGCGGCCGCCACGGTGGTGGTGGTGCTGGCCGGGATGGGCTCGGAGCCCGCGTACGCGGTCAGCAAGGGCTCCGACGGCGGGGTGAGTGTACGCATCCATGCCTTCACCGACCCCGACGGCCTCGAACGCGACCTGGCCGCGGCCGGCGTCCCCGCGGCGGTGGACTACCTGCCTGAGGGCCAGACCTGCAAGGCGCCGCGCGGCCGTCACGCGGACGCGGGTGGGGCCTTCGCGACGGGCATCCGCAAGGACGGCGACGGCATCGCCTTCACCATCGAGAAGGGCCAGGTCCCCAAGGGCTCCACGCTGGTCCTGACCGTCTCGAAGAGCGCCCAGGGCGACGCTGCGCCTCCCTCCGCCACCTCCCTGGAGGTCGTCGAGGGCCAGGTGGCCCCGTGCGAGCCCACCTCCCTCCCCCTGCCGCCTCCCGGCCAGGGCAGGTCCGGCGGCCAGCAGGACGAGGGCCCGTCGACGAACTCCCGCACCGACCCCGACGACGGCCCCACCCTCACCACCACCCACCCCTGACCGGGGCTCGGCCCGGTGCCCCCTCCCCAAGCAGCGAGGAGGCACCGGGCCTTCACGCTGCGTGAACTGGGCTCACCGGTCCCCGCGGGCCAACGGGTGCGCCGCTCTCCGGCCTCCGCAGGTCAGAGGGCGCGTCGCTCCCCGGGCTTCACAGATCGAACCGCGCGTCGCTTCCCGAGCCACACAGGCCGAAGGCCGCCTCGCTCCCCCGGCCCGCAGGCCGAAGTGCGCGTCTCTTTCCGGGTCTCGTGGGTCGGGGGTCAGGTGGACCAGTAGCGGTCGGCGGCCAGGTGGAGGGCGGCGGCGCCGACGAGGCCCGCGTCCTGGCCGAGTGCGGCGGGCAGCACCTCGACGTGCCGGGCGAACCCCATCCTGGCGTGCTCGCGCAGCGCCTCCTCCAATGGGCCGAACAGCGGCTCCCCCGCCTGCGCCAGCCCGCCGCCGACGGTGACCAGGCCGAGGTCGCACAGGTGCGTGGCGGAGGCGATCGCCACGCCTAGTGCCCGCCCGGCCCGCCGCATCGCCCGTACGGCCACCGGATCCCCGGCCAGCGCGTCCGCCGCCAGCTCCCGCGCCGTCACCTCCCGATCCTCCCGGTACGCGACCTCCTCCCCGTCAAGACCGCTCCCGGCCGCCTCCCGACCCTCCCGGAACGCGACCCTCTCCCCGCCAAGACCGCTCCCGGCCGCCGCCCGACCCTCCCGGAACGCAACTCCCTTCCCGTCGAGTTCGCTCCCGGTCAGCACGCGGCTCCCGGCGGCATCGGCGTGAGGCGCGCCCTCGCCGGCCCGTTGAGCGGTCCGCACGTGCGTCCCACCGGGCCACCCGGGCTCGCCACGTGCGGCGCCGCCGAATCCCACAGCGGTGTCCGGCTGGGCGGTGACCGGCGCGGGGACGGGAGCCGGGGGTTTGCGGGGGTTCGGGCGCCAGCCGTTCGCCAGGGCCCAGGAGGTCAGGGCGGGGCCGCGGGCCACTGCTTCGAGGCAGCCGTGGCCGCCGCACGTGCAGCGGGGGCCGTCGTGGGGCTCGACCACGACGTGGCCGATGTGCCCGGCGTTGCCGGTGCGGCCGTGGACCAGGCGGCCGCCCAGGATCAGGCCGCCGCCCACGCCGGTGGAGACGACCATCCCGAGCATGTCCCTGCTGCCTCGCCCGGCGCCCAGCCAGTGCTCGGCGACGGCCAGGCAGACGGCGTCGTTGTGCAGGCGTACCGGTGATGAGGGGAACCGCTCCGCGAGGCGGGCGCGCAGCGGGAAGCGCCGCCAGCCGGGGATGTTGAGCGGCGAGACCTCTCCGTCCGGCCAGCTCATCGGACCGCCACAGCCCACCCCCACCGCCTCCGCGTGACCCGCGAGGGGCTCGACCAGGGCGATGAGCGTACGCCAGAGGGTCTCGGCGTCCGCGCCCTGCGGCGTCGCGACCCGCCGCCGTCCGGTCACCGTCCCGTCGCGGCCGACCAGGCCGGCGGCCAGCTTAGTGCCGCCGACGTCGATGGCGAGGATCACGAAGTCCTGGCCCGCAGGACAGGCACGGCCGGGCCTGAGCCCCGTTCCGCGGGCAGCGTCACGGGGTGCTCGAAGGGCTGGAGAAGACCAGGACGGAGGCGGTGAAGCCGTGGACGTGGTTGTGGCCGGCGACCGGGCCGACCTCGCCGGCGGCGAAGAAGCCCGCCACGCCGATCGGGCCCAGCGTGTCGCGCAGCGCGACCGGGTCGTGGTCGGCGGTGCCGAACATGGCGGAGCCGCGGCCGTTGCAGGAGAACAGCAGCGCCCCGTCCACCTTGCCGATCTCCTCCCGGTGGGCGTCGAGCAGGTCGTAGAGATCCTCGTCGGCGGTGGCGGCGTCGCGGACCTGGAAGCGTACGGTCCTGCCGACCTCGACGACGTCCCCGATGGCGACGGCCTCCCTGTCGGGGTCGATGCCGATGACGCCCCGGATGAGGAAGTCGCCGCGTTCGTGGCGTTCGGCGTACTCGTCCATGGCCAGGCCGATCTGCAGCCCGGAGGCGACGAGCTCGCGGTCGTCCTCGTCGAGGTCGCTGACGATGTCCTCAAGGCGGGCGAGCGCGGGCTGCCCGGCCAGTTCCAGCAGCAGGTTGTCCTCGGAGGCGGTGACGACCATGCTGGGGCCGATCGGCCGGCAGCCCTGGCTCACCACCGTGCTCACCTTGATCGGCCCGCTGAGCAGCACGCCGATGGCACCCTCGGTGTAGATCTCGCCGTCGGCGAAGAGGCGTACGGACCCGCGTCCCTGCAGCCCGTTGGCCAGCCCGCCGATGAGCGGCAGCTCGCCGAGCACGTCGACCGAGCGTTCCACGAACGCGTCGGTCGGGAAGGTGTACGGGTCGGCCAGCAGGATCGCCACGTGGTCGTCCCCATTGCGCTCCGGCAGCCCCACGACCACGAACCGGTCCTCGGCCGCCAGCGTCTCCAGCGCGAACGTGGTGAGCCGGGCGCCCTCCAGGGTCGCCGCCCACGCGCTCACGGCGGGCGTCAGCTCCACCCCCTGACCGTCACCGATCACTCCGGTGGCGCTGCATCCGATCACGTGCGCTTCGGGCGCGAGTTTCATCGCGGCCTCGCCGGCCCTGGCGACGTCGTCGGGGTCGTCGCCGCAAATGAAGAAGCAGACCAGATCTGCTTGGCCGCTGAGCCTCGACAGTGCCTGGCCGACGGCGTTCTCCGCGGCCTCCACCAGGTCGGAACCCACGGCGAGGCCGTCGGCGAAGCGGCTTGTCATCAAGGCCACGGATCTCGCCTCCCTCGACATGTCCAAGTTCCCTAGGCCCGATTCTCCCCACTAAAGGGACAAGCACGCGCACGAACCGTCACCTAATAGTCAAGATCCGAAATCTCCGCCAGGTGCGAAAGTCTCTGCCACATTCCTCGCAGGGGACGTAGTCTCGATCCCGTGCATCAGCCACGTATTCTCCGCGAGTTGCGAGAGAGCGGCCACGTTCATCGCAGCGTCAAAGCCGAGGTCCGGGAAAACCTGCTGGCCAAGCTGCGGGCGGGTGAGCCCCGCTTCCCCGGCATCGTGGGCTTCGACGACACCGTCCTGCCCCACCTGGAGCGGGCGCTGCTCGCCGGGCACGACCTGGTTCTGCTGGGCGAGCGCGGTCAGGGCAAGACCCGGCTCATCCGCACGGTCACGGGCCTGCTCGACGAGTGGACGCCGGTGATCGAGGGCTGCGAGATCAACGACCACCCGTACGCGCCGGCCTGCACCCGCTGCCAGGCTCTGGCGCGGGAGCTGGGCGACGAGCTGCCGGTGGCGTGGAAGCACCGCGACGAGCGCTACGGCGAGAAGCTCGCCACTCCCGACACCTCCGTGGGCGACCTGATCGGCGACGTCGACCCGATCAAGATCGCCGAAGGGCGGCGGCTCGGCGACCCCGAGACGGTCCACTACGGCCTGGTGCCGCGCACCAACCGCGGCGTCTTCTCCGTCAACGAGCTGCCCGACCTGGCAGAGCGCATCCAGGTCTCGCTGCTCAACGTGCTGGAGGAGCGAGACGTCCAGGTGCGCGGCTACAACCTGCGCCTGCCGCTCGACCTGCTGCTCATCGCCAGCGCCAACCCCGAGGACTACACCAACAGGGGCCGGATCATCACGCCGCTGAAAGACCGGTTCGGCGCCGAGATCCGCACCCACTACCCGCTGACCGTCGAGGACGAGCTGACGCTCATCCGCCAGGAGTCCATGCCGGACATCGGGGCCGACGTCCCCGAGCACCTGGTCGAGGTGATCGCCCGCTTCACCCGGCTCGTCCGCGAGTCGACCGCGGTCGACGCCCGTTCCGGCGTGTCGGCCAGGTTCTCGATCGCCGCGGCCGAGACCGCGGCCGCCTCGGCGGTGCGCCGTGCCGCCATCACGGGCGAGGACCAGCCGGTCACCCGCGTGGTCGACCTCGGCTGCGTGGTCCACAGCCTGCGGGGCAAGGTGGAGTTCGAGGTCAGCGAGGAGGGCAGGGAGACCGAGATCCTGGCCCACCTGCTGCGCCGGGCGACGGCCGAGACGTTCAGGAGCCGGCTGGGCGGCATGGACCTGTCGCCGGTGACCGACAAGTTCGCCGAGGGCAACCAGGTGGAGTCGGGCGAGCTGGTCTCCGCCGGTGACCTGCTCACCCGCATCGGGCCGGTCGCCGGTCTCGCCAAGGTCATGTCGCGGCTCGGCATGGGCGCGGGCGAGGAGTCGCCCGGGCACGCGGCGGCGGCGCTGGAGTTCGCTCTTGAGGGTCTTTACCTGATGCGGCGGCTGTCCAAGGAAGATCTTGACGGCGTGACCGTTTACCGCACGTGAACATGTCGGCGGTCTCCCGCGTCAAAGGGGGTGAGTTCATCACTTAGCCGGGGGAGACCGTCATGCGCCTGCTTGCCTGCGCCACCGCCGCCGCTCTCGTCCTGGGCGGGTTCGCGGCACCCGCCGAGGCCGCCACGTCCGCGTACGGGTACGCGTGGGCCGACGGCCAGGGCCGCCTGCGGCTCGTGCCCAAGAAGGCGGCCCGGGTCAAGGGCACCAAGTTCCACCGGCTGGCGAGCGCCGCCGGGGCCAAGGAGCTGCGGCTCGGCTACGCCAAGGCCGCGTACGGGCGGGTCACGACGGCCTGCGACCTGAAGGAGACCGAGGGCAGGGTCGCGCTCGACGGCAACGGGCTGGGCCGTACGCGCTGCGCGCCCGCCGACCTAACCGCCTCGCTGACCCGGGGGCCCGTGCCGGTGCGGGTCGAGTACCGCAGCGGCGCGGCGACCCGGGTCAACGAGATCCTGCTCAACGAGTGGCCCGAGCCGCGGACGGCCACGGGGACGATCAAGCGGGTGAACGACACGACCGTGCTGTTCGCGAGCGGCGGAAAGACGGTCAAGCTGGGTTACACGTACGCGACCACGTTCTCCCGCACCACGGCCCGCTGCGGCGACGGCTGGCTCACCGGCCGTCCGGTCAACGCGGACAAGAACGGCCTGGGCAAGAAGCCGTGCAGGTGGACGGACCTGACGAAGGCCCTCAAGACCGTCAGGTACCCCGTCCTGGCGAAGATCGACTACACGCCCGGTTCCGGCGCGCTCAACCAGGTGTGGGAGGTCTTCGGCGACGCCTGAGCTCTCGGCGTAACACCACGGGGCTTGTTTCGGGGTTAGCGTGGTTTCGTGATGGCCTTCCGCTATGGCGAGTACCACGACGGCCCCGATCCCCTGGCGCCTCCCTATGACGTACGCGCCGCGCTCGACGAGATGGGCGACGCCATCCTGTCAGGCTCGACCCCGGTCCACGCCCTGCGCGACCTGCTCAAGCGCGGCCTGCCGGGCACCCAGGAGCGGCGCGGGCTCGACGACATGCTCAGGGAGGTCCGCAAGCGCCGCCGTGACCTGCGCGAGCGCGGGCGGCTCGACGGCACGCTGGAGCGGGCGAGGGCGCTGCTGGACAAGGCGATCGGGCAGGAGCGGGCCGAGCTGTTCCCCGACCCGTCCGACGACGCGCGGCTGCGGGAGGCGGGCCTCGACGCGCTGCCCGAGGACACCGCGAGCGCGATCCAGGAGCTGAGCTCTTACGACTGGCGCTCCCAGGCGGCCATGCAGACCTTCGAGGAGCTGCGCGACCTGCTGCGCAGGGAGGTGCTCGACAGCCAGTTCAGGGGGCTGCGCGACGCGCTGGCCAACCCCGATCCCGAGGCGATGCAGCGCGTCCGCGAGATGATGGCGGACCTCAACGCGATGCTCGACAAGGACGCCCGCGGCGAGCACACCCAAGCCGATTTCGAGCAATTTATGGCGAAATATGGCGACCTGTTCCCCGAGAAGCCGCGCAACCTCGACGAGCTGGTCGACATCCTCGCCCGCCGCGCCGCCGCCACCCAGCGCATGCTGGCCTCGATGACGCCGCGCCAGCGCGAAGAGCTGGGCAACCTGATGAACCAGACCCTTGAGCAGGCGGGCCTGGCCGACGAGATGCGCCGGCTCGGCGAGGCCCTCTACTCCCGCCGCCCCGACCTCGCCTGGAACGCCCCCGAGCGCCTCACCGGCGAAGAGCCGCTCGCCATGGGCGACGCCGTCACCGCGCTTGAGGAGCTGGCCGACCTCACCCAGCTCGAGACCGCCCTGCGCCAGGACTACCCGGGCGCGCGGCTCGACGACATCGACGAGGCCGCCGTACGCCGCGCGCTCGGCCGCTCAGCCGTCGACGACCTCGAAGCGCTCAAGCGCATCGAACGCGAGCTCGAGGAGCAGGGCTACCTCCTGCGCCGGCGCGGCAAGCTGGAGCTGACCCCCAAGGCCGTGCGCCGGCTCGGCGAGACCGCGCTGCGCCGGGTCTTCTCCTCGCTCGACGCGGGCCGCAGGGGCGACCACGACCAGCACGACGCCGGCTCTGCCGGGGAGCTGACCGGGTCGTCGCGGCCGTGGCGGTTCGGTGACGAGCAGCCCATCGACGTCGTACGCACGCTGGTCAACGGCGTGCGCAGCGGCGGCGTCACGCTCGGCGACCGGGTCGGGGTGCGGCTGTCGGTCGACGACTTCGAGGTGGCCGAGACCGAGCGGCGCAGCGCGGCGGCCGTCTGCCTGCTGGTCGACCTGTCCTACTCCATGGCGCTGCGCGGCACGTGGGCCGCCGCCAAGCAGACCGCGCTGGCCCTGCAGGCGCTGGTGGCCTCGAAGTTCCCGCAGGACGCCGTACAGATCATCGGCTTCTCCAACTACGCCCGGGTGCTGCAGCCCGACGAGCTGGCCGGCCTCGACTGGGACATGGTCCAGGGCACCAACCTGCACCACGCGCTGCTCATCGCCGGACGCCACCTCGACCGCCACCCCGACTTCGAGCCGGTGGTGCTGGTCGTCACCGACGGCGAGCCGACCGCCCACCTCATGCGCAACGGGCGTTCGGCGTTCGAGTGGCCGCCGTCGCACGAGACGCTGGAGCTGACGCTGTCCGAGGTGGACAAGATGACCCGGCGGCGGGCCACGATCAACGTCTTCATGCTGGCGGCCGACGACCGGCTGAAGGAGTTCGTGGACGAGGTGGCGCGGCGCAACGGCGGGCGGGTCTTCTCGCCGAGCGCCGACCGGCTGGGCGAATACGTGGTGAGCGACTTCCTGCGGTTGCGCCGCACGCGGTGACGGCCGCGAGGTTGTCGGTGCCGCCTGCGAGACTGCCCGGCATGGATGTACGGCTGAGAGACGTGACGGAGGCCGATCTGGAGGTGTTCCTGGCGCAGGAGCACGATCCCGAGGCGGCGCGGCGGTCGAGGTTCGCGCCACGCGAGCGTGAGGCGTTCCTGCGCCACTGGAAGGCCAACGTCCTCGGCGACCCCACCGTCTACGTGCGGGCCGTGCTGGTCGACGGGGAGCTGGCGGGCAACCTGGTGGCGTGGTGGGAGGAGGAGCGGCGCTTCCTCGGCTACTGGTTCGGGCGCGCGTTCTGGGGGCGCGGCATCGGCAGCCGCGCGATCGCGCTCTTCCTCGCCGAGGAGCCCCACCGGCCGCTCTACGCCGACCCCCACGAGGGCAACACCGCTTCAGTCCGTCTGCTGGAGAAACACGGCTTCCAACGCGAGGGCACCCTCCACCACGGCGACGACCAGCACATCATGCTGGCCCTCCACGCCCCCGAGCCCTAGCCACCGGCGAAACGCCGACGCCGCGCGTGGCGGCACCTCGCGGTGGCGCGTCCCCGTCGTCGTCGGGTGCTGCTCAGCGCCGCACTTCCAGGACCAGTTTGCCGGTGGTGCCCCCGGACTCGATGCGGCGGTGGGCTTCTGCGGCCTGGGTCAGGGGGAGCCGGTCGATCTGCACGCGCAGGTCGCCGCTCGCGGCGGCGTTCACGGCTCGGCGGAGGGCCTGGCCTGCGGTTTCCGGGAAGGTGGCGGCGAAGGCGGCCGCATTGAAGCCGGAGACGGTCTTGTTGGTCAGCCACAGCTCGTTGGCCGGCATGCCGACGTCCCCGGCGCCGGAGGCGTTGCCCATGACGACCAGCCGGCCCATTGGGGCGAGCAGGTCCAGGCTGTCGCGGCGGGTCGCGCCGCCCACCATGTCCACCACGACGTCGAACCGCCCCGAGGCCGCCGCACGCAGCACGACCTCGTCGTACCCGAACGCCCTGGCCGCCTCGACCTTGGCCGGGCCGCCCACGGTGCCCACCACGCGGCCCGCCCCCAGCAGCCGGGCGGCCTGCCCGAGCTGGCTCCCCACGCCGCCGGCCGCAGCGTGCACCAGCACGCTCTCCCCCGGCTCGATGCGGGCCACCCGGTCGAGCACCAGGAACGCCGTCGTGCTGTTGGACGGCAGCGCCGCCGCCACATCGAGCTCCAGCCCGAGCCCGTCCAGCGGAGCCACCAGGTCGGCGGCGGTGACGGCCACCTCGGCGTACCCGCCGCCGTCCACGATCGTGAGCGCGGCGACCGGCTGCCCCGCCCGCAGCCCCTCGACACCCGGGCCCAGCGCCCTGACGTGACCGGACACCTCGATCCCCGGGACGAACGGCAGCGGCACGTCGGCCAGCCCCTGCCGGTAGAGGATCTCGGCGAAGTTCGCACCCGCGTACGCCACGTCGATGGAAACCTGGCCGGGCCCTGGCTCGGGCACCTTGACCTCGTCGAGCCGCAGAACGTCAGCGCCGCCGAATGCGGGAATCGTGATTGCCTTCATGCCGTCCATCGTCCGGGCTGAGCCGTCTGCGAGGCAGTGCCGGCTCATCCTGGGTGTACGGACACCAGGCTCTCCAGCTTCCGCTGCGTGTCGGTGTCGGGGTCGGGCGTGTGCAGCACCACGTTCAGGTCCGCCCGGTCCGGCAGCCGGAACAACGAGTACGCGAACACCAGGTCACCGGCCTCGGGATGGGTGATCGCCTTGACCCCCTGCGAACGGGACCGCACGTCGCTCCGCGCCCACAACGCCGCGAATTCCGGGCTGACCGCACGCAACCCATCAGCGATCTCCTCGAAGACCGGATCGCCCGGATATCGGGCCGCCGATGCCCGGAAATCTGCCACCATGTCGGGCGCGAACTCGTCCCACGCCGTGAACCTGCCCCGGTAGATCGGATGGGTGAAGAACGCGACCATGCAGTTGCTGACGTCCTCGTCGAAGCCGAACACGCGTCTGGAGGCGTCGTTCGTCGCCACCAGGCCGTAGTGCCGGTCAAGGACGTGGGCCGGGTTGGGCATCCAGGCGTCCAGCACGGCCCTGAGCTGATCGTTGACGGGGGCGCCCGGGCGTCCTGCGGGGTCCGGCGGGTTCAGGCCGGCGAGCACGTACAGGTGTGAGCGCTCGGCCTCGTCCAGCAGCAGCGCACGGGCGACGGCGTCGAGCACGGCGCCGGAGACCTTGATGTCGCGCCCCTGCTCCAGCCACGTGTACCAGGACACCCCGACCCCGGCCAGCACCGCCACCTCCTCCCGCCGCAGCCCGGGAGTGCGGCGACGTCCGGCGGCGGGCAGGCCGACGTCAGGGGGCGCGAGCGCTTCGCGCCTGGCGCGCAGGAACTCTTTGAGCTGCTCACGACGACGCTGACTGGCACTCACGAAACACACCATAAGCGACAAACCCCCAGTCCCCGCGCCCGAGGAAGGGGCGCTGCCGCAGCTCCTGGGCAGGGCCGGCGGAAGGGCGCCGGTTCCGTGCGACGCCGGCCGAGGCCGCGGCCGCGGATCGGCCACGTGGGAGGCGCCGTTCAGTCCTCGCCGCGCCGGGCGGCCGCGAGGAGGCGGGTGGACAGGGCTTGGCAGCGGGCGGCCAGTTCGGGCGGGTCGAGGACGTCGAAGTCGTGTCCGAGCAGCACCACGTGCATGAGCACGAAGTCGAGGTTGTCGGCGCCGGCGACCACCTCGCAGCCGTCGCTCCCCCGGTCGTGCACGACGCCCGCCGCCGCCGGCACCTGCGCCCGCACCACCTCGACCGGCGCGTGCACGAGGAAGCGCGCCTGGTGCCGGTAGACGCGGGTGGTGACGTTCTCCTGCACGTACGCCGCCGCGTCCGGCGCCTCCCGTGGCCGGAACCGCCGGGTCCGCGCGGCCACCTCGCTCATCCGATCGACCCGGAAGTTACGCCAGTCGTCGCGGTCGAGGTCGAAGGCGAGCAGGTACCAGCGCCGGGAGGAGGCGACCAGCCGGTACGGCTCCACCGTCCGCGTCCGCTGCCCCTCCCGCGACGGGTAGGCGAAGGCGACCTCCACCTCGTCCCGGCACGCCCTGGCCAGCGTCATCAGCACCTTCGGATCGATCGGCTCCCGGCCGCCGCCCGCGAAGGACTCCACCGAGCCGGCCAGCGCCCGCACCTCGTGCCGCAGCCGCGTGGGCAGCACCCGGTCGAGCTTGGTGAGCGCCCGCAGCGCGGCGTCACCCGCGCTGGCCACCGCCCCACCGGCTCCGACCAGCAGGGAGACGGCGGTGGCGATCGCCTCCTCGTCGTCGAGGAGCAGCGGCGGCAGGTCCTGCCCCGGGCCGAGCTGGTAGCCGCCGCCGACGCCCTGGCTGGCGTGCACCGGGTAGCCGAGCGTGCGCAGGCGTTCGACGTCGCGCCGCACGGTACGTGAGGTCACCCCGAGCCGGGCGGCCAGCTCGGGCCCGGTCCAGATCTGGCGCTGCTGGAGCAGCCCGAGCAGGGTGAGCACCCGCTCCGTCGTTCCGCGTTCGTCCTCGCTTGCCAGGGTCATTTTCTCAGCCTGCCAGAGATTGCGGACCGATCCTGTCCGCTAGGGGTGTCATCGTGGAGCCATGAGCACAACCGCGTTCGACTGGAACAGGACGCTGCGCGAGCAGTTCGCCTGGCACTGGACCAACCATCTGCGGCCCCGCTTGGCGGGGCTCACCGACGACGAGTACTTCTGGTCGCCGGTGCCCGACCCCTGGAACGTGTGGCCGCGCGGCCGGTCGACGGCGCCCATCCAGGGCGGGACGGGAGACTTCACCATCGACTTCGCCTACCCGACGCCGGTCCCCGCGCCGTTCACCACCATCGCCTGGCGGCTCGGGCACGTCATCGTCGGCGTGCTCGCCGCGCGCACCGCGTCCCACTTCGGGGGGCCGCCGGCCTCGTACGAGACCTGGGAGTACGCCGGCACCGCGGCGCAGGCACTCGACCAGCTGGACAGGGAGGTCGAGGCGTGGCTGGCCGGCGTCCAGAGTCTGGGCGAGGACGGGCTGCGCGTCCCGGTCGGGGACAAGGAGCCGTATCCTGAGGCCCCCATGGCGGATCTGGTGCTGCACATCCACCGCGAGCTGATCCACCACCTGTCGGAGGTCTGCCTGCTGCGCGATCTCTACCTGCACACCCACCTGGCGAACGACGCGCGAACCACGGAAGGCGCCCAGCGATGAGCCGACACATTCAGATCACCTTCGACGCTCACGACCCGCGGGCGCTGTCCGTCTTCTGGCGCGACGTGCTCGGGTACGTCCACCCCGCGCCTCCCGGGGTCGAGCTGCCCGCAGGCGCCGACCCACTGGCCGCGTGGGACGACTTCCTGGAGCGCATGGGCGTGCCGGAGGAGCGGCGCAACAGCAGCTCGGCCATCGAGGACCCCGACGGCGCCGGGCCCCGGGTGTTCTTCCAGCAGGTGCCCGAGGACAAGGTCGCGAAGAACCGCGTGCACCTCGACGTGCGTGCGGCTCCCGGCCTGGCGGGCGACGAGCGCATGGCGGCGCTGGAGGCGGAGTGCGAGCGGCTGCTCAAGCTGGGCGCCACCCGGGTCCAGAGGTACGAGCCGCAGCCGCCGATGAGCGGCGGCCACATCGTGATGCTCGACCCGGAAGGCAACGAGTTCTGCCTGGACTGACGGCGCCCCGGGCGAGAACCGGGACGGCTGCTCGCGGATCAGGCGCTCGCGAGGCGCGAAGGTCAGGCGTCTATGAGGCGGGAGTAGAAGTCGAGGGCGACGTCGAAGCCGTCGCGGCAGTTGCGGTGGGAGCGGTAGCAGGGGCGCCAGGCCGAGCTGGCTCCCACCCCGGCGCGCGCGTCGCGCAGCGCCTCGCGCACCCGCTCGGGGCGCGGCAGCAGCCCATGACCGAGATAACGGACGCCCGAAAGCTCGGTGTGCTGCCCGCGCCCGCCGGCGACGAACCGGCCGAGCCGCCACCCGCTCTCTTCGTCCCACACGAGCGCGGTGCCGTCGGTGAGCTTGACCGTGGCGTCACGCGGATCGCAGGGGCCCTCCCACCAGTCCGAGACCTCTGACCCGAGCAGTTCGACAACGCGCTGCACGTAGCTGATCGGCTGCTGCAGCCACTCGTCGGAGTACGGCTCGACGTGCTTGATGGCCACGGACGGCACCTCCTTGTGCCCAAACGGTAAGGAAAAAGCGGCGTTGCCCAACCATACCCGCGCCGAACTTATTCCGTTGCACAGCCGTCTAGTCATTACGGACGATATTCACGTCCCCGACGGGGAAGGAGGGGGACCCATGATTGCCGCCGTGCTCCTCGTCGTGCTCATGGTCGTCACGGTGACGGCCATGGAGTTGTGCATGCATTGCTCGGCCACGAGCAAAGAGAGTGTCGAATCCCCCAGCGAGATCATCGGGGACTAGTCTCTCCCGCATGGACCTGCTTCTCTGGCTGCACATCGGATTCGCGATCTTCACGCTCGGTCCGATCACCGCCGTGACGATGTCGGCGCCCCGGGTCATCCGCACCAAGAACGTGCCCGCGCTGCGCTTCATCCAGCGCACGACCAGGATCTACGCCATCGGCAGCATCGGCGTGTTCGTGTTCGGCCTCATCCTCGGCATCGTCATGGGCGACGGGCTGCTCGGCCGGTGGTATATGACGGCGTCGATGACGTTGTTCATCGTGGGCATCGTGCTGCTCGTCCTCATCGACCGCGACCTGCGCGCCGCCGTACAGGCGCTCTCCAACGAGAGCGCCGAGGACGACGCGAAGGTCGAGAACGGGCGGATCGCCGCGATCAGCAGCCTGCTGTCGGTGATCTGGCTGGTGATCCTCTTCCTGATGGTGGTGCCCGAGTAGGGCGCCACCGTCAGGAACGGCTCAGCCCAGCGCCTGGGTGAGGTCGGCGAGCAGGTCGTCGACGGTCTCGATGCCGACCGACAGGCGCACCAGGTCGGCGGGCACCTCGAGCGGCGACCCGGCGGCCGAGGCGTGCGTCATGCGGCCGGGGTGCTCGATGAGCGACTCCACTCCCCCGAGCGACTCCCCCAGCGTGAAGAGCTTGGCGCGGTCGCACACCGCCACGGCCTCCGCCTCGCCCCCGGCGACGCGGAACGACACCATGCCGCCGAACCTGCGCATCTGCTTCGACGCCACCACGTGGCCAGGGTGGTCGGGCAGCCCCGGATAGAGCACCTCGGTCACCTTCGGGTGCGACAGCAGCAGGTCGACGACGCGCTCGGCGTTGGCGCAGTGGCGGTCCATGCGCACGCCGAGCGTCTTGAGCCCGCGCAGCGTCAGCCAGGCGTCGAACGGCCCGGCCACCCCGCCGATGGAGTTTTGATGGAAGGCCAGCTCCTCGCCGAGGCCGGCGTCGGCGGCCACCAGCGCGCCGCCCACCACGTCGGAGTGCCCGCCGACGTATTTGGTGGTCGAGTGCACCACCACGTCGGCGCCGAGCGCGAGCGGCTGCTGCAGGTAGGGCGAGGCGAAGGTGTTGTCGACGACCAGCAGCGCGCCGTTGTCGTGGGCGAGCTGCGCCAGCGCGGCGATGTCGGCGATGCCGAGCAGCGGGTTGGTGGGCGTCTCGACCCAGACGACCCTGGTCTTCTGCGTCATGGCGGTGGCCACGGCGTCGAGATCGTGCAGCGGCACGGGGTCGTAGTGCAGGCCCCAGCGCTCGTGGACCTTGGAGAAGAGGCGGTAGGTGCCGCCGTAGGCGTCGCCGGGGATGATGACGTGGTCCTGCGGCTTGCAGACCGTACGCAGGAGGGTGTCCTCGGCGGCGAGACCCGACGCGAACGCGAGCCCGCGCGCCCCGCCTTCCACGGCGGCCAGCGCGGCTTCGAGCGCGGTCCTGGTCGGGTTGGCCGAGCGGCTGTACTCATATCCGGACCGCAGGCCGCCCACGCCGTCCTGCTTGTAGGTGGACGTGGCGTAGATCGGCGGCACGACCGCGCCGGTCAGCGGGTCGGGCTCCTGACCTGCGTGAATGGCCAGGGTCTCAAAACCGTTGCTCATACCAGCCACGTTAGTGGACGCGCGCCGCGCTCAAGCCGCCCCGCACCCGCGCCCCGGCCGGGGTCCTGACGCCGCCCGCGCGAGCCGGGCCGCTCAGGCCGCCCTGGTCTCGCGCCGGTCCCCGCCGGACCGCGCGGGCAGCCGTACGACGTCCGCGTTGCTGTCCACGTTGTCCACGTTGTCCATGTTGAGGTCCGCGTTGATGAATCGGCCGCTGCCGCCCTCCGCGTGCTCCCCGTTGATGCGCGAGAGCAGTACCGGGTCGGCCAGCGCGAGCATCACCGCGACGACCAGCCCGACGCCCAGGAGGGCGAACCCGATGGCAACCATGTCTGTCCCCTTTCCGACCTCTCCAGCATCGGCGAGGACCCCCGCCCGCCACCTCCCCTGAAGGGCTGGTCTCTGGAACGCCCGGTCGGCCGAACGGTCGATACGCCTTGTCCGACTCCAGGCTTAGGCTCGACGCCGTGGGGGACTCGAAACGCGTCGTGTACTGGATCCGCCGGCTCAGCGAGCTGGCCATGTACGGCTGGCTCGGCCTCCTCCTGCTGATCGACCTCGTGTTCGCCGCGGGCCTGGGGCCTCAGCAGTGGCTCGTCCCGATCTGCGGAGCGGCCGGCATCACGGCACTGGTGCTGCGGCGCAGGTTCCGTACGCAGGGCTACCTCGCCCTGCTCGGCCTGTCGTTCGTGACGTCGATGACGCTGGCCGCCATCGGCGACGGCGGCCTGCCCGGCATGACGGAGACCGGCTCGCTGCTCATCCTGACCCTCGGCGTGCTGCGGCACGTCGAGCCGGTACGCAACGCCGCCCTGCTGTCCTGCCTCGGCCTCGCCGTCCTGATGGCGGAGGCCGGCGGCCGCGAATACCACAACGCGGGGCTGATGTTCTCGTTCCTGCTGTTCGCGAGCTGGTCGCTGACCGCGGGCGTCGGCGGCTACCTGCGCTTCCAGCAAGAGCGGCGGATCGAGGCGGTCCACTCGGTACGCAGGGCGGAGCGCCTTGAGCTGGCCAGGGAGCTGCACGACCTGGTCGCCCACCACATCACCGGCATCGTGGTGCAGGCCCAGGCCGCGCGTACGGTCGCCGAGAGCAGCCCGCAGGCCGTGCTGCCCGCGCTGGACGCGATCGCCTCGGCCGGCTCGGACGCGCTGACGTCGATGCGCCGCATGGTCACCGTGCTGCGCGCGGAGGACGAGGCAGGCAGGACGCCCGGCGTCACGCTGGCCGACCTGCGCATGATGACCGAGCGGTTCTCGGCCGAGGGGCCGAAGGTGGCCTTCGAGATCGGGCAGGGCATCGACGACCGTACGCTGCCGCCCGAGGTCATGACCACCCTGCACCGCGTGCTCCTGGAGGCGCTGACGAACGTGCGCAAGCACGCGGCGCGCACCGCCTGGGTGGAGGCGGAGCTGCGCCGCCTGGAGCAGCTGGTGACGCTGCGGGTGCGGAACTTCGGCTCCGGCCCGGATTCGCGCGTGTCCCGGCTCGGCGGCGGGTTCGGGCTGGTGGGCATGGCCGAGCGGGTGGAGGCGCTGGGGGGACGGCTCTACGCGGGCCCGTCCCCCGAGGGCGCGTGGGAAGTGGTCGCCGAGTTCCCGCTCTCCTGACAGGGGAGCGGGAACCAGTCAGTGGTTGGCCAGGAAGGCGAGCAGGTCCTGGCGGGTGATCAGCCCGGCCGGCTTACCGTCTTCCAGCACAACGGCCGCATCGGCCTTCTCCAGCGCTTCCACCGCAATGGCCACAGGTTCACCAGAGCCGATCGTGGGTAGCGGCGCGGACATGTGATCGGAGATCGGATCGTCGGAGGAGAGCCTGCCGTGATAGAGGGCTTCGAGGAGATCGCGCTCGACGATGGATCCGACCACCTCGGCCGCCATGACCGGCGGCTCCTCCTTCATGACCGGCAGCTGCGACACCGAGTATTCGCGCATGATCGAGATGGCCGTGCCGACCGTCTCGTGCGGGTGCACGTGCACGAACTCCGGCAGCCCCGCCCCCTTGCGGGCCAGCACGTCGCCGACCGTGCCCTCGTCGGAGGACGTGGTCAGGAAGCCGTAGTCGGCCATCCAGTCGTCGTTGAAGATCTTCGACAGGTAGCCGCGGCCGCCGTCGGGCAGCAGCACCACCACCACGTCGCCGGGCGCCGCCGTGGCCGCCACCCGCAGCGCCGCCACCACGGCCATGCCGCACGACCCGCCGACCAGCAGCCCCTCCTCGCGGGCGAGCCTGCGGGTCATGTTGAAGGAGTCCTTGTCGGACACGGCGATGATCTCGTCGCAGATCTCCGTGTCGTACGTGGCCGGCCAGATGTCCTCGCCCACGCCCTCCACGAGGTAGGGCCGCCCGGACCCGCCGGAGTAGACCGAGCCCTCGGGGTCGGCCCCGATGATCTTCACCCGGCCGCCGGAGACCTCCTTGAGGTAGCGCCCGGTGCCGGAGATCGTGCCGCCGGTGCCGATGCCCGCCACAAAGTGCGTGACCCGGCCCTCGGTCTGCTCCCAGATCTCGGGCCCCGTCGAGTGGTAGTGGGAGTCGGGGTTGTTCGGGTTGGAGTATTGGTCGGGCTTCCAGGCGTTGGGGATCTCGCGGGCCAGCCGGTCGGAGACCGAGTAGTAGGACTCGGGGTGGTCGGGCGAGACGGCGGTCGGGCAGACCACCACCTCGGCGCCGTACGCCCGCAGCACCGAGATCTTGTCCTGGGCCACCTTGTCGGGCACCACGAACAGGCACCTGTAGCCCTTCTGCTGGGCCACGATGGCCAGGCCGACGCCGGTGTTGCCCGAGGTCGGCTCGACGATCACGCCGCCCGGGCGCAGCGCGCCCGACTTCTCGGCGGCCTCGATCATGCGCACCGCGATGCGGTCCTTGACCGAGCCCCCGGGGTTGAAGTACTCGACCTTGGCGAGCACCTGCGCGGGGACGCCCGCGGTGACTTTGTGCAGCCTGACGAGCGGCGTGTTGCCCATCAGGTCGACCAGGGAATCGTAAACGCGCACCGAGGTGTTCACCTTCTTTGCCGAAGCTTGGTCAGCTTGTCGATGGCCGAGGTCCAGTGGGGGTGGCCGGCCCTCGGCTAGTTTCATGCAAACGCTACCGCCGAGTTCGACTGGGGAGGGCACGTACGTGGTGTGGCCGGCTGGCATGGCACGCGCGGCAAGGAAGATCGCTACCGCTGCGGCGTTCGGAGGTGGCGGGCTGACGGCTCTCGGAGCCACGGCGTACGGCCTGCTGATCGCCGAAGGGCTGCTGGCACGCAAGGCCATCGGACGCCCGCACGGCCTGGACGGCCCGCCGTCCGACGGCGTCTACGGCGCCGAGTTCCCCGGCGAGCCGATCAGGATGGCCATGCTGGGCGACTCCACGTCTGTCGGCCTGGGCATGACCGATCCGGC
This sequence comes from Nonomuraea sp. NPDC049419, assembly GCF_040676995.1. Classification (NCBI taxonomy): domain Bacteria; kingdom Bacillati; phylum Actinomycetota; class Actinomycetes; order Streptosporangiales; family Streptosporangiaceae; genus Nonomuraea; species Nonomuraea sp. NPDC049419. The sequence goes on along the minus strand of NZ_JBFAQB010000008.1, from coordinate 143,912 downwards.
GCACACGCCCGCGGTGCTGCTGGCCAACGGCCTGGCCGCGGTGGCCGACCGGCCGGTCGAGCTGAAGGTGGTGGGCAAGTCGGGCGCGCCGTCGGCGGAGCTGGCCGAGCAGGTGGACGCCGCGCTGCCCATGAGCCCCGACCTGGCGGTGATCTTCGTGGGCGCCAACGACATCATCACGCAGACGCCGCCCGCGACCGCCGTTCGCCATCTGGTCAAGGCCGTGCGGCGGCTGCGTGACGCGGGGGCGGAGGTGGTCGTGGGCACGTGTCCCGACCTCGGCACCGTGCGTCCCATCGCGCAGCCGCTGCGCTGGGTGACGCGGCGCTGGAGCCGGCAGCTCGCCGCGGCGCAGACGGTGGCGGTGGTGGACGCGGGCGGCCGTACGGTGGCGTTCGCCGACGTCCTGGGCCCGGAGTTCGCTACAAATCCGACAGAAATGTTCGGACCGGATCGTTTCCATCCATCTGACCGAGGTTACGCGCAGGCCGCTTACGCGGTGCTACCGTCGGTGTGCGCTGCGTTGGGGCTGTGGCCTGAGCCGCGGCCCGCGCGCGGCGAAGCACTGCAACCGATCTACCTCGCGGCGGCTACGGCCGCGGAGGAGCCCGGCACCGAGGTCTCCGCGACCCGGGTCGACGGGCGGGCGACGGGCCTGCACGGCAAGTGGGTGACGTTGTTCCGCCGGCGGCTCGGCGAGGCGGTCAACGACACCTGACACCTGCGCACCCTCGGCCGGTCACCCTTCGCGCCCGAGTCGCCACTCCCCGTCCTCATTGGAGTGGATTGCCCGTGCGCCGGCCCTCGTGGAAACCGTCCCTCGCCCTCGCTGGCACCCTCACCGCCGGCCTCGCCGTCGCCGGCTGCTCCGGCAGCGACGCCGCCACCTCCGCCTACCCCTCCTGGCACAACACCAGGATCAACGTCGTCAGCAGGATGGCGGTGGGCGCCGACGTGGTCGCCGTCACCTCGATGAGGCCGGAGGGCGCGCTGGAGACCGTCGCCATGAGCCTGCGCGACGGCCGGCAGCTGTGGGCCCATCCGGCCACCATGGCGGGCCGCCTGCCCGGCATGGGCGTCTCGGCCCCCGCGCTCGTGCGGCAGGCCGACGGTCACAGCGTGGTGGTGGCGCTCGATCCCGCCAAGCAGGGCCGCTGGAACGCCACGCTCATCGCCCGCGACGCGCGTACGGGGGCGAAGAAGTGGACCAGGCCCGTGCACTCGACGTTCGGCCCGCAGCGCTGCGGCCCCTACGTGTGCCTGTCCGAGCACACCGCGCTGGCCAAGGCCCGCATGGTGGTGCTCGACCCGGCGACGGGCAAGCAGCTGTGGAAGCTGCCCGGCATCTCCGAGGTCGAGTGGTCGGACAAGAGCCGGGTGCTGCTGCTCAGGCTGGCCGCCAACCCCATGGTGGAGTCGTACGAGCTGAAGACCGGCAAGCTGCAGTGGCAGCAGCCGATCGAGCAGGCGCTCGGCCCCGGCATCGACCTGTCGGGCGGCTGGGCGTTCGGGGCGGCGGGCGACGACCTGGTGGGCTACGTCGCTCCGTACACGAACCCGCGGACGAAGAAGGTCTCGGCGTTCGGGCTGTTCAGCGTCAAGATCGCCGACGGAACCATCAACTGGATGCGGCCCTCGGTCGTACGCGTCTATCCGAGCGGCAGCCCGGGGCTCGCCCCCGTCGTCCGCCCCGTCGATCCCAACGGCGCCTACGGCGGCTTCGCCCGGCTCGACCCGGCCAGCGGGCGGGTGGTCGGCCAGATCACCGCCTCCGAGGTGCCCGGCTCCGGCTGGTGGCTGGCCTTCCCCGACCGCATGGACAAGCTGGGCTTCCTGCAGCACCGCGCCAAGGGCACGGCCTTCGACCTGGCGGCCGGCCGTCCGGTTCCGGCGGAGGGCGAGCGCGGCTGGTCGTTCTGCGTCACCGACCCCAAGCCGCTGCCGCTGCGCGGCCAGCCGCCCGGCTTCTACTCCACGGCCGCGCTCTGCGAGTACGACCTCGGCACCGGCAAGCGCATCACTCCCCCATCCACGCCGCCGCCCTGGTTCACCGGCAGCCAGGAGGGCTGGCGGCTGTGGCGGGACGAGCGGGGCGGCCTGCACGCGGTGAACGACCAGACGGCGAACTCGCCCGGAATGTACGGGTAAGAACGGCCCCGTCGGCCCTTGCGCAGAGAACTGGAATATAGTTCTACTATTAGCGCCGACAAAGGAGGGGCCATGCCCGAGGCAGTCATCGTCGCAACCGCGCGTTCCCCGATCGGACGAGCCTTCAAGGGGTCGCTCAAGGACATCAGGCCCGATGATCTGACCGTCCAGATGATCAAGGCGGCGCTGGCCAAGGTGCCCCAGCTCGACCCCGCCTCGATCGAGGACATCATGCTCGGTTGCGGCCTGCCCGGTGGCGAGCAGGGCTTCAACATGGCCAGGGTCGTGGCGGTGATGCTGGGCCTCGACGACGTGCCCGGCACCACCGTGACCCGCTACTGCTCCTCGTCGCTGCAGACCACCCGGATGGCCTTCCACGCCATCAAGGCGGGCGAGGGCGACGTGTTCATCTCGGCGGGCGTCGAGACCGTCTCCCGCTTCACCAAGGGCAACTCCGACTCGCTGCCCGACACGCACAACCCGGCCTTCCTCGGCGCCCGCGAGCGCAGCAAGGAGTTCGCCGAGGGCGGCCACGTCTGGCACGACCCGCGCGAGGACGGCGAGGTGCCCGACGTCTACATCGCCATGGGCCAGACCGCCGAGAACCTCGCCCAGCTCAAGGGCGTCACCCGTCAGGAGCAGGACGAGTTCGGCGTGCGCTCGCAGAACCTCGCAGAGAAGGCGCTGGCCGACGGGTTCTGGCAGAAGGACATCACGCCGGTGACGCTGCCCGACGGCACCGTGGTGGCCAAGGACGACGGGCCCAGGGCGGGCACCACGTACGAGAAGGTCTCCACGCTCGCGCCCGTCTTCCGCCCCGACGGCACGGTCACCGCCGGCAACTGCTGCCCGCTCAACGACGGCGCCGCGGCGGTCGTCATCATGAGCGACGTCAAGGCCGCCGAACTGGGCATCACGCCGCTGGCCAGGATCGTCTCGACCGGCGTGACCGGCCTGTCGCCCGAGATCATGGGCCTCGGCCCCGTGGAGGCGTCGAAGCAGGCGCTGGCCAGGGCCGGCATGTCGATCGACGACATCGACCTGGTGGAGATCAACGAGGCGTTCGCCGCGCAGGTCATCCCGTCGTACCGGGAGCTGGGCATCGACATCGACCGGCTCAACGTCAACGGCGGCGCCATCGCGGTGGGCCACCCGTTCGGCATGACCGGCGCGCGCATCACCTCGACGCTGATCAACGGCCTCCAGCACCACGACAAGAGCATCGGCCTGGAGACGATGTGCGTGGGCGGCGGCCAGGGCATGGCCATGGTCATCGAGCGCCTGAGCTGAGCGTGCGGGCCGCGCGACCGGGACGCCTCCCGGCGCGCGACCTCAGTGCGGGCCGCGCGACCGGGGACACCTCCCGGCGCGCGGCCTCAGCCGTGGCGGTCGGGGCCGGCGTGGACCGGGGTGATGCGCATGAGGACGCGGCGCTCGCGTTCCATGGCGGCGCGGTAATCATCCCAATCGGGGTGCTCGCCCGAGATGTCGCGGTAGTAGGTGATCAGCGGCTCCATCGCCTCGGGCAGGTGGACGATCTCGGCGGTGCCGTCGACCTGGATCCACTCCCCGAAGAAGCGGTCGGTGAAGACGCACAGCGACACGTGGGGGTCGCGCAGCGCGTTGCGCACCTTGGCCGCGGTCTCGCGGGTGCTGATCACGACGTGGTCACCCTGCACGCCTGCCGTGACCGGCGACATCTGCGGGCGCCCATCGCGGTGCCGGGTCAGCAGGACGGCGTGGTGGTGATCGCGGAGGAAACCGAGGGCCTTGTTGAGATCCATGCCCTCATGATGACGCGCCCGCGCTTGAGGCACGGGCGCGTGGCGGTTGGGCTTAGATGAAGCCCATGCGGTTACGGCGGTGCCGCTCGTGCTCGTGTACGATCGCGGCGGCGTAGCCGTGGGTCAGCCCGTGCTCGTCGGCGAGCCAGTTGGCCCGTTCGTCGCACCTCAGGAAGCTCGGGCCGTTGTCGATGGCTTGGAACCACTCTGGGAGTTCGCGTCCCGTGATGGTCGGGACCCTTGCGATGAGCTTTGTCTGCGTCTCCGGTGAGTGGTTCAAGGACATGGGCACCTCCGCGGATTAAGGTCCTTTGCTTGACACTGCAACACGGACGTGCGAATGGCAAGCCCTCAGCCCGGCATCATTTTGTGACGGCAGGTAGATTTTCCGTCGCAGAGCGAAAGGGCCCCGCCGGTCCGGCGGAGCCCTTCACGAGACGGTGGCAGCAGGTCAGTCGCTACTGGTGAAGTAGCTGATGAACCGCAGCACCTCCAGGTAGATCCACACCAGGCTCAGCGTGAGGCCGAAGGCGCACTGCCAGGCGAACTTCTCCGGCGCGCCCTGCTTGACGCCCTGCTCGATCGAGTCGAAGTCGAGCAGCAGGAAGAAGCAGCCGAGCAGGATCATGGCGATGCTGAAGATCCAGCCGAGCGGGCTGTCGGTGCGCAGGCCCAGGCCGCCGTCGACCCAGATGCCCATGACCAGGTTGACCAGGACCAGGCCGAGCGCGGCGAGACCGGCCGCGACGGTGAACTTCACCAGCTTGGGTGTCACGCGGACGATGCGCAGCGCGTAGACGGTCAGCACCGCGCCGAACGCGAACGCCGTGCCCAGCACCGCCTGCAGCACGATGCCGCTGATCATGCCTTCGAAGACAGAGCTGATCTTGCCGAGGAAGACGCCCTCGAACACCGCGTACGCCAGGATGAGCGCCGGGTTGGTGCTCTGGGTGAACGAGGCGATCAGGCCGAGGACCAGCGCGACGATCGCCGCGCCGATGGCGACCATCGGGGGGACGTCGAGGATCCAGGCCGCGGCGGCGGCGACGACCAGCGCGCCGAGGGTCAGGAACCCTCGGACCACGACGTCGTCGAGCGTCATGGTCCGGTATGCCGGCCGGGACGGTGGTGCGTACGACGGCGCGTCGTACATGTTCTGCAACTGGTCGGGTGACGGGGTGGGACCGGCCCAGCCCGCCGCGGCCTGCTGCCGCGACCTGCTGAATACGGGGTTCTTGCTCTCCATCGCTGCCTCCTGTGACGACGAGCCTACGGTGCGCGCCGCCACCTTGGTCAACTGACGCTCATATGGATGTTCATACGGGATGTCGGCTGCGTTCACAACGATCCGGCCCGCCCCGGAGTTCCCGCGGTCGCGAATTGCCCGCGGGCGGCCTCCGGCAGGGCATCGACGTGCGCCGATGCGCCCAGGGGAAGAGTATGGCCCCTTTCAGCCGCGGGAAAGGGCGGTTGTCAGGCGTAGTCAGGCATTCACAGAAAGGAATCTCCGCAATGCGCGGAGAAAGCAGAAAACCCGGAGCCTGTCAATGTCGGGGAGCCGGCGAAAACTTTTCGGACGGGCAAACAGCGGCGGTCGGGCGGTCCGTACGCACCGGAGGTCAGGACCGGCGGCGGGGCCGCTCGGCGTCCGCGTGGCCGGGTATCCACCAGCAGTGATCACACGGTGACAGGACAAACTCGATAACAACTCGATATCGGCCGGTAACACCGTAGTGATGGTCTGTCTCGCGATGGCGGTAAACCTCCAGGTCAGAGACCTGGAGTCAATGGAGATGGCAAGTGCCCCCGGCGGGATTCGAACCCGCACGTCAACCCTTTTAAGGGGTTTGCCTCTGCCATTGGGCTACGGGGGCGCCGCAATCATACGAAACAGACCATGCTTCCGAGGAGCACAACTTCGCATCAAGCGTCACAAGTGTGAAGCTTGCGGTGAAGTGATAGCGCTCCAGGGACTCTGTCCAAGAAGAGTAGACCGTCTAGATGGTCCAGTTGGTGCTGAATGCAGCGAGCTTCCACGGCATCCGCTTCGATGGTGACGGTCTCCCCGGATCCTGGCAAATGCCCATGTACGGTGATACGCGTCGCTCGCCGTACGTCGGCGGTCAGCCCGGGGATCGACGCGCACCCCTCACGCCCCTCGTCCCAATCGGCCGCCCCCGCGAGCCTGGGATTGACGAGGACGGTCTCTCCGGCCCAGGAACGACTCCTGGGGTGGCGAGCGGCGTCAAAGGCGATCAGTCGCCAGCTGAGGCCGATCTGAGGGGCCGCCAGCCCGGTCGTGGCGGGCGTGCGGCGCAGGGTCGCCAGCAGATCGGCCGCGGCGGCCACCACCTCGGGGTCGCCCGGGTCCACGGGCTCCGCCACGGCGGACAGGACGGGATGCGGAGCGCCGAGCACGTCCCGCACGGTGCCGGCCGGCCTCGGGCCCCGCCGGTTCACAACAGGTCCGGTTCGACGGGACGGAAGGTGATGTCGGAGTCGAGGCTCGCGCCGACGGCCGCGAGCCTGCGCATGAGCGCGGCCACGTCGACGTCCTTCGGCAGCTCGACGTCCGCGATGAGCACGTACAGGCGGCCGGTGAGCCGCGTGCTCATGCCGGTGATGTTGCCGCCGTCCTCGGCCAGCACGGCGCTGACGGCGGAGACGATGCCGGGACGGTCGGGGCCGTGCACGGTCAGCACGTAGCCCAGCCCGCCGCCGTAGCCGCCGCAGAAGTGGCGGCGGGCGGCGATCGCCGAGGCGGTGACCACGAGATCGGGAGCACCCACCCGTTTGGTCAGCTCGGCGGGATCGAGGTCGCCCGAGACCAAGAGCATCATCGCGACGTGCCCGCCCAGCAACGTCATGGTCGAGTCCTGGATGTTCACCCCGCAGTCGGCGAGCGACCCGGTTACCGCGGCGATCACGCCTGGCCGGTCGACGCCCAGCACGGTCACCGCTGACAGACCCACCCGTGGCACCCCTTCCGCTTGCTCCATGGGCGCCGAGAACGCCCCGGCGCATGGATCGCCGGGGCGCTGCCGTACCCGAGCTAGCGGCGAGTCGTCGCCACCGCCGCCCTGAAGCCGTCGCGGGGGTGCTCCATCTCTCCCAGAGAGATCGTCTCTCGCTTGAAGAACAGAGCCAGAGTCCAGTCGACGACCACACGGACCTTGCGGTTCAGCGTCGGCACCCGCGACAGATGGTAGGTGCGGTGCATGAACCACGCAGGGAATCCGCGAAGCTTGACGCCATAGACATTGGCCACGCCCTGATGCAGGCCGAGCCCGGCGACCGATCCGACGTACTTGTGGCGGTAATCGACCAGTTCCTCGCCGCGGAGGTGGCGGACGATGTTGTCGGCCAGCACCTTCGCCTGGCGGACGGCGTGCTGGGCGTTGGGCGCGCAGTACTGGCCGGGGTTGGTCACGTCGGGCACCCCCGCGGCGTCGCCCGCCGCGAACGCGCCGGGCGAGCCCGCCACGGTGAGCATGGCCGTGGTCTTGATCCGGCCGCGCTCGTCGAGCGGCAGGTCGCTGTCGTTGACCACCGGGCTGGGCTTGACGCCGGCCGTCCAGACGAGCGTCTCGGCGTCGAACTCGGTGCCGTCCGACAGCACCACGTGGCCGCCCACGCAGGACTCGAGCCGGGTGTCGAGCTTGACCTCGATGCCGCGCTCGCGCAGCTGCTCCAGCGTCCACCGGCCCATCTCGGGCCCGACCTCGGGCAGCACCCGGTTCGTCGCCTCGACGAGCACCCAGCGGATGTCGGACGGCTTGATGTTGCGGTAGTAGCGGGTCGAGTGCTTGGCCATGTCCTCCAGCTCGGCCAGCGCCTCGACGCCCGCGAAGCCGGCCCCGACCACCACGAACGTCAGCGCCCTGCGCCGCACCTCGGGGTCCTCGGTCGACTCGGCCACGTCGAGCAGGTGGAGCACCCGGTTGCGCAGCGCGATCGCCTCGCCGACCGTCTTGAAGCCGATGCCGATGTCGGTGAGCCCGGGGATGGGCAGCGTGCGGGAGATCGACCCGGCGGCCATCACGATCACGTCGTACGCGATCTCGCGCGGCTCGCCCTCGGCCGGCTGGAAGGTGACGACGCGCCCGGCGTGGTCGACCTTGGTCACGATGCCGTTCAGGATGTGCACCTTGGGCAGGACCCGCCGCAGCGGGGCCACCATGTGGCGCGGCGAGAGGTTGCCCGCCGCCGCCTCCGGCAGGAACGGCTGGTAGGTCATGTAGGACTGGGGGTCGATGATCGTGATGCGGGCTTCGCCGCCGCGCAGCTCGCCCCGGAGCTTGCGCTGCAGCCTGAGCGCTGTGTAGAGGCCGACGTAGCCGCCGCCGACGATCACAATGTGCTTGTTCATCCTGAGGCCCCATCCCTCGTGGAGAGTGCTTGTGAAAGCATTCACAAGCTTACGTCAAGGGCTCTCAAAGAAGCCAGCCGAGGGGTGGTGGGACGCGTCACACCGCCAGCGACCTGGCCCTGGAGAAGACGTCGTCCAGCATCTGGGCGGTGACGCGGCCGGTGAAGGTGTTCTGCTGGCTGGGGTGGTAACAGCCCATGAGCGTGACGGGCGAGCCGCCGTGCCCGACCTCCACCTCCACCCCGTGACCGAACGGCGGGCGGCTGCGCGGCAGCTCGTAGCCCGCCTCCTTGAGCGCCGGCCACATGGCCTGCCAGGCGTAGCCGCCGAGCGCCACGACCACCCGCACGGTCCCCGCGACCAGCGCGATCTCCCTGGACATCCACGGGAAGCAGGTGGCCTTCTCCTGCGGGGTCGGCTTGTTGGCCGGCGGCGCGCAGCGCACCGACGCCAGCACGCGGGTGCCGATCAGCCGCTGGCCGTCGCCGGCGTACGTGCTGGTCTCCTGTGCGGCGAGGCCGCACCGGTGGAGCGAGGCGAACAGCCAGTCGCCGCTGCGGTCGCCGGTGAAGATGCGGCCCGTCCTGTTGCCTCCGTGGGCCGCCGGGGCCAGCCCGACCAGCAGGATCCGCGGCCGCTCGTCTCCCCATCCGGGGACGGGACGGCCCCAGTACGTCTCGTCCGCGAACGCCCGCCGCTTCGTCCGCGCGACCTCCTCGCGCCACTCGACCAGGCGGGGGCAGGCGCGGCAGACGGACTGCGCGGCCGTGAGCTCCTCGATCGTGCCGCCGGCGGCGGCGATGCGTTTCACGTCGGCGGGGTCGAGGGCGACCGGCGTGTCAGCGGTCGCCGGGTCGCCGGGCCAGCCGGTGCCAGGAGGTACGAAGCTCATGACACCGATGGTGCCCGATCACTCGGAGCGCTTGGGCTCCGGCGTGGCGCTCGGGTCCGCGGCGCCCTCGGCGGGGCAGGCGGACGGCGTCGCCGTGGCCGCCCCGGCGCTCTCCCGCCGGTCGATCAGCGGCAGCGGGTAGCGGTTGCGCACCGGCTCGCCGCACGACCTGTCGATCTCGAAGCCGAAGGACTCAGGCCGGGTGGTGAACGGCTTGCCGTCCTGGTCGTAGAGGTAGACGTCGGTCAGCGGGGTGCCGTCCTTGGCGTACGGCCGCAGGTTGGCCACCCCCTCGGCGGTGCCGCCGCCCACCAGCATCACGTTCGCGGCCGTCTGGACCTGCGGCGACGGGTCGGCGCCCGCCCCCGCGAAGCCCGCGAGCAGCGCCATGGCGGCCAGCGCGTTCGCGGCCACTGCGGTCAGCACGACGGAGCGCCCCCGTGGCCGCCGGCCGAGCCAGACCGAGGCGACGATCGCGAGCACCACGAGCGCCCAGTCGGGCGGGTTCGCGGGGACGAGCCTGGCCTCGCTCGCCAGCATGAGGGTGGCGAGCATGCCCAGGGCGTAGCCGCGCAGCACCCACCAGCCGGGCCTCAGCTCGCGCAGGAAGCCCGCGAGGCCGCTGCTCGAACCGGTGCGCAGCAGGGCGGCGCGGGCCCGGCTCAGGAGCGTGGGGCCGCGCCTGACGCCGCTCGCCCCGTAGGCGGCGGAAAGCTCCGCCGCGTACGCCTCCGGCGGGCCGAGCCTGGTGTCGAGCGGCAGCTCCGACTCGGCGGCGATCTCCGCCAGGTGGTCGTCTAGGTCCTCCAGCAGCTCCTCCCTGTCGGGATGGCCGGCCAGGGCCTCGCGTACGGCCTGTGCGTACTGGTCGGGGGTCATCAGATACCTCCGTGGAAACCCCCGCCTTCAGGCGGGGGAGGAATCGGACTCCTGCGGAGCGGGACGGGGGCGGCCGAAGTGAGGCGTGGCGCAGGTGGTGAAGCGGGCCTACAAGTACCGCCTCTATCGCCTGCGGCGCGGTCCACGACCGTGACGTCAACGCGGCCAGGAACGTGCTCGCCGCCGGGCCGGCGGAGAGCTGAAACGCCTGTGGAGCGGGTGTAAGACCTCAACGAGAGTCCTCTCGGACGGGCGACCGGCCATGAAGCAGGAACCCTCACGGGCGACCGTGGGAATCCCCTCGTTGACGAGGGGGAGGATGTCAAGCTCGTTCCTCCTTGAGCAGGGCTGCCATGGTGGCCGAGAAGGAGGCCCAGGTCTTGGCGGAGTCGGCGTACAGGCGCCGGCCGGTGTCGTTGAGCCCGTAGTACTTGCGGTGCGGCCCCTCGTCGGAGGCCACCACGTACGAGGTCAGCGCGCCCGCTTTGAACAGGCGGCGCAGGGTGCCGTAGACGGAGGCGTCGCCGACCTCGTCGAGACCGGCCTCCCTGAGCCTGCGTACGACGTCGTAGCCGTAGCCGTCACGCTCGTCGAGCACGGCCAGGACGGCCAGGTCGAGCACGCCCTTGAGAAGCTGGCTGCTGTCCACGCGTCACACAGTAGTGTGCAATGCACAGTAGTGGCAAACGGAAAAACCGGGCGGCTCCCGAAGGTGCCGCCCGGTTCAGCCGATCAGTGGAGCGCCGTGGTCAGACCAGAAGCGTCCGTGCCGTGCTCGTCAGAGCGCGTCCCCGAAGGTGGGGCCGGGCTCGGGCTCGGCGTTCTTCGGCGACGGGGTCGTCGTCGGCTTGGGCTCCGGCCTGCAGGGCGCGTAGCGGTCGCTGGAGGAGTCGCTGTTGTCCGGGCCGGTGATCGACAGCGTCACCACGCCGCCCTTGGTGGCGTGGCCACTCAGCGCGGTGGAGAACCCGGGAACGACGATGGTGCCACCGTTGCGGCCGAAGTAGGTCTGGCCGTCACTGACCGTCCGGCCGTTGAGCGACCAGCGGTAGGTGACCCGGCCGGCACCCGTGGAGGTGATGGCGCCGGTGGCCTTGACCGTGCAGTCGGTGCCGGTCATGGCGTGGGCGGAGGCGGAGACCTTGGTACGCGGCTTCGGAGCCTCGTAGTCCTTGCACCAGACCTTGTAGTAGGCCCGGTTGGACGACGCGCTGTCGGGGCTCAGGACCTGCAGCTGCGCCCAGCCACGCTGGCTGTGACGCGGGGAGATGCTGAAGCCGACCTTCCGCGAGTCGCGGACCTTGATCTTGCCGTAGTCGACGGCGTCACCGTTGAGCACCCAGCGGTAACGCACCCAGGCCGGGCGCGAGGAGCTGATCACGCCGGTGAAGCCGATGCTGGCGCCAGGGGCGCAGCGACCGGCGTAGGAGCTCGGGCTGGCCCACGCGCGGGCGCTGATGGTGGGGTCGAGATGCGTGCGCTCGACCTCCTTCAGCGACTGGCAGTTGACCGAGAAGTAGCCCTTCTTGGACGTGACCTTCTTCGGGCCGAGGACCTGGACGGCCTCCCAGCCCTTCTTGACGTCCTCGGTGAAGGTGATGGACTGCTTGACCGTGACGGTCTTGGTGCCCTTGCCCTTGACCGTGACGGTCTTGACCTTGCTCTTGGAGCCGTCGCCGTGCAGCCAGCGGTAGGCCACCTTGGTGGAGCCCTTGACCGGGACCTTGATCTTGGCCGAGAAGTTGACCTTGACCGGGCAGGACCCCTCGTAGGCGCCGGGCGCGGCCTTCGGCGTGGTGGCCGAGACCTTCGCCTTGGACGCGGGCTTGGCGGCCGTGGCCGCCTGGGCGGGCCCGGCGACCAGGCCCGCGGCCAGCGCCGCCAGTGCCGCGGTCGAGGCGCCGAACGCAGCGGCCTTACGGGCTAACCCAACAGACATCATGTGAGAGTGCTCCATTCCGTGAGGGAAGAGACGCGCTCGGGAACGGTCGCCAAGCCTGCGCCTTTCGCGCACGGCGATATGGCAAAGCCCCCGTAATGCCCCTTTACCTAAGCACAATACTGATCGCACGCTCAACACGATCGCGGATTATGAAATGTCCGGATTTCTTCAGCTATCGCGCTAGCGACCATGCCATTCCGTCGAGGATGTCGTGCTCACTCACGACGACCTGCGAAAACGCGAAACGACGGACGATACGGTCCAGAATGAGAGCGCCGGCCCCGATCACGTCCACCCGGCCCGGATGCATCACCGGCACCTGCGCGCGTTCACCATGGGTCATCGCGAGCAGCCGCCGCGTCACCTCGTGCACCTGCTCGGCCGAAATGACCGAATGGTGGATGCGCGCCGGGTCGTAGTAAGGCAGGTCCTGCGCGATGCCCGACACCGTCGTCACCGAGCCGGCGAGGCCGACCAGCGTCTTCGCCCGGTGCACCGGCACCTCGGCCTCGACCCGGTCGAGCGCGGCCTCGATGTCGGCCACCACGGCCTCCAGCGCCGGCGCCGACGGCGGGTCGCCGGCGTCGCGCAGGTGCCGCTCGGTCAGCCGTACGCAGCCGATGTCGACCGACAGCGAGCCCTCCGCATGCACGGAGCCGACCACGAACTCCGTCGAGCCGCCGCCGATGTCCACCACCAGGTAGGGCGCGAGCGGGCCGCGCGCCACCTCGGTCTCCGGCGACAGCCGGGAAAGGCCCCTGGTGGCGCCGGTGAACGACAGCTCGGCCTCCTCGGCGCCCGTCACCACCTCGGGCTCCACCCCGAAGATCTTCCGCACGCCGGTCACGAACTCCTGCCGGTTGGCCGCGTCGCGGGTCGCGCTCGTCGCCACCACGCGCGTCGCGACGGCGCCGTGGCGCTCGATGAGCTCCTGGTATTCGCTCATCCGCGCGAACGTGCGCTCCAGCGCCTCGGACGCCAGCCTGCCGGTGCGGTCGACGCCCTGGCCCAGCCGGACGATCTCCATCCGCCGCTCGACGTCGGTCAGCGTGTCGTCGCCGAGGTCGGCGATGAGCAGGCGTACGGAGTTGGTGCCACAGTCGATGGCGGCTACACGCATGGTCCGTCACTCCACCAGTCGGGGAGTGCGTCCAGCGCCTCCCTGCCGAACGGGTTGCTCCCGGGCACCGCCAGCTCGTGGGCCACGAGCGCGTGCAGGCACTTGACCCGCTCCGGCATCCCGCCCGTGCTCTGCATGTCACGCGGCAGCGGCGTCAGGCCCTCCTCGCGGGCCGCCTGGTCGCGCCTGGCCACGTAGTCCTCGTGAGCCGCCTGGTAGGCCGCCGCCAGCTCCGGCTCGGTCGCCAGCCTGGCCTGCATCTCCCGCATCAGGCCGGAGCCTTCGAGCGTGCCGATGGCCGAGGCCGCCTTGGGACAGGTCAGATAGTAAAGGGTCGGGAAGGGCGAGCCGTCGGGCAACCGCGGAGCGGTCTCCACCACGTCGGGGTTGCCGCACGGGCAGCGGTGCGCGACCGCGCGCAACCCTCTGGGCGGCCGTCCGAGCTGCTGCTCGACGGCCTCGACGTCCTTACTGTCCAACACGTTCCCTTCCTGTCACCGACCCGCCGCTCGGCTGCTTCGTCGGTTCGCTGCTCGGCTGCCCGGTCGGCTGCCCGGTCGGCTGTTTCGTCGGCTCTTTCGTGGGCTGCTTCGTGGGCTGCCCGGTCGGCTGCTTGGTCGGCCGCTCAGTGGGCTTTTCCGAGGGCTGCTCGTCGGGCACGTCCTGCTGCCCCGTGACGGCCCTGCGGCCCGTGCCCTTGTCGGCGGCCTGCACCGACTCCCACAGCGTCTCGTACCACGGCGGCACCTGCGCAGGCTGCTTGACCGCCGCCTGAGCCCTGCCCTGCTCGGGCTCCATCACCACGTAGCACTTCTCGCCTGGCCCGCAGTAGTGCAGCCGCTCCTTGGCCGTCTTCTTGATCCAGTTGGGGTCGTCGCTCTGCCTGTCGCGGGCCAGCAACGCCTGCTTCTCGGCCTCGACCCTGGCCTTCTCCGCGCGCAGCTCCGAGATGCTGCGGCGAAGGCTGATGTATTCGCGGACAGGGTAGGCCAGGCTCATCGCGATCGCGCACACCACGACGGCCAGGATGGCCGCCCGCCCGGTGAGCTGCGGTCTCTTCGCCACTTGCTGCACACCCCCTCAAGTGCGGCTCGCGGCCGGAGAAATCGGGGTGCCGCGAGCCGTACTCGAAACTAGCGCCGGAAACGCGGGAACGCCGCGCGACCCGCGTAACGGGCGGCGTCGTCGAGCAGCTCCTCGATGCGCAGCAGCTGGTTGTACTTCGCCACCCGGTCGGAGCGCGCGGGAGCGCCGGTCTTGATCTGGCCGCAGTTGACCGCGACCGCGAGGTCGGCGATCGTCGTGTCCTCGGTCTCGCCGGAGCGGTGGCTCATCATGCAGCGGTAGCCGCTGCGGTGGGCCAGGTCGACCGCGTCGAGCGTCTCCGACAGCGTGCCGATCTGGTTGACCTTGACCAGCAGGGCGTTGGCCGCGCCCTCGGTGATGCCGCGCTCGAGCCGCTCGGGGTTGGTGACGAACAGGTCGTCGCCGACGAGCTGCACCTTGCCGCCGATCGAGGCGGTGATGGCCTTCCAGCCCTCCCAGTCCTCCTCGTCGAGCGGGTCCTCGATGGAGACGAGCGGGTAGTTGTCGACCAGGTCCTCGTAGAAGGCGATGAGCTCCTGCGCCGACAGGCCCTTGCCGTCGATCGTGTAGACGCCGTCCTTGTGGAACTCGGTGGCGGCCACGTCGAGCGCCAGCGCGATGTCCTCGCCCGGCACGTAGCCGGCCCGCTCGATGGCGACCAGGATGAGGTCGAGCGCGTCGCGGTTGGAGGGCAGGTTGGGCGCGAAGCCGCCCTCGTCGCCCAGGCCCGTGGCGTAGCCCTTCTCCTTCAGCACGCTCTTGAGCGCGTGGTAGACCTCGGTGCCCATGCGCACCGCCTCGCGGAACGACTCGGCGCCGATCGGCGCGATCATGAACTCCTGGATGTCCACGTTGGTGTCGGCGTGGGCGCCGCCGTTGAGGATGTTCATCATCGGCACGGGCAGCACGTGGGCGTTGGGGCCGCCGAGGTAGCGGAAGAGCGGCAGGTCGGCGCTGTCGGCGGCGGCCTTGGCCACGGCCAGCGACACGCCCAGGATGGCGTTGGCGCCGAGCTTCGCCTTGTTGGGCGTGCGGTCCAGGTCGATCATGATCTGGTCGATGATCCGCTGGTCCTCGGCCTCGATCCCGCTGATCTCCTCCTGGATCTCATCGGTCACCGCCAGGACGGCCTTCTCCACGCCCTTGCCGCCGTAACGCTTGCCGCCGTCGCGCAGCTCGACCGCCTCGAACTGGCCGGTGGACGCCCCGCTCGGCACGGCCGCCCGGCCGGTGCTGCCGTCGTCGAGAACGACCTCGACCTCGACCGTCGGGTTGCCCCGGGAGTCGAGGATCTCGCGAGCGTATACGACCTCGATGGTAGCCACGGGATGCGCTCCTAAATCGAAAGGTGATATGCCATCAGAGCCTATCGGTACGGCTGCCCCGCGCAGGCTTCCAGGTCATGGCCGCCCAGCTCAGCCCGACGACTCCCAGGCCCGCACCCGGTCGCGGTACGCCCGCGCCGCGCTCCGCAGCTCCGCCTCGGCGTCCAGCCCGGCCTCGGCCGCCCGCCTGACGAGGTCGAACAGCTCCCTGGCCACCCCCTGGCCGACCGCCGCCGACAGCGACTCGGGCGCACCCGCCCGCTCGGCCCTGCGCACCAGCTGGGCCGCGAGCGACAGGGCGGGCTGCCCCATCGGCACCCCGTCGAGCACCGACTCGGTGCCCTTGGCCGCCCGCTCGGCCGCCTTGATCGCCTCCCAGTTGGCGTTGACCTCGTCGGCGCTCTCGGCGCGTACGGACCCGAACACGTGGGGGTGCCGCCTGACCAGCTTCTCCACGATGCCGGCCGCCACGTCGTCGATGTCGAAGTCGCCCGCCACCCGCGCGTGGAAGACCACCTGCAGCAGCAGGTCGCCCAGCTCCTCGCGCAGCGCAGGATAGTCGCCCTGCTCGATCGTCTCGAGCACCTCGTACGCCTCTTCGAGCAGGTACGGCACCAGCGACTCGTGCGTCTGCTTGCGATCCCACGGGCACTCGGTGCGCAGCCGGTCCATCACCGCCACCAGGTCGAGCACCCGCGCGCCCGGCAGGTCGTAGGAGCCGGGCACCACCTCGATGACCGGCGGCTCGTCGAGCGAGAGCGCGGCGTGGCCGACGGCCCGCATGAAGTCCTCGCCGTCGTGCTCGGCCAGCCACACCACGGTCTCGGCGGCGGCCCGCCGCGCGAGCGCCGCCGGGTCGGGCTCGACGACCTCGGCCTCGATGCCGGCGTCGGCGAGATAGGGCAGGTGCGGGTGGTCGGCCGCGCCGGTCAGCACCGGACCGGAGCGCAGCGCCTGCCACGCCTGATGGCTCAGCAGGCCCGGCGCGACCCTGGGCGAGGTGGTGACGACGATCAGCGGCACGGTCAGCCCTGCGCCTGGGGCGCCTGCTGGGTGGCCTTGCCGAACCTGCCGGTGTCGACGAACAGCGCCGGGTTCTCCTGCGAGCGCTGCTGGTTGAGCTGGCCGTAGCGCGGGTTGAAGACCGGCTTGATGGAGTTGAACTCCTGCAGCAGCTTCTCCTGCCCGGCCTGGCCGAACTGCTGCTGCAGCTTCGACAGGCCCACCATGGCCCGGCCGTAGTCGCGGGCGTCGGTCGGCGCGACGGCGTTGGCCAGCAGGTTGACCTCGGCGGACTGGTACTGGCCCGGCTCCTTGAGCACGGCGTCCACCTCGCTCTCGGTGACCTGCACGTTGTGGCGCGCCATGAGCTGCTTGGACACGCTCACGTTGACCAGCCGCTGCAGCACGGCCTGGGTGGCCGGCACGCCGAGCGCGGACTCGTCCAGCTGGGCGCGCTTGAGCGCGGCCACGTAGGCCTGGGTGTCATCGCTGAGCTTGTTCATGGAGATGCGCTCGTTGCCCACCACGGCCGCGGCCCCGGCCTGCATGGGCGAGGAGCAGGCGGACAGTGCCACGGCGGCCGCCGCGGCGGCCACAGCCACTCGTATCGACTTCACGTACGTCCCTTCCGACCAGAAAACCGCCGCTAGCTTACCCGGGCGGGTTCGAGGAACATGGCCTCGACCAGGTCACCACACCATTTGAGCAGGTCGAGATCGCGCAACGGCTGCCCGCCCAGCGGCTTGGTCTTGGGCACCGGCACCAGCAGCGTCTCCGCGGCCTGCTTGTATATCGCCTTCTTGTAGAGCCGGTCGAGGCGCACCTGCTGCGACTCCTTGAGCCTCGCGGGGCCGAACTTGATGTTCTGACCCTGCAGCGTGACGTCGGTGAGCCCGGCCGCGCGCGCCTTGATGCGGAACCGCGCCACCTCCAGCAGGTTCTCGACCTCCGCGGGCGGCTTGCCGTAGCGGTCGGTCAGCTCGGCGCGCACCTCCTCGATGTCGATCGGGGCGGCGATGGCCGCGATGCGCTTGTACGCCTCCAGCCGCAGCCGCTCCGAGGTGACGTAGTCGTGCGGGATGTGGGCGTTGATCGGCAGCTCGACCTTGACGTCCTGCTGCTCCTCCTGCACCTCGGCGCCCGACAGCTTGGCCTTCTGCTCCTGCACGGCCTCGGCCATGAGGCGGACGTACAGGTCGAAGCCGACGCCCGCGATGAAGCCCGACTGCTCGGCGCCCAGCACGTTGCCGGCGCCGCGGATCTCCAGGTCCTTCATGGCGACGTACATGCCGGCGCCCATCTCGGTGTGCTGCGAGATCGTGGCCAGCCGCTCGTGGGCGGTCTCGGTCAGCGGCTTCTCCGGCGGGTAGAGGAAGTAGGCGTAGCCGCGCTCCCTGCCCCGCCCGACGCGCCCGCGCAGCTGGTGGAGCTGCGACAGGCCGTAATTGTCGGCCCTGTCCACGATGAGCGTGTTGGCGTTGGGCACGTCGAGCCCCGACTCGACGATCGTGGTCGAGACGAGCAGGTCGTACTCGCGCTCCCAGAACCCGACCATGATCTTCTCGAGCTGGTGCTCGTTCATCTGCCCGTGCGCCACCGCGATGCGCGCCTCGGGCACCAGCTCGCGCAGCCGCGCGGCGACGCGGTTGATCGAGGCCACCCGGTTGTGCACGAAGAAGATCTGGCCGTCGCGCATCAGCTCGCGCCGGATCGCCGCGGCGATCTGCTTCTCCTCGTACGGCCCCACGAACGTGAGGATCGGGTGCCGCTCCTCCGGCGGGGTGAGGATCGTGGACATCTCGCGGATGCCGGTCAGCCCCATCTCCAGCGTGCGCGGGATCGGCGTGGCGGACATCGCCAGCACGTCGACCTGGGTGCGCAGGTGCTTCATCGCCTCTTTGTGCTCGACGCCGAAGCGCTGCTCCTCGTCGATGATGATGAGCCCGAGGTCCTTGAACCTGACCTCGGGGCTGAGCAGCCGGTGGGTGCCGATGACCACGTCGACGGCGCCGGTCCTGAGCCCGTCGAGGGTGCCCTTGACCTCGCCGTCGGTCTGGAAGCGGGAGATCGGCCTGATCTCGACGGGGAAGCTGGAGAAGCGCTCGGCGAAGGTGGACATGTGCTGCTGCACCAGCAGCGTCGTGGGCACCAGCACCGCGACCTGCTTGCCGTCCTGGACGGCCTTGAACGCCGCGCGCACCGCGATCTCGGTCTTGCCGTAGCCGACGTCGCCGCAGATCAGCCGGTCCATCGGGACGCCGCGCTCCATGTCGCGCTTGACCTCGTCGATGGCCTCCAGCTGGTCGCCCGTCTCGGCGTACGGGAAGGCGTCCTCCATCTCGCGCTGCCACGGCGTGTCGGCGCCGAACGCGTGGCCCGGCGAGGCCATGCGGGCGGAGTAGAGCCTGATCAGCTCGCCGGCGATCTCCTTGACCGCCTTCTTCGCCCGCGACTTGGCCTTGGCCCAGTCGGCGCCGCCCATGCGGTTGAGCGTGGGCGCCTCGCCGCCGACGTAGCGGGTGACCTCGTCGAGCTGGTCGGTGGGGACGTAGAGGCGGTCGCCCTTGGCGTATTCGATGACCAGGTATTCGCGGGTCGCGCCCTGGACCGTGCGCTGCACCATCTCGACGTAGCGGCCGACGCCGTGCTGCTCGTGCACGACGTGGTCGCCGACCTTGAGCTGGAGCGGGTCGACCATGTTGCGGCGGCGGGAGGGCAGGCGCCGCATGTCCTTGGTGGACGCCTTCTGGCCGACCAGGTCGAGGTGGGTCAGGACGGCGAGCCCCGGGGTGATGAAGCCGTGCTCGATGAGGCCGGTCGAGACGTGGACGACCTTCGGCTCCGGCGCCTTGTCGAGGTAGCGCCGCAGCCTGGCCGGGACGTCGACGCCCTTGAGCAGCTCGACCATGCGCTCGGCCGGGCCGTGGCCCTCGCTGAGCAGCACCACGGCCTTGTCGTCGGCCAGCCAGCTCTTGATGTCGGCCAGCGCCTTGGCGGTGTCGCCGCGGTAGGCCTCGGAGTCGTGGGCGTCGAGCTCGACGCCGGAGCCGAACGGCGCCATCGTCCACCACGGCAGGCCGAGCGCGTCGGCGTGCTCGCGGATCTCCTCCAGCGAGCGGAACGCGGCCGCGCCGAGGTCGATCGGGGCCTCGCCGCCGGCCGCCGCGTTGATCCAGGAGGCTTCGAGGAACTCCTGCGAGGTGCGTACGAGCTCCTCCGCCCGCCCCCTGATCCGCTCGGGATCGCACACGAACACCGCGGACCTGACGGGCAGGTGGTCGAGCAGCAGGTCCATCTCCCCGGCCAGCACGGGCGCGAACGCCTCCATGCCCTCGACGGGGGTGCCGTCGGCGAGCTGGTCGAGCACCTCGGCCAGCGCCGGATGTTCCTCGGCCAGCTCCCGCGCCCTGGCCCGCACCTGGCCGGTGAGCAGCAGCTCACGGCACGGCGGCGCGAACAGCCCCTCCTCGGCCGCCTCGAGCGAGCGCTGGTCGGCCACCTTGAACCAGCGGATCTCCTCGACCGTGTCGCCCCAGAACTCCAGCCGCAGCGGATGCTCCTCGGTGGGCGGGAACACGTCGAGCAGCCCGCCGCGCACGGCCACCTCGCCGCGCCGCTCCACCATGTCGACCCGGTGGTAGCCGTTGTCGACCAGGTTGCGCACCACCTCGTCGAGGTCGGCCTCGTCGCCGGCCCGCAACCTGATGGGCTCCAGGTCGCCGAGCCCCTTCACGATGGGCTGCAGCAACGCGCGCACCGGCGCGACGACCACGCTGAGCGGCCCGGCGGCGGCGTCGCCCTTGACCGGGTGGGCCAGCCTGCGCAGCACCGCGAGCCGCTGGCCCACGGTGTCGCTGCGCGGCGAGAGCCGCTCGTGCGGCAGCGTCTCCCACGCCGGGAACACCGCCACAGACGCGGGCTCGACCAGGCTGGTGAGCGCGGCCGCCAGATCTTCCGCCTCGCGCCCCGTGGCGGTCACCGCGAGCACGGTGCGCTGGTCGTGCCCGGCCAGCGCGGCCACCCCGAAGGGCCGCAGCGCGGACGGCGCGATCAGCGCCACATCGCCGCCCTCTTCGAGAGCGGCGGTCAGCTTCGGGTCGGCGCGAACAAGGTCAAGTAGCCCGGAAAGACTCATCAGATACGTCCACAGCCCCACGACGGCAACACGACTACCCCCGGCCGGGTCAGGTCGCGGGGGTTCGTGACAAGCCTACTCGCCGTGAAAGCTCAGCCGACGCGGTAACCAGGCACGGAGGGCCAGCGTACGGTGAGGACCGTGGACGGCGCCTCGGCCCGCCACGAGTGGCCGACGCCCTTGCCCCACACCACATAGTCGCCCGGCTCGGCCAGCAGCACGCTGCGGCCGGGCAGCTCGACCCGGAACCTGCCGTCGATGAGCACCAGCAGCGCGGTGCGCACCTCGCCCTCGACCCAGGCGGCCCGCTCCTCGCCGGCCTCGTGGACACCCCACTTGATCTCGACGTCCTCGCTGTGTCTTGGGTCGCCCGGGGGTTTGAAGTGACCGAGCAGCCATCCCCGGTCGAGGGCCGCGTCCGCACCCGCGTTCCCCACGTAAACCTGATCGCTCACGGGCCAGGACGCTAGCAGGGAAATGCCTAACTGATTCCACTCGGTTGATTACTGTAGGTGACATGTCTGAGGTGCGATCGGTCGCCCAGAGAGGCGACCTCTTCGGTCAGCGGCTCCGCGAGCACTGCGCCGGGCAGCCGATCCGGCGGCTCGACGTCCTGGTCGCCGGGTGCGCCCACGACGAGCCGCTGGTGCTCGACCACATCGAGACCAGGGCCATGGGAGCCGACGAGGACCTGCCCGCGGTCAGGAGGGTGGTGGAGGAGCGGGCCGACCTGGTCTCCTACTCTCTCGGCGACCTGCGCTCGGTGCCGCTGCCGCCGCGCGGCTTCGACGTGATCCAGCTGTCGTTCCTGCTGGAGCGCGTACGCCACGCGGAGCTGGTGTTCGACCGGCTGCTGCAGTCGCTGCGGCCCGGCGGGCTGGTGCTGCTGCGGGTCCGCGACCGCCGCTCGGCCTACGGCCTGCTCGACCGCGTCACGCCGGGCTGGCTGCGCCGGCTGCTGTGGCGGGCCGTCGTCCGCCCCGGCACGCCAGGGCCGCTGCCCGCCGTGTACGAGCCGCTCGCCTCCAGCGACGGCCTGCACGCGTTCTGCCTGAGCAGGGGCCTGATGATCACCGACGAAGAGCGCACGACCAGCGGGCCCGCGCGCGCCCGCCGGCCGGGGGCCGCCGCGGTGGCGCTGGTGTCCAAGCTGACCAGCGGCCGCTTCCCCGCCTCCCACGACGAGATCACCATGGTGATCAGAAAGCCTCAGCACCACTTCGCCCGCCTCATCTGACGGTCGTGACAGGTGCCGCGGAGCGGCACACTGGTAGCGACCGTGCACACTCGAACAGTTGGGATGCAGATCGTGGAGTGGACCCCCGACCGGCGCGAGCTGGCCGACCTTGAGCTCCTGTTGTCGGGCGCGTACGAGCCTCTGACGGGGTTCCTGGGCCACGACGACCTGCACACCGTGCACGAGCGCGGCACGCTGGCCGACGGCACCCCGTGGCCCGCGCCCGTGACCCTCCATGTCCACGCCCACCTGTCCCCCGGCGACGAGGTCACCCTCCTCGACCCCGAGGGGCTGCCGCTGGCGGCGCTCACCGTGACCGGCCACGAGCCCGACGGGCTGACCTCGGGCCCGGTCAAGGCGCTCGGCACGCCCGAGCACGGCCCGTTCGCCCGGCTGCGGCGCACTCCCGCCCAGGTCAAGGACGAGCTCGGCGGGCGGCCCGCGCTGGCTGTCACGATGCGGGGGCCGCTCGACGACCTGTCGGAGGTGACGGCCACCGCCAAGGAGCTCGACGCGGCGATCCTGCTGCTGCCGCTCGCGTACGGCGAGGCGGGGCCCGCCGTCGTGCGCGCCGCGCTGCGCGCCAAGGAGCAGCTGCCCGCGGGCACGCTGGTCGTCCCCGTGCCGCTGGCGCCGCGCGACGAGCCGGAGATCGACCTGGAGCTGCGCGAACACGTCGCCACCTCCTATGGCGCCGCCGAGCACCTCGCGGGCCCCGACCCCGTGCGCATCCCAGGCCCGCCCCACCGCCGCGGGCTGGTCGTCTTCTTCACCGGCCTGTCGGGCTCGGGCAAGTCCACGATCGCCCGCGGCCTGCGCGACGCGCTGCTTGAGCTGGGCAGCCGCACGGTCACCTACCTCGACGGCGACGTCGTGCGGCAGCTGCTGTCGAAGGGCCTGACGTTCTCCAAGGCCGACCGCGACCTCAACATCCGGCGCATCGGCTTCGTCGCCGCCGAGGCGGCCCGGCACGGCGGCCTGGCCATCTGCGCGCCGATCGCCCCCTACGCGGCGACCCGCGACGAGGTGCGGGAGATGGTCGAGTCGGTGGGCGCCGACTTCCTGCTCGTCCACGTCGCCACGCCGCTGGAGGAGTGTGAGCGGCGCGACCGCAAGGGCCTCTACGCCAAGGCGCGCGCCGGTCTGATCCCCGAGTTCACCGGCGTCTCCGACCCCTACGAGGAGCCCGACGACGCCGACCTGGTGATCGACACGACCCACCTGTCGATCGACGCGGCCGTCTCCCGCGTGCTCGACACGGTCAGGAGCGGGGGCTGGGTGCGCTGAGCCCTCTCAGGGCCGGGGCACGGGCGTCGAGCGGAAGTAGGGGTCGCGTGCCAGGCGGGTGAACGCCTTGTCGGCGCTGCTGTCGGAGTCGAAGCTGGTGTCGCCGCGCGGCGCCTGCGGCGAGTCGAAGTAGAGCAGCGCCTTGATCTGCGGGTAGCGCTTGATCTGGCGCAGCACGGTCTCGTAGAACGTGCGCTTGAACGAGCGGTCGTACGAGCGCTCGAACACGCCCCACTCCGCCACCATGACCGGCTTGCCGGGGAAGCGGGCCTGCATCCACCGGTAGAAGCCCGGCCATTCCGGATATTCCTTGCGGGTCTTGTTGACGAGCCCGTCGAAGTCCTGCACCCGGTCGTCGGCGTACGGGTCCATCGCCACCCAGTCGACCACGTCGTCGCCCGGGTAGAGGTCCTCGAACCACGGCTTGGCCGCCCAGTTGGGCGCCCCCATGTACGTCATGACCACCACCGCGTTGCGCACGCCCTGCTGCCGCAGCCGCAGCACGACGTGGCGGAACATGGCGGCGTAGTCGGTGGCCTGCATGCCGGAGCCCGATCGGGCGTCGACGTCGTTCTCCGGCTCGTGGTGCAGAGTGAGGAAGAACCGCTCGGGGAACGTGCGCCTGATGTGGGCGGCCAGCCGGTCGATCCTGCGGTCGAGCCTGCCCGCGGCGATCTGCGCCCAGGTGTGGTCGAACGACGGCTTCCAGTTGACCATGAGCAGCCGCGGCCTCGCGGGGTCGCGCGCCAGCCTGACCTCAGCGGGCGTGGGGAACAGCTCGCGCTCGCGGTGATAGACGTGCAGCACGTCGGCCGCCGCGCCCATGCGCAGCTCGGCGCCGTGCAGCGCCTGCTCGATCGGCACCCCGGTGAACACCTCGGGCGCCATGCCCCACCAGGCGCCGCAGGACGGGATCAGCTTGGAGGTGGCCGTGCAGGCGGGCGAGCCCGCCGCCTGCTTGGCCGCGGGGGCTTGAACCGGCGCCGGGACCAGCGAGCCCGCGGCGGTGGAGCAGGCGGTCAGCGCCGCCGCCAAAGCCACCAGAGTGCCGCCGGACGTTGCTTGTCGTGAAATTCCCCGTAGCTGCAAAGCCTTCCAACCCCTTCGTCGAACGACTCCCGGCTCTCACACCTGAACCTTGCCATGTCATTCCTGGAACTTCAGCCAGTGTGAGAGTCTGCCCAGCTCGTGGCGGGTAAAGGCCCACTCCTTAAATACCGAAATATCGCCTTTTCGCGGCATTTCTTCGGCGGCTTATCCAGGAAAAATCTTGAAGTATTGATCCGGAGTGATCACCCTCCGCCCTATAGTGGGCGCACCACTTCGGCGGTGACGCGATGGCGCCAGGCGGCCACGCAACGTACACATTCAGGAGACCATCCCCCATGAGCTCCGGCACCGACCTGGACGCCCACCTCTCGCTGCTGCGCAGGCGGTGGCTGACCCTCGTGGGCTGCGTCGTCGTCGGCGGCACGGCCGCGCTGGCGCTGCTGCGGCTCGTCCCCGCCGCCTACACCGCCACCACGCAGGTGCTCGTCCATCCGCTCGGCATCGGCGAACCGGCCAACCAGGTGACCGGCCGCCAGCGCGAGGCGCTCAACCTCGACACCGAGGCCCAGGTCGCCCAGTCGTCGGTGGTCGCCGCGCGGGCCGCCCGCACGCTCGGCGTCGACGCCGTCGAGCCGGTCGAGGTGGCCGTGCCGCCCAACTCCTCGGTGCTGCTGCTGTCGGTGACCGCCGCCGACCCCGACGGCGCGGCGGCGCGCTCGGCCGCGTACGCCGAGGCCTACCTCGCCAACCGCCGCGAGAGCGCGCTGACCGCCATGGCCAAGCAGCAGGAGGCGGTGCTGAGCAAGCTCAAGCACGTCAACGCCGGCATCGACCGGGTGATCAAGCAGGTCGCCGCGCTGCCCAAAGGCAGCCCCGAGCACGCGATCGCCGTCCAGCGTCAAGGCGTGCTCAACCGGCAGGCGGCCGGCCTGGCCGTCAGGTACGACGCCCTGCGCACGGTCGCCGTCACCCCCGGCTCGATCATCAGCCGCCCCGTGCCGCCCGCCGCGCCCAGCTCCCCCAGCCTGCCCCTCTTCCTCGGCACCGGCCTCATGCTCGGCCTGCTGGCCGGCTCGGCCGCCGCCTACGCCCGCGACCGCCTCGACACCCGCCTGCGCACGCCCGCCGACGTCGAAAGGCTCACCGGCCTGCCCGTGCTCGGCGACCTGTCAGGACCGCGCGAGCACGGGGTGCTGCACGACCTGGCGAGCGCGCTCGTCGCCACCTGCCCCGGCAAGCGGCTGCTGGTCAGGTCGCTGCCCGCCGACCTCTACGCCTCCTCGCTCGCCGAGCCGCTGGCCGTGAGCGCGCCGCTGGTCGTGCTCGACGGCTCCGACGTCCGCGACCTGTCCAGGGCCGACGCCGCCGTGCTGCTCGTGGGGCTAGGCCAGGTCACCTCGGACGACGTGGCGGCGGCCACGCGCCGGCTGGCCCGCCACGAGGTGCCGGTCATCGGCGTCGTGACCGCCACCGACGCCGTCCCCTCGTTCGTCCCGCTGCTGGAGCCGCATCCGCCCGCCTCGCTCGGCAAGCTCGTCGCGACCGGCGAGCTGCGGCTCGCCCAGAGCCCGCAGGACGAGACGAGCCCCCTGCACGCGCTGCACCAGCGGCGGCCGGGCCGGCCGACGTGATCGGACCCGCGTGGCCCATCGCGGCGCTGCTGGTCGGCTACCCGCTCTGGTGGGCGCTCGGGTTCGGCGGGCTGTCGGTCGTGGTGCTGGCCGTGCCCATGGCGGTGCTGCTGTGGCGGCGGCGGCCCGTCAAGGTGCCGCGCGGGTTCGGGCTGTGGCTGCTGCTCCTCGCCGGTTACCTGATCAGCGGCCTGATGCTGGGCGAGTCGCCGCCCGGCACGTACGGCGAGTTCGGGGCGGGCCGGCTGATCGGCTACGGCATGCGGCTCGCGCTCTACTGCGCGGTCCTCATCATGGTGCTCTACCTCGGCAACCTCACCGAGCGCGAGCTGCCCCAGCTCCGGCTCGTCCGCATGCTGGGGGTGCTGTTCGTCACCACCGTCGCGGGCGGGCTGCTCGGCCTGCTCCACCCCGGATTCGCGTTCACCTCGCCGGTCGAGCTGCTGCTGCCCGAGTGGATCGGCGAAAACCCGTTCGTGCGCAACCTCATCCACCCGACGGCCGCGCAGACCCAGAAGGTGCTCGGGTTCTCGCTGCCCAGGCCGGAGGCGCCGTACGAGTGGGCCAACGCCTGGGGCAGCAACGCGTCGGTGCTGCTGGTGTGGTTCGTGGTCGGGTGGTGGGTCTACGGGCGGGCGCGGCACAAGGTCTTCGTGGCCGTCGTGGTGGCGCTGGCGGCCGTGCCCATCGTCTACTCGCTCAACCGGGGGCTGTGGATCGGGCTCGGGCTGGCCGTGCTCTACCTGATCGTACGGGTGGGCGGCCGCACCAGGGCGGCGCTGTGCGCGGCGGTCGCGGCCGGGGCGCTGGCGTTCCTGCTCAGCCCGCTCGCGCCGCTGTTCGCCCAGCGGCTCGACCGGCCCCACTCCAACGACATCAGGGCCTTCACGGTGAGCGCGACCCTCGCCGCGGCCACCCACTCCCCCGTGATCGGCTACGGCAACACCCGCAACGCCACGGGCAGCCACCGCTCGATCACCACCGGCAAGACCGGCTGGTGCCGCACCTGCGGGCACCCCCCGCTCGGCAGCGACGGGCAGCTCTGGCTGCTCGTCATCACGCAGGGGTTCACGGGGGCCGCGCTCTATGTGACGTTCTTCCTCGGCGCGATCCGCCGCCACTGGCGCGACCGCAGCCCGATCGGGCTCGGCGGGGTGCTCGTGATGGGGTTCGTGCTGCTCTACATGTTCGTCTACGACGGGCTCGTCACGCCGCTCAGCCTCTATCTCATCTCCTTCGCCCTTCTGTGGCGGAACGCGCAACCGGCCGGGGGAACGTCATGAGCGACGCCGCGGTGCGGCTCGGGTATCTCGCCGAGACCGTGCGCCTGCTGTATCCGGGCCCGGGCTCGCCCCGCCCGTACACCGTGCTGCCCCACGCCGCCGTGCCGCGCAGGCTGGCGCCGCGCCGCTGGTGGCACCTCGGGTCGCGGGTGCAGGTGCCGGTCGAGGGGTCGATCGCGGCCCACCTGAGCGAGGTGTTCGGGCGTCCGGTCGAGACCGTGCTCCACGTACGTCCCGCGCGCCGCGCCAACCGCAAGCCCATCCTGGAGGCCCGCGCGGACGGACGGCGGCTGGCGTTCGTCAAGATCGGCGACACCGACCGCGCCCGCCGGCTCGTCGCCGCCGAGGCCGCGGCCCTGCGCAGGCTGGCCGTGCTCCCCCTGCGCACGGTCACCGTGCCCGAGGTGCTGCACCACGGCGACTGGCGCGGGCTGTCCGTGCTCGCCCTGTCGCCGCTGCCGGTGCGCCGCGGCCGGGTGCCCGCGCCGCTGCTGCTCGAGGCGGTCAAGGAGATCGCCGCCACCGGCGCGAACCGCCCGGCCTGGCACGGCGACCTCGCCCCCTGGAACCTGTGCCGCGGCCCCGGCGGGCGGCTGCTGGTCTGGGATTGGGAGCGCTACGAGACCGGCGTCCCGCTCGGCTTCGACCTGCTGCACCACTTCTTCCACCGGGCCCTGCGCGGGATGCGCCCGCCGGTCGCGGCCAGAGCCTGCGTCGCGCAGTCCGTACGCCTGCTCGCCCCCCTGGGCCTGTCGGCGGCCACGGCCAGGCAAACGGCGCTGCGTTACCTCATCGCGCTGGCCGACCGGCACGCCGCCGACGGCCACACGCCGCTCGGCCCGCCGCAGTCGTGGCTCAACCCGGCCGTCGATCACGAGGAGCTGCTCTCATGAGGACGACGAAGCGCTCGGTCCTGTCGCTGTCGCGGGTCACCGGACGGTTCACCTCGGGCGCCCGCGTGCTGCCGTCGTTCCTGATCGCGGGCGCGCAGCGGTGCGGCACGACCTCGCTCTACCGGGCCTTGGCCCAGCATCCGCTGCTGCTCAAACCCGTGCTGCACAAGGGGGTCCACTACTTCGACGTGGCCTACTGGCGCGGCATGCCCTGGTACCAGGGGCACTTCCCGCTGCGGGTGGGCGCCGCGCTGCTCACCCACCGGTACGGCCACCGCCCCCAGGCGTACGAATCCTCCCCCTACTACCTGTTCCACCCCCTGGCGGGCCAGCGCATCGCCGCCGACCTGCCCGGCGTCAAGCTGATCGTGCTCGTCCGCGACCCCGTCGAACGCGCCTGCTCCGCCCACGCCCACGAGCTGGCCAGGGGCTTCGAGACGGAATCCCACTTCGAGCACGCGCTGGAGCTGGAGGAGGGCCGGCTGGCCGGCGCGGAGGAGCGGCTGCGCGCCTCGCCGCACGCGCTGCACCACTCCCACCGCCACCACGCCTACCTGGCCAGGGGCCGCTACGCCGACCAGCTCGACCGGCTTGAGCCGCTGTTCGGCCGCGACCGCATACTCGTGCTCGACAGCCACCGCTTCTTCGCCGAGCCGGAGACCGCCTACGACCGGGTGCTGGAGTTCCTCGGCCTGCCGCACCTCGGCTATCCCGTGTTCGAGCGGTACAACCGGCGCTCGCTGCCGCGCCCGGTGCCCCGCGCGCCGGCGGCGAGGCTGCGCGACCACTTCGAGCCCTACGACGCGCGGCTCGTCCGCTGGCTGGACGGTGAGCCCTCATGGCGGCGGTGATCGTCCGCAGGGGCCTCGCGGGGCTGTCCGGCGCGGCCTTCGGCGCGGTGGCGCAGGTCGTGCTCGTGATCGTGGTGACCAGGACCTACCCGGCGGCCGAGGCGGGCGCGTTCTTCACCGCGACCGCGCTGGCGCTGATGGCCGCCGGCATCGCCAAGCTCGACGCCGGCAACGGGCTCATCTACTTCATCGCCCGCGCCAGGTCCTACGACTATCGCGGCATCTCCGGCTACATCAGGGCCGCCGTGCTGCCCTGCCTGGTCGTGGCGGTGGCGGCCGGGATCGTGCTGTTCCCCCGGCTCGGGCCCGCCGCCGGGCTGCTGCCCGTGATCGTGGCCGCCGACGTGCTGCTCGCCGCCGGGCGCGGGTTCGGGTCCGTACGGCCCACCGTGCTGCTCGACGGGCTGCTCGTGCCCGGGGGGCAGCTCGTGCTGGTGTCCGCCGCCGCGCTCGCCGGGGCCGGTGGCTGGTGGCTGCTGCCGGCGTGGGCGGCGCCGTACGTGCCGGTGCTGGTCGTCGCGGCCCTCTGGCTGCGCAGGCGGGTGGAGTGGACTCCTTACCTGCCGGGAACCGCGCGCGACCTGTGGCGGCACACCGCGCCGCGCTCGCTCGCGGGCGCCATCCAGGCGGTCTTCCAGCGGGTGGACATCGTGATCGTGGCGCTGCTCGCCGGGCCCGCGCCTGCCGCCGTCTACACCGCCGCGACCCGGGTCAAGGTCGTCGGGCAGCTCGCCAACCAGGGGCTGGCGCAGGCCGTACAGGCGGGGCTGGTCAGAGCGCTGGCCGACGGTGAGCGGGAGCGGGCGCGCGAGCTGTACCAGGCCGCCACCGCGTGGCTCGTCGTGCTCACCTGGCCGCTCTGGCTCGCGTACGCGGGGCTCGCGCCGTGGCTGCTGCGCGCGTTCGGCCCCGCGTACGGCGCCGCCGCCCCCATCGCGCTCGTCCTGGCCGCCACGATGATGGTGGCGACGGCCTGCGGCATGGTGGACGTCGTGCTGACCGCCGCAGGCCACACCGGCATCAGCCTGCTCAACCTGCTGGCCGCCATCGCCTGCACGGTGCTGCTCGACCTGGCGCTCATTCCGGCGTACGGCGCTCTCGGTGCGGTCGCCGGCTGGTCGGGCGGGATGCTGGTGAAGAACCTGCTGCCGCTGTGGCAGCTGCACCGCCGCTACGGCCTGCACCCGTTCGGCCGCCACACCCTGCCCGCGCTGCGCGGCTCGCTGCCGCGGCGGACCGCATGACCGTGCTGGTGACCGGGCTGCCGCGCAGCGGCACGAGCTGGACCGGCCGGATGCTGGCCGCCGGCGGCGAGCTGATCTACGTCAACGAGCCGCTCAACCCCCAGCACCCGCCGGGCCGCTGTCCCGGCGTGCTCGCCGCTCAGGTGACGCACCGGTTCCAGTACATCTGCGACTCCAACTCCGCCTCCTGGCTGCCCGCCTTCCGCGACACGGCGGCGCTGCGCTACCGGTGGCTGGCCGAGCTGCGCGCCAACCACTCCCCCTACGACCTGGCCCGCCTGGTGCGCTACGGCACCGCGTTCACGTTCGGGCGGCTCACCGGGCGGCGGGCGCTGCTGGACGACCCGTTCGCGGTGCTGAGCGCGGAGTGGTTCGCGCGGCGGCTGGAATGCCGGGTGATCGCTCTCGTCCGTGATCCGGTGTCGTTCGTGGCGAGCTGGCAGCGGCTCGGCTGGTCCGTCTCCCTGGACGAGCTGCTCACCCAGCCGCTGCTCGTCCGCGACCATCCCGAGGTGCTGGAGCTGCGAGGGCTCGCCGGCTCGCCGGACCGGGTGGCCACGGCGGCGGCGCTGTGGCGGGTCACGACGGGCGTCCTGCGCCGCACTCCGGGCATCCTGGTCGTCTCGTACGAGTCGCTCGCCGCCGACCCGGTGCCCGGTTTCCGCGAGCTGTACGCGTACGCGGGGTTGCGCTGGTCCCGCGCCGCCGAGCGCCGCATCACGCGGGCCTGCACCGGTGACGGGCGGGCGGCGGCGTTCGCCTGGTCGGGGCTGTCGCGCACGGCCTACCGCCGCATGGACTCTCGCCTCGCCCTGGCGAACCCGGCCCGCGGCCTCTCCTCCGGAGACGTCGAGCGCATCCGCGCCCTCACCCGGTGAGGCGGCGGGTCAGCCTCTTCGCCAGGCAGCCGCCGAGCAGGCGGGCCGCGAACGGCAGGTCGTCCACGAGGTAGCGGCGCGCCAGCCGTCCCGGCTCGCTGACCAGCCGGTACGCCCACTCCAGCCCCGCCTGCCGCAGCCGGCCCGGCGCCCTGGCCACGGTGCCGGCGGCGAACGCGATGGCCGCGCCGCAGCCGACGTACCAGGCTTCGGGCAGCTCCCGCCGTAACTCGGTGATGAGGAGGTCCTGGCGGGGGAACCCGAGCCCGACGAACACCAGCCGCGGCGCCGCCGCCGCCACCTTCCCCATGACCCTCGCCACCCCGCCGGGCGTGCCGTCGAACCCGTACGGCGGCGCGTGCGCCCCGCTCACCCGCAGGCCGGGGCAGGCGTCGGCGAGCCGGTCCGCCGCCCGGTGCACCACCCCGGGCGAGCCGCCGCCCAGCAGGTACACCGGCCAGCCCCGCTGGGCGGCCAGCCCGCTGAGCGACCAGATGAGGTCGGCCCCGGTGACGCGCTCGGGCAGCGGGGTGCCGAGCAGCCTGGCCGCCCACACCAGCGGCATGCCGTCGGCGACGACCAGATCGGCCGACCCGATGAGGGCTCGCAGTGCGGGGTTCGTGGCTGCGGCGCGGCAGATGTCCACGTTGGGGGTGACGATGCGCCCGCCCCGGCCCGCCTCCAGCGCCGTCCCCACCCGCTGGAGGACCTCCTCCTCGCGTACGGCGTCCACCTCGACGCCGCCGACCCGCACCCGCCCCGGCGTCGCCGGAGAGGGTGGTGCGGCCGTGGTCAGCGCGGTCAAATGCCGTGCCCTCGTCGGTGCAGCGCCGCCAGCACGGCGGAGGCGGGGACGAGCCCGGCCGCCACCGCGGCGGCGATCGCGCCGCGCGGCTCCAGCGGGCGGGTGGTGACGGTGCGGGCCGCCCACCGCAGGGCCGCCCGCCGCTGCCCCAGCGCCGCGTGGCTGAAGGCCAGCTGGCCGTAGACCCGTGCCGCGCCGCACGGGTCCACGGCCAGTTCGGGATGCCGGGCGAGCATCCACTCCAGCCCGGCAATCCGGTCGGCCCAGCGGGCCGCGTAGTGGGACCTCGCCCAGCGCACCAGCACAAGCGGCCGGTCGACGTGGACGAGCGGCCGCCGCTTGGCGGCGCGCAGGGCCAGATCCCAGTCCTCGTTCTGTCCTGAGGGCGCGCTCTCGTCGGGACGCAGCGCGCCGCGCCGGAAGAGGAACGTCGACGAATGCACCATCATCATGCGCGACCGGGTGAGGTCGGCCGCGGTCACCGTGTCGGTGCCGGCCAGCCGGGCGACCCGCCGCCGCCCGTGCTCCACCTCGATCCCGCAGCTCGCGAACTCACCCCCGGCCCGCGTCAGCGCCTCCACCTGCGTTGCGAGCTTGCCCGGACGCCACACGTCGTCGTCGTCACAGAACGCGACCAGCTCGGTCTCACAGGCATCGATCCCGGTGTTCCGCGCCCCGGGCAGCCCCGGCGTCCGCCGGTTTCCCAGCACCCGTAACGGCAACCCCCGCAACGACCGCCCCGCCTGAAGCGGGAGCGTCGCGTCGCCGTCGGTGACCACCACGACGTCGAGGGGGCCGGCGTACTGCTGGGCCAGCACCGCCTCCACGGCCTCGCGCAGCTCGGTGGGGCGGTCGCCGCGGGTGGGGATGATGACGCCGACCGACGGGAGACGGGTCATGCGGCCACGCCGCCGTAGCCGTAGCGGGTGCGGAGGGGCCAGGTGAGCGCGTCGACCAGCCGGCGGTCGCGGTCGGGCAGGGCCGAGCGCCAGGAGTCGTCGCGGCGCAGCTCCACCTCCCCGACCCGGAACCGCATGGGGTTGCCCGAGGCCGTGTGGGAGGCGGTGAGCCAGGCGGTGCGGCCGTCGAGGAAGCGGGGCCCGGGCAGGCCGAGCCGCCCGGCCAGCGAGGTCAGGGCGGGGCCGGGGTCGGCGAGCAGGTCTTCGTACCGGATCCTGGTGACGCGCGCCCCGCGCCGGGCGAGCAGCTCGAGCGCGGCGTTCTGTGCCGACCAGTGCACGGCGGTGCGGGCGGGGCTCCACCGGGTCATCGGCCGCCCGTCCTCGGGCCGGTGCACGGTCCTGCTCCAGGAGTGGGCGACGGCCCGCGGGTCGCGTACGACGTGCACGACGTGGACGTCGGCCCCTCCGGCGACGAGGCAGCAGGCCAGCGAGGCGTGCTTGCTGGAGTCGATGACGACGGGAGCGCCGGCGGCGGAGTAGAGCCGCAGGTAGGCCCGGGTGTACTCGGCCAGGTCGGGATGGCCGATGCGGGGGATCCTGCGGGTGCGGTCGATGCGCCCGCGCAGGGCCAGCACGCGCTCGGCGAGCGGACGGGTCCACCCGCCGAAGGCCCGCTCCCCCACTCGCCGCCAGAAGGGGCAGGCGGGGAAGGCGGTGCCGCACCCGCACGGCTCACCGGCGAGCACCCCGCGCTCCCACAGATGCACCACTTCGCCGAGCGCCACCACCCCGGGCAGCTCACCGAGGAGCCGCTCAAGCAGGGTGGTGCCGCTGCGGCCGAGGCCGCCCAGGTAGACGACCCTGGGAGTAGCGCGATCTGTCACGGAAGGCAGGGCTTTCGCATCGATGGACACCGAACGCGACGACCCTACAACCCTCGGTAATCGTCAGGTCAAGGAACCCGAAAAGATCTACCTTGCCGAGTCGATGATCATGCCGGCTCCGACGGTGCCGTTGGTCGCCTCGTCGACCAGGATGAATCCGCCGGTCAGCCGGTTGCGCGCGTAGTCGTCGACGAACAGCGGCTGGGTGACCCGCAGCGAGACGCGGCCGATCTCGTTGAGCGCGAGCGCGGTCGCCTCCTCGTCGCGGTGCAGCGTGTTGACGTCGAGCCGGTAGTGCAGGTCGCGCACCAGCGCCCTGGCGGTCCTGGTGGTGTGCTTGATGGTCAGCTTGGAGCGCGGCGTCAGCTTCACCCCGTCGGCCATCCAGCAGACCATCGCCTCCAGCTCCTGCGCCGACTGCGGCTGGTTGTTGGGCCTGGCGATCATGTCGCCGCGCGAGATGTCGAGGTCGTCCTCGAAGCGCAGCGTCACCGACATGGGCGGGAACGCCTCCTCGACCGGCCCGTCGAAGGTGTCGATCGAGGCGATGCGGGTGGTCAGGCCCGACGGCAGGTGCACGACCTCGTCGCCCGGCTTGAGCACGCCGCCCGCCACCTGGCCCGCGTAGCCGCGGTAGTCGTGGAAGGCGGGGTCGGTGGCGCGCTGCGGCCTGATGACGTATTGCACGGGGAAGCGCACGTCGGTCAGGTTGCGGTCGGAGGCGATGTGCACGTTCTCCAGGTGGTGCAGCAGCGACGTGCCGAGGTACCAGGGCATGTTCTCCGACCTCGACACGACGTTGTCGCCGTTGAGCGCCGAGATCGGGATGAACGTCAGGTCGGTGACGTTGAGCTTGGAGGCGAACGCGGTGAACTCTTCGCGGATCTCCTCGAAGCGCTCCTGGGAGTAGTCGACGAGGTCCATCTTGTTGACCGCGAGCACGAGGTGCGGCACCCGCAGCAGCGAGGTCAGGAACGCGTGCCGCCGCGACTGCTCCAGCACGCCCTTGCGCGCGTCGATGAGGATGATGGCGAGGTCGGCGGTGGAGGCGCCGGTCACCATGTTGCGGGTGTATTGGATGTGCCCCGGCGTGTCGGCGATGATGAACTTCCTGCGCGGGGTCGCGAAATACCGGTACGCCACGTCGATCGTGATGCCCTGCTCCCGCTCGGCCCGCAGGCCGTCGGTCAGCAGCGACAGATCGGTGTATTCGGTGCCCCGGTCGCGCGAGGTCCGCTCGACCGCCTCGAGCTGGTCCTCGAAGATCGCCTTGGAGTCGTACAGCAGGCGCCCGATGAGGGTGGACTTGCCGTCATCGACGCTTCCTGCGGTGGCAAAGCGCAGAATGTCCATCAGAAGTAGCCCTCTCGCTTGCGGTCCTCCATGGCGGCCTCGGACGAGCGGTCGTCGGCCCTGGTGGCCCCCCGCTCGGTGATCCTGGTGGCCGCGATCTCCTCGATGATCGCCTCGACCGTCGTGGCCTTGGACTGCACGGCGCCCGTGCAGGTCATGTCGCCCACGGTGCGGTAGCGCACCACCGCCTCGAACAGCGGCTCGTCCTCGCCGCGCGGCACCACCTCGGCGTCGGGCAGCAGCATGCCGTCGCGCTCGAACACCTTGCGGGTGTGGGCGAAGTAGATGGACGGGATCTCGATGCCCTCGCGCCTGATGTAGTCCCAGATGTCGAGCTCGGTCCAGTTGGACAGCGGGAAGACCCGGATGTGCTCGCCCTTGCGGATGCGGGAGTTGTAGAGGTTCCACAGCTCGGGCCGCTGGTTCTTCGGGTCCCACTGGCCGAAGTCGTCGCGGAAGGAGAACACCCGCTCCTTGGCCCGCGCCTTCTCCTCGTCGCGCCTGGCGCCGCCGAAGACCGCGTCGAACTCGTGCTCCTCGATCGCGTCGAGCAGCGTCGTGGTCTGCAGCCGGTTGCGCGAGGCGCGCCGGCCGGTGTCCTCGACGACGCGACCCTGGTCGATGGAGTCCTGGACGCTGGCGACGATCAGCCGGGCGCCCAGCTCGGCCGAGCGCCGGTCGCGGAACTCGATGACCTCGTCGAAGTTGTGCCCGGTGTCGACGTGCATGAGCGGGAACGGGATCGGCGCGGGCCAGAACGCCTTCTCCGCGATGCGGAGCATGACGATCGAGTCTTTACCCCCGGAGAAGAGCAGACACGGACGCTCGAACTCGGCGGCCACCTCGCGCATGATGTGGATGGCCTCGGCCTCGAGCACGTCGAGCTGCGACGTCGTGTAGTCGCGCTGCAGCATGGAAGCTTCCTCCGGCGGGTCAGCGGTGCAGGTCGCGGATGCCGGCGAGCAGGGATGCCGCCAGCTCTGGTAGGGAAACCAGGATATCCGGTAGGGACGGGTCGGCTTGGTTGTAGGTCAGCTCGGAGCCGTCGATGCGGCTGGCGTGGGCCCCCGCGGCCAGCGCGACGGCGACCGGCGCGGCGGAGTCCCACTCGTATTGGCCGCCGGCGTGGACGTACGCCTCGACCTCGCCGGTCAGCACCGCGGAGATCTTGGCCCCGGCCGAGCCGATCGGCACCAGGTCGGCGCCGACGAGGTAGGCCAGCTTCTGGACGAACTCGGGCGGCCTGCTGCGGCTCACCGCGATGCGGAAGCGGCCCTTGTCGTAGGTGGGCAGCTTCGGCGGGTCGGCGGTCGTCAGCGTACGGCCCTGGGACGGCAGCGCCACGGCGCCGGCGCTGAGCCGCCCGCGCTCCCACAGCGCCACGTGGACCGCCCAGTCGGCGCGCCCCTCGCCTTCGGGGGTCTGCTCGGAGAACTCGCGGGTGCCGTCGAGGGGATCGACGATCCACACCCGGTCGGCGCTCAGCCTGCGCGGGTCGAGCCGCTCCTCGCGGGTGGCCTCCTCCGACAGCACGCTGTCGGACGGCCGCAGCCGGGCCAGGCACTCCATGAGATGGAGGTGGGAGGACCTGTCGCCCTCGGCGCGCAGCGCGGCGGGGTCGGAATAGCCCACCCGCTCGCGCACCCGCAGCAGCCGCTCTCCTGCCTCGGTCGCCAGGTCTGCGGCGAGGGCGTGGTCGTCGCGAATCGTCATCAATATGCTCCTTGCCCGCGGGCGACGGCCGACCAAGTCTTCCACAGGATCTGGAGGTCCAACATGAGGGACCAGTTCTCCACATAGCGCAGGTCGAGACGGACAGATTCCTCCCACGATAGGTCAGATCTGCCACTGACCTGCCACAGCCCGGTCAACCCAGGGCGTACGAGGAGTCGTCTGCGCACGTCGTCACCGTAGCGCGCCACCTCTTCAGGCAGCGGCGGCCGTGGGCCGACGAGCGACATGTGTCCGAACACGACGTTGACGAGCTGAGGCAGCTCGTCGAGTGAGTGGCGGCGCATGAACGCGCCCAGCGGCGTGACCCGCGGGTCGTTCCTGAGCTTGAACAGCACGCCGTCGCGGTCGCTGACGAGAGTGACCTTCTGCTGCTCGGAACCGCGCCGCATCGTACGGAACTTCACGATCGTGAACAGCCTCCCGTCCCTGCCCACCCGGGTCTGCCGGAACAGCGCCGGGCCCGGGCTCGTCGCGCGTACGGCCACCGCCAGCCCGGCCAGCAGCGGCGCGAGCAGCACCAGCAGCGCGAGCGCCACCAGGCGGTCGAAGACGTTCTTGACCAGCTGCCGCGCACCGGCCAGCTCGGGATGCTCGACGTGCAGCAACGGCATCCCGGCGACCGGCCTGATCATGGTACGCGGGCCCGCGACGTCCATCAGCGCCGGGGCCACCACCAGCTCGGTGAGCGTGCGCTCCAGCCGCCAGGCCAGCCGGCGCAGCGCCTGCCCGTCCATCTCGGGGCAGGCCAGCACGGCCACGGTGTCGGCGTCGTGCTGCTCGACCGCGAGCGGCACGTCGCTGAGGTCGCCGGCCACGGCCACGTCGGCGACGCGCTGCCCGTGGTGCCCGCCGGGCAGGCAGGCGGCGACGACCTGCATGCCGTGGTGGCGCTCCCTGCGGAAGAGGCGGACCAGCTCGGCGACGGAGGCGGCGTGGCCGACGGCGACCACGCGGCGCGTGCACGCGCCGGCCGCCCTGCGCCGGTGCAGGTTGCGGCGCAGCGCGTAGCGTGCGGCGAGGGTGAGCAGGGTGACCAGGGGCAAGGCCAGCACGACGTAGCCGCGGGCGACGTCGGTCTTGGTGACGTAGGAGCCGATGGCGGTGGCGGCGGTCAGCGCCACGCCGGCCTGGACGACCCGGCGGAACTCCTCGGGGCCGTCGCCGAGCATGCGCGGCTCGTACGCCCGGTTGAGCGCCACGGCCCCGCACCACACGACCGGCAGTGCGAGCGAGACCAGGAGATAGGGAAGGACGTAGGGGGTGGGCCCGCCGAACCTGACGGCGAACGCGACCCCGGCTCCGAGGCCGGCGCCGCACAAATCGCCCAGCACCGCCCACAACCGATATGTACGCACCCAGGAGCGCGTGCGCGGTGCTGCCTTCCCCCAGCAGCCCCCATGGCCGGTCCTCACAGCCATGAGCCCCTCACCGCGCACGCGTGCCTCCAGGTGACCACTCCTGAACGGACAGTGACCGATCGTAGCCGCGCTACGTCCCCGGAACCGGCGAACGAAGCAATGAGACGATCAGCGAGGAGGGCCGGAAATGTGGAGATCAGCCCGGTGGAAGTCGTTCTGGGTGGCGTCGAGGCCGCGGGTCATCAGCGACTCGACCACGTCGGCGGCCCGGTCGACCAGGAACGGCAGGTCCTTGCGCTCCATGGTGGCGAAGTCTCTGAGCACGAAGGAGGCCGGGTCCATGCGGCCGGGCGGGCGCCCGATGCCGAAGCGCACCCGCAGGTAGTCGCGGGTGCCGAGGACCTTGGTGATGGACTTGAGCCCGTTGTGGCCGTTGTCGCCGCCGCCCAGCTTGGCGCGCAGCGCGCCGTAGGGCACGTCGAGCTCGTCGTGCACGACGATCAGCCGCTCAGGGCCGATCTTGTAGAAGTCGCAGAGCGCCTTGACGGGCCCGCCGGACAGATTCATGTACGTCAGGGGCTTGGCCAGCACCGCGGCGCGCGTCTCGCACACCTCGGCCCGGCTCTTGTGCGCCTTGAACCGCCCGCCCGCCCTGGCGGCCAGCTCGTCGAGCACCATGAAGCCCGCGTTGTGCCGGTTGCCCGCGTATTCGGGCCCCGGATTGCCCAGTCCGGCGATCAGCCAGCGATCCATGAGAGTCCCCTCACAGCGGAACGGGACGGCTCGAGTCCGGCCGCCCCGTTCACGAATGAACCCGTCGCTACTCGGCGGCGGGAGCCTCCGCGGCCTCGCCCTCGGCGGCCTCGCCCTCGCCCTCGCCCTCGGCGGCGGCCTCGACCGGCTTGTTGATGACCTGCAGCACGACGGCCTCGGGGTCGGCGGCGAGCGTGCTGCCCTGCGGGAGCTGCAGCTGCCCGGCGGTGACGACGGTGCCGATCTCCAGGCCCTCGACGTCGACCTCGACGCCGGTGGGGATGTGGGTGGCCTCGGCCTCCACGGCGATGGAGACGAGCTGCTGGTCGAGCAGGCCGTCGGAGTGCACGTCGCCGACCGTGGTGACCGGGATCTCGACCGTGACCTTCTCGCCGCGGCGGACCAGGAGCAGGTCGACGTGCTCGACGAAGCCCTTGATCGGGTCGCGCTGGACGCCCTTGGGCAGCGCCAGCTCGTCGACGCCGTCACCCTGGAGGCGGATCAGCACGTTGGGCGTGCGCAGCGCGAGCAGCACCTCGTGGCCGGGCAGGGTGAGGTGCTTGGGGTCGATGCCGTGCCCGTAGAGAACGGCGGGCACCTTGTCGGCGCGGCGGATCTTGCGAGCGGCGCCCTTGCCGAAGGTGGTGCGCTCTTCGGCGGCGATACGTACTTCAGACACGACATCTCCTAGGGATGTGAGTGTGGACGGCTGGTCGCGCGCTCTCCCTCACCCGCCCTAGCGGAAGGCGTTACGAGCGCAACCTGTTCAGTCTAAGGGGCTCAGCTGTCTCCCTCGAACAGACTCGTGACCGAGCCGTCCTGGAAGATCTCGGTGATGGCGCGCGCGATCAGCGGCGCGATCGACAGCACGGTGAGCTTGTCGAAGCGGCTCTCCTGCGACAGGGGCAGCGTGTTGGTGACGATGACCTCGGAGATGCGGGAGTTCTTCAGCCGGTCGACGGCCGGGTCGGAGAAGACCGCGTGGGTGGCCGCCACGATGACGTTGGTGGCGCCCTGCTCGTAGAGGGCGTCGGCGGCCTTGCAGATGGTGCCGGCGGTGTCGATCATGTCGTCGATGAGCACGCAGGTGCGCCCGCGCACCTTGCCGACGACCTCGTTGACCTTGACCGAGTTGGCGACGTCGAGGTCGCGCCGCTTGTGGATGAACGCCAGCGGCGTGCCGAGGGTGTCGGCCCAGCGCTCCGACAGGCGCACGCGGCCGGTGTCGGGCGAGACGACGGTGGTGTTGGCGAGGTCGAGCTTGTTCTTGAGGTAGCTCTCCAGCACCGGCATGGCGAACAGGTGGTCGACGGGGCCGTCGAAGAAGCCCTGGATCTGCGAGGTGTGCAGGTCGATCGACATGAGCCGGTCGGCGCCCGCGGTCTTGAACAGGTCGGCCATCAGCCTGGCCGTGATCGGCTCGCGGCCGCGGCCCTTCTTGTCCTGCCTGGCGTAGCCGAAGAACGGCATGACCACGGTGATGCGCTTGGCGGATGCCCGCTTGAGCGCGTCGACCATGATGAGCTGTTCCATGATCCACTTGTTGATGGGCCCGGTGTGGCTCTGGATGACGAAGGCGTCACATCCGCGTACGGACTCCAGATAGCGGGCGTAGATCTCGCCGTTGGCGAAGTCGATGAGTTTGGTGGGGGTGAGGGAGACTCCGACATGCTCGGCGACCTCCTCGGCCAGCTCCGGGTGTGCCCGCCCGGAGAAGAGCATGAGGTTCTTCTCCCCGGGCTGCTTGATGCTGGTCACTTGCTGTTCTCCTGCTCTCGCTCGGTCAGCGCCCGCTGGGCGGCCGCGGCCGACTTCGTGCCCGCGCGCCTGCGCAAGACCCATTTCTCGATGTTGCGCTGCCGCGCTCGTGCAACGCCGATGGCACCGGGGGGTACGTCGTCGACGATGGTCGAGCCGGCGGCGGTGTAGGCGCCGTCGTGGACCGTCACCGGAGCGACGAGCATGGTGTCACAGCCGACGAATGCGCCGTCGCCCACTGTGGTGTGGTTCTTCTCCACTCCGTCGTAGTTGACGAAGACGGTGGAGGCGCCGATGTTGACGTCGTCGCCGATGGTGGCGTCGCCCGCGTAGGACAGGTGCGGGACCTTGGAGCGTTCGCCGACCTTGGTGTTCTTCATCTCCACGAAGGTGCCCGCCTTGGATTTGTGCCCGAGCACGGTGCCGGGGCGCAGGTAGGCGTAGGGGCCGACGTTGGCCTCCGGGCCGATCTCGGCGTGGTCGCAGACGGCGTTGCGCACCACCGCGCCCGCGCCGACGACGGTGGAGGTGAGCGTGGTGGCGGGCCCGACCTCGGCGCCGGCGCCGATGACGGTCTCGCCGTGGAGCTGGGTGCCGGGGTGGACGACGGCGTCGGCCTCGATGCGGACGCCGACGTCGACCCAGGTGCTGTCGGGGTCGATGATCGTGACGCCGGCGCGCATGTGCGCGTCGAGCAGGCGCCGGTTGAGGATCTTGCGGGCGGCGGCGAGCTGCACGCGGTCGTTGACGCCCTCGACCTCGACGTGGTCGGCGGCGACGCACGCGCCTACGCGGTGGCCGTCGCGGCGCAGGATGGACAGGACGTCGGTGAGGTATTCCTCGCCCTGGGCGTTGTCGGTGGAGACGCGCTTGACGGCGTCGGCCAGCAGCAGGCCGTCGAAGGCGTAGATGCCGGAGTTCATCTCCTTGATCGCGCGCTGCTCGGGCGAGGCGTCCTTCTCCTCGACGATCTCCAGCACGGCGCCGCCGTCGTCGCGGATGATCCGGCCGTAGCCGGTCGGGTCGGGCACCTCAGCGGTCAGCACGGTGACCGCGTTGCCCTCGGCGGCGTGCCGGTCGAGCAGCCCCGCCAGGGTCTCGGTGCGCAGCAGGGGCACGTCGCCGTAGGTGACGAGGACGGTGCCGGAGATCGTGCCGACCTCTTCGAGCACCGTGCGTACGGCGTGGCCGGTGCCGCGCTGCTCACGCTGGACGACGGCGAGCGCGTCGGGGCTGGTGGCGGACAGATGGCCGCCGACCCGTTCGAGCGCGTGGCCGATGACCACGATGAGCCGCTCAGGGCCGAGGTCGCGGGCGGCGCCGAGCATGTGGTCGACCAGCGCGCGGCCGCACAGCTCGTGCAGGACTTTCGGGGTCTGGCTCTTCATCCGGGTGCCCTCGCCGGCGGCGAGGACGATGACGGCTGCCGGGCGCGGCACACTCACGGACTGAGGCTCCCTGTGACTGGACGGATCAGGGCGTTCGGTACGTCAACCGCACCGCTGCACATTGTGCAGCTACCCCCCCGACACCGTGAGGATACCTGGCCTCCCCCCGAACTTCTCTCCGGGGGGAGCACCTCAAGGCTCCCGGAAGAGGACTCGAACCCCTACAAAGTGGACCAAAACCACTTGTCCTGCCGATTAGACGATCCGGGACAGATCGGACACGTGATGTCCGGCACTCCCCTACGATACCGACCCCACGTGCCGCCGCGCGCCCGTATTCCCCTCTCGTCCGCCCCATAACAGAGCCCCGGGAGGGGCGCAAGACACGGATCCTCCGCGACTCGTCCGGCTCCGCTTCACGTTATCGACATTACGGGCTTAGCTCTTCCGAACCTACGCTGGCGTAGGTTACGGTTGCGTAGCCCGGACATTCAATCTCATACATGTCGTTGGAGGTAGCCAATGACCGTTGTCGCCGAGCGCTCCACCCCTGCCCCCAAGCCGGAGTTCGAACCAGAACCCAAGTCAAAGTCGGAACTCGTCACCTTCGGCCTGGTGGTCGGCCTGCCTCTCGTCGCGATCGCCGCGGCCGTGCCGTTCGCATGGGGATGGGGACTCGGCTGGACGGACATCGCCATCGCCTTCGTCTTCTACGTGGTCTCCGGTCTCGGCGTCACCGTCGGCCTGCATCGCTACTTCACGCACGGCTCCTTCAAGGCCAAGCGGCCGCTGAAGATCGCGATGGGCATCGCGGGCAGCCTGTCGCTGGAGATGTCGGTGCTCGACTGGGTGGCCACCCACCGCAAGCACCACAAGTTCTCCGACAAGGAGGGCGACCCGCACTCGCCGTGGCGCTTCGGCCCCGGCTTCAAGAACATGGCCAAGGGCCTGCTCTACGCCCACATGGGCTGGCTGTTCGAGAGCGAGCGGACCAACAGGGAGAAGTACGCCCCCGACCTGTGCAAGGACGATGACGTCCTCAAGCTGCACAAGTGGTTCGGCGCCCTCGCGCTCACCTCGATCCTGCTGCCCGGCGTGCTGGGCATGCTGTTCACCTGGTCCTGGCAGGGCGGACTGACCGCGCTGTTCTGGGGCTCGCTCGTCCGCATCGGCCTGCTGCACCACGTCACCTGGTCGATCAACTCGATCTGCCACGTCTTCGGCGAGGAGGACTTCCAGGTACGCGACAAGTCGCGCAACGTGTGGTGGCTGGCCATCCCTTCCTTCGGCGAGTCCTGGCACAACCTGCACCACAGCGACCCGACCTGCGCCCGTCACGGCGCGCTCAAGGGCCAGATCGACCTGAGCGCCGGCCTCATCCGCATCTTCGAGAAGCTGGGCTGGGTGTACGACGTCCGCTGGCCGACGCCTGAGCGTCTGGCGGCGAAGCGCATTGCCTGACGATCAGCCGATGAGCGGCGGCACAGCCGTGGCCGTCATTATGGGAACCGTGACCGAACCCCGATCTCGCAGGCGCATGTCCGGTAGCGAGCGAAGAGAGCAGCTGATCCGCATCAGCCGCACCCTCTTCGCGGAGAAGGGGTTCGACGGGACCTCTATCGAAGAGATCGCAGCTACCGCACAGGTGTCGAAGCCCGTGGTGTACGAGCATTTCGGTGGCAAGGAAGGCGTCTACGCGGTCGTCGTGGACCGCGAGATGCGACAGCTCCTCGGCATGATCACCGAGGCGCTGTCGGCCGCGCACTCCCTGGTGAAGCTGGAGCGGGCCGCGCTGGCCCTGCTCCGCTACATCGAGGAGAGCAGCGAGGGTTTCCGCATCCTGGTCCGCGACTCCCACGCCGCGTCGGGCACCGGCACGTTCGCCAGCCTGATCAGTGAGATCGCGAGTCAGGTCGAGGACGTGCTGGCCGACGAGTTCGCGGCCAGGGGCTACGACCCCAAGCTGGCCCCCATGTACGCGCAGATGCTGGTCGGCATGGTGGCGCTGACCGGGCAGTGGTGGCTCGACGTGCGCAAGCCGGGTCGCGAGGAGGTCGCGGCCCACCTGGTCAACCTGGCCTGGAACGGCCTGACCGCGCTCGACCCCAACCCGTCGCTCACCGTCTCGGGGCGCGCCCTGGCGGCCAAGCCGCGCGCGGCCAGCGAGAAGGAGCTGCGCGAGCTGGAGAAGGCCCGCGAGAAGGAGCTCAAGGAGGCGGAGAAGATCCGCCAGCGGGAGCTCAAGGAGGCCGAGAAGGCCCGCGTACGCGAGCTGAAGGAGCGCGAGCGGCTGCTGAAGGAGGCGGAGAAGGCCCGCGAGCGGGAGGAGAAGATCCGTCAGCGGGAGGCGCGGCTGGCCGAGCGTGCGGCGCGGCTGGAGCAGGTAGATCATCCGGAGTGAGCCTTGAACGGCGCGGGCACTCGGGGTGACGATGGTGTGGAGCTGCACCGA
This sequence comes from Nonomuraea sp. NPDC049419, assembly GCF_040676995.1. Classification (NCBI taxonomy): domain Bacteria; kingdom Bacillati; phylum Actinomycetota; class Actinomycetes; order Streptosporangiales; family Streptosporangiaceae; genus Nonomuraea; species Nonomuraea sp. NPDC049419. Next base: position 99,489 of record NZ_JBFAQB010000008.1, on the reverse strand, counting down.
CCCTCTGGGGTGAGCCGTTGCGGCGACGTTAACGTGCTGTTCAACCGAACGGGGCAACATACGCCATATGTCCGCGGAACCGTTCCCGTCCGTCCATGACCTGCCCCTCCCGCAGGAGCGGTTCCTCAACCGCGAGGAGAGCTGGCTCCAGTTCAACGAGCGGGTGCTCGCACTCGCCGAGGACCCCTCGCTGCCGCTGCTCGAACGCGTCCGCTTCCTCGCGATCTTCGCGAGCAACCTCGACGAGTTCTTCCGCGTCCGGGTGGCCGGGATGAAGCGGCGGATGGCGACCGGCCTGCTGTTGCGGACCAAGAGCGGGCTCAAGCCGCAGGAAGAGCTGATCAAGATCGCCGCGGTGGCCGACGGGCTGGCCAGGCGGCACGCGGAGGCCTATCACCGGCAGATCCGCCCGCAGCTCGCCGCCGAGGGCATCGAGATCGTGCGCTGGGCGGATCTCGGGCGCGAGGAGCGTACGGAGCTGCGCAAGCTGTTCAGGGAGCGCATCAGGCCGGTGCTGACGCCGCTGGCCGTGGACCCCGCGCACCCGTTCCCCTACATCTCCGGGCTCAGCCTCAACCTCGCCGTCCTGGTGCGCAATCCGGCGACGAACCACACGGTGTTCGCCCGGGTCAAGGTGCCGTCGCAGCTGCCCAGGTTCGTCCCCGCGTCCAAAGACCGTTTCGTCCCCCTTGAAGATGTCATCGCCGCGCACCTCGGGCAGCTCTTCAAGGGCATGGAGATCCTCCAGCACCACGTCTTCCGCGTCACCAGGAACGAGGACCTCGACGTGGACGAGGACGTCACCGAGAACCTCATGCAGGCCCTGGAGAAGGAGCTGCTCAAGCGGCGCTTCGGGCCGCCCGTGCGGCTGGAGGTCGAGGAGAGCATCACGCCCGAGGTGCTGGCGCCGCTCATCGAGGAGCTGGAGCTGGCCCCGCACGAGGTCTACCGGCTGCCGGGCCCGCTCGACCTGTCGGGCCTGCACGCCATCGCCGACCTCGACCGGGGCGAGCTGTGCTACCGGCCGTTCGTGCCGGCCGAGGTGATCAACGCCGAGGACGACATCTTCGCGATCCTGCGCGAGCGCGACGTGCTGCTGCACCACCCGTACGACTCCTTCGCCACCAGCGTGCAGCGCTTCATCGAGGTCGCCGCCGAGGACCCCAGGGTGCTGGCGATCAAGCAGACCCTCTACCGCACCAGCGGCGACTCCCCCATCGTCAACGCCCTCATCGACGCCGCCGAGGCCGGCAAGCAGGTCGTGGTCGTCGTCGAGATCAAGGCCCGCTTCGACGAGCACGCCAACATCTCCTGGGCGCGCAAGCTCGAACGCGCCGGCTGCCACGTCGTCTACGGCGTGGTCGGCCTGAAGACCCACTGCAAGCTGGCCCTCGTCGTCCGCCAGGAGGCTTCGGGCGAGCTGCGCCGCTACTGCCACATCGGCACCGGCAACTACAACCCCAAGACCGCCCGCCAGTACGAGGACTTCGGCCTGCTGACCGCGGACCCGCTGGTCGGCGAGGACGTCACCGACCTGTTCATCCACCTGACCGGCTACTCCCACCACTCCGCCTACCGGCGGCTGCTGGTCGCGCCTCACTCCATGCGCAGCGGCCTGATGGCCAGGATCGAGCGGGAGATCGCCCACCAGCAGGCCGGGCGGCCCGCGCGGATCCGCATCAAGACGAACTCGATGGTGGACGAGCCGCTCATCGACGCGCTCTACCGGGCGTCCAGGGCGGGCGTGCAGGTGGACATCTGGGTACGCGGCATCTGCACCCTGCGACCCGGCATCCCCGACCTGTCGGAGAACATCAGGGTCCGCTCGGTCCTGGGGCGCTTCCTGGAGCACTCCCGCGTCTACGAGTTCGGCCTCGGCCGCCGTCCCGAGGTGTGGATCGGCAGCGCCGACATCATGCGCCGCAACCTCGACCGCCGCGTCGAGGCCCTGGTCAAGGTGACCTCGCAGCAGCACAAGGCGTACCTGATGGAGCTGATGGACCGGGCCATGGACGAGGAGACCAGCACCTGGTGGCTCAACTCCGACGGCACCTGGACCCACCACCCCGGCGCGGACCTGCAGAGCCACCTCATCGGCACGCGCCGCTGGAGGACCGTTGACGACTGACGACCTCATCAGGGCGGCGGGTGCGGTGATCCTGCGCGGCTCGTCCGAGGTGGCCGTCGTGCACCGGCCGCGCTACGCGGACTGGACGTTCCCCAAGGGCAAGCTCCATCCTGGCGAGCACGTCGTCGCCGCCGCCCTGCGCGAGGTGCGCGAGGAGACCGGGCTGACCGTCGTGCTCGGCCGGCCGCTGCCGCCCGTCCACTACCGCAGCTCCGGGCGGCTCAAGCGGGTCGACTACTGGGCGGGGCGGGTGGCCGATGACGCCGGGTCGATGCCTGATGACGAGGTCGACGAGCTGCGCTGGGTGCCGGTGGAGGAGGCGGAGAGGCTGCTGTCGTACACGTGGGATGTCGCGCTGCTGCGCTCACTCGGTGACGCGCCGCTCGACACCGTGCCGCTCGTGCTCGTCCGGCACGGTTCGGCGGGCTCGCGCGACGAGTGGGACGGTGACGACGAGGCCCGCCCGCTCGACGAGCGCGGCGCCGCACAGGCGGCGGTCCTCGCCACCGTGCTGCCCGCCTACCGGCCCAGTCGTCTCCTCAGCTCTCCCAGTGCCCGCTGCGTGCAGACGCTGCAGCCGTACGCGCGGGTCTGCGGGGCCGCGATCGAGGTCGATCCGCTGCTCAGCGAGGAGGACCAGGACCCGCGCAGGACGCCTGAGCTGGTGGCCGCGCTGTCCCCGCACGCCGTCGTGTGCAGCCACGGCAAGGTGCTGCCCGGCCTCGTCCAGGCGCTGGCCGGGCAGGACGTACGGCTGCCCAAGGGCGGCCTCGCGGTGCTGCACCGGGCCGGCGAGCGGGTCGTCGCCGTCGAGCGGCACGCGACCTGACGGTCACAGCACCTTCGCGACCGCCTTGCAGGTCTTCTTCCACACCTTGGGGAAGCCGGCGTGCGCGCGCTCGGCCGCCCCGCGTTCGATGCCGATGAGCAGGCCGTAGGTGAAGGTGTCCGCGCCTGCCTTTCGGGCGCGCGCGGCCTCCTCGGCCAGCAGCCTCTGGGCGACCACGCCGTCCTGGTAGGCGCCCAGCGCCTCCTGGACGTCCTCCGCCGGCCCGGCGAGCTCGGCCATGCCGGCGCCCAGGCACGGTATGAGGGCTTCTGCGGTGTAGCGGGCGCGTTTGGCGGCCTTACGCACGTCGTGCATGGCGATCTCGCGGCGGCCCGGGTCGTCGATGGCCTGGGCGCGGTCGTACGCGCGGGTCACCCGCTCCCAGGCGGCTCTGGCGCTTTTGAGCAGTTCCTCCTGGGCGGGCTTGTCCGCCGCCTTGCCCCACTCCGGGGCGGCGACCAGGGCGTCCAGGTCGTCGAGGAGCCGGTAGTAGCGCTCGTCGCTGAGCGCCTCCCCGATCCGCCCATACGCCTGCCGCTCGCGTTCTCGCAGGTCGTCGCCCAGTCTGGCGCGGACGGGGCCGACGACCAGCTCGGGCGCGAGGCCGTCCAGCTCCTTCGTGAACCTGGCCCTGATCACCTCCAGGTCGCGGGCCTCGCCGAGGACGTCGCCGAGGCGGCGCAGCTCGTCCTGGATCGCGCGGGTGCCGGTCACCACGGTCCTGAACGCCTTGAGCGCGCTGCGCAGCCGCCGGGCGGCCACCCGCATCTGGTGCACGGCGTCCTCCTCGGCGCGGCGCACCCGCGGGTCCTGCGCCAGCAGGGCCTGGACCTGATCGCACAGGTACGCGAGCACGACCTCGCCGGCGCTGCCCGGCTTCGTGGCGGCCGTGGGGATGGGGGCGGGTTCGAGCAGTTTCGCCAGCTTGCTGCCTGCCTGCGACGGGGTCGCGCCGGACTTGCGCAGCCGCTTGCCGACCTTGGCCAGCAGCTTCTTCGTGCCGCTTTCGAGCAGCTCTGCCTCGACCTCGCGCCAGCGCACGACCTTGGGCTCTTCCCCCAGCACGGTGCCCTTGACGCGGTCGTCGGCGATCTCCACGAGCCCGGTGCCGTCCTCGTGCAGCACGGTGACGTTCCTGCGGGTGTCGAGCTCGGCCACCGGCACCAGCTCGGCGCCGCGGGTGTAGGCGCGGACCAGCTCGGCCAGCTCGGCCGGGACCGTCTTGCGGGTCAGCGGGCGGGTGATCTCCTGGCGGACGCCCCTGGCCTGGGGCAGCTTCAGATGCCAGCCCGCGTCGGCGCCGCCGCGCCGCCGCCTCAGCGTCACGCCGCGAGCGGCCAGCCGCAGATCCGGAGTGTCGTAGTAAAGGGCAATGAGGTGCCGGCTCTCCGGGCCCGTGACCTCGGCCAGAGCGCTGAGGTCAGGGAGCTCGTACTCCGGAGAGACGTCGAACTTGTCCTCGATCTCGATGCCCACCGCACCTCGCAAAAGTCCGGTCTCGCACCATCATGCCATTTCACGGGCCGTGCGGCCGCTTCGTCACTTCTGCACCACGACGAAGATCCGCCGGAACGGGAACGGCGTCCCGTAACTCCGCGCCGGGTACGCCTCGGCGAGCAGTTTGCCCAGGTCGTGCTTGAACCGCCGCTGCTCGTCCTGGTCGAGCCGGTCCAGGATCGGGCGCAGGGCGGTGCCGGAGACCCAGTCGAGCACCGGGTTCTCGCCCTGCAGCACGTGCACGTACGTCGTCTCCCAGGCGTCCACCATCGAGCCGCCCTGGTTGAGCAGGTCGACGTATTCCAGCGGCTCGCTCACCGGCGTGCCCCGCGTGAAGCCGCCGAGCCGGTCGGACCAGGCGCGCGAGTCGCACAGCTCGCGGATGGCGACGTGGCTGGGCGCGTCGAAGTTGCCCGGCACCTGGAAGGCCAGCCAGCCGCCCGGGGCCAGCTCCTCCATCCAGTGCTCCAGCACCGCGTGGTGGTCGGGCACCCACTGCAGCAGCGCGTTGGAGACGATCACGTCCACGGGCCGGTCGGGGCGCCAGGTGGAGGCGTCGGCGACCTGGAACCTGACGTCCGACCCCAGCTTCCTGGCCTTGCCGATCATCGCAGGCGAGGAGTCGAAGCCCTCGATCGTCGCATTGGGCCAGCGACTGGCCAGCTCGACGGTGAGTTCACCGCTGCCGCAGCCCGCGTCCACGACATAATCGGGCTCGACCGCCCCCACTCTGGAGATCAGCTCGATGAACGGCCGCGACCGCTCGTCCGCGTAGACCGCGTATGTCACGGGGTCCCAGATATCTCTTGACATGAAGATAATTGATATCGAGAGATATATCTCGATGTCAAGACAGTACACTTGTGTGTCATGACGGAGGATGCTAGAGACGAGGTCGATCGCCTCGTCGCGGCGTGGCGGACGGAGCGCCCCGACCTCGACGTCGAGCCGCTCCAGGTGCTCTCAAGGGTGTCACGACTGGCCAAGCATCTCGACCGTGCCAGGCGGGCCGCGTTCGCCGAGCACGATCTGGAGCCGTGGGAGTTCGACGTGCTGACCGCGCTGCGGCGGGCCGGCAAGCCGTACGAGCTGAGCCCCGGCGCCCTGCTGCGAGCCACGTTGGTGACGTCGGGCACCATGACCAACCGCATCGACCGCCTCGCGCAGGCCGGTCTCGTACGCCGCCGCCCCGATCCCGAGGACCGGCGCGGCGTGCTCGTCTCACTGACGGAGACGGGGCTGGCGCGGGTGGACGCCGCGTTCTCCGACCTGTTGCGGCGTGAACGGGAACTCCTCTCGGGCCTCGGCCCCGCCGACCAACGCACTCTCGCCGCCCTCCTCCGCACCCTCCTCACCCCCTTCGACTCCCCCCTCTGACCCTTCGCGCACCGAGCCCCTCGGACCGGCCGCCCTTCATAATCAGATGATCGATATATATTGATCGCATGAGACAGATGCAGGAGCCGACCTTCCTCATCCTGACCGCGCTGGCCGCCGGGCCACAGCACGGATACGGCGTCATCACCGACGTGGAGCGCATCTCCGACGGCCAGGTCCGCCTGCGCGCCGGCACCCTGTACGCCGCCTTCGACCGGCTCCAGGCAGAGGGCCTGATCGCCGAGGACCGGGAGGAGATCGTGGACGGCCGGGTACGCCGCTACTACCGGCTGACCGGCGACGGCGTGACGAGGTTGGCGGCCGAGGCAGAACGGCTGCGCAGGCACGCCGCAGCGGCCACCCAACGCCTGCGCGTCATCGGCGCAGGAGGGCCGGCATGAGCCCGTTGGAAGCCCACTACCGACGGCTGCTCGCCTGCTACCCCCACGACCACCGGGCGCGGCACGAGGCGGAGATGGTGGGAGTGCTGCTGGCGGGGGCACGCCCAGGACAGACCCGTCCCGACCTGGCCGACGTGGCCGATCTGCTGCGGGGCGCGGTGCGGATGCACGCCTGGCGGGCCTTCGGGCCTGGCTCGGCGAGCGCCTGGCGCGACGGGCTGGCCGCCGCCGTGGCGCTGTGGCCGTTGCTGATGGTGGTCGCCGAGGTGGCGACAGTGTCGCTGCGGTTCGCGGAATCCCTGCGCTGGGGCACGGCCTTCCTGGCGGAACCGCGCTCGATCTGGCTCCTGACCGCACCTGCCCTGCTCGCGGCCCTGCCCGCGCTGGCCGTGCTGTCCGGCCGCCGGTGGATCGCGGTGCTCGGCGTGGTCGCGTTCGCGCTGTATCAGGCCGGCCCGCTACCGGTTCCTGAGTTGGCCCTGGACCGCCTGCTCTTCCCAAACTACGGCCTGCTTGTGCTGGCCGAGATGGTGGCGCTGGCCATCGCCTTCCTGCCGGCGACCCACCGGGCGCTCCGGATGGTCCCCTGGCGCGCCCTCCTGCTGTGGGGGGCGCTCGCCCTGGTGGGGCTCATCGTCAGCAAGGCCATCGTGCGGGCGCGCTGGGTGGACGCGATCGCCGACCACGTCCTCACGTCGTGGAAGCCGGTGCCGTGGCTGGTGGTGCTCGCGCTGGCGGCCGGGTACGCGTGCCGCTCCGCCGTGGGACGGCGAGCGGCGCTGCTGCTGTTCGTGCCCGCGGCGGCCCTGGGCGACCTCGGCGACCTGCCGTTCGTCCCCACCTCAACGGCCCTCGCACAACTCGGCTGCACAGCCCTGGCCTTCACCGCTGCGGCCTGGCTGGGCAGTTCCCGAAGGCGGGCCCCCGCCTAAGAGGCGGGCGGGGGCCCGCGTTTCTGCGTGGTCTCAGTCGCCCAGGCGGTCAGCCATATCGAGCCACTCCGCCTCCACCGCTTCCTTCTGGGCTGCGATCTCGCGGAGTTCGGCGTCGAGTGAGCCCAGCTTGGCGTAGTCGCTGGCCGCTTCCGCCATGGCGGCGTGCAGCCGCGACTCCTGGTCGCTGAGCTTGTCGAGCTGCCGTTCGAGGCGGTTGAGCTCCTTGCGGAGTTCGCGTTCCTCCTTGGCCGACAGCCCGCCCGGCGCACTCGGGGCGCTCGGCTGCGGGGCGGCCGGCTCGGGGGCCGCCGTTGGGGCGCCCAGTCCGAGGCGGGCGGTCACGGCCGTGCCGGCGGCGCGGCGTTCGAGGTATTCGTCCACCCCGCCCGGCAGCAGCGACAGCTTGCCGTCGCCCAGCAGCGCCACGCACTTGTCGGTGACCCGCTCTAGGAAGTAGCGGTCGTGGCTGACCAGGATCAGCGTGCCGGGCCAGGCGTCCAGCAGGTCTTCGAGCTCGTTGAGGGTCTCGATGTCGAGGTCGTTGGTGGGCTCGTCGAGCAGCAGCACGTTGGGGTCGTCCATCAGCAGCCGCAGCAGCTGCAGCCGCCGCCGCTCGCCGCCGGACAGGTCGCCGACCACCTTCCACTGCGCCTCGCCACGGAAGCCGAGGCGTTCGAGCAGCTGGGACGCGGTCCACTCGCGCTTGCCGACCTGGAGATATTTGCGGATCTCCTCCACCGACTCCAGCACGCGCCGCGTCGGATCGACCTCGGCCAGCTCCTGCGACAGGTGCGCGAGGCGGACGGTCTTGCCCCTGACCACCCGCCCCGAGTCGGGCTTGATCGTGTCGGCGAGCAGGCGCAGCACCGACGACTTGCCGGACCCGTTCACCCCGATCAGCCCGATCCGGTCACCCGGCCCGAACTGCCACGTCAGGTGGTCGAGCACGAGCGGGCCCGCACCGGGACCGCCGGCGTGGAGGGTGACGTCTTCGAGGTCGTAGACGGTCTTGCCGAGCCGGGCCGCCGCGAAGCGCATCAGCTCGACGGTCTCGCGCGGCGGCGGCTCGTTCGCGATCAGCGCCTGGGCGGCCTCGATGCGGAACTTCGGCTTGGACGTACGGGCAGGCGGGCCGCGCCGCAGCCAGGCGATCTCCTTGCGCATGAGGTTTTGGCGGCGCTCCTCTGCGGCCTGCGCGATGCGGGCCCGCTCGGCCTTCGCCAGGACGTACGCCGCGTATCCGCCCTCGTAGCGCTCGACCCGGCCGTCCACGACCTCCCACGTACGGGTCGAGACCGCGTCGAGGAACCACCGGTCGTGCGTCACGACCACCAGCGCGCTCTTGCGGTCGGCCAGGTGCCCGGCCAGCCACGCGATCGCCTCGATGTCGAGGTGGTTGGTGGGCTCGTCGAGCATGATCAGGTCATGGTCGTCGATGAGCAGCTTGGCCAGCGCCGTACGCCTGCGCTCGCCGCCCGACAGGTCGCCCGTCCTGGAGCCGAGGTCGAGGTCGCCGATCAGGTTGGTGAGGATCTCGCGTACGCGCTGGTCGCCCGCCCACTCGTGCTCCGCCAGCCCGCCGAGGACCGTCTCGCGCACGGTGCTCGCCGGGTCGAGGGTGTCCTGCTGCGACAGCCAGCCGACGCGCAGGCCGCGGTTGTGGGTGACGCGGCCGCTGTCGGGGCGTACGGTGCCCGCCAGCAGCGACAGCAGCGTCGTCTTGCCGCCGCCGTTGCGGCCGACGACACCGATGCGATCGCCGGCCTCGACGCCGAGCGAGACGTCGGCGAGGAGCGGCTTGGGGCCGTAGGCGTGGGAGACGGACTCGAGATTGACCAGATTCATGGCCTTCCCAGAGTATCGGCTTCCCGCCCGTCTCCTCGCTTCCTCCTCGTCCGGCCCCAACCTGGCCCTTACACACCGTTGCCATTCGGCTTCCCGGCGTTACCATCATGAGTGACCGGTGTGACCTTCCCCGGCTTCCCCCCGATCACGGAGTGCCGCATGGAGCGAACGGTTCTGGTCGCCGTCACCGAACGTCCCGATGCCGACTCGGCGCTCGCCGAGCAGCTCCGCCGTGTCTGCGCCGCGATGGACGAGCTCGGACTCCCCGTACGCTGGACCCACCGCGACCACGACGCCCTGGCGGTGATCGGATCGGACGCGTCGCTCACGGCGGTGCTGGCCTCATGGGACGCGCCCGGCGCCGAACACCTGCTGGGCGCGGTCGCCAAACGGTTCCGCGGGTTGCCCGTCTTCCTGATGGCGCAGGAGCAGGAGCTTCCGCTGTGGGTCTACGAGGTCATCCACGGCTACGTCTATCCGCTGGAGGACACCCCGCGGTTCATCGCCGGGCGCATCGCCCACGCCGCCGACCAGTACGCCGAGAAGATCCTCCCGCCCTTCTTCGGCGCGCTCCGCCGTCTGCAGGACCATCATCACTACTCCTGGCACACCCCGGCGCACGCCGGGGGCGTGGCGTTCCTCAAATCGCCTGTGGGCCGGGCATTCTTCGACTTCTACGGCGAACGGCTGCTGCGCACCGACCTGTCCATCTCGGTCACCGAACTGGGCTCGCCCCTCGACCACACCGGTCCCATCGGCGAAGCCGAGCGCAACGCCGCCCGCGTCTTCGGCGCCGACCGCACGTTCTTCGTGGTCAACGGCAACTCCACGGCCAACCGCATCGTCGGACACCACGCCATCGCCCGCGACGACACCGTCCTCGTGGACCGCAACTGCCACAAGTCGGTCCAGCACGCGCTCGCCATCAGCGGCGCCCGCCCGGTCTACCTCGTGCCCGAGCGCAACGGGCTGGGGCTGGCCGGCCCGATCCCGCCCGCCGCGCTGGCGGCGGCCGCGATCAGGGCCCAGGTGGCCGCCCATCCCCTCGCCTCCGGCGACCCGACCTACGCGGTGATCACCAACTCGACGTACGACGGTGTGTGCTACGACGCGGTGCGAGTCGGCGAGCTGCTGGGCGCCGGCGTGCCTCGCCTGCACTTCGACGAGGCGTGGTTCGCCTACGCCCGGTTCAACCCGCTCTATGCCGGCCGCTACGGCATGGCCGTCGACGAGCACACGCTGCCCGGTCCCGGCCGTCCCACCGTGTTCGCCACCCAGTCGACGCACAAACTGCTGGCGGCGCTGTCGCAGGCCGCGATGCTGCACGTCCGCTCCTCGGAGCGGGCGCCGGTCGACTACGACGCGCTCAACGAGACCTACCTCATGCACGCCTCCACGTCGCCGCTCTACCCGATGATCGCCTCGCTCGACGTCGCAGCGGCGATGATGGACGGCCCGTCGGGAGCGTTCCTCACCGGGGAAGCGATCACCGAGGCCGTCAGGTTCCGGCAGGCGATGACGCGCCTGGCCGCTCGCATCCGCGACGACGGCACGCGGCCCTGCTGGTTCTTCGGCGTGTGGCAGCCTCCCGTCGTCACCGATCCGCGCACCGGGAGCACCGTCCCGTTCGCCGACGCCGACCCGGCCCTGCTGTGCTCGGAGCCCCGATGCTGGACGCTGGAGCCGGGCGCCGGCTGGCACGGGTTCGACGGCATGTCCGAGGGCTACTGCCTGCTCGACCCGATCAAAGTGACGATCACCTGTCCGGGCGCCGATGCCGCCACCGGCACGCTCGACTGGGGCATCCCGGCCCGTGTCGTGGCCGCCTACCTGCAACGACGCGGCATCGTGGTGGAGAAGACCGGCGACCACACGTTGCTGGTGCTGTTCTCGATGGGGATCACCAAGGGCAAGTGGGGCACTCTGATCGACGCCCTCACCGACTTCAAGAACGCCTACGACGCCGGCCTCCCCCTGTCGGAGGTTCTGCCGGGCTTCGGCCCGTCCGCGATCTCACTGCGCGAGCTCTGCACCCTGGTCCACGGCAAGCTGCGCGACTGCGAGGTCGGAAAGCTCCTCGACCAGGTCTTCACCTTCCTGCCCGAGCCCGTGACCACGCCGGCCGACTGCTACCAGGCCATGATCCGGTCGCGCACCGAACGCGTCCCGCTGAGCCGCCTGCCGGGCCGGGTCGCCGCGGCCCCGGTGGTCGTCACTCCACCGGGCATCCCCATGCTGATGCCCGGCGAGGCGACCGGTCCCGCCGACGGGCCGCTGCTGACCTACCTGCGCGTCCTGGAGGACTTCGACCGGACCTTCCCCGACCTGGCCACCGACATCCACGGCGCTCATCGCGACACCGACGGCCGCTACTGGATAGAGGTCCTCAAGCACTGACCGCCCACGCGGATCAGACCACGCAGGGTCGGGTCATGCGGCGCCGGACCTACACGAGACCGGATCACGCGGGGCCGGAACGCGGGGCCGGGTCAGGCGGGTCAGATCAAGGTCGCGCCGTGAACGGGGCCGTGGGCGGCGACGGCGGTGTGGGCGGCGCCCGTCGTCGTCAGGCTGTGGGCGAGGTCGCGGGCGTGGGTGGCGTCGATGGCGAGGAACGCGCACGTCGGGCCCGAGCCCGAGACGATCGCACCCAGGGCGCCGTGCTGGCGGCCGGACTCGAGCGTGGGGGCGAGCTCGGGGCGGAGATTGAGCGCGGCGGGCTGGAGGTCGTTGCTCAGGTGGGTGCCGAGCGCGTACGCGTCGCCGGTGCCGAGCGCCTCCATGAGGGAGTCATTGAGCGTGGGCCACGGCACCTCGGCGCTGGAGGCCGCCCGGAGCCGGTCGCACTCGGCGTACACGCTGGCCGTCGACAGACCCCCATTGGCCGGCGCGAACACCCAGTGGAACGTGCCCCCGGTAGGCAGCTCGCTCAGCTGCTCACCGCGCCCGGTGCCGACCGCCGTGCCGCCGATCAGCGAGAACGGGACGTCGCTGCCGAGGTCACCGGCGATCTCCATGAGATCGTCCATGGGCAGCCCCAGACCCCAGAGCTCGTTGCAGGCGACCAGCGCGCCCGCCGCGTCGGCGCTGCCGCCCGCCATGCCGCCCGCGACGGGGATGCTCTTGTGGATGACGAGTTCGGCGCCGTAGCTGCGACCGGCGTGTTTGGCGAGGGCGCGAGCGGCTCGGATGGCGAGGTTGCTGTCGTCAGTCGGCACCTGGTCGGACCACTTGCCGTTCACCTGGACGGTGATCCCCTCCGACTCCTTGGCCACCACCTCATCGAAGATCGACACGGCGTGGAAGACGTTGACCAGGTCGTGGTAGCCATCTTCCCTGAGCGGGCCGACAGAAAGCTGCACGTTGACCTTCGCGGGCACACGTACGGTCACCGAACTCATCGATCTTCTGCCACTCTCATTACTTGCCGGGGTCAAGGACACTCGATGTTATCGGGGCACGGAGCCCTGACATGCGGTTCTCGAAATATGACGCCGACCTCTGCCGCCTCCTCACCACAGAGAGTCAAGTTGGTCACCATTTCCCCCGATCCCCCTGCTTAATGGAGATGCGCCCCTTTCCGCCGCCCCTCCGGAAAGGTTCGGAGCAGGCTCCCGAACGCATCGCGGTCACGTCGGACGAACTGCACGTCGGGGCACGAGGCGGAGGTTGGACAGGAGTCTCCGCGCTTGCCAGGGTGAGTGCGTCGGGGTGATGGCCGCCCAGGTGAGGAGCGATGAACGTGGTGACGGTGGTGGAGGTCCCGCAGTGGCGGGGGTCGGGAGCCCCCACGGCGGAACGCCTGAAGGAAGGGGCACGACTGCTCGCCGACATGGTGGGAGCCGGGCAACGCGTACGGGTTGCGGTGGAGGACGACCTCGTCACCACGGCAGCCCGGGTGCGTACGGCCCTTGAAGAGGCGTCCGGGGACTTCGTGGTCACCACCGGCGGAGACTGCGGGGTCGAGCTGGAGCCGGTGGCGGCGCCCCGCCGGCGCTACGGAGACCGATTGGTGGTGGTCTGGTTCGACGCCCACGGCGACCTGAACACCCCTGCCTCCTCGCCCTCCGGCGCCTACCACGGCATGGTCCTGCGCGCCCTCACCGGCGACGGCCCGGTGGACCTGGTGGCCGGCGACCCGCTGACGCCACGCCAGATCGTCCTGACCGGAGCCCGCGACCTGGACGCCGCGGAAGAGTCGTTCATCAAGGCCGCCGGGATCCGCCACGTCCCCGGGCCGGACGCAACGGCCTTGATCGAGGCCATCGAGCTCTGCGGCACTGAACGCCTCCACGAAGTTCCCCCCGGAACGACACCACCCCACCAAGTTCCCCCCGGAACGACACCACCCCACTCGACCGGCCCGGCAACGCCACAGCGTCAGGACACGACGGCACGCGACCCACGCACCGGGACCACGGCATCGCGGAGGATGGCGGCAGGGGGCGGCGGCACCGTTGTGTATGTGCACATCGACTTCGACGTGCTGGATCCGGAGATCTTCACGAGTGTGGGGTCGCCGGCGCCCGGGGGGTTGCGACCCGAGGAACTCCTATCGCTGGTGCGTGCGGTGGGCGAGCGGTTCGACGTCGTGGGGCTCGGGCTCATGGAGTACGAGCCCGCTCGCAAGGAGGATCAAGAGCTGCTGTCCTCTCTGGTGACGGACCTGATGGCGGCCTGCGGCCACGCGTGAGTCCTTGCAGACACCCGACCGTCTTGCAGACACCCGACACCTCGGCGGGCGGGCCGACCTGTTCGAGCCGCCAGCCCGGCGAACCACAGGAGCGGCCCGAGCACCAGGGCGCCGCCGCCGAGGAGCCGGCCGGGAAACCAGGCGTTGTGGTGGACCGGCGGAGGAGCGAGGATGATCGAATGCCGAGGGGCGCCGGCGGCCACACGGCCGCAGCAGCCGACGACCGTGTGACTCGCCCGGCAGCCGACAGCCGCGTGACCGGCTGATGGCACCCCGTTGCCCCCGGACCGAGGCCGGCTGACCGCACCCCGCTGCCTCTCTCGAACCGAAGCTGGATGGCGGTGCGTGGCGGGTGAGTCGGGCCGGAGTGTGCCGTGAGCCCGTGGGACTAGGAGCGGGGTCAGCCTGGGCGGACGGCGCCTCTGAATGTCGCGCGGTAGTAGGGGATGTTGAGGAAGCGGGTCTTTCTGACCACGTCGCCGGTTTTCGGGGCGTGGATCATGAGGTCGCGGCCGAGGTAGAGGGCGACATGGGTGGGGGCGCCGGTGCCGCCGCCGAAGAAGAGCAGGTCGCCGGTGCGGCGGGCGGCCAGCGGGATGCGGCGGCCTTGGCGGTATTGGGCTCCTGTGTAGTGGCTGAGGCGCACGCCGGCTCTGGACCAGGCGTAGAGGGTCAGGCCGCTGCAGTCGAAGCCTCGGGTTCTCGAGCCCCGGCCTATGCCCAGGGTGGGGCCTTTGGAGGAGCCTCCGCCCCAGGAGAAGGAGACGCCCACCTGGGTCAGGGCGGCTGCGGCGGCGATCTGTCCTCTTGTCAGGGCCTTTTTCGTGGCCGCCGCTTGGGCGGGGGTGGTGGCGGTGGTCAGGAGGGCTGTGACGAAGGAGATGAGCAGGGCGGGGTGGAGGGTGAGCCAGAGGAACACGGAGTGCTTGGTCATCGGTGCCTCCCAGGATGAACGGGGGTGGGAGGCCAGGATGCGGGGCTGATCGTGATCGGGATTGGCCCGAACGTGGTTCTGGGGACAGCGGGGCGCGAGGAAGGCCGCCTGTGGATGCGGCCGTAGACCACGCCTCTTGGAAGCCGGGATCGGTCGTGACTATCGCGGCCACCGGCAACACCGACCTCGCCACCAGCGATGCCGCACGGCCGCGAACCCACCGGCTCGGCGGCGGACGGCACACCGACTCGACCGCCGGTGACACGGCTCGGGGGGGACGACCCCAACTCGACCGGCGGTGACACCGGCGCGGGCGCCGGCGATGTTGGTTTCGGCGTCCAGTGGGGTGGGTGGTCCTGTCACCGAGGGAACTGCGGAGCGGGTTTCTGGCGGTGAGGGTGGCGGGACGGGGAGATCGGGGTGCGGGGGTTCCTCGGCGTTCGACAATCGTCCAGTTGGGACCGGTTTGCCGGGGTTGGGGTGATAGGAGGTGCAAGCGGCATATCGGCGAATTCCAAGTGAACGGCAAGGCGGATCACCGATGCTGCTTGCGGAGCATAATGATCTTCTGCGGACAAAATGACCTAAAGGAGAACGACCTCGCGCGGCGAACGACCGCGCCTATCAGGCGACGGTGAACCGCCCGCGCGATCCCGCGCGCCCAGCGACGACCTCGCCCGGGGCCCGCGTGCCGCTCTAGAGGAGCGGGCCCAGCCGCCCACCAGGGCACGTTTGACCCTTGCTCGAGAGAAGGACAGATGAACACGGATGCGACGGGCGCGAACCGCCCCCTCACTGGCCTGCCCGGCCGGCTCCACGAGGCCCTGGAAGAGCAGCGCCGGCGCACGCCCGATCGCGTCGCCGTCGTCGCGGGCACGAAGCGGCTCACCTACGCCGAGGTCGACCGCATGGCCAACGGGATCGCCAACGCTCTCAAGATTCAGGGCGTCGGGCGCGGCGACCTGGCGGGGATCTGCCTGGACCGAGACGAGTGGCTGGTGCCCGCGCTGATCGGAGTGCTGAAGGCGGGCGCGGCGTACGTGCCGCTCGATCCGGCCTACCCGGCGGAGCGGTTACGTTTCATGGCCGAGGACTCAGGCGCGCAGGTGGTGGTCACCTCGGCCGTCAAGCGCGACACCGCGTCCCTGACCGGCGCCGCCACCGTGCTCGTCGACGACACGACGCCCGCCGAGCACGGCCCCGAGGTGCCGGGCGAACCGGGTGACGCCGCGTACGTCATCTACACCTCAGGCTCCACCGGCCGGCCCAAGGGCGTGGTCGTCGAGCACCGCAACACCCTGAACCTGGTGCGCTGGGAGGCGGCCAACTACACGGCAGAGGAGTTGAGCGGCATGCTGGCCGGCTCCTCCATCTGCTTCGACGCCTCGATCACGCAGATCTTCACCCCGCTGTCCGCGGGCGGGACCGTGATCATGGCGGACAGCATCCTGGCGCTGCCGACGCTGCCGGCCCGCGACGAGGTACGCACGGTCTTCGGCGTACCGTCCGCGCTGTCGGTCCTGCTGCGTGAGCCGCTGCCGGAGGGCGTGCGCATGGTGCTGTCCGGCGGCGAGCGGCTGACCGCCTCCCTGGTCGAGCGCGCGTTCGCGAACCCGGGCGTGCGCCGCGTGCTCAACATGTACGGCCCCACCGAGTGCACCACCGGCAGCACCATGCACGACGTGCGCCGCGGCCACGAGGGCGACCCGCCCCTGGGCGGCCCCATGGCGAACGCGCTGCTCAGCATCCGCGACGCCGACGGCAGGCCGGTCGCGGACGGAGAAGTGGGCGAGCTGTGGATCGGCGGCCCCGGCGTCACCCGCGGCTACCTGGGCCACGAGTCGCAGGCGTTCCGCACCGAGCCGGACGGCTCCCGCGTCTACCGCAGCGGCGACCTGGTGCGGTGGGTGGACGGCGAGCTGCGGTACGTGGGCCGCGCCGACGACCAGGTCAAGATCCGCGGCTACCGGGTGGAACTCGGCGAGGTCGAGTCGGCGCTGGAACGTCACCCCTCCGTGCGCCGCGCGGTCGTGCTCGCGCACACCGACGACGACGGCATCGCCTACCTCGTCGGGCACGTGGAGGCCCCGGGTGTGAGCGAGCCCGAGCTGCGCGAGTGGCTGCGCGACCGTCTGCCTGACCACCTGGTCCCGGCCAGGATCGGCGTGGCCGACGAGCTGCCGATCGCCCCCATGGGCAAGGTGGACCGGGCTGCCCTGCCCAAGCTGCGTCCCGCCCGTACGGGGAGCGAGGCGCCTGTCGCGCCGCGCACGGACGACGAGCGCCTGGTGGCCGAGGTGATCGCGGACGTGCTCGGCCTGCCCGAGGTGGGCGTGCACGACCGGTTCGCCGACCTGGGCGGGCACTCGCTGGCCGCCGCCCGGGTGGTGATCGAGCTGTCCCAGCGGCTCGGGCACACCGTGCCGCTGGCCTCGTTCCTGATCGAGCCGACCGCGGCGGGGCTGGCGGCGCGCCTGCGCGAGCCAGGATCGGCGCCGCTGCGGCGGACCGGCGCGACCCGGCACCCGCTCACCGCCGCGCAGCGCGAGTTCTGGACGCTGCGCCAGCTGCACCCGCACAGCCCGGTCACCACCGTGTCGGTCCGGCTGCGCGTGCGCGGTCTCGGCGGGAGCGCGCCGCTGCGCTCGGCGCTCGACGCGGTGCTGCGCCGGCACGAGGCCCTGCGCAGCACGGTCGCGGTCGGCGAGGACGGTGTCCCGTACGCGGTCGTGCACCCGCCCGTCGCCGTCCCCCTGGTCGAGCACCCGGCGGGCGCTGACCCGGTGAAGGTGGCGCGGACGGCGGCGGAGCACGTGTTCGACGTGACGAGCGAGGTGCCGCTGCTGCGCGCGAGCCTCTGCCCCGCGGGGGACGACGTGGCCGAGCTGGTGCTCGTGACCGATCACCTCGCCTTCGACGGCGGTTCCGTGGGCGTGCTGATGGAGGAGCTGGCCGCCGAGCTGGCGGGAGAGCACGTTCCCGAGCCCGCGGTGCAGCTCGGCGACGTGGCGGTACGCGAGCAGGAGGACCGCCCTGACCTTGAGCGGCTGCGGGAGTTCTGGCGGGACGAGCTGGCGGGCGCGCCGGTGGCGGGGCCGCCACCCGCCGACCTGACGACGGGCCGGGTGATCAGGGCGCTGCCCGAGGAGTTCACGGACGGCGTGGCGGCGCTGGCCCGAGCGTGCGGCACAACCCCGTACGCGGTGTACCTCGCCGCTCTCGCCCTGGCCGCCGGAGAGCCCGACACGCTGGTCGGCATGGTCGCGGCGCGGCGCGCCGAGCCGGAGCTGGCCAGGATCGTCGGGCCGCTCATCGACACCGTTCCTGTACGGCTGCGGCCGGACGCCGCGCCGACCTTCCGCGACCTGGTCAGGCAGGCCGGGGAGGCCGCGACGCGGGCCCTGGTCCATCAGGAGATCCCGCCCGCCGAGCTGCCCCGCTCCCCCGTGCTGCTGGCGATGCAGCACGCCGAGGTGCCGGTGCGGGCCGGCTGTCTCGATCTGTTGACCGAGGTGGGCTCGGGCGCGGCGGTGCACGAGTTCAGCGTCCTCGTCAACCGTACGGTGGAGGGCTTCGAGCTGCACCTGGAGTACGCGGTCGCGCTGCTCTGCAGGGAGATGGCCGAGGCGTACCTCGACCGGCTGCTGTACCTGCTGCGGAGCGCCGTGGCCCAGCCTGACCTGGGGATCGCCGCGTTCGAACGGGTCACCCCGGACGAGCGCGCCGCGCTGCTGGCCCGCGCGGCCGGGCCGCGGCTGCCCGACGACGTGCCGCCGGTGCCGGTGGCGCTCGCCGCGCACACGACGGGCACGGCGGTGGTCGGGCCTGACGGCGCGGCCCTGAGCCACGCCGAGCTGAACGACCGCGCCGACCGGATCGCGGCGGGGCTGCTGGCGCACGGGGTGTCGCGGGGGGACGTGGTCGGCGTCCGCGTGCCGCGTGACCTGATGTTGCCCGCGGTGCTGCTGGGCGTGTGGCGGGCGGGGGCGGCGTACCTGCCGCTTGACCTGGACCACCCGGCCGAGCGCCTGCGCCTGCTGGCCGCGGACGCGGGCGCCCGCGTGGTGCTCACCCGCAGCGGTACGCCCTCGGAAGCGCCGTCCGAAGCGCCGTCCGAAGCGCCGTCCGAAGCGCCGGTGATGCTCGATGCGGATCGGCTTGCGGCGGGTCCCCGCGCGGAGCTGCCGGAGGTCGGTGCCGAGGACCTGGCGTACCTCACCTACACCTCCGGCTCCACCGGCGCACCCAAGGGCGTCGAGGTCACGCACGGCGGCCTGGCCGCACTCGTGGCCGGCATGATCCAGACGCTCCGGCTCGGCCCGGACGACGTGCAGCCCGCGGTCTCGCCGCTGAGCTTCGACGCCTTCGCCTCCGAGCTGTGGAGTGTCCTGACCGCCGGCGGCACGTCCGTGGTGGTGGACAGGACCACGGCCGAGGACGGGCACGCGCTGGCTGAGCTGATCACCACGAGCGGGGCCACGGTGGTCGACCTGGTGCCGACGTCGTACCGGATGCTGCTGGCGGCCGGCTGGACGGGCGGCCCCGGGCTGCGCGCCGTCGCCGGCGGTGAGGCGCTGGACCCGGCGCTGGCCGAGCAGATCCTGCTGCGCGTCGGCGAGCTGTGGAACGCGTACGGCCCCACCGAGACCACCATCACCTCGACGCTGCACCGGGTGCGCCCGCACGAGGGCGACCGGGTGCCGATCGGCTCGCCGATGCCGGGTGAGCGGGCGTACGTGGTGGACGCGCGCCTGCGGCTGGTGCCGCCGGGCGCGGTCGGCGAGCTGCTGCTGGGCGGGGCCGGCGTGGCGCGCGGCTACCGGGGCAGGCCCGACCTGACCGAGGCCGCCTTCGTGGCGGACCCGTTCACGCCGGGCGGCCGCTGCTACCGTACGGGCGACCTGGCGCGCTGGCGGCAGGACGGGACGCTGGAGTTCCACGGCCGCCGCGACCACCAGGCGAAGGTCCGCGGCTACCGGATCGAGCTGGGCGAGATCGAGGCCGTGCTGCGCGAGCTCACCGAGGCCGCGGTGACCGTGGCGGGCGCGGAGGCGCACGCCCACCTGGTGGGCTACGTCACGCCGGAGACGGCGGATCTGGCCGCGATCGAGCGGCACGCCCGTTCCAAGCTGCCCGGCCACATGGTGCCGCGCCGCTGGGTCGCCCTGCCGGCCCTGCCCACGCTGTCCAGCGGCAAGGTGGACCGCGCCGCGCTGCCCGAGCCTGACACCGGCCCCGACCCGGCACGGGTCGCGCCGGCCACCGACGCCGAGCTGCTGGTGGCCGCCGTCTGGGCCGAGGTGCTCGAACGGCCCGAGGTCTGGGCGGGCGACGACTTCTTCGCCCTCGGCGGCGCCTCGTTCGCCGCGACCAGGGTGGCCGCGCGCCTGCGCGAGATGTTGCAGGTCGCGGTGCCGGTGCGGTTGTTGTTCGACCGCCCGGTGCTGGCCGGCTTCGCCGCCGCGCTTGAGGAGCTGCTGGCCGCGGAGCTGATGGAGGGGAGCGAGGGATGACCGAGGTACGTGAGGACCGGATCGCCGGCCTGGTCCGGTCCAGGCTCGCGGCCGCGCTGAAGCAGGCGGAGAAGGCCCCCGGCATCCCGGCGACGTCGGCCACGGACATGCCGCTGTCGCCCGCGCAGGAGCGGCTGTGGTTCCTGGCCCAGCTGGAGCCGGACACGCCGGCGTACAACGTGCCGCTGACGCTGCGGCTGCGCGGCCCGGTGGACGTCGACGCCCTCACCGGCGCGGTGGCGGACCTGGCCGAGCGGCACTGGATCCTGCGCGGCGTGATCGACGACGGCCGGGTACGCCCCATCGGTGACGTGCACGTGCCCGTCGTGCACCCGGCCGACCTGGAGCGCGAGCTCCATGAGCACGCCTGGCGGCCGTTCCTGCTGGACGCCGAGCCGCCCCTGCGCGCCACGGTGTTCCGGGTCGCCGACGACGAGTGCGTGCTGGCGCTCACCCTGCACCACATCGCCACCGACGCCTGGTCGGAGCGCGTGCTGCTGGACGACCTCGCCCGCCTGTACGCCGCCCGCCTCGGCCTGGAGCCGCCTCCCGCTCCCCCCGCCCTGCAGTACGCGGACGTCGCCGCGTGGGAGGCCGACCGGCCCGACACCGACCTCGACTGGTGGGCCGGGCATCTGGCGGGCCTGCCGCCGGTGCTCGACCTGCCACTCGCCCGCCCACGCCCGTCCGTCCCCAGGTGGGACGGCGCGGCGGTGCCGGTGGAGGTGCCGGCGCCGCTGGCGGCGAAGGTGCGCGCAGTGGCGGGGACGTCGCCTTTCATGGTGTTCCTGGCCGGTCTGCAGGCGTTGCTGAGCCGCCTGTCCGGCGTGGACGACATCGCCGTGGGCGTGCCGCACGCGGGACGTCACCACCCCGACGCCGAGCGGGTCGTCGGCTGCTTCGTCAACACGCTGGTGGTGCGCGGCGACACCTCGGGCGATCCGACCGGCGCCGAGCTGCTGGCCCGGGCGCGTACGGCGGCGCTGGACGCGTACGCGCACGCCGGCACGCCGTTCGAGCGGGTCGTGGAGCGGCTGCAGCCGGACCGGAACCTCGCGGTCACGCCGTTGTTCCAGGTGATGCTGAACGTCTATGAGACCGGCGCGCCGGTGTCGCTGCCCGGGCTGGAGGTCGAGGCAGGGACGACGGCCGCGCCGACCGCCAAGTTCGATCTCAACCTGGAGCTCGGCGACGACGGCACCGGCTTCTCGGGCGAGTTACGCTACCGCACCGACCTGTTCGACGAGGCGACCGTGCGGCGCCTCGTCGCCTGGTACCTGGAGCTGCTCGACGGCATGCTCACCGACCCCGGCGCGCCGGTGCGGCTGCCGGCCGGCGACGACCTGCGCGGCCCCGCCACGGACCTGCCCGTGGACGTGCCGCTGCACGCGCTGGTCGAGCGGGTGGCCGACGCCCGCCCCGACGCGGTCGCGGTCGGCTCGCTCAGCTATGCGGAGCTGGACCGCCGCGCCAACCAGGTGGCCCAGTGGCTGCTGGCGCGCGGGGTGCGCCCGGACGAGCCGGTCGGCGTGCTGCTGGAGCGGCGGCCCGAGCTGGTGGTCGCCATGCTCGGCGTGCTCAAGGCGGGCGCCGCCTACCTGCCGCTCGACCCGGTCTATCCGGAGCGGCGCAACGAGGCGGTGGTGGCCGACGCCGGGGCGCGGATCGTGCTCACGGACGCCGAGCTCGCCGCCGCGGCGGACGCGTCCTGCGAACGTCCCGACGTGGCCGTACGGCCTGAGCACCTGGCGTACGTGATCTACACCTCGGGCTCGACCGGGCGGCCGAAGGGGGTCGCGGTCGAGCACCGGCACGTCACGCACTACCTCGGCGCGGTGGCCGAGGCGCTCCCCGAGGGGCTGGCCTCGTTCGCGCTGGTGTCCACCGCCGCGGCCGACCTCGGCATGACGAACGTGTGGTGCGCGCTGACCACGGGCGCCACCCTCCACCTGATCGACCACGAGACGGCCACCGACCCGGCCGCGTTCGCCGCCCGCCTGGCGGCGCACCCGGTGGACGCGATCAAGATGGTGCCCAGCCAGCTCGAACTTCTCGGCACCGCCGCGCTGCCGCGGAAGCTGCTGATCCTGGCCGGTGAGGCGGTGCCGGCGGACCTGGTGGCGCGGGTCCGCGAGGCGCGGCCCGGCCTGGAGGTGCAGATCCACTACGGCCCCACCGAGACCACGGTGTCGGTGCTGGCCTGCGACGCGAGCGAGAGCGCCCCCGGGCGGGCGCCGCTGGGCCGGCCGCTGCCCGACGTCGTGTGCCGGGTCGCCGACCCGTCGGGGCGGGCGCTGCCGGCCGGCGTGCCGGGCGAGCTGTGGATCGGCGGGCCCAGCGTGGCGCGCGGCTACCTGGGCCGCCCCGACCTCACCGCGGAGCGCTTCACCGGCGGCTGGTACCGCACCGGCGACCGCGTCAAGGTGACCGGTGACGGGCTGGTCGAGTTCCTGGGCCGGATCGACGACCAGGTGAAGGTCCGCGGCTTCCGCGTCGAGCTGGGCGAGGTCGCCGCCGCGCTGCGGGCGCTGCCGCAGGTCGCCGAGGCGTACGTGCAGCCGGTCGGCGCCGGCCTGGAGCGGCGGCTGGCCGCCTGGGTGACGCCGGCGACCGTGAACGTGGCCGAGGTGCGGGCGGCGCTGCGCGAGCGGCTGCCCGACTACATGGTGCCGGCCGCGATCGGCGTGCTGGAGTCCCTGCCGCTCACCCCGAACGGCAAGGTGGACAGGGCCGCGCTGCCCGAGCCCGAGGCGGGGCCCGCGGTGCGGGTGCCGCTGGGCACTCCGGCGGAGCGCCTGGTGGGCGAGGTCTGGACCGACGTGCTCAGGCTCGCCGAGGTGTGGGCGGACGACGACTTCTTCGCGCTCGGCGGGCACTCGTTCGCGGCGACCAGGGTGGCCGGGCGGCTGCGGGAGCGGCTGGGCGCGGCGGTGCCGGTGCGGCTGCTGTTCGAGCACCCGGTGCTGGCCGACCTGGCCGCCGCGCTCCCCCGCCCGGCGGGCGCCGAGCGGGTGCGGCGGGCGCCGGTGGACGGGCCGGTGCCGCTGTCCGGGGTGCAGGCCAGGCTGTGGTTCCTGGCGCAACTCGAACCGGACAGCAGCGCGTACAACGTCCCGGTGGCGGTGCGGCTGCGCGGCCCGCTGCGGGCGGAGGCGCTGCTGGGCGCGGTGCGCGACCTCGCCGAGCGGCACCACGTGCTGCGCAGCGTGGTGGACGCCTCCGGCGCCGAGCCCGTGATGGTGGTACGTGACGCCGGCGAGGTGCCCGTGTCCACCGCCCGCGTGGCCCGGCCGGAGGTCGAGGACGTGCTGGCCGCGCACCTCGCGACCCCGTTCGCCCTGGACCGCGAGCCACCCATGCGCGCGGTGCTGTTGGAGGTGGACGACGCCGGGGCCGGAGCCGACGCGGGGGCCGAAGCCGGGGATGACGGCGAGCACGTGCTGTCGCTCACCTTCCACCACATCGCCACCGACGCGTGGACGCGCGGGCTGCTGCTCGACGAGCTGTCCAGCCTGTACGCCGCCCGCCTCGGCCTGCGCCCCCCGCTGGACCCGCCGCCCGCGCAGTACGCCGAGGTGTCGCCGGTCCCCGACCCGGCCGACCTGGACTGGTGGGCCGGGCACCTGGACGGCCTGCCGCCGGTGCTCGACCTGCCCACCGACCGCCCGCGCCCCGCCGTTCCGGACCCCGGTGGTGCCGCGCTGGATGTGGAGCTGCCGGCCGCGCTGAGCGAGCGGGTCAGGGCGGTGGCCACCGCCTACCGGTCCACGCCGTTCATCGTGCTGCTGGCCGGGCTGCAGGCGCTGCTGGCGAGGCTGTCGGCGAGCGCGGACATCGCGGTCGGCGTGCCGGTCTCCGGCCGCGACCATCCGGACACCGAAGGCGTGGTGGGCTGCTTCCTCAACACCGTGGTCGTACGGACCGACGTGGGCGGCGACCCGACAGGCCGCGACCTGCTGGCCCGCGCGCGGGAGTCCGCGCTGGGCGCGCTCGCGCACGCGGGCACGCCGTTCGACCGGGTGGTGGACCGGCTGCGGCCGGAGCGTAACCTGGCGGCCACGCCGCTGTTCCAGGTGATGCTCAACTACATCTCCGGCGTGGCCCGGCCCGAGCTGCCGGGTCTGGAGGCGTCCGAGATCCAGCTGCCGGAGCTGACCACCAAGTTCGACCTGAGCTGGCACGTCGTGGACGAAGGGCCTGGCGCGCCGCTGCGGGGCGGGCTCGCGTACCGGACGGACCTGTTCGAGCCTGGAACGGCGGACAAGCTGACCCGCTGGTACGTCTCCCTGCTCGACGGGCTGCTCGCCGACCTGGACGCGCCGGTGGGCGCGGTGCCGCTGGAGCCGGTGACCGGGCCTGTCGTGGACGGCGGGCCGCCGCCCGAGCCGCCCGCCGGGGCGGTGCACCACCTGATCGAGCGCTGGGTGGACGAGACCCCCGGCGCCCCCGCGGTGGTGGGCGGCGACCGGGCCCTGACGTACGGGGAGCTGGAGTCGGCCGCGAACCGGATCGCGCACTGGCTCCTTGAGGCCGGGGTACGCGCGGACGAGCCGGTCGGCGTGCTGCTCGAACCGGGGGCCGACCTGGCGTGCGCGTTGTTCGGCATCCAGAAGTCGGGTGGCGGCTACCTGCCGATGGACCCGGCGTACCCGGCGGCGCGGATCGCCGCGATGCTGGAGGCGGCCGGGGTGCGGGCCGTGGTGACGGTGAGCGAGTTCGCGCCCCTCATCGGGGACGGCAGGCGGGTGCTGGCGCTCGACCGGCCGCCGTCCCTGCCGGACACCCGCCCCGACGTGGACGTACGGCCCGAGCACCTGCACCACGTGATCTTCACGTCGGGGTCGACCGGCACGCCCAAGGCGGTGGCCGCCGAGCACGGCGGCGTGCTCAACTACCTGGGCGGCATGCTGCCGCGCATCGGCGTGCCAGGCGGGTCGTTCGCGGTGGTCTCGACGCCCGCCGCCGACTTCGGCCTCACCTGCGTGTTCGGCGCGCTGACCACGGGCGGGACGGTGCACCTGGTGCCGCGCGAGACCGCGATGGACCCGGCCGCGTTCGCCGGCTACCTGGCCGAGCACCGGGTGGACGTCGTCAAATGCGTGCCGAGCCACCTGGAGCTGCTGGCCTCGGGCGGCGACCTGGCCGCCGTGCTGCCGCGCGAGCTGCTGATCCTGGCGGGCGAGGCGTGCCCGTGGGACTTGGTGGAGCGGGCCAGGGCGGCTCGTCCTGGGCTGCGGCTCCAGAGCCACTACGGTCACACCGAGTCCACGATGATCTGCCTGGTGTGCGACACCGAGGAGATCCCGGCCGACCGGCGGACCGGCATCGTGCCACTGGGCCGTCCGCTGCCCGGCGTGTACGGCCACCTGGTGGACGCGGCGCTGCGCCCCGTGCCGCCCGGCGTGCCCGGTGAGCTGGTGGTCGGCGGTCCCGGCGTCACCCGCGGCTACATCGGCCGGCCCGAGCTGACCGCGGAGCGGTTCGTCCCCGACCCGCTGACCGGGGACGGACGCTGCTACCGCAGCGGCGACCTGCTGCGCGTCACCTCCGACGGGCACGTCGAGTTCCGCGGCCGGGTGGACGACCAGGTCAAGGTCCGCGGCTACCGCGTGGAGCTGGGCGAGGTCACCACCGCGCTGCGGGCGCTGCCCCAGGTCGCCGAGGCCGTGGTGCTGCCCGTCGGCGAGGGCAGGGCCAGGCAGCTCGCCGCGTGGGTGACGCCCGCGACCGTGGAGGCCGCGGCCGTACGCTCGGCGCTGCGCGAACGGCTGCCCGACTACATGGTGCCGGCGCACGTCGTGGCGCTCGACCGGCTGCCGCTCAACCCGAACGGGAAGATCGACAGGGCTGCCCTGCCCGAGCCGGTGGCCGAGCAGGCCGCGTACGCGCCGCCGTCGACGCCGGACGAGGAGCTGGTCGCCGGGGTCTTCGCCCAGGTGCTCGACGTGGAGCGGGTGGGGGCGGGCGACGACTTCTTCGCCCTCGGCGGCGACTCGTTCGCCGCGGTCCGCGCGGTCACCCAGATCGGCCGCGGGCTGCGGGTGATCGACCTGTTCACCCGGCCGACCGTGGCCGATCTGGCCGCCTTCCTCGGCCGCGAGGACGGCGCCGAGGGGCGGGGCGGGCTGCTGCACCGCCTGGGCGGCGGGCGGACCAGCGAGTTCACGCTGGTGTGCGTGCCGTACGGCGGCGGTTCCGCGGTGGTCTACCAGCCGCTGGCCAAGGCGCTGGGCGACCGGGTCGAAGTGCTGTCCGCCGAGCTGCCCGGCCACGACCCCGCCCGCCCCGACGAGCCGCCGCTGCCGCTGGAGGAGCTGGTGGACGTGCTGGCCGCCGAGGTGGCGGCGAGCGCGTCGGGGCCGGTCGCGATCTACGGCCACTGCGTGGGCTCGGCGGCCGCCGTCGCGCTCGCACGCCGGCTGGAGGCGGACGGCGTGCCCGTGCTGGGCGTCATCGCCGCCGCGAGCTTCCCCGCCGCACGGCTGCCCGGCGCGATCAAGCGGCTGTTCGGCGGCGACCGCTGGGTGTCGGACCGGATGTTCCGCGACGCGCTGCGCGCCTCTGGCGGCCTGCTCGACGACATGGACGAGGACGCCAAGCGCACCGCCGTACGCGCGATGCGGCACGACGCCGACCAGGCGCAGGAGTGGTTCACCCGCGAGCTGGCCGGCGAGGGTGCGCCGCTGCGCGCCCCGATTCTCAGCCTGGTCGGTGAGCGCGACCGCGCCACCGAGCTGCACGAGGAGCGCTACGCCGAGTGGGCCGCCTTCTCGCCCCGGGTGGAGCGGGCCGTGCTGCCCAGGGCCGGCCACTACTTCCTGCGCCACCAGGCCGAGCCGCTGGCCGCCCTGGTGCTGGAGCGCCTGACGCGCTGGTCGGCGGGCACACTGCCCGATCCGGTACGCCCGCCGGAGCCCACCAGGCTGTGGCCTTTCTACACGGTCGCGGCCGGGCAGATCGTCTCGGGCCTCGGCACGGCGCTCAGCTCGTTCGCGCTCGGCGTGTGGGCCTACCAGCTCAGCGGCGAGATCCTGGACCTGGCGCTGGTCACGATGCTGGCGCAGATCCCGGCCGTGCTGCTCACCCCGCTGGGCGGCGCGCTGGCCGACCGGGTCGACCGGCGCAAGATCATGCTGGCCTGCGACGCGCTGTCCGGGCTCGCCATGGTGGCGCTGGTGCTGCTGCTGATGACCGGCGAGCTGCAGTTCTGGAACGTCTGCGCCATCGTGGGCGTGACCTCGGTCGTGACGGCGTTCCAGCAGCCCGCGTGGCTGGCGGCGGTGGCGCAGCTGGTGCCGAAGCCGTTCCTGCCGCAGGCCAACGCGCTGGCGAACGTGGGCTTCGGCATCGGCAACGTGGTCGCGCCGCTCGCGGGCGGCGCGCTGATCGGCCTGTTCGGGCTGTCGGCGGTGGTGGCCGTGGACGTCGCCACGTTCGTGGTCGGCGTGGTGACGCTGCTGCTGGTGCGCTTCCCCGACCGGCTGTTCCACCGGCGCGAGGAGACGTTCACGGCGGCGCTCACCGGCGGCTGGCGGTTCCTGCGCAGGCGGCGGCCGCTGCTGGTGATGGCGCTCTACTTCGCGGTGGTGAACTTCTGCACCGCCCTCATGTGGGTGCTCGTCACCCCGGTCGTGCTGTCCATCGGCGACTCCGCCGACCTGGGCGTGGTGACCGCCGTCGGCGGCGTCGGCGCGGCTCTCGGCACCGGCGTGGTGCTGGTGTGGGGCGGCACCAGGCGGCGGGCCACCGGCATGATCGGCTTCGTCGCCGGGTCGGGGATCGGCGTCGTGCTCATGGGCGTGTGGCCGGTCGTGTGGCTGGTCGCGGCCGGGCTGTTCATCCGGCTGGCGTGCATGAGCATCGGCAACGCGCACTGGCTGTCGATCATCCAGGTCAAGGTGGGTCCCGAGCTGCAGGGCCGGGTGCTCGCGGTGAACATCATGATCGCCACGGCCATGCAGCCGATCGGCTTCCTCGCCGCCGACCCGCTCGCGGAGTGGGCCGGGCGGTTCACCGACGGGCCCGGCGGAGGCGCGGGGGCGGTGCTGCTGGCCAGCGGCGTGTTCCTGGTGGCGTGGGGCCTGCTGGGGCTGCGCTACCGGCCGCTGCACCACCTGGAGGACGTCGTCCCCGACGCCGCGCCGCCGTCTGAGGCCGCCGCCGCCGACCTGGACGCCATCCAGGAGAGGGTGCTGAGCGCGTGAGCGTGGAAGACGTGCTGCGCACGACGCTGGTCACCGCCGCCGACGTCCGGGCGGCGGCGGCCCGCATCGCGCCGTACGTGCGGCGCACGCCCCTGCTGCGGCTGGCCGGCGAGCGGCTCTGGGTCAAGCCGGAGAACCGGCAGCCGACCCGCTCGTTCAAGGTGCGCGGCGCGGTCAACGCCGTCGTCCGGCTGGCCCGGCAGGGCGTACGGCACGTGATCGCGCAGTCGTCGGGCAACCATGCCCAGGCCATCGCGTACGCGGCGGCCGAGCAGGGGCTGCGGGCGACCGTCGTGCTGCCGGACACCGCCCCCGAGCTGAAGGTGAGCGCGGCGCGCCGGCTCGGCGCCGAGGTGGTGATCGTGCCGCCCGCCCTGCGGGAGGAGGCTTGCCTGGCGCTGGCCGACCGGTTCGGCGCGACGGTGATCGGCTCCGACGCGTTCGACGTCATCGCCGGGCACGGCAGCGCGGGGGCCGAGATCGTCCCCGACCTGCCGGACGCGGGGTCCGTCCTGGTGCCCGTCTGCAACGGCGGGCTGCTGGCCGGGATCGCGGTCGCGGTCAAGGCCGCCGACCCGGCGATCCGGGTGATCGGCGTCGAGCCCGAGCTGGCCGCCGACGGGGCGGCCAGCTTCCGGTCGGGTACGCGGACGGCGTGGCCGGTGGAGCTGACCTACCGCACGCGGGCCGACGGGCTGCGCGCTCCCGTGCTGGGGGCGCTGGCCTGGGAGCACATCCACCGGTACGTGGACGACATGGTGACCGTGACCGAGGACGCCATCGACGCCGCCGCCCGCCTGCTCCAGCGGGAGCTGGGGGAACGCGCCGAGCCCAGCGGCGCGGTCGCCACGGCCGCCTACCTCGCCCACCGGGCTCACCTGCCGCCTGGACCGGTCGTCGCGGTCCTGTCGGGCGGCAACGTCGCGACCGGCACGCCGCCGGCGGTCCTGCCCGGCGGCGACGTCGCCACCGGCGCGCAGCCGCTGATGCGGCCTGAGGTCGTCGAGCAGGGCTAGGGACGGTGTTCGGCTATGCGGGCGAAGGCGTGGACGTCGAGCTGCTCGCCGCGGGCTGAGGGGTCCACGCCGGCGGCGCGGAGGGTGCGTTCGGCGTCGGCGGGGCTGCCGGCCCAGGTCGCCAGGGCGGCGCGGAGGGTCTTGCGGCGCTGGGCGAAAGCGGCGTCCACGACCTCGAAGACCTCTTCGCGGGTGGCCGGCGTGGGCGGCGGGTCGCGGCGGACGAGGGACACCAGCCCTGAGTCGACGTTGGGGACGGGCCAGAAGACGCTGCGGCCGACCGGCCCGGCCCTGCGCACGTCGGCGTACCAGGCGGCCTTGACCGACGGCACGCCGTACACCTTGGAGCCAGGGCCGGCCGCGAGGCGGTCGGCCACCTCCGACTGCACCATGACCAGCCCCTTGCGCAGGGACGGCAGCACCTCCAGCAGGTGCAGCACCACGGGGACGGCCACGTTGTACGGCAGGTTCGCCACGAGCGCGGTGGGCTCGTGACCGGCCAGGTCGTCGGGTGTGACCTTCATCGCGTCGGCGTTGACCACCGTGAGGTCACCCGTGGGGGCGCGGTCGGCGACCGTGAGCGGGAGCTGGGTGGCGAGCACCGGGTCGATCTCGACGGCGACCACGTGAGCGGCCGACGGCAGCAGCGCGAGGGTGAGCGAGCCGAGGCCGGGCCCGACCTCTATGACCACGTCGTCAGGGGAGAGATCGGCGACGCGGACGATGCGCCGGACCGTTCCGGCGTCGATCACGAAGTTCTGCCCGAGCTTTTTTGTCGGACGAAGATCTAGCTTGTCCGCCAAAATACGTATTTCTGCAGGGCCCAACAGCCTCATCATCCAACCAGTCTCCCGCATCGAAGAACGTGTGATGGCGTACGGGGAGATCAAAGGAGAGGATGGCGTGGAACAGGAAGGAACGTCCCTCATGGAGCCAACGGGCGCCGCGCCGCTCCGGCCGACCGACTTGCGGGAGATCGGGCCGTACCGGTTGCTGGGCCGCCTCGGCGAGGGCGGCATGGGGACCGTGTTCCTCGCCCGCGCGCCGACGGGGCGTTTCGTCGCGCTCAAGGTGGTGAAGGCGGAGTTCGCCAACCAGGAGGGGTTCGCGGCGCGCTTCCACGCCGAGGTCGAGAACGCCCGGCGGGTGGCCTCGTTCTGTACGGCCCAGGTGCTGGACAACGGCAACACCGGCGACGGGCGGCCGTACATGGTCACCGAGTACATCGCGGGCACTCCCCTGTCCGCGCAGATCACGAACTACGGGGCGCTCGATCCCGGGCCGCTGCACGGCGTGGCGCTGGGGGTGGCGGCGGCGCTGGCGGCGATCCACGTCGCCGGGCTCGTGCACAGGGACCTCAAGCCGGCGAACGTGATCCTGTCCATCTCCGGGCCGCGCGTGATCGACTTCGGGATCGCACGGGCGCTCGATCGTGAGACGGGGTTCACGATGTCCGGCGAGCTGCTGGGCAGTCCGGGGTGGTGGGCGCCCGAGCAGGTACGCGGGGAGGCCGTCAGTCCGGCGGCCGACATCTTCGCGTGGGGATGTCTTGTGGCTTATGC
Organism: Nonomuraea sp. NPDC049419; assembly: GCF_040676995.1. Lineage (NCBI taxonomy): Bacteria > Bacillati > Actinomycetota > Actinomycetes > Streptosporangiales > Streptosporangiaceae > Nonomuraea > Nonomuraea sp. NPDC049419. The sequence continues at coordinate 68,555 of NZ_JBFAQB010000008.1, read as the reverse complement.
CGGGAACGGGCGGCATCCGTTCGGGCGCGGTGACCCCATCACGCTCGCCACCCGCGTGCTCAACAACCCGCCCGACCTGGGGGCGCTGCCCGCACCGCTCAACGAGCTGGTACGCCGGGCCACCTCCATGGACGCCGCCCTCCGGCCCAGCGCCCAGGACCTGCTGATCGCGCTGGTGGGCGGCACCGCGCCCGCCCCCGCGACTGCTGCTCCGGTCGCCGACCCGCCGACGCTGGTGGCCACCGAGATGCTCGGCGAATGGGAGCCTCCGCAGAACGTCGTCAACGAACCCGACATCACCGCCACCTTCACCACCCCACCCCCGAGCGACGCGACCGGGGTGAAGGGTGGGGCCGTCGCCCCAGAGGCCGTTACGGGGCCGGGCAACGCCTCGGGCCCCGCAACCGGGCCGAGTGCCGGCTCGGGGGCCGTTACCGGGCCGGGCAGCGGCTCAGGGGTCGCGACCGGACCGGGTGCCGGCTCGGGCGCCGTTACCGGCTCGAGGGCCGGCCGGCAGCTGGGGGTTCCGCCTGCGGCCTTCGGCGCTGGTGCGGCGGTTCCCTCGCCGAACGTGCCGGAACACGACCAGGCGTCCGTCGAAGAGCGGGCGCGGCGGGAGGAAGAGGCGGCCAAGGAGGAGCTGGCCCGCTGGAAGGTGCCCGGCCAGACAGAACCCCCCGCGAGTGCCGGCCGGGCGCTGGGGCTCTTCTCCTACGGCAAGCGGTCGCGTGGAGCCGGCCAGGAGGACGGTGCGTCCTCCCAGCCGGACGCCGGCCAAGACGCCGGGACGGCGCAAGGAGGCGGCGAGTCGGCACCGGCGGCGTTCGCCGGTGGGCCCGCGCAGCGCGATGGGTCCCCGTCCCGGGGCGGCGGAGCCACGTCGGACAGCGGGCCGGTCCCGCGCGGTGAAGCCAGGCAAGGTGGCGGTCCCCTGCCGGGCGCTGAATCTCCGCCGGGCGCTGATTCTCTGCCGCGCGCTGAATCTCTGCCGGGCGCTAAGCCTCTGCCGGAGGGTGTTCTGCCTGGGCGGGAGTTAAGCGCGGAGACGCAGCCCGGGACGCGAACTCCGCTGGGCACGCCCGTTGACGAGCCCGACACGCTCAACGGGACTCGCACGCCGGGCACGCGGTGGCTCATCGCCGCCGTGGCGGCCGTGGCGGCGATCGTGGTGACGATGGCCGTGCTGATCGTGACGTCCGGGCGTAACACGCCCATCACCGCGAACCAGGCCACCCCCTCCCAGGTCGCCGGCAGCGCGAAGCCCAACGACGTGGGCCGCAGGTTCGCGCTCGGCCCGAACTTCGACGACCCGGTGGCGATCGTGGCCGTGGCGCCGGAGTGCGGGCTGAAGACCTACCAGGACATGCCGGCCACCAAGGGACAGCTCTGCGTGGTCCGCTGGACGATGATCAACCTGGGCGGCGAGCGGCGCGAGCTGGTCCAGCCCGTGGTGACGATGGTGGACGACCGGGGCGCCGAGCACGACGCGGCCGCGCTCACGCTGCCCCCGGCCATCCTGCCGGGCGGGCGGCTGGACAGCGCGTTCGTGTTCGACATGGCGGCCTACCGCAAGCCGGTGACGATGACGGCGACCATGCTCGAGAACGGGCAGCAGATCGAGGTGGCGCTGGGATGATCAGGGCGTTGGTGCTGCTCATCGGGCTGCTGGCGGCGATGACGGGAGTTCCGGCCGTCGCCGGCACGGCCGCGTGCGCGGGTGCGGCGGACTTCGACGGCGACGGGGTGGACGACGTCGTCGTCGGTGATCCGTTCGGTGACGAGCAGAAGGGGGCCGTGCACGTCCTGTCGGCGGGCAAGGTCGTGCCGGTCGCGGTGCCGGGCCCGGCCAAGGGCGACGGGTTCGGCTGGTCCGTACGCCTGGCGCAGGTCAACGGCGACGCCTGCGCCGACCTGGTGGTCGGGGCCCCGTACGCGGACGTGGACGGCGTCGAGGACGCCGGCGCCGCGTACGTGATCTACGGCGGCCGGGCCGCTCCCCCGCTCCGCCTGACCGCGGCGCAGCCGCAGCGGTTCGGGCACTTCGGCTGGTCAGTGGCGGCCCGGGGCGACCTGGTGGCGATCGGGGCGCCGTACGAGGACGAGGGCGACCTGCCCGACACCGGCGCCGTCTACGTGCGCAAGGGCCCGGGCGAGCTGCGCCGCATCAGCCAGGAGAGCGTGGACGTGCGGGGCAACAGCGAGGTCGGCGACCAGTTCGGCTGGTCGCTGGCGTTCGGTCCGGAGAACGCGCTGGTCGTCGGCGTCCCGTACGAGAACGACGACGGCCTGGGCCGCCAGGTCGAGGACGGGAAGATCGACTCGGGGTCGGTGGTGTTCATCGAGGACGTGCTGGCCGCGAAGCTCACCACGGTCAAGATCGACTCCCCGACCGGCGCCTCCGGCGACCGGTACGGCTACGCCGTCGCCTACTCCGAGGGCTCCGGGTACGCGATCAGCTCCCCAGGCCCCGGCTACGTCGACCTGCTCGGCCCCGACAGGAAGCCCGTGCGGCGGGTGGAGCAAGGGGGCAAGGAGGCGTTCGGGTTCTCGATGGCCGCCTCGGCGGACGGCCGGCTGGCGATCGGCGCTCCCTACGGGGGCGGCGTGCGGGTGGTCTCCTGGACGGACGCGGAGGAGGACCGGCGGCTGGAGGACGCGGACGGGCTGTTCGGCTCGGCGGTGGCGTTCAGCGGCAACAGGCTGTACGTGGGGCAGCCGGACGCCCAGCCGTACGGCCGGGTCGCGGTGGCGGGCAGGAACGCCGATACCCTCCAGCCGCTCCAGCCCGCGAAGGGCGCCGACTTCGGCGTCTCCCTCGCCGGCTGAAGCGCCCCTTCTCAGGAGGCGACGCCGGCTGAAGCGCTCCTTCTCAGGATCCCCACGGCCGGTCGACCGGCCGTGGGGATCCGGCGGGGAGCAGGCGGGGATCCGGCGGGGAACAGGCGGGGAGCAGGCGGGGAGCAGATGGTGGTCAGGTGGTGGGGAAGAGGCGGTCGCCGCAGGCCGGCCACTGCCCCTGCCACCGCCCGCCCACCTGCTGGTAGAGCACCTGGGCCCGGTACGTCTGCTCCTCCTCCGGCCACTCCGACGGCAGCCCCATCCCGCCCACCGACTCCCACACCGGCAGGCTGAACTGGTACATCCCGTAGTAGGGCCCGTCCGCGTTGTACGCCAGCGGATCCCCGTGCGACTCGCAGTCCGCCAGCGCCTTCCAGTCGAGCCTGGCCACGTCGCGCGGAATCGTCACGGTGCGCAGCGGGGTGACCGTGATGACGGTCCCGTCCTTGGGGAAGCTGTCGAGCGGCGGATCGACCAGGTAGCCGCGCCGCACCGGGATGCCCTGCCGGCGCAGCACCCCGCGCACGGTCCTCGCGGTGGTGCGGGAGGTGCGCCGGGTGTTACCGGTCATCACGTGCACCTTGCGCCGCGTGTAGAAGGTCAGGGACATGCCTTCGAGCGGCACCTCGTACGCGGGCGGCGCGGACAGCCGGCCGGCGGCGGGGGTGAGGTCGAGCTCGGCGAGGGCGTCGCCGACGTTGGTGGCGGTGACGAGGTGCCTGCTGGTGTGGCCGTCGAGGGTCAGCGTGATGGGGCGCGCGCGGCGTACCTCGATGGTGGCGCCGTCGGCGACCTCTTTGTGCGCGGCGGGGCGTACGACGTCGCCGAAGCCCAGCGACACGCCGGTGTCGTCGAGCACCTCACCGACGGTGACCGCCATGGCGTGGACGGGCCTGCGCTCGCCGTCCACGATCACCGTCACCTCTTTGACGAGCATCGACACGGTGACGAGCGCGCCGACGGCCACCGCGCCTGCCGCGCAGACGACGGGCGTCCACGGGGAACGCCACGGGATCGGCGGACGGGGCGCACGCCTCTTTCCTCGCAACGGGGCCACCTCCGAGTAACCGGAAACGGCCCGAACGCTAACGGGCGCGGCGCGAGCGCCCGGAAAGCTTCACCGAAAGATGGTCACCACTCGCCGAAGACCGTGACTCCGTTGCCGCTGATCGCCTCGCACAACCGGTCAGGATGGACGTTCTTGACCTCGGCGAGGCAGCGCAGGGTGAGCGGGATGAGGTAGGGGGCGTTGGGCTTGCCGCGGTGCGGGACCGGCGGCAGGTAGGGGGCGTCGGTCTCGACCAGCATCAGCTCGGCGGGCGCGACGGCGGCGGCCTCGCGCAGGTAGGAGGCGTTCTTGTACGTCACCGGCCCGGAGAAAGACATGAAATATCCGGCCTCGGCGCACTTTTTGGCCATCTCGGCGTCCCCGGAGAAGCTGTGGAACACCACGACGTCCGGCGCCCCCTCCTCGGCCAGCACCTTCAGCACGTCGTCGTGCGCCTCGCGGTCGTGGATGACCAGCGCCTTGCCCGTCCGCTTGGCGATCTCGATGTGCGCGCGGAAACTGGCGTGCTGGTCGTCCTTGCTCGCCCAGTCGCGGTAGTAGTCGAGCCCGGTCTCGCCGACGGCCCGCACCTCGGGCCGCCCGGCCAGCGCCTCGATTTCGGCGAGCACCTCAGGGGTGGCCGCATGGGCCTCGTTGGGGTGGATGGCCACCCCGGCGTGGACGTCGTCGTGCCCGGCAGCCGCGTCGGCGTTCCAGCGCGAGGAGGCGAGGTCGTAGCCGATCGTGACGAGCCGCGTCACCCCGACCGCGCGGGCGTCGGCGAGGATGCTGCGCACGCTGGCCTCGGACGCCTGCGCGGCCTGCGCCACCGGGTCGCCCGATGACGCCTGCCGGTTGCCCACCATGATGTCGAGGTGGCAGTGGCTGTCGAAGACGGGCGAGGAAAGCGGCTCAGGCGCGGCGGGAAGCTTGCTCACGGATCTACGGTAGCCGTTCGGAGAATCTCATTGATTCTCTTGCCTGCTTCGCAGGCGATCCGGCAAGGTCGTGTGCAAGAAGTCGGCCCGCCGGTGGGCCACGCCGCGCGGCGCCTCTCAATCGGCCAGCCGGGCCAGCTCCTCGTCGACGACCTTCGGATCGAGCTTCTTGAACAGCGGCGACGGCGGCGCGAGCGGGGTGCCCGGCTTGATCGGCCGGTGCTCCCAGCGGGCGGCGCCGTCGTATTCGCCGGTGATGACGGGGTAGGGCGTGCCGCCGTCCTCGTCGACCTCGCGGATCTCCGGCATGCCGGACCACACGCCCTCGCCGCCCAGCATCGCGAAGACCTTGTTGGAGGAGCTGGGCAGGAACGGCGTCAGCATGGTCTTGGCGTCGTCGACGACCTGGAGGGCGACGTGCAGGATCGACTTCTGCCGCTCGGGGTCGTCCTTGAGCTTCCACGGCTCCTGCTCGGCGAGGTATTTGTTGGCCTCGCGGACGACGTCGAACGCCTCGGTGATGGCGTTCTTGAAGCGGGAGCGGCCGAGCTCGGCGCCCACGGGACCGAACGCGTTGCGCGAGCGCTCCAGCAGCGCCCGGTCGGCGTCGGTCAGGTGGCCCGCCTCGGGCACCGCCCCGAAGTTCTTCGCCGCCATGGAGATCGACCGGTTGACCAGGTTGCCCCACGCGGCGACCAGTTCGCCGTTGTTGCGGTTGACGAACTCCTGCCAGGTGAAGTCGGTGTCCTGGTTCTCGGGGCCGGCGACGGCGATGTAGTAGCGCAGGGCGTCGGCGTCGTAGCGGGCGAGGAAGTCGCGGACGTAGATGACGACCTGCCGCGAGGAGGAGAACTTGCGGCCCTCCATGGTGAGGAACTCGCTGGAGACCACCTCGGACGGCACGTTGAGCGCGCCCAGCGAGCCCGGCGAGCCGTCACGGGCGCCGATGCCGTTGTAGCCGAACAGCATGGCCGGCCAGATCTCGGCGTGGAAGACGATGTTGTCCTTGCCCATGAAGTAGTAGCCGCGGGCGTCGGGATTCTGCCACCACTGGCGCCAGGCATCGGGGTCGCCCGAGCGCCTGGCCCACTCGATGGAGGCGGACAGGTAGCCGATGACCGCGTCGAACCACACGTAGAGGCGCTTGTTGGGCTGGTCGCGCCAGCCGTCGAGCGGGATCGGCACGCCCCAGTCGAGGTCGCGGCTGATGGCCCGCGGCTGCAGGTCGCCGAGCAGGTTGAGGGCGAACTTCAGCACGTTGGGCCGCCACTCGCCCTGCTTGGACTGCAGGTAGGAGCCCAGCACCTCGGCGAAGGCGGGCAGGTCGAGCATGAAGTGCTCGGTCTCGACGAACGTCGGCGTCTCGCCGTTGATGCGGCTCTTGGGGTTGATCAGCTGGATCGGGTCGAGCTGGTTGCCGCAGTTGTCGCACTGGTCGCCGCGCGCGCCGTCGTAGCCGCAGATGGGGCAGGTGCCCTCGATGTAGCGGTCGGGCAGGGTGCGGCCGGTGGAGGGCGAGATCGCGCCCATCGTGGTGCGCGGGAAGATGTAGCCGTTGGCGTGGAGGCCCTTGAAGATCTCCTGCGTGACGGCGTAGTGGTTTTTCGTCGTGGTCCTGGTGAACAGGTCGTAGGACAGCCCGAGCCCGGTCAGGTCTTCGGCGATGACGCGGTTGTAGCGGTCGGCCAGGTCTTTGGCCGTCACGCCCTCCTTGTCGGCCTGCACCTGGATGGGCGTGCCGTGCTCGTCGGTGCCTGACACCATCAGCACCTTGTTGCCCGCCATCCGCTGGTAGCGGCTGAAGACGTCGGACGGCACGCCGAATCCGGACACGTGCCCGATGTGACGGGGGCCGTTGGCATAGGGCCACGCAACGGCGGTCAAGATGTGCTGGGACATGGTTCCAAGCCTACGGGGTCGTTGGCGATCGTTTGTTCCGCGACTCCCCCCTCGCGAAGGGACACGCGCGGGCCGGCGGAGCCTGGTGGCCCCGCCGGTGTGCGCGGGCGGGTCTAGTGCTTGGTGGTCTCTTCGAGCGAGAGGTTGGCGGCGGCCTCCTCGGCCGCGGCGGCGGCGTTGTCGACGGAGGTCTCGCGGGTGCGGCGGATGCCCAGGATGCTGATGAACAGCGCCGCGAAGATGGTCTGGAAGCTCATGACGAGCGCGGTGGCCGACGGCACGACGAGGCGCAGCGACTCGCGCGGGTCGAGCTCGCCGAAGCTGCGCACCTGCCAGTGGACCAGCGACATGACCAGGCCGACGAGGCCGGCCACCGCGAGCAGGCCGCCCGCGATGAGGCCCTTCTCCAGGCTCACCATGTCGATCAGCCGCCTGATGCGCGGCGACTCCGGCAGGAAGCCCTCCTCGGCCGCGTAGACCTTGGTGAAGACGGCGAACAGCGCCGCCTGGAACCCGATCACCACCAGGGCGGACGAGCCGACCAGGGTGTCGACGTCGAAGGCCAGCTCGCCGATCTCGACCGGGCCGAACGTCAGCGCGGTGCCGGCCACCAGGCCGATCACCATCATGAGCACGCCGGGGTAGAAGAACAGCCACTTGGGGCTGTAAAGGAGCAGGAAGCGCAGGTGGCGCCAGCCGTCGCGCCAGGAGCGCAGGTGCGGCGGCCTGGAGCGGCCGTCGGGCGAGAGCGTGGTCGGCACCTCGCGTACGTCGAGACCCGACAGCGTCGAGCGGACCACCATCTCCGAGGCGAACTCCATGCCCCCGGTCTGCAACTGCAGCCGCAGGATGGAGTCGCGGCGGAAGCCGCGCAGCCCGCAGTGGAAGTCGCCGATCGCCGAGGGGAAGAACAGCCGCCCGATGAACGACAGCACCGGGTTGCCGAGATAGCGGTGCAGCGGCGGCATGGCGCCGGGCGCGATGCCGCCCTTGAAGCGGTTGCCCATCACCAGGTCGGCGCCGTCGCGCAACTGCTCGACGAACGGCAGCAGCGCGGTGAAATCGTAGGAATCGTCGGCATCGCCCATGATGACGTATTTGCCGCGAGCCGCCCGGATGCCGCCCATAAGGGCGTTTCCGTAGCCCTTCTCATCGACATGGACCACGCGGGCACCGGCGTCGCGGGCGAGCTGCTGCGAGCCGTCCGTGCTGCCGTTGTCGGCGATCAGGACCTCGCCCTCGATGCCGTGCTCCTCCATGCACGCCAGGGCCTTGCGCACACAGACTTCCACGGTCTCCGCCTCGTTGAGGCAGGGCATGACCACCGTCAGTTCCACGTGTCTACCCTTCAGTTAAGGCTCTTCCAGTGAACCATGATGCCCTGAACGTGACGGTGGTCGGGCACGGACCCGGAAACGACTGGCATTCTTTACAACATGGTGAGCGTCGCGGAGATAACCCCTGCGGACCACTCCGCCCCAGGTCGAGCAGCACGTCTGCTGTCCATGGTGCGCAGGCATCGGGTGTTCGCCGCGGCCTTCGGCATCGGTGCCGTGCTGCGGCTGATCACCATGCTCGGCTACGGGCCTGCCATGTGGTTCAACGACTCCTACGAGTACGTCTCGGTGGCGCTGCACCCGCGGCCGCACCCGATCAGGCCCGACGGCTACAGCTTCTGGCTGATGCTGCTGCAGCCGTTCCACAGCTTCTCGCTGGTGGTGTTCACCCAGCACCTCATGGGCCTGGCCACGGCCTGCCTGATCTACGCGCTGCTGCGGATCAAGTTCAGGCTGCCGAAGTGGGGCGCCACGCTGGCCGCCGCGCCGGTGCTGTTCGACGCCTACCAGATCCAGCTCGAGCAGCTCGTGATGTCCGACACGCAGTTCACGCTGCTGGTGGTCGGCGTGATCACGCTGGTGCTGTGGAAGCGGCGCCTGTCGTGGAAGGCGGGCGCGGTCGTCGGCTTCCTGCTGGCGCTGACCTGGCTGACGCGCTCGATCGGGCTGCCGATCCTGGCGCTCGTGGTGCTCTATCTCATCGTCAAGCGCACGGGGTGGCGGCCGATCGTGGCGGTGGTGACGGCGTGCGCGGTGCCGGTGATGGCGTACATGGGGTGGTTCGCCTCCGCGTACGGCAAGTTCGCCATGACCAACAGCGACGGCCTGATCCTCTACATGCGCACGGCCATCTTCGCCGACTGCAACAAGATGGACATCGACAAGTACAAAGAGGTCCAGCTTCTGCTGCTGTGCATCAACGACCCGGTCAGCCAGCGCAAGGACTACGCACAGTGGTACCTGTGGGGGCAGGGCAACGGCGACGGCACCGGCACCGGCGAGGTGCTGCACCGGTGGGGCGCCAACAAGAAGTGGAGCGAGATCACCAACGACGCGGCCAGCGCGTTCGCCACGCGGGCGATCCTGTCGCAGCCCGGCGACTATCTGAAGGTGGTCGCGCGTGACTTCTTCCGCTCGTTCCACTGGGCGAGGCCGCGCTTCCCCGACGAGTCGACGTACAACATGTACCAGTTCAAGCCGTACGTCGAGATCGACGGCAACGGGCAGCCCAAGCGGCTGCCGAAGTGGTCCTCCTACGCGGGCGGCCGCACCGACACCGACGCGTTCGCCTACGAGCAGGGCCCGCCCGAGACGCGCGTCGTGCACCCGTGGGCCGACATCATGAGCGGCTACCAGAAGGTGTTCTACCTGCGCGGCATCATGCTCGGCGGCATCCTGCTGATCGGCCTGTACGGCGTGGTCGTGCGCTGGCGGAAGTTCGGCGGCCCCGTGGTGCTTCCGTGGCTGGGCGCGGTGGGCCTGCTGCTCGCGCCCGCGGCGACGGCCGAGTTCGACTACCGCTACGTGTTGCCGGCCGTCCCGCTGGCCTGCATCGCGGCGGCGATCACGCTGCGCCGCGGCGTCACGTGGGCGAAGTGGTCGAAGTACTCACCCAAGAGGAGAGCAGCATCCGCGCCCAATACTGCGCGTAGCTGATGGTCTCGGCGCTCAGCACGGGCTGCAGCCACCAGAAGTTGACGAGCACGATGAGCGCGAAGGCGCCGACGACGGCGGCGCCGACGGCCCTGCGGGCGGGCGGCGCGTCGCGCCTGCCGAGGACGAGCCCGGCCACCAGCACGACGGCCAGCACCATGAACGGCAGCACGGGCGCCATGTAGAACAGGTACATCGTGCGGTTGTCGGCGACGGCGTAGTAGAACCACGGCAGCCACCCGGCGGCGTAGGTGAGCAGCACGGCGCCCGCCCGCCAGTCGCGGGTGGCGGCGTACCACGCGACGAGGGCGACGAGGGCGACGGCGGAGCCGTACCAGAGGGCGGGGGTGCCGACGCCGATCACGGCCTGGGCGCAGTCGGCGGCGCCGCAGCCGGACTTCTCGCCCTTGTAGAAGAAGGCGACGGGGCGCAGCAGCAGCGGCCACGACCACGGCTCCGACATGTACGGATGCGGCGTCTCCAGGCCACTGTGGAAGCCGAGGACCTGCACGTGGTAGTCGAGCCAGGAGCGGACGGAGTCGAAGGCGAAGAACAGCGGGTTGCCCGAGGAGGTGGCCTGGTCCCAGTTGCGCCCCCAGCCGCGCGAGGTGGCGAACCAGCCGCTCCACGAGGCCACGTACGTCAGGACGGGCACGAGTGCGAAGGCCCCGGCCGCACCCGGCCCGTCGTACGCCAGCGTCCCCCTGTACGCCTCGCGCGCCCCCAGAGCCCGCCTGGCCCCGGCGTCCCACACGAGCGACAGCAGCGCGAAGGCCAGCAGGAAGAAGATCCCCGACCACTTGACCGCGCAGGCGGCGCCCAGGCACACGCCGGCCGCGAGCCGCCAGGGCCGCAGCCCCAGCCGGGGCCCGCGCAACAGCGCGGCGTCATGACGGTCGGCCAGCCGGGCCCGCATGTCGTCGCGGTCGGCCACCAGGCAGGCGAACCCGGCCAGCACCCAGAACGCGAGGAAGATGTCCAGGATCGCCGTGCGCGAGAGCACGAGGTGCAGGCCGTCGAGCGCCAGCAGCAGCCCGGCCAGGCAGCCGAGCAGGGTCGAGCGGGTCATCCTGCGCGCCACCCTGGCGAGGATGAGGATGGTCAGCGTGCCGGCCACGGCCGCCGCGAAGCGCCAGCCGAAGGGGTTCATGCCGAACATCCACTCGCCGGCCGCGATCATCCACTTGCCGAGCGGCGGGTGCGCCACGAAGGACGCGCAGTCGTCGGGCTGCGGGCACTGCTTGAAGATGTCGAGGTCGCCGGCCAGCAGCCGCCGGTCGGCGATGGGGTTCTTGGCGTCGCCGAGCATGGTGCGCTCGACGCCCTCGACCAGCAGCGAGTAGGCGTCTTTGACGTAGTAGGTCTCGTCGAAGACGACGGCCTTGGGCCTCCCGAGGTCGATGAAGCGGAGCAGGCCGCCGAAGAGGGCCACCGCGAGCGGCCCCAGCCAGCCGGCGAGCGCGCCACCCTGGAACGGCGGCACCAGCCGGCCCGGTGATAACCCCCAATTACGCACCCTGCGCACCTTACGGGGTGGGGGTCTTCCTGTGCACGAGGTCGTAGAGCTCCCGCTTGGGCATGCCCGCCTCCTTGGCCACGCCGGCGACCGCGGCGTTGCGCCGCTCCCCCTCGGCGACCCGCCGCTCGACCTCCGCGACCAGCGCCTCGGGGTCGAGCTCGACGTCGCCCGGCACGTGGCCGGCCACCACGACGGTGATCTCGCCCTTGACGCCGCCCTCCGCCCACGTGGCCAGCTCGCCGAGCCCGCCCCTGCGGACCTCCTCGTACGTCTTGGTCAGCTCGCGGCACACCGCGGCCCGGCGATCGGGCCCGAACGCCTCGGCCATCGCCGCCAGGCTGCTCGCCAGCCGGTGCGGCGCCTCGAAGAAGACCATCGTGCGCTCCTCGGTGGCGAGCGCCTTGAGCCGGCGGGCCCGGTCGCCCGGCTTGCGCGGCGGGAAGCCCTCGAAGCAGAACCGGTCGCTGGCCAGGCCGGAGATCGCGAGCGCGGTGGTGACGGCGCTCGGCCCTGGCAGCGCCGTGACCGGCACGCCGGCCTCGACCGCGAGGCTGGTGAGGCGGTAGCCGGGGTCGGACACGCCCGGCATGCCGGCATCGGTGATCACCACGACCGTGCGGCCCTGCTTGAGCGTCTCCAGCAACTCCTGCGCGCGGCCCGCCTCGTTCTGGTCGTAGTAGGACACCACCCGGCCGGTCAGCTCGACGCCGAGGTCGGCCGCGAGCCTGCGCAGCCGCCTGGTGTCCTCGGCCGCCACCACGTCGGCGTCCGCCAGCGCGTCGCGCAGCCGTGGGGAGACGTCACCCACCTGGCCTATGGGGGCTCCTGCCAGCACCAACCTGCCGTTCCCTGTCACCTGACCATTGTGGCAGGGCATCCCAATTAGACCGTGTTTCTTGGGTAACCACCGCTCTGGGGCCCGTACGATGTCCGAATGGCGGTGACCGATTCTCCGTACCAGGCCTACGAGCAGCCGAAGGACCCCGGCCCTTCCGAGGCTCGGTCCGTACGCGATCGTGTCGTGCCTCCCATGCGGGGCAGCGTGCTCTGGGGATGGATCGGGCCGCTGCTGGTCACCCTGTTCGGCGGGATCCTGCGCTTCCTGCAGCTCGGCGAGCCCAAGGCCGTGGTGTTCGACGAGACGTACTACATGAAGGACTCCTTCTCGCTCATCACCCACGGGGTCGAGCACGTCACGATCAAGGACGCCGACAAGACGATCATGTCCGGCGGCACCGACATCTGGCAGGCGTGCGGCCAGGAGATCGACAAGTGCGCCTCCTACGTCGTGCACCCCCCGCTCGGCAAGTGGATGATCGGCGCCGGCGAGTGGATCTTCGGGCTCAACCCGTTCGGCTGGCGCTTCGCCGCCGCCCTCATCGGCACGCTGTCCATCCTCATCCTCGCCAGGGTCGCCCGCAGGATGACCCGCTCCACGCTGCTCGGCTGCTTCGCGGGCCTGCTGCTGGCGCTCGACGGCCTGCACTTCGTGCTCTCGCGCACCGCGCTGCTCGACATCTTCCTGATGTTCTGGGTGCTCGCGGCGTTCGCCTGCCTGGTGGCCGACCGTGACCAGGCGCGCGAACGGCTGGTCACCTGGTACGAGCACTCGCCCGTCTCCGTGTACGGCCCGTCGCTCGGCATCAGGTGGTGGCGGATCGCGGCCGGGGTGTGCCTGGCCTTCGCGATGTCGGTCAAGTGGTCGGGGCTGGCGTTCCTGGTGGCGTTCGCGGCCATGTCGCTGCTGTGGGACGCCGGGGCCCGCCGCGCGCTGGGGCTGCGCCGGCCGTACGTCGGGGCGTTCAACAAGGACCTGCCGCAGGCGACGCTGGCCTTCGGCGTGGTGCCGTTCGTGGCGTACATGGCGACCTGGATCGGCTGGTTCGCCACCGCCACCGGCTACGGCCGCAACTGGGACCAGGCCACCTCGTCGGGCAACCCGCTGTTCTTCCTGGTCGACTCCATGCGCTCGTGGATCCACTACCAGTGGCAGGTCTTCACCTTCCACAGCGGCCTGGAGACCCCGCACAACTACATGTCGGAGCCGTGGTCGTGGCCGCTGCTGCTGCGCCCGGTCGCCTTCTACTACGAGGGCAAGAAGGGCGGCTGCGGCGCCACCGACTGCTCCGAGGCGGTGCTCGGCGTCGGCACCCCGGTGATCTGGTTCGGGGCGCTGGCCGCGCTGGTGGCCCTCATCGCGTGGTACGTCTCCTCGCGCGACTGGCGGGCGGGGGCGGTGCTGCTCAGCTACGCGATGGGCTGGCTGCCGTGGTTCTACTTCGCCATCGCCGACAACCGGACGATGTTCCTGTTCTACGCCATGCCGATGGTGCCGTTCATGGTGCTGGCCATCACGTTGTGCGCGGGGCTGCTCATCGGGCCCGCCACGCCGACGGCCTCCGGCGCCATGCCATTGCGGCGTACCGTCGGTGCCGCCGTGGTCGGCGCGTTCGCGTTGCTCGCGCTGATCAACTTCTGGTGGCTGCATCCCGTACTGACCGGCGAGTTGCTCTCGTACACGGAGTGGAAGGCCCGCATGCTCTTCGAGAAACGGTGGATATGATCACGTTACAGTCGGCTCGATAGGGATTTCTTAGGTAGTCGCTGTGCAAGACCCAATACGCACCGGTTTCGGTCATCGTCAGGCCCGGGGTCGATACGGCAAACTTCGAGGCATGAGTGCACCGGATGTCACCGCCCTTCTCGCCGAGTTGGAGCGATCTCAGCCGGATCTGGCCGAGGAGGCCAGGACCGCCGTCGAATGGTTGACGGGTGGGGAGCCACTGGAGACGGTGACCCAGCTCGACGTCTGCGAGTTCCTCTGGTACACGTTGCCGCTCAAGGTCGGGCCGCAGGGTGGCGACCACGAGCGGCTGGCACGTTCGCTGGGGCAGCTGCTCCGGCTCGGCGGCCTCGACCGTTACGCCGAGCTGTGCGTGTCACCGACCACCGTCCAGATCCTGCGCACCTACGCCCGCGAGGGCGAGGACGCCGGCACCAGCGCCTACCAGCAAGCCCTTGAGGCCACGGGCGTGCTCCCGCCCGACGTTCCCGAGCTGCAGTGGAGCATGATCATGGGGCCGGAGGAGCTGGGCGCGCACATCGCCTGCTCAGCGGCCCTTGAGCTGGCCATCGTGGCCGGCGAGGACGTCGATCGCACCGCGCTGACCCGGCGCTGGCTCACCGAGCCGCGCGCCGACCTGGGCGGCGACAGCTGGCTCAACCGGGTGCACGGCGAGCGGCTCAACCGCTGGGTGCTGGGCCGCGGCCCGGCGCGGCGGGAGCTGGCGCAGCCGTTCGAGGTGCGGCTGCACGCGCCGGTCTCGCCGCAGCCGCTGCCCGCCCTGCACCGGCTGCTGTCGGTCGCCGCCTCCGGCGAGACGCTGCCGCTGCGGCTCGCGCCGTCGCCCGAGGCGCTGCGGCTGCGCGACCTGGCCGAGCGCGAGCTGGGCGCGATCCGCCGCGACGGCGCCAAGCTGTCGATCACCGACTACGGGCTGCGGCTGCTGCATTCGAGGTCGGCCATGTGGTCGGCGGTCACCCGGCTGCTGCTCGCGCGGGGTGAGCACGAGTTCGAGGTGTCGGCCAGGGAGGCCGCGCTGATGCTGCTCGCCGACGGCACGCTGATGTCGCCGGCCAAGCTGATCGAGCGGGTGGCCGAGGTGGTGGGCGGCGAGGGCTGGCATCCGGCGACGAGCGTCGAGGACGTCACGGGCCCGGTGACCGACCTGGTGGCCCAGCTCACGGCGCTGGGGCTGGCGTTCAGCGACGAGCTGGCGGTGCGGATGGACCGCCCCGGCCAGCTCGCGGCGCTGGCGGCGCTGCGGGCCCACGCGCTGCGGCCGAGGAAGTACGTCAGCTCCGGGTGACGACCCCTGGCATCTGGGCGAATACTCCGGGTAGTTACGATTGTCGGGAAATGCCCTATGTCGGAGGGGGACCGTCATGGAGCTGTTCCCGGCCATGCCGCTGGCGGAATGGACCGAGGCAAAGGAGACCTTCCACAGGTTCGCACAGATCGTGGGAAAGATCAGGCTGGCGTCGAGCAACCGGCGCAACCACTGGTGGCAGGTGCCGTTCCACCCGACCGGGCGCGGGCTCACCACCCGCCCCATGGGCGGGCTCGGCGAGCAGCCGCTGTTCTGCGTCGACTTCGACCTCGTACGCCACCGCCTGGTCATCGACGTGTTCGACGGCCGCAGCGCCGAGTTCAGCCTGATCGGCAGGAGCGTCGCCTCCTTCTACGACCGGCTCTTCGAGACGCTGGCCGGGCTGGGGATCCGGCCGGAGATCTGGGCGGTGCCGTTCGACCTCGGCGACGACACGCCGTTCGCCGAGGACACCCTGCACGCCCGCTACGACCCGATGCTCATCAACCGCTACTGGCGGATCCTCTCGCAGGTCGTGCAGCTGCTCGACCGGTACGCCGCCGACTACGCCGGCAAGACCAGCCCCGTCCACCACTACTGGCACACCTTCGACATCGCGGTGACCAGGTTCACCGGGCGGGTCGTCAAGGTCTCGCCGGACGCCGACCCGGTCACGCGGGAGGCGTACAGCTGGGAGGTGATCAGCTCGGGGTTCTGGTTCGGCGACAAGGAACGCCCCTGGCCGGCGTTCTACTCCTACACCGCGCCCGAGCCCGAGGGGCTGGCCCGCGAGCCGCTGCGGCCCGCGCAGGCCGAGTGGATCCTGGCGCGCGGCAGCCACCTGGCCGTCCTGCGCTACGACGACGTGCGGGTCATGGAGGACCCCGTGGGGGCCGTGCTGGAGTTCCTCGACAGCGCCTACCAGGCGGGCGCCCGGCTGACCGGGCTCGACATGGCGGCGCTGGCCTGCCCTGGCGGCGTCACCGACCCCTACTACGGGCAGCGGCCCTGAACACACGTGAGCGCCCGTCCTCCGAGGAGGGCGGGCGCCCGACGTGTGCGTACCGGTGTGCGTGTCGCCTCTCGGCGAAAGGCACAACGCGGCTCCAGCCGAACGGTAGTCCGCGAAGGCAATAGGTGAGGCCCGGGGACACTGGGCACACCGGCCACGATGTATGTAACCACACCTGGGGCCGCATCATTCCCGGCCGCGCCGGTCGATCCTCGACGCCCTGCCGCGCAGGTAGCGCTGCTGGGGCAGGCTCATGGCCCGCGAGGCCGCCTCCTCGTACGCCTCCCGCGCCCCCGCGAGGTCGCCCGACATCTCCAGCAGGTGCGCGCGCACCGCGAACAGCCGGTGGTCGCCGGCCACCCGCTCGTCGTCCCGGAGCCGGTCGAGCAGTTCGAGACCGACGCTCGGGCCGCGGGCCATGGCGGCGGCGACGGCGTGGTTGAGCGCGACGACCGGGTTGTCGGAGATGCGCATCAGCAGCTCGTACAGGGCGGTGATCTGCGGCCAGTCGGTCTCCTCCGGCGTGCGCGCCTCGTCGTGCAGCGCGGCGATGGCGGCTTGGAGGCAGTACGGCCCCGGCGGCGCCATGGGCAGGGCCTTCGTCACCAGCTCGGTGCCCTCGGCGATGGAGGCGGCGTGCCACTTCGACCGGTCCTGCTCGGCCATGGGGACCAGCTCGCCGGCCGGCCCCGTACGCGCCGGGCGGCGCGCGTCGGTGAGCAGCATGAGCGCCAGCAGCCCGGCCGCTTCTGGATCGTCCGGCAGCAGCCGGTGCACGACGCGGGCCAGCCTGATGGCCTCGTCCGCCAGCTCGGCGCGGTGCAGCTCGGGGCCGGACGTGCTGGCGTACCCCTCGTTGAAGATCAGGTAGAGCACGTGCAGCACCGCGACCAGCCGCTCCTCGCGCTCGGCCTCGCCCGGCAGCCGGAACGGCTGCCCGCTGTCCTTGACCCGCTGCTTGGCCCGGGTGATGCGGCGGGTCATCGTGGACTCCGGCACCAGGAACGCCCGGGCGATCTCCGCCGTGCCCAGACCGCCCACCGCCCGGAGCGTGAGCGCGACCTGCGCGGGCGGCGTCAGCGACGGATGGCAGCACAGGAACAGCAGGATCAGCGTGTCGTCACCGGCCGCCTCCTGCCGGTCGGCGGGGGGTGAGAGCCACTCGTCCGGCAGCGCGCGGGCGGCGACCGCGTCCTCGCGGCGGCGGCGCGCCTGCTCGGCGCGCAGCAGGTCGGTCAGGCGGCGCGCGGCCACCGTGATCAGCCAGGCGCGCGGGTCGTCCGGCACGCCCTGCTCGGGCCACTGCGTGGCCGCCGCGAGCAGCGCCTCCTGCACGGCGTCCTCGGCGGTCGCGAAATGGCCGTAGCGGCGCACGAGCGCGCCGAGCACCTGCGGCGCCAGCTCGCGCAGCAGGTGCTCGGGCACCGCCCCGCCGTTCAGAACGCCAGGTCCTCGACCGACTCGACGATCGGCCTGATGTCGGCGAACGCGTCGGCGCCGTCAGGCGACGGGCACTGGCCCAGCCGCAGCGCGATCTCGGTCGCCCTGTCGTAGCTCGCGCACTCCACCACCCAGTAGCCGGCCAGCACCTCCTGCGTCTCCGCGTAGGGGCCGTCGGTGACGAACGGGGCGCCGCCCCGCAGGCCCACCCTGCGGGTGTGCACCGGGGCCGCGAGGCCGCGCGTCTCGACCAGCTCGCCCGAGTCCTCCAGCTCCTTGTTGACCTCCGACATGAACGCGTGCATGGCGGCCACGTCCTCGGGCTTCCAGGCGACGCCGCCGGTGTCCTTGCCGGCCATCTCGTCGTAGCTCCGCTGGGACGCGTACGAAAGGATCATGAACTTCATCGGTTTCGCCCTCTCTCTGGTGCCTTCAGCAGAGACGTCGGAGCCGGGACCGCGTACCGGACATGATGCCGCGAATTTTTCTCCGCGACTTTCCTTGCGGCAGTATCGGAGGCGTGCCATACGCGACGACGCCCGACGGGGTGAAGCTGTCCTACCAGGTCCGCGGCCATGGGGAGCCGCTCGTGCTGCTGCAGGGGCAGGCCAACGACCACCGCTGGTGGGACTCCGTACGGGACGACTTCGCCGCCTATCGCACGATCACCCTCGACTGGCGGGGCACGGGCGGCAGCGACAAGCCGGACGAGCCGTACACGACGCGCGGGTTCGCCGGCGACGTGCTGGCCGTGCTCGACGACGCCGGGGTGCCGCGGGCGCACGTGTACGGCACCTCGATGGGCGGGCGGGTCGCCCAGTGGCTGGCCGCCGACCACCCCGGCAGGGTCGGGGCGCTCGTGCTCGGCTGCAGCTCACCCGGCGGCGCCCACGGCGTCGAGCGGAGCAACGACGTCCGCAGGTCGCTCGCTCAGCCCGACCGCGCCGCCGCCGAGCGGGCCCTGCTGGAGCTCATGTACACGCCCGCCTGGCTGGCCGGGCACCCCGGCCCCTACTTCACGATCGGCGACCCCGGCATGCCCGCCCACGCCCGCCGCCGCCACCTGGCCGCCAGCGCCGGCCACGACGCCTGGGACGCGCTGCCCCGCATCACCGCGCCCACGCTCGTCGTCCACGGCGCCGACGACGTCTTCAACCCGGCCGCCAACGCGCCCCTGCTGGCCGAGCGCGTCCCCGGCGCCTCGCTCCAGCTCATCGAGGGCGCCAGGCATGCCTACTTCGAGGAGTTCCGGCACGTCGCGAGCCCGATGGTGCTGGACTTCCTGGCCGCTTATCGAGTGGACGATCGGGGCGCGGCGTTGCTACGGTGCCGCTCATGGCCGGCCCCGAGGCATCAAGACGCCAGCCACCGGTCGTCCGGTGGCTGACCCGCACCACCCCTCCCTGTGAAGGGGCCACTGCGGCATGGCCCGATCCCCCCGGCTTCTCCTGACGCTGGGCCGCTGATCTCGCGCCCGTCCGGCTCCGCCTGATCTCGGCTGATCGCGCCCGCCATCCGGACCACCGACGACACAGGTCCCCACCCAGGTGCGCCCTGGGTTCCTTCATCCGCGCGGGGAGTCCCCGCGCGCTCACCTGTGCCGGCCCATGTCCGGGTCGTGGAGTTCTCATGCCTTTCGTTGTGTATCTGCTCGGGCTGGCGGTCTTCGCCCAAGGGACGTCCGAGTTCATGCTGGCCGGGCTGGTGCCCGGGATCGCCCGTGAGCTGGGCGTGTCCATTCCCGCCGCCGGGCTGCTCACCTCGGCCTTCGCCGCCGGGATGGTGGTGGGCGCGCCGCTCATGGCGGTGCTGAGCCTGCGCTGGTCCAGGCGGTCGGCGCTGCTGTCCTTCCTGGTCGCGTTCCTGATCGCCCATGTGGTCGGCGCGGTCACCACCGACTACCCGGTGCTGCTCGCCACGCGGGTCGTGGCGGCGCTGGCCAACGCCGGGTTCCTGGCGGTGGCCATGGCCACGGCTATCGCGCTGGCCCCGCCCGACGCCAAGGGCAGGGCCACGTCGATCCTGCTCAGCGGGGTCACGATCGCGTGCGTGGCGGGGGTGCCGGGCGGCGCGCTGCTCGGTGAGCTGTGGGGCTGGCGCTCGGCGTTCTGGGCGGTGGCCCTGGCGCTGGTGCCGGCGATCGTCGCGGTGCTGCGGTCGGTGCCGGGCGGCGCTCCCGGCGGCACCGCACGCGGCGAGGCGCGGGCCCTGCGTCACCCCAGGCTCCTCGTCCTCCTGCTGCTCGGCGCGCTGGTGAACGGGGCCACCTTCAGCACGTTCACCTACCTCGCGCCGCTCCTCACCGGCGTCACCGGCATCGCCCAGGTCTGGCTGCCGGGCCTGCTCGCGCTGTTCGGGCTGGGCTCGTTCGCCGGGGTGACGATCAGCGGCCGGCTGGCCGACACCCGGCCCAAGGTCCTGCTGGTGGCCGGCGGGCTCGCGCTGGCCGCGGGCTGGGCGCTCTTCGGGCTGGTGGCGGGGGTGCCGGTGGCGGCGGTGGCGCTCGTCCTGGTCCAGGGGACGCTGTCGTTCGCGGTCGGCTCCACGCTCATCTCCCAGGTCCTGTACGCCGCCACCACCGCACCGACGCTGGCCGGCGGCTTCGCCACGGCGGCGCTCAACGTGGGCGCGGTGCTCGGCCCCTGGCTGGGCGGCCTGGCGATCGGCGCGGGCCTCGGTTTCCGCTCGCCGCTGTGGGTGAGCGCGGCCCTGGTGACGCTGGCCCTGGCGGTCGCCGCCGCCACGCGCCCGTACCACCAGGCGGAGCCCGCCCCGGCGCGTCCGATCAGCGAGGCGTGAAGCGCTGGATGGCGGCGTCCACGGCCTTCCTGAACGTCCCGCTGCCGGTGTGGCCGGAGTCGTCGATGACCGTCAGCTCGGCGTCCGGCCAGACCTGGGTCAGCTCCCAGGCCGTGTTGAGCGGGCTGCTCAGGTCGAGGCGGCCGTGGATGAGCGCGCCGGGGATGCCGGCCAGCCGGTGCGCGTTCCGCAGCAGCACGCCCTCCTCCAGCCAGGCGGCGTGGGCGAAGTAGTGGGAGCAGATCCTGGTCAGGGCCAGCACGGCGGCGGGCGGGCGGTCGCTGTAGGCACCGGGTGCGCCGTTGACCTCCATCGAGATCACCGCGTCCTCCCAGGTGACCCAGTCAATGGCGGCCCGCTCCCTGACCTCGGGGTCGGGCCCTGACAGCAGCCGCGCGTACGCCGCCACGAGGTCGCCGTCGCGGTCCTCCGGCGGCACGCCCTGCCTGAACCGCTCCCACTGCTCGGGGAAGAAGCGGCCGACGCCCCGGTAGAGCCAGTCGATCTCGGAGCGGCGGGTCATGGTGACGCCGGTGATGATGATCTCCGAGACCCGCTCCGGGTACGTCTCGGCGTAGGCCAGGATCAGCGTCGAGCCCCACGACCCGCCGTACAGCAGCCACTCGTCGATGCCGAGGTGCTCGCGCAGCCGTTCCATGTCGGCGATCAGGTTCTGGGTGGTGTTGGTGGTCAGGTCGGTGTCGTGCTCGGCGGCGTGCGGGCGGCTGCGGCCGCAGTTGCGCTGGTCGAACAGGACCGTACGGAACCGCTCCGGGTCGAACCTGCTCCGCGCGCCGGTCGAGCAGCCCGCCCCCGGCCCGCCGTGGACGACCAGCACGGGCTTGCCGTCCGGGTTGCCGCAGGTCTCCCAGTAGACGAGGTTTCCGTCGCCGGTGTCGAGCATGCCGTGCTCGTACGGTTCGATCGCGGGACGCAAGGGGGCTCCTCTCAGATATAACAGCGCTTCAATATATCGGCCGTCGCCGAGTCCCCGATCACCGGTAAAGAGGGCTAGATCCAACTATGGAGTAATCGAACCACCACTAAGGGTAATGATCGCAACAGTAAGTCGATCATCACTCATGGGGAGCAACATGTACAGGCAGGCCATCGCCGTACTGACCGCCACGTCCGCCGCCCTGCTCGCGCCCGCCGCGACCGCACACGCGGAGGACGAACCGGCCGTCACCCGCACGGGATGCAGCGACGTCGACGGCATCAAGATCAATGTGCAGCCGCCACCACCCTTCACAGGGACGGTGACCGCCGACGACATCCGCGTGCTCATGGAGTCGATCGTCGCCGGCAGCTCGCTGCAGGGCTTCTTCGCGCCGGGGAACGCGGCCGAAGCCGCCGGCGAGGCCGCCGCTGAGGCCGCCACTGAGGCCGCCACTGACCGCACGCCGCTGTCCGCCGCGGGCCCGACCCTGCCGCCCATCCCCGACCTGCCGCCGCTGCCCTGGCCCTTCCCCTCGCCCAGCGTCACCCCGTCACCGGGGACGAGCCCCGCCGCGGCCGCCACTCCCGCCTCGCCCGCCTCGCCCGCCTCGCCCGTCGAGACCATGCTCGAAGCCCTCGTCGACCGGGCCATCGCCTGCGCCCGCAGCACCAGGACCCCGAGCACCCAGGAGGCGCAGACCCCGGAGACCGTCACCCGCTACCTCGAAGCGCTCGTCACCAAGCCGGTGTGCGCGGGCAACCCGGCGCCCGCGCCCATGCAGACCCCGGCCACGCTGCTCGACGTCCTGGGCGTGCCGCGCCTGCTCGACACCGTGCTGTCCAGCCCGCTGTTCTGCGTCCGCCCGGCCGACGCGAACAGCGCCACCGAGTCGGTCCTCGACACGCTCGGCATCATCCACGCCTTCGACGAACTGCTCGCGGGCTGAGCCGGTCAGGCGGGCGGGCCGAGCAGCACGGGCAGCTCCAGCGGCCCCTCCGTGATCAGCGAGGACGTGTACGCGATCTTGTCGGGCGGCACCGCGAGCCGCAGCCCGGGGAAGCGGGCGAACAAGGACGACAGCGCGATCCGCAGCTCCAGCCTGGCCAGCGGGGCGCCCAGGCAGAAGTGCGGGCCGCGGCCGAAGCCGAGGTGCGCATCGGGCTCCCTGGAGGCGTCGAAGGCGGCCGCGTCGCCGCCGTACCTGGCCGGGTCCGTACCGGCGGCCGAGAGCGCGACCGCGATGGGCTCGCCGGCCCTGATCGCCGTCCCGGCCACCCGCACGTCCTCGCGCGGGTAACGGAACATCACGGTGAGCACGGAGTTGCGGCAGCGCAGCGCCTCCTCGACCAGCTGCTCCCATGAGCCGTGCGCCCGTACCCGCTCCAGCTGGGCCGGGTCGGCGCACAGGGCGATCACGGTGTTGGCGATGAGATGCACGGTCGTCTCGTGCCCGGCGATGAGCACCAGCCACAGCAGCCCCACCATCTCCTCGTGGGAGAGGCGGTCGCCCTCCTCTTCCTGGGCGCGGATGAGCCCCGTCGTCAGGTCGTCGCCGTCGCCGTCGCCGCGCTTGCGCCCGATGAACTCGCCCAGGTACGCCAGCAGCCCACCACCGGCCGCCGCCGCCTCGGCGGGCTCGGCGACGTGCGACAGCAGCACGTTCGTCCACTCCCTGATCCGGTAGCGCTCGTCCTCCGGCACCCCGAGCAGCTCGCAGATCACCGCGATCGGCAGCGGCTCGCCGAACTCGCGTACCAGGTCCACCTCCTCGCCCGCGCGCGCCAGCCGGTCGAGCAGGTCGTCGGTGAGCTGCCGGATGCGCGGCTCCATGGCGGCCACCCTGGCCGGAGTGAAAGCCTTGTTGACCAGGCCGCGCAGCCGCCGGTGGTCCTCACCGTCCTTGGTCAGCAGGTGGTCGCCCTCGATGAGCTGGCGCAGCGGCCAGTCTGGGGCGATGGTGCCGTCGTGCAGGGCGGTGAAGGCCGCCGGGTTCTTGCCGTAGAGCGTGCCGTCGCCGGTCAGGACCTCGTTCACGGTGTCGTACGACGTCACCATCCAGGCTTCGACCGCGCCCGGCAGCTCGATGCGGACGACGGGGCCGCTCTCGTCCCTGAACCGGCTGAGCGTCTCCGAGGTGCGTTCACCGGGGACAGGAAGCTGCCGTGGTTCCACTGGGACCTCCCCATGGGCGACGTCACTCCACCATCCGCCGCCGCCCGCCACCGGCCAAGACCTCTGCGCTGTCACCCCGGGGCGGTCAACACCTGCCGATCCGGACACATCCCCCTAAGGTGACGGGATGGACGCCATCGAGACCTCCCGGCTCACACTCGTACCTTTGCGCCCCGAGCACGCCTCCGAGATGGCCGGGGTGCTCGCCGACGCGGCCCTGCACGCGTTCACCGGCGGGGCGCCGCTCAGCGCCGTGGAGCTGCGCGCCCGCTACGAGCGGCTGGCCGCCGGACCGCCCGGGTGGCGCAACTGGGTGCTCCGGCTGCGCGCCGAGGACTGCCTGGTCGGGTACGTGCAGGCGACCGTCTCGGGACGTACGGCGGAGGTCGCCTGGGTGGTCGGCACCGCGTGGCAGGGCCGCGGCCTGGCCAGGGAGGCCGCGGTGGCGCTGGTCGAGCGGCTCGCGGGCGAGGTGGACACGGTGATCGCGCACATCCACCCGGAGCACGCGGCCTCACAGGCGGTCGCCGCCGCGGCCGGCCTGCGGGCGACGTCGCAATGGCAGGACGGGGAGGTCCGCTGGGAGCTGCCGACCAGAAGGTGAGACGGGGAGGTCCGCTGCGAGCCGCCGACCGGGAGCTGAGACGGGGCAGTCGCGAACTTGCGGACAGGGGTTGAGACGGGGGCGGCTGATGGCTTTAATACGCGCGGGCTCCACCCCGCCCGTCACCCTGACAGAAGAGGAGCAGCTGTGAACGTCTCCCCAGGTCAGCGAACCCCTGAGATCGTCGGCGCCAGTGTGTTAGCGCTACCACGCCGCCGTACCGCCGCATGAAAGTTTCTTCTCGCCCATTGGGAAAGCGCTTACCCCGAGCTGCAAAGGACTCCAGCATGCGCTTGAGCCTGGCCGCCGCGGCCGCCGTCCTAGCACTGACCTCCACCGCCGTCGCCGCCCCCGCCCACGCCGCTCCCGCCAAGCAGATGGAGGACCTGGACCGGGGGCTGATCAGCGTACGCTCCGGGTCGGGCAACCTCGTCTCCTGGCGGCTGCTCGGCACCGACCCCGACGGCGTCACGTTCAACCTCTACCGCGGCTCCACCCGGATCGCCTCCGGCCTGAGCGGCGGCACCAACTTCCTCGACAACGGCGCGGCCGGCGACGCCTCGTACACCGTGCGGGCCGTCGTCGGCGGCAGCGAGCAGGCCGCCTCCCCCGCCTCGCTCCGCTTCACCGGCGGCTCCTACCTGGACGTCCCCATCCAGCCGCCGTCCGGCGGCACCACCCCCGACGGCGTCTCCTACTCCTACAGCGCGAACGACGCCTCGGTGGGCGACCTCGACGGCGACGGCCGGTACGAGATCGTCCTCAAGTGGGACCCGTCCAACGCCAAGGACAACTCCCAGTCCGGCTACACCGGCAACGTCCTCGTGGACGCGTACCGCCTCGACGGCACCCGCCTGTGGCGCATCGACCTGGGCCGCAACATCCGCGCCGGCGCGCACTACACGCAGTTCCAGGTCTACGACTACGACGGCGACGGCACGGCCGAGGTCGCCATGAAGACCGCCGACGGCACCAGGGACGGCCGCGGCACGGTGATCGGCAACGCCGGCGCCGACCACCGCAACTCCAGCGGCTATGTGTTGTCCGGCCCCGAGTACCTGACGATGTTCAACGGCCAGACCGGCGCCGCGACGTCCACCGTGAACTACGACCCGCCCCGCGGCACCGTCTCCTCCTGGGGCGACAACTACGGCAACAGGGTGGACCGCTTCCTGGCAGGGACGGCGTACCTGGACGGCTCCCGCCCGTCCCTGATCATGGCGCGCGGCTACTACACCCGCAGCGTCATCGCCGCCTGGGACTTCCGCAACGGCTCCCTCACCAAGCGCTGGACGTTCGACAGCAACAACGCCGGCTCCCAGTACGCCGGCCAGGGCAGCCACAGCCTGTCCGTCGGCGACGTCGACCAGGACGGCCGCGACGAGATCGTCTACGGCGCCATGGCCGTGGACGACAACGGCGCCGGCCTGTGGTCCACCCGCACCGGCCACGGCGACGCCCAGCACCTCGGCGACTTCGACCCCGCCAGGTCCGGCCTCGAATACTTCAAGGTCAGCGAGTCCACCTCACAGCCCGGCTCGCTCTACATCGATCCCCGCAACGGCCAGATCCTCTGGTCCTCTCCGTCCGGTTCTGACAACGGCCGCGGCGTCGCGGGCGACATCTCCACGGTCAGGGTCGCGAGCGAGTTCTGGTCGGCCGCCGACTCGAACCTGCGCAGCGTCACCGGCAACAACGCCGGCCGCAAGCCCTCCTCGATCAACTTCCTCGTCTGGTGGGACGCCGACCCCGTCAGGGAGCTGCTCGACCAGACCCGCATCGACAAGTACGGCACGGACGGCGACACCCGCCTCCTGACCGCCTCAGGCGTCCACTCCAACAACGGCACCAAGGCCACCCCGTCCCTGTCGGGCGACATCCTGGGCGACTGGCGCGAAGAGGTCATCTGGCCCACCAGCGACAACCGCGCCCTGCGCATCTACTCCACCCCCACGCCCACGGACCGGCGCATCTACACGCTGATGCACGACCCGCTCTACCGCGTCTCGGTGGCCTGGCAGAACACCGCGTACAACCAGCCCCCGCACACGAGCTTCTTCCTCGGCGACCGCATGCCCACCGCCCCCCGCCCCGACATCTACGTCCGCTGACCAGAGGGGTGGCACCGGCCAGGTCCGGTGCCACCTCCCTCACGCCAGGAGCAGCATGACGGCCCAGATGGTGAGGGAGGACAGGGCGGTCGCCACCCACAGGCGGAGGCGGCCGGGGGCGGAGGCCCAGGCGGCGACCGCGTACGCGATGACGCCGCTGAGCGCGTACACCTCGAAGGAGAAGCGCCCGAGCGCCCAGAGCGCCATCAGCAGCAACAGGCCGAGCACGGCGGTCGGCCAGGCCGGGCGGAAGCCCAGGAGGCGCAGCAGCGGCCAGGCGAGCAGGGTCATGGCCCAGCGGCCTGTCCGCAACGACTCCACGAGCAGCCCCAGACAGCCGAAGTACTCGCCGCAGTACCGGGAGTCGGGGAAGAGGCGAACCATCAGCACCACGCCCACCGCGAGCAGGGCCGTCAGGGTGAATCCGGCCAGAGCGCCGAGCAGGAGGCGTCGGCCCTCGGTCATGGATAAGCCGTCCATTTCCGCATGGTGACATGTCGTGATGCGCGGCGACCATGACGGAGATCAGCTCGATGCGAAGCCGTCACCCAGCTCGTCCCGCGTCATGGAGCCCACCCAGGCGTCGACCCGCCTCCCCCGGTGGAAGAGCCGCCTGCGCAGCGTCCCCTCCACCACGAACCCGGCCTTTTCCGCGACCCGCCGCGACGCCGTGTTGCCGACCTCGCACCGCCATTCGATGATCTCCAGGCCGAACGTCGCGAAGGCCCATTCGCACGCGGCCCGCACCGAGGCGGTCGCGACTCCGCGCCCGCGTGCCCGCGGGTCCACCCAGTAGCCGACCTCGGCGATCCCGTTCGTCCCCAGCCACACCCCCACCCGGCCGGACCTGACCCCGTCGTCCTCCGCCAGGAACTCCATCCGCTGCCCGCTCTCCCGCCCCTCGATGGCGAGGTGCTCCACGAAGTACGCGGCGTTCTCCCACCGGTAGGGGGACGGCAGCTCGACCCATCGCCGCAGGTCGGAGTCCTGCGACACCTCATAGACCCAGGCGATGTCGTCGGTCGTGAACGGCCGTAACGTCAGCCGTCCCGCCCTGATCAAGGAGTCACGCACGAGCTTCTCCCGTCGTCGATTCTGTCGGTCCCGTACGCCATGATCGGCCTCCTGCGACGTCCGTACACCCCCCAAGGAGCATCATGGCCGCCACCGGCGCATCAGACTGGTCCGGCATCACCTACGACAGCTGGACGAACCTCCCCGCCATCCGCGCCCGCCTCGACGCGGGCGCCGACCCCGATGCGGGCGTGTTCCCCTTCGGATGCCCCCTCCACGAGGCGGCCGAGCACGGCTCGCCCGAGGTGGTGGCCGAGCTGGCCCGCCGGGTCACCGACGTCGACGCGCTGCACGAGGGCCGCACGGCCTTATGGACGGCCGTCTTCCACCACCGCCCCGACAACGCCCGCGCCCTGGCCGCCGCCGGAGCCGACCCGTGGCGGCCGATGATGAACGGCTGGTCACCCGGCCGCCTCAGCCTGGCCACGCCCACTCCTGACCTGTTCGCGCCGCGCGACGGCGAGGCCGGCCTGACCGACGACGAGCAGGCCGCCGTCGCGGCGTCGCGGCAGCTGATCGACACCGTCGAGTGCTTCGACGACGACGGCTACAGCGTCGCCTGCGTGGCCGGCGTCACCGCCGCCGAGGCCGCCAGGAGGCTCGGTGCCGTGCCGGCCGACGACGTCGACATCGAGGAGGCCATGGAGGACATGTGGTCGGGGGAGTACGACGACCTCATCGGCATCACCGACGTGCCCGGCGGCTGCGTGGTCGTCCAGCCGTGGGGCTACCGCGCCGCCGACCCGCACGTCATGGAGCCCCTGTCGGCCGGCACGGTCTGCTACGGCCTGTTCGCCAACCCCAAGAGCGGCAACCAGGGCATCGTCATCCGCGACGGCGAGACCGTCGCCTGGGACACCCACCCGGGCGGCGGCAGCGTCTCGGCGGACGACTCCGCCGAGGAGATCCTCAGGACCTGCCTCTACCAGGGCGCGGCCGTGGCCTACTGCTACGCGGGAGCGGGCCTGCTGCCGTCCGACGCCCGCTCGCTGACCGAGGAGGCCGGCATGTGGGTGACGCTCCCCGACGAGGAATAGCTCAGGAGGGGAACCTGAGACAGGACGGCGGCAGGGAGCTGCTGCGGGCCGCCGCCGCGCACGGCTTCCCGATCACGCCAGAGGAGCTGCGGGAGGTCGTCGCGGCCAACGACACGCGCCGCTACACGATCGAAGGCGACAGGATCACGATGCGGCCCGGGTCGTGGCGCAGGTGCCGGGCCAGATATTTGGAAACGCGGATCAGCCGCCGTTCGTCCATCAACGGCCATGCTGCCCGCTCCCAAGCATCGTCCGCCAGCCGATTTCGGCGCTGCGAACGGTCGCAGGGGACGGAGGACGCCTTCGATCTGGCCCCGCGCATCGCCGCCACCTTCGGCGTCACCCCCTTCACGCCGGCGGGTGACATGGAGGTGCGGGGCGCCGGCGTGCTCAGCGGTGCTCGTTCTCCTTGAGCTCGATGACCCAGGCGCGGCGCTCGGCGATCTTCCCGTCCCGCATGACGAACACCTCCGCCATCGACATCCGCATCTCACCGCCGGCCGCGCGCCGCACCCGTCCGGTGAGCTCCGCCATGACCACGTCACCCTGCTCGACCATCCGCACGACCTCCAGGTGCGGCGGGTTGACGAACTCGGGCGGGCCGTCGATGGCCTGGTCGTAGGCGTCCTTGCCGGTCAGGTGGAAGGCGCCGAAGACGGTCCACTCGATGTCGTCGGTCAGGCAGGACAGGATCTGCTCGTGGTCGTTCTTACGGAAACCGTCCAGGTAGGTGTTGACGGTCTCGATGTTGCGTGACATGGCTGCTCCTTTTCTCCGTAGGCGAGTCGGAGCGGCCGGAGCGTTCTCGACATCCTCCTCAGATCATGAGGGTGACGGCCACGGGAACGAGGTACAGGATCGGGAAGACGACGGTCTTGTACGACCGGGCGCGCAGCACGGTGACGACGGCCCCGAGGAAGTACACCACCAGCCCGATCCCGGCCAGCACGCCGATCACCGGCACGGCCAGGCCGGCCAGCAGCCCCGCCGCCCCCGCGGCCTTGGCCGCGCCCAGCCAGGGCCACCACGAGGCGGGCACCCCGTACGTCCGCAGCGGTTCGACGACCCACGCGGCGCGGGTGAGGATCGCGTACGCGGAGAAACCCACCCACGCGGCGGCCAGAACGGTGACGATCTGCGGAACCATCGGATGCTCCTTGCTCTCGAATGACGCCGGGCCGGTAGCGCCCGTCACCGCCCTGACCCGCCGCCGGACGGTGATGTGACCGGCGGCGGGAGTGATGTACGTCACACGATCAGTCGAGCACCGCGACGTCGAGCAGGCCGAGCCGCTCGGGCTCGGCGACGACGTCGACGGCGGTGATGAGCCCGTCGTCGATGGTGAAGGTGAGCGCCACCCGCAGCCGGCCCTGCGGCGCCATGACCAGGCCGACCGCGCCGTCGAGCAGCGCGAGACCGGTGAACCTGGCCCGCTGCATGGCGGCCATCGCGCCCTTGGCGACGGCCTCGGCCCCCTGGACGGTGACGGGCGCGGCGGTGAGCATGACGGCCGCGTCCGCCCGCAGGACGACCTCGGGGTGCAGCAATGTGATCAGCGCCCGCAAGTCCTGGCCCCGCGTCGCCGACAGGAACGCCTCGACGATCTCCCGCGTCCGGCCCGGCTCACGGTGCGGCGCGGGCGCCCCCTTGACCCGGCGACGCGCCCGGCTGGCCAGTTGCCGGGTCGCCTCGGGTGAGCGTTCCAGCAAGGGGGCGATCTCCTCGAACGGCACCGCGAACAGATCGTGCAGCACGAACGCCACCCGCTCGGCCGGGCTCAGCGTGTCGAGCACCACCAGCAGCGCCACCCCCACCGAGTCGGCCATCTCCACCTCGGCCTCGGGGTTTCCCACCGCCGCCGGGCCGAGCAGCGGGTCGGCCGCCTGCATGTCCAGCGGCTCCTCCTGGCGGTGGGCGCGGGAGCGCAGCATGTTCAGGCACACCCGGGCCACGATGGTGGTCAGCCAGCCCGCGAGGTTCTGCACCTCCGCGGTGTGGGCGCGGCCGGCCCGCAGCCACGCCTCCTGCAACGCGTCGTCGGCCTCGCTGAGCGAGCCGAGCATCCGGTACGCCACTGCGCGCAGATGCCCCCGATGCTCGGCGAACCGCTCCGCCAGCCACTGCTGTCCGTCCATGTTTCCTCCGTCAGGCGAGGTGAGCACACTCATCCTCGCAAGCGCCGGAGGCGAGGCTACGTGCCGGTGGTGCCGTTGTGGCGGGCGTACTGTAAGCGCAGCGCAGCCACCACCAGGAGCACGACGGCCGAGAAGGCCACGGGCAGCACCACGACCTTCCGAAAGCTCAGGCGCTTCCTCTCCTGCGGCGCCCTGGCCCGGCCCATGGGCCCTGGTCAAGCACGCGCCGGCCCAGGACGAGGCGGCCAATGGGCGTCGTCGTCACCTGGACGTCCTCGAAGCCGCCGTTTCGCAGCTCCGCGGCGAGTTCCTCCGCCGTACGGACGGGCGGCACGCCCCGGGAGTCGGCGACGAGCGCGTCCAGGGCGGAGTGCAGGCGGGCCTCCGGAGCGTCCTGTGCCGGGGGCGCCAGCTCCTGCACCAGGAGCAGGCCGCCGGGGACCAGCGCGCGCCGCGCGGTGGCGAGGGTGACCGCGCGGGCGTCGTCCGGGAAGAACGCCTGCGCCCAGTACGCCACCTCGTACGCCGCCTCGTCGTCGATCTCCCGGGCGTCGGCGCACCGGATCTCCAGGCGGGACGTCACGCCGGCCGCCTCGGCCCGCTCCCGCAGCTCCTTGACCACGTCCTCGGCCCGCTCGACCCCGACCGCCCGCAGCTCAGGGAACATCGTCAGCGTGGTCAGCAGCGCTCCCCCGATGCCGCTGCCGATGTCGAGCAGCGGACCGCCCGCGGCCAGCCGGTCGCGGTACGCGGGCACCGCGTCGTACGCCATCGAGAAGATCGCCCGCGTGGCGGCGGTCGGCAGCATGCCCCAGTTACGGGCGACGACCAGCGCGTCCTGCTCCCAGGTCCGCCGCACGTCCGGCGAGACCGCCGAACGCACCCGGCCGCGAGCCGCCGCGATCATGTCGATCGCGTCGTCCAGCCGCACGCCGGCGGGAGCCCCGTTCAGCGCCGCGAACTCCTCGGTGAGGACGTAAGCAGGCCCCTCCCCAGCACGTACGACCCCCGCGGCCACGAACACCTCGACCACCCGTCGCGCCCGCTCGGCGGACACCCCACCGGCCTCGGCCAGCGCCTCGACGGTCGTCGGCGTGGTCAGCAGGTCCAGCCACCCCTCTCCGGACGCCGCACGCAGCAGATCGACCACCAGCCCGCCGTCCGCCCACTGCAGCAGCCGCGCGCGGGCCCCCAAGGCGGCCTGTACGGCACCAAGCTCGTCGTTCATCCTGATCCCCCATGTATGCCTCGGTGGAGGAGGCTAGCCCCAATCTTCACCTTCGGTCAAGACCGAACGTTCTACTCCCCTAAGTCGTGGCCGCCCGAACCCCGAGCACGATGAGCACCACCGCCGTCACCTTGCCCATCACGCGCCGGAGCCGGGCCCTACGCAGGATGCCCGCCCCTCGATGCAGCAGCACCGTCCACCCCATCAGCCACACGACCATCAGCAGAGCATGGGCGCCGGCCAGGGCGAAGATCTGCCCGCCGAGGGGACGTCCGGGCGCAAGGAACTGCGGCACCAGCGTCAGGTAGATGGAGGCCGCCTTGGGGTTGAGCACGTTCGCGAGCAGGGCCTGGGTGTAGACGGAACCGGTGCGCTTCGGCGGATCATCCGGTGCGGGAGGCCGGGAACGCCAGGTCCACAGCCCGAGGCCGATGAGATAGGCGGCACCGGCGAGCTTGACCACGGTGAAGGCCTGGCTGGAGTGCATGACGAGCGCCGACAGCCCGGCGACGGCGAGGGCCGCGTGCGCGCACAGGCCGCTGATCGTGCCGAGGACGACGGGTACGGCCTGACGGCGGCCGCCGGTCGTGACGTGCTGGATCAGCAGGGTCAGGCTGGCACCCGGCGTGGCGATGATCGGCAGGATCGCCAGGAGGAACCCGGCGACCGCGTACGGATGGATCACGGCAACACGACGCGGTAGTGCGTGGTGAGGCGGAGGTCGTCGTCCAGGATGTGAAACGCGAGCCCGGGCGGCTGCTCGCGGTCGGCGGGCCCGTCACCCTCCCAGGGCAGGCGCAACGTCCAGGTGACGGCCGGCCCGACGACCAGCGGACGTCCTCCGAACGCGGACGCGGCCGCGGTGTGCGCGTGACCGGTGAGCACGCCGACGACCTGCGGATGGGCGTCGAGCAGCGCGGCGAGGTCGCCGGGCGACTCCAGCCGGCCCGAGTCGGGCAACGGGTGATGCAGCACGACGGGCGGCTGGTGGAAGGCGATCAGCGCGGGCGTGTCAGGGTCGAGGACGTCGTGCATCCAGGCGAGCGTCTCGGCGTCCAGCCGGCCCTCGTCGCGGCCGGGGATGGTGGCGTCGCACATCAGGATGGCGACGCCGCCGATGCGGTGCACCTCGTTGACGGGCCCGTCGGCGGGCGGCCGACCCAGCAGCGCCTTCCGGTACGCCGCCCGGACGTCGTGATTGCCGGGACACGTGAGCACGGGGAAGGGCGCGTCCAGGATGCGGGCGGCCTCCTCGTACTCGGCCTCCTCGCCATGGTCGGCGATGTCCCCGGTGACCAGCACGGCGTCGACCGGGCGAGGCAGCGCCCGCAGATAGTCCATGACCTGGGTGGCGCGCCGGGTCGCCCTGTCGCTGCCGTCGAGGTGCAGGTCGCTGATCTGGGCCAGCAGCAGTCTCATCAGGCTCCTAACGGTTAAATTCGCATTTAGCGTTAGGGACCATAAGCTACAAAGGACGGCATGAGCAACCGGGAGGTTCGAGTGGAGCGCTGGCCGGCCCTGGAACTGGCGAGCACGATCCGCCACGACGGCAACGGCGGCGTCGCCGACGACCTGGCAACCCTGGAGGGCGCGACCCACTGGCTCCACCAGCAGGTCGATGCCGTGAACATCACCGTGGACGAGCAGCTCAGAAGCGAACTCGTCGAGCTGCGCCGCGCTATACGAGCCCTGTTCGCGCACGCGGTCAGCCCCGCCCCTCCCAGCCGCGCCGACGCCAACCGCCTGATGCCCCTCGACCAGGCCCTGACCCACCTCAACGCGGCAGCCGCCCGCGAGGCGATCGTCCCGCAACTGACCTGGCCGAAAGGCGGCACTCCGCGTACGGACGCGCTGTCAACCGAGCCCGACGGGAACGTCCGCCTGATCGCCGCCCTGGCCCGAGCCACCATCGACTTCCTGAGCGGCCCGCACCGCGAGCAGTTGCGCGCCTGCCACGCACCCCGCTGCGTCCGCTACTTCGTCAAAACCCACGGCCGCCAGGAATGGTGCAAACCCTCCTGCGCCAACCGCGCCCGCGCCGCCCGCCACTACCAACGCCACCACACAGGAGAACTTTGAGCTCTCCTCATCCGTCACGCCCTCAAGCCATCGTTTCGCCGCTCCCCGGTCGTCCCATGTGCACCGGCCGCCTCGAAGTCCAGCGACACCGACATCTGTGCCGCCACCTTGGTCATCGCGCTCCCCCTTTCCCTTCGGCGGCCCCATCGTGCGGAGCCCGCTCGCCAGGGGTCGTGGCCGCCGGCCGTTTCCCGACAGCTTCGAACGGCCGTTTCTCGGCATCTACGGACGCGACCGAGATGCACCAAGCACTTCGGATGTGAGCGTTCGAGGAGGCGGCCATAGGCCCGGCTGTAGCCCGCGCCCTGATCGGGGAGCTCCCTGGTGGTGTCCACGGTCGTGGTGGACGTCATGCCGAGCGGACGGAACACCGCGGCGGTCCGTGCAGGCAGCACACAGGACACGACCGTCTGGCCTGCCCTCCGACTTTCGTCAGGTGGCCCCTCGTTCATCACGGACCTGCATCGCACTTACGTGTCGACACATGCTTCGTGGCCTTGGCAGCGCGCTTGGCGATGGGCAGGATCTCCTCGGCGGCCAGCGCGTACCCGCGCTTCGGATCCTGCTGAGTCACGGCGACGACCATCCCCGCGGCCGTGCCGCCTTCCACGAGCAGCGGGGCGCCGCTGATACCCGGGCGCACGTCGAGGGCGAGCTCGAGCACCATCCTGGTGACCTGACGTCTCTTGTAGATGTCCTGCCCTTCCCCCTCGGATCGATCGAGGATCTCGACCGGCTGCGCGACGACGCCTTCCGCCCTCACCGGATAGCTGAGCAAGCGTGGATCGCCGAGCGACCCTCCGGGCACGTCCAGCCAGAGTGCAGGCGCAGGCAGATCAGGTACGTAGAGAACAGCGACGTCCATATCAGGATCAAACGCCACGACACGC
Organism: Nonomuraea sp. NPDC049419; assembly: GCF_040676995.1. Classification (NCBI taxonomy): domain Bacteria; kingdom Bacillati; phylum Actinomycetota; class Actinomycetes; order Streptosporangiales; family Streptosporangiaceae; genus Nonomuraea; species Nonomuraea sp. NPDC049419. The sequence continues at coordinate 33,933 of NZ_JBFAQB010000008.1, read as the reverse complement.
CCCTTATAGACCTCACCGTCAGCAGCCGTGACGCGGACGGACACCGGGATGACCAGCGCAGCACGCCTCGCCACTTCCTCTCATGGGGTCCGCCGAGACAGCGTGAATCTTGCAGGATCCTCCCAGAGACAACCGCTTCTTGGGCCTGAGCAACCTTCCGTTCCTCCGGCGGCGTAAGGACGGGTGACTGTCGCTTGAGGAAGGACCGTACATGGCGGATGGATCGGAGTACGACGCGTTCGTCGAGGCGTCGTGGCACCGGCTGCTCCGCACCGCCTACCTGCTCGCCCGTGACTGGGGAGCGGCCGAGGACCTGGTGCAGACGGCACTGCTGAAGGCGTGGCAGGCCTGGCCGCGTCTGGGCGACGAGCGCGAGGCGTACGTCCGCAAGATCATGGTGAACCTGCACGTCTCCTGGTGGCGGCGGCGCTGGAGAAGGGCCGAGATGACCAGCGAGTCGCCGCCCGACCAGGCGCAGACGGCCGACCACATGGGACAGGCCGACGATCGCGAGCTGGTCTGGCAGGCGCTCGGCCGTCTGCCGGCCCGGCAGCGGGCCGTCATCGTGCTCCGGTTCTTCGAGGACCTGAGCGAGGCCCAGACCGCTGAGACGCTCGGCTGCAGCGTCGGGACGGTCAAGAGCCAGGCGAGCAGGGCGCTGGCCAAGCTTCGGGTGGACAAGTCGTTCACGTACGACAGGAGGGGGTAGCGCCATGCCCATCGACCAGCGAGAACTCCGCGACCTGCTCGACGAACGCAGCAGCCCCGCCCTCGACCGCCCGATCCCCTGGCACTCACTGCGCGCCAGGACGCGCGTCGCGCGACGGCGCCGCTTGTCGGCCCTCGCCGCCGCCGGCACGTTCGCCGTCGCGGTCGTCGCCGGCGGCACGGTCGTCAGCCTGCGCGGGCCGGATCAGCCGACCACTGCGAACGTGACCGAAAAGCTCCCAAGCCGGTACGAGGAGTCCGACGGCACCGTCTACCGCAGGCTCGCCACCGCAACCTTCGACCCGGCGCGCCAGTCCTCGGTGCTCTTCGAGGTCGAGGTGAGCGGCAAGCCGGTGGCCATCCTGCCCGACTGCCCGTCTCCCAAAGCGGCGCCACCGCAGGTCATCGCAAACGTGCCCGGCCTGGACAAGACCTTCACGCTGTCCCCGGCGCCCTTCCTGATGAACGCGTGCGAGCGCGGCAGAGCAGTCGACCTGCAGCCCTTCCCCGCCGGGACGCGAACAGTGACATTCACCGTCAACGGCTCCCCCGGGCGCACGGCTCCGGGAGAGTGGCGGTTCGGCGTGTACGAGTGGACGCCGCCGTCCACAGTGAAGCCCGCCTCGCCTCCGGCCGAGCCGCCCGCGAAGATCGGGAAAGAGCTCAACCTGGCCGCCAAGGCCACCACCACCTGGCCCGACAGCCGCGAGGTGACGGTCACCGTGCCGAACAAGGGCCTCGGCCTGGCCGTCGCCACCTCCTGCGGAGACGGCCTCGGCGACCGGCTCAGCCAGAAGGTATGGGTGAACGGACGCCTGACCAAGGGCGGCATCGACTGCTCCTCGCCGGGCGGGGACGGCTTCCTCTACCTGGGCAAACGGCTGCTCAGCGGGAAGACGACCACGATCAGGGTCCGGCTGGAGACGTCCATCCCCGAATACCTGCGACGCCCCGGAACCCTGACGGTGGCCGTTTATGCCGGCGACATGTGACGGGGCATGATCGCACCAAGCGGTCACGGGCTGAGGGCGCATGGTCGCCACCAGCGTCCTCAGCCGGTACGGCGGTGGCAAGCCCGATCTCAGCCAAGGAAGCTCGCCACCGTACGCGCAGGAAGCAGGCGATCACTGCATGGTGGTCTCGGTCGTCCGCCTGATGTGCTCGTTACGCAGCAGGATCAGCTTGGTCATGTAACGGCGCAGGACGAGAGCCTCAGCAAGCGTGCCCAAGGGGCCGGCGGGCGCTGCGAAGTCGACGATGTCCTTCATGAGGGTCGCTTCGACGCCGCTGTCGGCGTCGTGTGCCGATTCGAAGGTGTGCTCGTGGCGCCAATGCCGAAAGGGGCCGCGTACCTGTTCGTCGACGAAGTACGAGGGCCGGACATAGGCGCTGATCGTCGAGGTCAGGTGCCAGGTGAGGCCGAAGTGCCGCGCTCGCCACGTGACCCGATCGCCCAGGGAGAGCCGTCCGGAGGTGACCCCTGCGACTGCTTGCTCGCGCGAGTCGCGCATGGAAGAGGCGTGCAGCTCGACTGACAAGGACGCATCGAAGACGACCGGCGGCGGCGCGAGAACCAGGGAAGCCACCTCGAAACGAGACATGCGCGGATCCTAACCGCCGCCCGGCCGGTGGCCCGCGAAGGGTCACCGTCGCCTCCACGGGAGAGAGCGAGCTCACCACGCCCCTGGAGTATCCGAGACCGCCGGGACGCTAGCTGCCGTCTCGAAGGGGAACAGCCGGACGGGGCAGGACACGCAGCCCCGCAACGATCAGCGCCAGACACAGCGTCGACAACGCCGCAGACTGAACGATCGCAGTGATGGCAAGCGACTGTACGGGCCTTTCGACACCGATCAGAAAGACCGGTGACCGCTCAACGGCCATCGACGCCGCGACGATGGCGAGACCCAATCGCCAGGCCGGCGTGGCGTCGCGCACCAGGCACAGCAGGCCTGCCATCAGGAGCACCGCCACGGTCACGCCCTGCGGATCGATCCACATGGCAACCCACGCTGTCGGGTGACCAGGCGCGACATCCGTGCCCGTGATGTCGGCGAAGGCGAGCGCGATGGCGATGTACGCCACGGTCAGCCCCAGCGGCAGGGCGGTCATCGGCAGGGAGCGCCGCACCGGCGCGTCCACGTGGTAGGCGGTCAGCAGCGCCAGGACGGGCACCATGGCGCCCAGGACGTGAGGTGCGGAGTCGATGACCGATCGAGGCCAGGTGAGGGCAGCGATCCCGACCATGACCAGCACGTACACCAGGCCCAGCACGGCCAGGAGCTTGGCTGCCCGCACCTTGCCGAGCGCGAGCGCGGCGAAGGCGGCGACCTGGGCCAGGCCCTCCGCCATCGCCAGGAGCTGCGGCACCTGCCGGCCAGGGGCGACGACCGGCGATCGTCCCGGCAGGTAGCCCAGGGCGTGTAGCGAGAAGAGCACGTCGATCCAGCCGATCACAGCCTGGTAGCCCAACCCGAGCAGGGCCACCAGCCTGACCGCGTCACCGACGGCGCGGTAGCGGGGTGCGGCGCCGAGACCGCCGAGCCTGCTCCTGACCGCCAGCGCGGCGATGGAGACGGTCTCTCTCCAGCTCGGCCGCGCGTTGTCTTCGTCGCGATCTTGCCCGGCGCCTTGAAGGAATGCCTCGACCATTTCCTCCTCACGCTCGGCCCGGTAGGAGGCGGGCAGCATCCTGAGGATGAGGCGGTAGCGCCGCTCCAGCAGGCTCACGCCGAACCTCCAGCGATCGACGGCCGGCTGGTGAGGCTGCTCCGGCGGGCACCGAGTCGCTCGACGGCGATCTGGAGGGTGCTGTTCAGCCTGGCAAGCTCCGCCGCAAGGGCCTCTTCCCCCGCGTCGGTGATGCGGTAGTAGCGGCGCAGACGTCCCGAGTGCGCCTCTTCGTGGTCGAGTTCCACCAGGCCGTCGGCGCTCAACCGGTCGAGGACGCCATACAAGGAACCGATCTTGAGCTGCACCGTCCCTGCAGACAGCCGGTCCACTTCCTGCACGATCCCGTAGCCGTGCCGCGGCTCGTCCAGGAGTGCCGTCAAGGCCAAGAACATCGGCTCCGTCATAGTCATTCCATCAGCATAACCTGTAACACAAGATATAGGCTCAACCATGTGGCCCTGGCAAGGCATCGCGAACGGTTCTCAGTAGCGCCCTGCCGATGATGAGCGAGGTCCAGGGGTGGATCACGCGTTGAGGCCTGCCCGCCCGCCGTCCTGGCTGCGAGCGGTGAACGGCGCGAAGGTTTCCGGCGACGGTTCAACGACATCGTGGAACGCATGAGTGCTGACCACTACGAAAGGTTCGGCGGCCCGTCATCCGTCCAGCCGCCAGGAGACGAGCGCAACTCCCTCTCGATCTGTGGAGGAGCGCGGAGCGTCCTGGAGGAAAGCCGGTGAACGCCATTCCGCCCGCCACCCCGCCCTCCATCCCCGCCCGCCTGGCGGGAGCTATGGGGCCGCGAGCATCTCGGGCAATCGTGCTGGCCGGCGGGGTGCTGGTCGGCGCTATCAACCTCTACCTGCCCGCAAGCCTGCTGCCGACCGCGGCGGCCGAGCTAGGCGAAGCGAGCTTCTATGCCTGGACCATGACCGTCTACATCGTCGCCATGGTGGTCACGACGATGCTCACCGGCCGGTTCCTGACCCGGTGGGGCAACGTCGGCGCCTACCTCGCCGGCTGCGCGCGCTCGGGCCACTGCTGCTCGCCGCCTGCCTCCTCCTTCAAGGGCTGCTCCAGCGTACGGACACGCCAATCTAGCTGGTGATCGTCTGGGTGCCGGTGTGTTCGCCGCCGGGGCCGGAATCGGCCCCGCCTATCCGCACCTGTCCGTGAGGGCGATGTCCAGCACCCAGAATCCGGAGAAGGGCGGGCGGGCCGCGGCGGGCATCGCCACCGTGACGAGCCTGGCGATCGCGTTCGGCACAGCCGTGGCCGGGATGCTGATGAACCTCGGCGGGGACTCGATGCTCGACGCGGCACGGTACATGCTGTTCGGACTCGGACTCATCTGTGCGATCGACACCCTCACCGCCCATGCCGCCAACCACACGAGCCGGACGCAGCCGGCTGATCAGGCTCCGCGCAGCCGAGCCTCGTGACCGAAATCCTCCGAAACGACGAGATCCCGCCCGATCGCGATGATCGGACGGGATCTCGGCCGTTGCAAGAACAGCCCTGGGTGGGGTGTTCACGAGTGTGACTGGCCTGCGATAAGACAGGCTCGTCGTCGCTGCCTCTGGACAAGCCTGCGCCCTGGGTCGTGGTTGCCGGACTGGACGGTAACGCGGGCGGCGCCGTATCGGACGACTAGCTCCCCGCAGGCGGCCGTCCTGATGTGTCGCTGCCGTCATCGTCCCACTGTGGGTCGTCGATGACGACGCACGGGCCGACATCGCCGGGGACCAGGAGCGTGGCGATCTTCCAGAACACCTTTCCGGTTACGGGAGGCTCCTTCTCATCGTCCTGTTTGCCGGAGAACTCCAACACCAATGTCTTGTCCTTGCCGATGAGCCGAGGCTTGATATCCAGCCCGCCCTGCCGCATGGTGACGAGCCCGTCCGGGGCCAGGACGCTCGCTCCTCTGTTCTTCTGGCACTGCTTGCCGGACGCGAGGTACGTGATGTCCGCTCTGACGCCCGCCGCCTGCAGGTCCCGCTCCAGCCGGTCGGAGTCCTTCAACTCACGGATCTCGACCCCCACCGTGCCGTCCGCCTTCTTGCTCACCGCGTACGCCGAGCTCTCCGTGCCGGTCATCAGCGGTACGGAGATGGCCGCCGCGGCGGCGAGGCCGGCCACCGCCGTTCCCACGGAAATACGGCGAACAGTACGGCGACGGCGTTCGTCCCGCGCGGCGAATTCGACTTTCAGATCCATCAGCAGCTGCTCCTCGAAACTCATGTGCCGTTTCCTTCCATGACGACGAAGGGCACTTCCTTGAGCGTCCGGCGCGCGCGATGCAGCCGCACCATGGCGGTCCCCGACCGGATACCGAGGGACCTCGCAGCTTCGGTAACTGTCAGCTGGTCCAGGACAACCAACTCCAACACAGCGCGTTCCCCCTCAGGCAAGTCGGCCATGGCCTGGAAAGCCCGCCGAGCGGGCTGCTCCGCGTCGATCCGCTCCTCCAGCCGGGCAATGTCGTCGCCGTCCAGTGGCCGCCGCCTGCTTACGCGGTCGCTCAGTTGGGACTCCCGCAACGCCCGGCGCCGCTCGGCCGAGAGCGTGTTGCGTGCTACGCCATACAGCCACGCGACCTCGCTGCCCCGTCTCGGCCGGTAGCTGTGAGCGGACTCCATCACCGCAAGGAACACATCCGCAACCAGGTCCGCGACCGCATGAGGGTCATCGACCCGGCGGGCCAGGAATCGCGTGACTCCCTCGATGTGCCGCCGGTAGAAGGCCTCGAACGCCACAGAGTCTGTGGCGAACTCCGCCTGTTTACGACGCACCGGCCATGCTCCCTTCGTCGATCTACACCCATACTTGGTAGAAACCGACCAAAGCCTTACAAGCCGACGCCCTCGACGTGTGAGTCGCACGAGCGGTGGCAAGCGCTCGCTAGGGCAGCGCTGCGCGCGGGTCTTTTCCGCAACTGGCGCTCGGCCTGGTCCTGGACAGGCCGGGTAGACGCATCGGCGAAAACGCCATCACTACCCTCAAGCCCCTGCCCACCCTCGACTTGCCCGCAGCGTTCGCCGTCGTCGACCGCGCCTACACCGACCAGCAACCCAGCCACTTCGCCCAACCCGCACGCGAACTCAGCTACCGACTCGCACTCGACGGCAAAGTGAATCAACGAGGGGTGCAGGGCAGCGTCCACGGCACCCTGCTCATCGACGGCGGCCTGGCCTGCCCTCTGGTGCCCGACCGGCTCGCTCAGGCCACCACCGGTCTGGACGACGCCGCCATCCGGACCCCATCGCAAGAACTCACCGCGCTCATCAGCGCGCGAGAGCCGTACTTGCTGCGCCTCAAACAAAACGCGAACGCTGGCGGCGCCATCCGCTTGCGATGCCCGGCAGCAGGCACCTCCCCATCGGTCACCTGCCCCCGCTTCAACCGCCTCCACCAGCGCAGACCCGGCCGGCCCGCCGCGGTCGACCTGACCGACACCCGGCAACGAGCCGCTCACCCGGCGGCCAAACCCCGCGTCCTTCCCCCAGAGCCCGACCTGAAGGCCGGCGACCTGCCGAGGATCTGCCACCAGCACACCATCACCGTCCGCTAGGACGACCCCGGCCACCTCGACAAGTTTCGCCAGGACGTGGCCTACCTCAGTCCTGCCTGGATCGGAACCTACAAGTCCGTCCGGGCCAACACCGAGGGCGGCCTCAACGGCAGGATCAAGGGACATGATCTTGATCTCGGCGATCCCAAGAACCGGCTCGCCCACGGACGCGTCGCCCAGACCATCCTGGTCGCGTTGCTCGTCGCGGTCGCCAACGACCATCTCCTCGATCAGTGGCGCCATGTCCACGAGCCCCAAGACGCGCCCGTCACACTCGCCGACACTCCGCAGACTCCAGCCGGGACCTTCGACGGCACACCACCCGCAGGCCAGAGCAGGCCACCACCCACCCCATAAGCCGCACAACCCGCCACCCCGCCGCAGCGCCCAGCCCACCGTCGGCTTAGCCATGCCCAACGGCCGGATCTCGGTCCTCCACCAGCGGCCTGACGCCACTCGGGCCTTCCCAGACGCCCGTTCCGCAGTTCCCAAACCAGGACGAACTCGATTCGGAAACTCCTGAAACGACGATATCCCGCCCGATCATCAAGATCAGACGGGATCCCGTCAACTTCAGTCCAGCCGTCTCAAGAACGGCCCTGGGTGGAGATGAGGGGATTCGAACCCCTGGCCCCTTCGATGCGAACGGTGTGGTATTGATGCGTCCGACCGGCATAAGCAGCGTCTTTGCTGGTCGGACGCATCATGCGTCTTAGGGTGGGCCTATTCGAGCGCATCCAGCGCATCCGAGCGCATCTCAGACAAGATCGCACCTCCCAAAAACCTCCACAACTTCTCCCCGTCCCGGCCTGCGACGATGACCGATTCGGCAAGGACCGACGCTCAATCACCCCGCGCCGCCCCGGCCGGCCAGATGACGGTCACGACCAAGCCACGCTCGCGCGCCTCAGCCACTACCTCGGCCGTGCCGCCGCGCCCCGTACCGGGCTGGCCATCCCACACGGCCACCAGCTCGTCGATCGACGACAGCACGGCCTCGTTCGCCGCCTCGTACGCCTCCCGGCTCGCCTGGTCGAAGTCCATGACCCGCACCGTGGACGCCGCCGCCATCAGCCGGTCGAACTGCTCGGCGTGGTCCAGCTTCACCTTCACAGCGCGATAGTCCCTGGACGGCAACACCACCTCCAGCGCACCGCCCGCCGCGAGCACCGCGTCAGCGAACAGCGAGTCAGCGCCGCGAGCGATGCAGGACACACCGACAAGCTCGCCGTCCACTCCCTTGAGATGCGCACGCAGCGCATCGGAGACGAGCCGAGCAGTATCCGAGGTGAGGTTCATGTGGCCTGTCACGCCGATGCGCATCATCGCGCCCCTTTCCTGCGGTGGGTCTACCGTGCCAGTGTGTCCCGGATGTGCTGCCGTAGCAGGGCCACGGCGGGATCCTTCCTGGTCTCGATCTCAAGGTAGAACTCGCGGAGCTGCACGCGTACCCGATCGGACTGCACTTGCCCGGCGGTGTCGGCGGCGGCGCTCCCGACCGTGACCGCCTCGTCGATGTCGCCGCTGATGAGGTGCGCGTAGGCGAGCCCCACCTGATCGAGCGCGAGGCTTCTCATGCTGGTGCGCTGCCGCAGGGCCACCGCCTGCCGGATGTAGTCGAGGGCGTCGCTCGCGAACTTGTTGGCCTGTCGAGACAGTTCGAGGTATCGGCCTCCGGTCACGCCGGCCAGCTCGGCGGCGTCGAAGTACGCGATCCACTCCGGGTCAGGATCGTCGGCGCTGATCTCGGTGAACGCCTCCTCAGCGGCGCCCGTGGCCCGTTTGAAAGACTCCGGACGGCCCATCTTGGCGTACGCCCACGCCTCACGCGTGTGCAGCATCGCCCTCAGCCGCGGGGTGGCCGACTGCCTGACCCCATCGAGCGCGAGCCTGATCAACTCGACAGCGTCCTGGGGCTGGTCGAGGTACAGGAGTTGCCGAGCCATGGACGCGAGGACGCTCGCGCCGAACGGCCGGTCGCCGGCGGGCTTGGACGCCTGCAACGACATGACGTAGTACTTCTGCGCTGCGGTCTGCATCCCGCAGTCCCAGGACATCGTGGCGGCGATCTTCGAGAGCTGCGCCATGACATGGAACAGACGGCCCCGGATCGCGCGCGGGTGGTTGTCGCGTAGCAGGTCGGCGACCTCGTTGAGCTGCCCGATAACGGCCTTGCGCGCGAGGCCGCCGCCGTGCTGGTTGTCCCACTCGCGGAAGACCGTCACGGCCCGTTCGAGCTGGGCGACCTCATCCATGCCGATCCGGCCCGTGTGGGTCTCGGCCGGCTCTGGCTGCTCGGCGGCAAGCCAGCGTTGCACGGGGTCAACGAGCGGCACCCCTGCCGTGATGGCCAGGGTCTTCACGGCTCGGCGGCGGTCAAGCATGAGGTCACTCTTGGTGATGTCGTAGAGGGCATCGGCGGTCGGTGCCGCTTCCCAGATCCAAGGGAGTGAGGGCGAAGTGACCGAGGTCGCGGCATCGTCGGCGCTCTGGTCGGCTGCGGCCTCCAGCGATGCCGGGGCCTCGAACAGCCTAGCCTCTGGGATCTCGAACGCACGGCAGTACAGAAGGGGATACGGGTCACGAGGACGACCCTTGCCCGCTTCGTGGTCTTTAACCCTCCGCAGGACCGACTCGAACTCGGCCATCCCGATTTCATTGCCAGCGGCTTTGAGCAGGTGGAGAGCGACTTGCTTCTGAGACCAGCCGCGCCGCCGACGCTCGTGCCGGATGCGTTCGGCGTACGCCGGGAGCGCTCTGGGGCTGGTCTCATCCGTCATGCCGTCGCACCTCATCGCGGAGAAGGTGACACGCTGCATCACCCAGCCTCCCCCAACCGCACCTGTCCGCGCTCCGTTACTGACCGTTGTGATGAACATGTGCATCCGGACGGAACCCGCTTCTGCTCCTGGGCTTTGCCCGGCGGGCTGACCTACGTCATCGGCGGTGCGTGAGATGGCCTCCATATCGGCGTGGCTGGAGTTGAGCCCGACAGACCGTCATCTCGCCGTGCTGCGCCTGACCTACCCGCAGTGGCACATCGAGTACATCCCCACGCCGCGCGGCCTGCTGTGGCGCGCTGTCCCGTCCTGGCAAGTCGCGGTGGGCCAGGCGGCGGCCGGCGTGCGACCGAGGCTGGAGCGCAGCAATCCCGTTGCACTCATGGCGGACCTCAGCCGCCAAATGTCCGTCCTGCTTGCCATGCCTCGACGTTGAAGCCCCCCGGCTCGTCGTGCGAGTTCGGCGCGCGGAGGGCCGGGGTCCCAACCGATACCAATCCGAGAGAGGAACACACGATGGCACCAGTGATCGAGCCCGACCTCCAAACCCTGCCCATCAGAGACCAGGCATGGGCGCCTGTCACCGGCACGGGGCTGGAGTACGCCAAGGTGAACGACCACGACGCCTACAGCGTGCGCGACCACGACCCGGGCAACGGCGGCGAGATCCGCCGGCCCGCCGACGAGTGGCGGATACTCGGCTCGATTCTGTAGCGAGCCGCCCCTAGACAAGCGCGGCGGCTGGCCGGCCCGCAGATGAGCGTGTCCCGATGGAGAGACCGGGGGCACAGAACAAGGCAACCGCGTCCGGCCGTCGCGCCATAGAGATCACTGCATGAGTGGAGATGTACGCGATGTACGCGCTTGGCGAGCGACAGACCCCGGGCGAACCGGAGGAGCGGCACGCCGTGGAGAACGGCATACCGGGCACCTGGGGAACGTCAGTCTGCTCGCGCTCGACGCGCGTGTGGGTGCACGTGATCGCGGGCAGCGTGATTCCGTTCAACCTCCTGGCGGCCGGGGTGGCATGCCCGGAGTGCCTCGCCGTGGTGGAGGCGGCGCAGGTTGGCGATAAGCAGCGCGCCCAGGAGACACGTCACTGGGCACCGAAACTGTCGTGGCGCCTCCGCAAGCTCGACTAAACTTCCTGGCGGTCTTGGCCGCGTTCTACACGGGCGGTCGCTGGTCGGAGATCCTCGCCCTCACCCCCGAGCCGTGGCGGACAAGGGGCTCGTGCATCTCCACTGGAAGATCTACGAGACCGAGGAAGGCGATTTCTACTGGGGCCGGCCGAAGGACGGCTCTATCAGGACCGTGCATGTGCCCATGTGGCTGTGGGAGATGCTCCAGCTCGCGGCGACCGAGGCGCGGCCCTGCGGCTGCACCGTCCCCGACGGCCTGCCCGAGGACCCGTCCGCGCCATGGTGCAAGGGGCAGCGCCGAATGCTGTTCCTCACCTCGACGCGGCACCACTCCCGCTCGGACTTCCGCCGTCTCTACCTCCGGCCAGCCGCCGACGGCTGGTATCCGGAGCGCGGTGGGAAGTACGGGCGAGACCGCAAGCAGGTACTCGTGGACGCGTCGCGGCACTGGCCGGGCGTACCGCTCGCGCCCTGGCCGGCGGCCGAGGCGGGCAAGCCGTGGGAGCGGCCCAAGCTGCTGCTCTACCGGCAGGGTTGGGGGCCTACCGAGGTCAACAGCCGGTCCACGCGCGCCGAGCTGGCCGCGCACGCGGTCGCCCAGGGCGCGGACGCGGCGATCGTCGCGCGCATGAGCCGAGGGGCACTGCTCGACGCCTACGTGCGCCCGTGCCCGGACGCGCTGTGCTCGTGGACTCCCGTGCTGCCCGACCTGACCTTCCACGGGTTCCGCCATGGCCATCAGACGATGATGGACAACGGCCACCTTGAGAAGGCGTTCAAGGTGCCCCGCATGGGCCACACCGACGGGTCAATGTCGGCGAACTACGGCCACTGCACGCCGGAGATGATCGCCGAGGGGCTCGACCTCTTCACCCGCGTATGGGCGGAGTCCCTCCAACGGAGGTTCGAGCTCTCCCCGCGGTCGCTCGTTCCGGTGCTCGACGCGGCGCTCGGGGTCTACAGGGACAGCGTGGTCACTCCGCTGATCTCCCAGAAACCTCCCAAAAACGGAGAGAGGCCGCCTCTCCAGCTAAGGAGAAACGGCCTCTGACTTGGGTGGAGATGAGGGGATTCGAACCCCTGACCCCTTCGATGCGAACGAAGTGCGCTACCGGACTGCGCTACATCCCCAAGGACTCGACTAGATTAGCAAACTCCAGAGGGTCCTCGCGCCACCGTTTCAGTCGCCCACCGCCCGCTTGGGTGGTTCGGCGTACTGGTCGAAGAGGACGTCGGCGTGCATCGGCGTGAAGTCGATGACTTCGGCCTCCGCCTCGGCGGCGGCCTGGCGCTGCTCGCGTAGCCGCCGCCGGCGCTCAGCGCGCGCCTGGCGGGCGCGTTCGCGGCGTTCCCTGTCCACCTGTACGGCGATGCGCAGGAACGCCATGTACGTCAGCATGACGACGACGGACGGCGCCACCCCCCACCACGGGATCATCTCGACCGCGGCCGTCACGATGGAGGCCAGCACCAGCAGCGCGGTGAAGAAGAGCAGGCGGCGCCGGCGGGCGACGATGATGGCGCGGCGCCGGAGCCGGAACTGGCGGACGTCGACCTTCTCGATCTCGACCGGCGGTGTGCCGTCGTCCTCATCGGGATCGGATGGGGCGAGGTTGTCGAGATCGGGTAGTTGGTGCTCGCCGGTGTAATACTCTTCGAGCTCGGCCAGCTCGGCGAGATTCGTCTTGTCTCTGCGCAGCCACATCGGAATCAGGACGCAGAGCCACATGACGACGATGGCGAGATAGAGGAGGACGGGGCTCACGACCACCACCTCCGGGCAGCACAAAGACGCGGTTGTGCTCGTCGCGCCTTGAATGTGCTCACGTCACGCACCGTAAGACCGCGTGTCACTGATTGACGAGCATTCGGTGCGGTGTGTCGCGAGATCGTCAAACCTCTTCGACGGAGGACCCCCCGTGAGCCGCTGACTCACGCGCGCGACGCCATTGCACGAGCAGCCCGCCGGGAACGTCCTCGACGGTCAACGCGTAGCAAATGTGGTCGCGCCAGGCTCCGTCGATGTGGAGTTGGCGCCGCCGAATGCCTTCTTCCCTGAAACCGAGCTTCTCAACCACCCTACGGCTGGCGTGATTCTCGGGGCGGATGTTCGCTTCGAGCCGATGCAATCCGGTGGTGAAAAAGCAGTGGTCAACGGCCATAGCGAGGGCCGTGGGGGTGATGCCGCGGCCGGCCAGGGCGCCGTCGATCCAGTAGCCGACCTGGGCAGAACGGGCGGATCCCCACACGATGGCGCCGACGGTGAGCTGGCCCGCGAAGCGCCCGTTGTGCGTCACCACCCACGGCAGCGCCAGCCCCTGCCTGGCCTCGCGCCGCAGGGTGCCGACCATGGAGACGTAGGGGCCGAGACCGGTCCTGAACAGGGGCGTCTCGGGGTTGCTCGGCTCCCACGGGCGCAGCCAGTCGGCATTGCGGACTCGCGTCTCGCGCCATACGCGTACGTCGCCCAACCGTAGCGGCCGGAGGCCTACCGGACCTTCGTTGAGTGTCGCCGGCCAGCCACGAAGTCGATCCACATCTCTCATCATCCCCCTATCGGGCTCGATGTCGCCACGGGGTGACCGGCCGAATCCCGGTCAGCGCGGATGATCACCGCCGCGGATCTGATCGACGGCGTGACGGAGAATGGGCGCGAGTACGGCGACGCCATCGCGTACGCCGCCGGAGGATCCAGGCAAATTTACGATCAAGGTTTCCCCTGCCTGCCCGGCCAATCCGCGCGAGAGGATCGAGGTCGGCACCTTCTCGCGATTAGCCTGACGAATTGCCTCCGCTATACCGGGAATTTCTCGAGAAATCACCCGAGAGGTCATCTCCGGCGTCAGATCCATCGGCGTCAACCCGGTGCCCCCGGTGGTCACGATGACGTCATAACCACCCGCGACCCCGTCACGCAGCGCAGCCTCCACCGGCTCGCCGTCGGGCACCACCACGGGCCCCTCGACCTCGCAGCCGACCTCGTCACGCAGCAACGACGCCAGCAACGGCCCGGATTTATCCGCATAAATCCCGGCCGACGCCCGGTTCGACACCGTGATCACCAAGGCGCGCATCATGCCCCGTCCCGCGTCCACCGGCCGGTCTTGCCGCCGAGCTTCTCCTCCACCCGCACGTCGGTGATCACCGCGCCGGGATCGACCGCCTTGACCATGTCGATCAGCGCGAGCGCCGCCACGGACACCGCGGTCAGCGCCTCCATCTCCACGCCCGTGCGGTCGGCCGTCTTCACCCGGCACGTGATGGCCACGCCCCAGTCCTCGACGTCGAGCGTCACCTTCACGCCGTGCAGCGCGATGGGATGGCAGAGCGGGATCAGGTCGGGCGTACGTTTCGCCCCCATGATCCCGGCGATCCTGGCCACGCCCAGCGCGTCGCCCTTGGGCACCTCGCCCGACCGCAGCAGCGCCACCGTCTCGGCCGTCAGCAGCACGCGTCCGCTGGCGACGGCCGTACGGGCGGAGACGTCCTTGGCCGAGACGTCGACCATGCGGGCGGCGCCGGTCTCGTCGATGTGGGTCAGCTCGCTCACAGCCTGATCACCTCCACCGAGGACCCTGCGTCGACCTCGGTCACGTCTTCCGGCACCACGATCAGCGCGTTCGCCGCGGCCAGCGCGGCGAGCTGGTGGGAGCCCTGCCCGTGGGCGGGCGCCACCGTGCCGTCGTCGGAGAGGACACCGCGCAGATAGGACCGCCGCCCGGACGGCGACCGCAGCGGCCCCGCGGTGCGCGCGGTCAGCGTGCGCGGCATTCCGCCGGGCAGACCGCGCATCTTGTCGAGAGCCGGGCGGACGAACAGCATGAACGACACGAAGGACGACACCGGGTTGCCCGGCAGGGCGAAGATCGGCACCTGGTCCTCCCCCAGCACGCCGAAGCCCTGCGGCATGCCCGGCTGCATGGCCACCTTCTCGAAGCGGACGGTGCCGAGCGGCGCCAGGGCCTCCTTGACGGGCTCGTACGCGCCCATCGACACCCCGCCGCTGGTGATGATCGCGTCGGCGCGTACGAGATGGGTGTCGAGCCGGTCGAGCAGGATGCCAGGATCGTCCCCGACCGAGCCGGCACGGAAGCCGTCGGCTCCGGCCTGGCGTACGGCGGCGGTGAGGGTGTAGCTGTTGGAGTCCCAGATCTGGCCGGGCGCGAGCGTGCCGCCCGGCTCGACCAGCTCCGCGCCCGTCGAGATGACGACCACGCGCGGACGCGGCCGCGCCCGCACCCGCCGCCGCCCCACCCCGGCGATGATGCCGAGCTGGGCGGGGCCGATCACGGTGCCGGCCTTGAGCACGACCTCGCCGGCCTGTACGTCCTCACCCGCCCGCCGCACGGCGTTGCCCGGCTCGGCGGCGCGGTCGATGCGTACGGAGACCGTGCCCCCGTCCGTCCACTCCACCGGCACCACCGCGTCGGCGCCCGCCGGCAGCGGAGCACCGGTCATGATGCGCACGCTGTGGCCAGGACCCACGGCCCGCAGCTCCAGCGACCCCGCCGCGACGTCGTCGATCACCGGCAGCGTCACCGGCGCGCCCGCGACGTCCTCGGCCCGCACCGCGTAGCCGTCCATGGCCGAGTTGTCGAAGGGCGGCAGCGGCACCGGCGAGGAGATGTCCTCGGCCAGCGTCGTGCCGAGCGCCTGCTCCAGCTCGAGCTCAAGGGGGGCCAGCGGACGTACAGTGGCCAGGATCTCGGCCAGATGCGCGTCAACTGATTTCATCGAGGAACTCCCGCAGCCACGGCACGAACTCCGGCGCCAGGTCCTCCCGGTCCGCCGCGAACTTCACCACCGTCCGCAGATAGTCGAGCTTGTCGCCCGTGTCGTAGCGGCGTCCCCTGAACAGCACGCCGTGCACCGGACCGCCCTCGTCGCGGTCGCGCTGGGCCAGCGTGCGCAGCGCGTCGGTGAGCTGGATCTCGCCGCCGCGCCCGGGGGGCGTGTTCTCCAGGACCTCGAAGACCGCGGGGTCGATGACGTAGCGGCCGATGATCGCCCAGTTGGACGGCGCCTCGTCGGCCGGCGGCTTTTCGACGAGGTCGGTCACGCGGACGACGTCGTCCTCGGCGGTCGCCTCGATGGTCGCCACGCCGTACAGGGAGACCGACTCCTTGGGCACCTCCATCAGCGCGATCACGCTTCCGCCGAACGTGTCGCGCACCTCGATCATGCGGCGCAGCAGGTTGTCGCGATAGTCGATGAGGTCGTCGCCGAGCAGGCAGGCGAACGGGTGGTCGCCCACGTGGTGCTTGGCGCACAGCACGGCGTGGCCGAGCCCCTTGGGCTCGCCCTGGCGTACGTAGTGCAGCGTCGCCAGCGAGGCCGGCTCGCGGACCTGGGACAGCCGGTGCTCGTCGCCCTTCGCCTCCAGCGCCTCCTCCAGCTCGAAGGCCCGGTCGAAGTGGTCTTCGATCGAGCGCTTGTTCTTGCCGGTGACCATGAGAACGTCGAGCAGCCCGGCGGAGGCGGCCTCCTCGACGACATACTGGATCGCGGGCTTGTCGACGATGGGCAGCATCTCTTTGGGTGTCGCCTTGGTCGCCGGAAGGAACCGGGTGCCCAGACCCGCGGCGGGCACGACGGCTTTCGTCACAGGGTCGAAGTCAGCCATGAGTTAGACCCTAGTGGAGGGATCTGTGGACAAGTTGAACCTCCGTCGCGAGCTGAACGCGGCGCGTATCGCACTCTCCCCCGATCAAGTGCGGGCAAACGCCATCAAGGTCCGCGAAACGCTGCTCGAACAACCGTGGGTGCAGATGGCCGGCCTGGTGGCCTGCTACTGGTCAACGGGGCAGGAGCCGGAGACGCACGGGCTGGTGTTCGCTCTCTGGAAACATGGCGCCACCGTCATCCTGCCGGTCCTGCGTGCCGACAATGACCTGGATTGGGCGGTCTACGACGGACCCGACACGCTCGCGCCCGGTCGCTACGGGATCATGGAGCCGGTCGACACGCGGCGCGGCGTCGACGCCGTACGCACCGCCGCGCTCGTCATCGTCCCCGCCCTGGCCGTCGACCGCGTCACCGGCGTCCGCCTGGGGCGGGGCGGCGGCTCGTACGACCGCGCGCTCGCCCGCGTCGGCCCCAACGTCCCGACCGTGGCGCTGCTGCACGACGGCGAGCTGATCGACGGCATCCCACACGAGCCCCATGACCAGCCCGTACGCTACGCCGCCACGCCCTCGGGCATCACTAGGCTTATCTGACGGCGGTGCAAGAGGAGGGGGCCGGATGACGCTTGACGTCTCGCTCCTCATCGGCGCCGCCGTCGTCATCGCGGCCATCGCGTCTGTACGGCTGGTGCACCGCACCGGCTTTCCCAGCCTCCTGGTCTTCCTCGGTTTCGGGCTGGCCCTGGAGCTCTCCGGGGTCGGTTTCCCCACCGAGAACCCGAAGGTCGCCCAGCAGATCGGCCTGTGGGCACTGGCCGTGATCCTCGCCGAGGGCGGGCTCACCACCAACTGGTCGCATGTACGCCGTTCCGTCCCCTTGGCCCTGGTACTGGCCACCGTGGGCGTGGCGGTGAGCATCCTCATCGTCGCGTTCGCCATCCAGGGGCCGCTCGGCTTCGACGTGAAGACCGCGCTGATCGTCGGCGCGGTCCTCGCCTCCACCGACGCCGCCGCCGTCTTCTCCGTGCTGCGCAGGCTGCCGCTGCCGCCGCGCCTGGCCGGCGTCCTGGAGGCGGAGTCCGGCTTCAACGACGCTCCCACGGTCATCGCGGTCGTCCTGCTCACCGGCGCTTCGCAGGCGTCGGCGAGTCTTGGAACGTTCCTTCTCGAGACAGCCCTGGAGCTGGTCATCGGCGCCGCGGTCGGGCTGGCCGTCGGCCCCGCCGGCGCGTACGCGCTGCGCCACGTCGCCCTGCCCGCCTCCGGCCTCTACCCCATCGCCGTCCTGGCCCTGACCTTCGTCTCGTACGGCGGCGCCGTCCTCCTCCACGGCTCCGGCTTCCTGGCCGTCTACCTCACCGCGCTCATCCTCGGCAACTCGCGCCTCCCCCACCGCGCCGCGACCAGGAGCTTCGCCGAAGGGGCCGCGTGGCTGGCGCAGATCGGGCTGTTCGTCATGCTCGGCATGCTGGCCCACATCGAGGAGCTGCCGTCGGCGATCGCACCCGGGCTGATCATCGGCACCGTCCTCGCGCTCGTCGCCCGCCCGCTGTCCGTCGCCGCCTCCTCGCTGCTCGCCCGGGTGCTGCGGCTGGACCGCGTGACCTGGCGCGAGCAGGCGTTCCTGTCGTGGGCCGGTCTGCGGGGCGCCGTACCGATCGTCCTCGCGACCATCCCCTGGGCGGCCGGCATCGAGGGCTCCAAGGACATCTTCAACCAGGTCTTCGTGATCGTCATCGTGTTCACCCTGCTCCAGGGGCCGACGCTGCCGTACGCGGCGCGGCTGCTCGGGGTGAGCGCCCCCGCCGAGGCGCACGATCTGTCCGTCGAGTCGGCGCCCCTCGAGGAACTGCACGCCGACCTGCTGCAGGTCAAGATCCCTCCGGAGTCGCGGCTGCACGGGGTCGAGGTCTTCGAGCTGCGGCTGCCCGCCGGCGCCGCCGTGACACTCGTCGTACGGGACGGCCGATCGTTCGTCCCCACCGGCTCCACCCGCCTGCGTACCGACGACCAGCTCCTCATCGTCGCCACCGCCACCTGCCGCGACCAGGTCGAACGCCGCCTGCGCGCGGTCAACCGCCGCGGCAAGCTGGCCGGCTGGTACGGAGAGCGGGGGCTGGAATAGGTGTTTGGACCTATCGGTTACCATTAGCAGTCGCATCGCTCGAGTGCCAAAGCTTGTAAGGAGGAGCGCGTGCCGACTTATCAGTACGCCTGCAACGACTGCGGTGAGCAGCTCGAGGTGGTCCAGAAGTTCACAGACGATGCGTTGACGGTCTGCCCGAGCTGCCAGGGGAACCTGCGGAAGGTGTTCTCCGCGGTCGGCATCGTGTTCAAGGGCTCGGGCTTCTACCGGACCGACAACCGCTCGTCGTCCTCGACGGCCTCTTCTTCTTCCCCGTCCTCTTCTTCGTCTTCTTCGTCTTCTTCGTCGAAGTCCGGGGAGAGCAAGTCGTCGTCGGAGTCGGGGTCGTCCAGCTCGTCCTCGACCAGCACCCCCGCTCCCGCCGCCGCATCCAGCTGATTGCCGCAGGTCAGCTGACCCGCCGTCGCCCGCGTCCCCTGCCGGCCGCAGGTCAGCTGAACCTCCGCGCATGATCCCGCGCGGCGTGGCTCGCCCGCGCCCGGTCGCTCGCTTGCGCCCGATCACTTACCCGAGTCGGGTCGCATACCTCAGCCTGGTCGCTTACTTCTGCCTGGCCGCATACCTCAGCCTGGCCGCTAACCCCTGCCTGGCCGCTAACCCCTGCCTGGCCGCTTGCCCGCCTCCGTTCACTTGCCCGTGCCTGGAGCGGAACCCGCTCGTTCGCCCTGAAGCCACACCGGTCGCGCACGTCCACATATGGATGCACCGGTCGCCCACGCCCCCACACATTCTTCGCACCAGCCAGCAAAATCACCCCGCGGCCGCGTTATCCACAGAACCCCGTTCGGGTTCCATCGCCGCCGGCCACTGCGGCTACTCTCAGCGCCATGGTCACTCGCGCAGACATCGGCGTCATCGGCGGTTCCGGCTTCTACTCCCTGCTCGACGACGCGGAGGAGGTCGAGCTCGCCACCCCCTACGGCCCCCCGAGCGACGTCGTCACCATCGGACGCATCGGCTCCCGCACGGTGGCGTTCATCCCCCGCCACGGCAAAGATCACCGCTTCCCGCCCCACCGCATCCCCTACCGCGCCAACCTGTGGGCGCTGCGCTCGCTCGGCGTCCGTCAGGTGCTGGCGCCCAGCGCCGTAGGGTCGCTCAAGGCCGAATACGGCCCCGGCACCCTCGTGGTCCCCGACCAGCTCGTCGACCGCACCTCCGGCCGCGCCCAGACCTATTACGACATCGACGGCGCCGTCCACGTCTCGTTCGCCGACCCCTACTGCCCGTCGGGCCGCGCGATCGCCGTACAGACCGCCCGTTCCGGCGGCTGGGAGACGGTCGACGGCGGCACGCTGGTCGTCATCGAGGGCCCGCGCTTCTCCACGCGCGCCGAGTCGCAGTGGTACGCCGCCAACGGCTGGTCCATCGTCGGCATGACCGGCTTCCCCGAGGCGATCCTGGCCCGCGAGCTGGCCCTCTGCTACACCTCCGTCTCCCTGGTGACCGACCACGACGCCGGTGTCGAGGCGGGTCAGGGCGTCACCCACGACGAGGTCCTCGAGTTCTTCGCCCAAAACGTCACGCGCATGCGCACCCTGATCGCGCAGACCGTCGAGTCGTTGCCCGAAGAGCGCACGTGCTCCTGCGGCCAGGCGCTCGACGGCATCAAGCTCCCGTTCGAGCTGCCGTGATCGGAGCCTGGCTGTCCCGCTACGGCCGTCGCCGCCGCCTCATCGCGGCGGCGCTCGCCGCCGTCTCCGTCGTGACCGCCTACCTCGCCACCCGCCCGGCGCCCGCCGCCTCCACGGTCCTGGTGGCCGTACGCGACCTGCGCCCGGGCCCGCTCAGCGCCGCCGACTTCCGCCCCGCCGCCCTCGACCCCCCGCCTGCCGGAGCCGTACGCACCCTCCCCCGAGGCCAGACCCTGGCCACTCCCATGCGCCGCGGCGAACCGCTGACCGACGTCCGCCTCCTGTCCACCTACCCGTTGCCGCCCGGCCTGGTGGCGACCCCTGTGCGCATCGCCGACCCCGCCACGGCCTCTCTCCTGGCCCCCGGCTCGACCATCACCGTCCTAGCCGCCCGCGACCAGACGGCGCCGGCCCGCGAGATCGCCACGGACACCACGGTGATCACCATCCCGAAACCGGCGCGCTCAAGTGCATCCCAGGAAGGCGCCCTCCTCGTCCTGGCCACCACCCCGTCCCAGGCCGCCGAGCTGGCGACTGCCCAGGCCCATGCCCGCCTGTCGATCACCCTGCGCACTAACTTAGAGTAATCATTCGGATACGATTCCCTGCCATGACAGGTTTCCGGAAGTTCCTCATGCAGGGCAACGTCATCGACCTGGCGGTGGCGGTCATCATCGGGGCGGCGTTCAACGCGATCGTGCAGTCGTTCGTGGCCGACCTGCTCACGCCGCTGATCTCAGCGTTCGGCGGGCTGCCCGACTTCTCCTCGCTCAAGGTCACCGTCGGCCAGTCCAACTTCATGTACGGCAACTTCATCAACTCGGTCGTGTCGTTCCTGATGGTCGCCGCGGTGGTCTACTTCCTGATCGTGAAGCCGTACACCCACATCAGGGAGCGCAACGCCGCCAAGATCGAGGCCATGACGCGCGACTGCCCCGAGTGCCTGTCAGAGATCCCCAAGGCCGCCTCCCGCTGCGCCTTCTGCAGCGCCGACGTGCCCGTGATCTGACGTCAGAGCAGGGTGTCGATCTTGGGGTCGTACTCCCAGTGCCACGGCTCGAACGGGCTGCTGTAGGCCCAGGAAGGATGGAACCACCCATACCGCTTGGAGTTCTTCTCCATCCACACGAACTCCGCCGACCCTGACCTCTCCACCCCTCCACAGAGGTCCACGGCCAGCCCGAGCCCGTGGTTGCTCCGCCCCGGCACCGCCGCGAACCCGGGCCGCCGGTAATAGACCGACTGCTGCTCGCCCAGGCTCCGGTACGCGTCCGTCACGCACATCGGCTTGCCGAACCGCCGCCGGTAGGCCTCGTTGAGGCTGACGAACGCGATGGTGGCGTCCGCCCGGAGACTGTGCCCCTTCTGCTGGAGCGGGCAGAGCATGCTCTGGGGGATGAGCCCGTTCGGATAATGGTCGGCGTTGGCCGCCTTGAGCGGGTTGCACCCCAGGGCCGCCCGCCCCACCTTGTCGATCTTGATGCCCAGCTTCACCAACGCCGCGGTGAGCGACTTCACGATCTTGTCCGACCGCTGCCGCAACGTGTCCACCTCGGCGGCCAGCTGCGCCTCGGCCAGCAGGTTGCCGGCCCGCAGCTCCTGTGCCTCGGCGGCCAGCCGCTCGGCCTCCTGGTAGAGCGCGCTGGTCTGCTCGACGGCCCGCTGGCGCACCGACACGATCTGGTTCGCGTCCATGAGCGCCCGCAGCGTCTTCTCATCCGCGCTGCCCGACACGAACGGAATGATCCCGCCCGCCAGCAGCGGCTGCTGGTAGAGCAGCTCGGCCATCTGCGAGACGGGCTGCCGCATCACGGAGAGCCGGTTCTCGAGGCTCTGGAGGGCGGTCAGCTTGCTCTTGAGCGTCTTCTCGGAGGCCGCGATGTCGGCTCGCCGCTTCTCCAGGGCCTTGGTGGCGTCCTCCAGCTCCTTGGCGGACCGCTCGGCTTCCTTCCGCAACTCCGTGAGGCTGGACGGATCGGGCTTCAGCCGCACTTGCTTCACCTGCGTGTGGGCCTGCGCAGGCGTCTGCCCTCCGGGCGTGAGGAGAGAAGCCACCGCCATGACGACCGCGATCAGACCCGCTGATCGAGGGGCTGGCACGTTCGACTCCTCCGTTTGCAAACTCGTTACCCGGGTCAGGCACGCACGTTACTACAGCCCCCCGAGTGCCCGGACCGAACTCCGAAGAGCTGTTATGAGACAAATAGCCCCCTTTGTACAGCCCTCCACCCACAAACCTCCCGAGGATGCACGACCACCGCGTGGCCTCATGAGGAAGCGCGTGGCCTCATCAGGAGGTACGCCACCCCACCCGGAGAGGTTCACACCCCCGGCACCCAACTCTCCCCGCCGGCCGCCTCCTCTTCCCGGCCATCACCGGACTCCCGAGCCCGCTGCTCACTCTCCCAATCCCGACACAAATCCCCCAACCACGTATCCACCCACTCCCCCGCACACCCACCCGGAGCCAACTCCACCTCCTGCTCCGCAGCGGCCTCCTCCCGAGCCTCCTCACCAGACCGCTCCGGCACCCGAGGCCCCGGCACAACCGGCGCAGCGACCTCCTCCCGCACCCGAACCCGCACAAGCCCCTCATACCTCCGCTCCGGCACCTCCGGAGCCGGCACCAGCCGCGGCTCCCAAACCACAGCAGCACTGACCTTCCGGGCAGGCGGCGCGACCCACGGCACCTCCACCTCCAGCCCCTGGACCTCCCCCGCCAACAACCCACCCGCAAGAATCGCCGGCGCCAGCAACGCACCGAACAACACCACAGGCCGCCGCCGAGCCTGCGTTCTACGGACCTGAGCACCACGCCTACGAGTCACAGGCAGAAGCTATCCACCCCCGAACACCCCGATTCTGATCACTTGTCATGCCTTTACCGCAGCTCAGAGCACCCATAACCAACGCCACCGAACTGATCGCCCCCTGACGTCGCACGCAGTGCCAGTCTTTCGCTAGGCTTACGAGAGTCCGCCTCCGTAGCTCAGGGGATAGAGCACCGCTCTCCTAAAGCGGGTGCCGCAGGTTCGAATCCTGCCGGGGGCACGTATCTCGACCAGGTATTTCAGCCTCTGACCTGCGGTTTCTCTGCCGCAGGTCTTTTGCCTTCCAGACTCCGGATAGGTAGCAGCAGGCACCCGTATGCAGCTGTAGGACCTTGATCACGGGATATATGCGGGATGATCTTGGACGTGTTCCCCCTGCTCGTGGGCGCTTCGGGAAACCGCTCGGCTCAGCCTGCAGGCTGTCCCCGTGGCCACCGCGGGACGTGCTGCCCTTGCGGGTACATCATCAGCGGTCCGCGGATGGCGCGCCTACGTCGTAGTGGTACCCCCATGGAACCCAAGTCTTGAAGGCGTGGCTGACCACCTCGACACCCACTACGCGGCGGCCATGCCCGGCCAGGCGAAGCAGGCGCTCGCTGCCGCCTGCGGCCTCTTACAGCCTCTGCATGTACCTAAGATGCCAAGGGCTGAATCGCTCGTCAGCTGACGGAAGCGTTCTCTCGAAAGAGGGGCTGCCGCCGTCGCTCGACTCCGCTACAAACCGTATCGGCGGCTAATCTCCTGCGCTTGCTGCTCTGTGACCTCGGCCGCAGTCCGCGTGATCAGCCAACGTAGATCGTTCAGGATGGTCTCGCTCGCGTATTGAACCCGTCCGTTGTGTCGATCAAGCTCCCCGTCGAAGCCCTTGGCGACTGGACCTGTCCAGACTCTGCCGGTGTGGAAGTTCTTGAAGGGAGCGTCGAGCCCGTCTCTCATCTCATGCAGCAGAGGTTCGATCGTCTTCAGCGCATCCCGCAGTGCTTCACGCAATGGGTTCGGCACCATCTCAGGCATCGGTTCAGCCCCCGGTCTTCGTATCTGGACTGGGAGACGCAGCGCCGGCCAGGAGCCTAGGCGCTATCAGTTTCACCAGCGCCACCAAGTCCGCTGCGTTGTCTCGCCCTTTGACGCCCCGTACAAGTTCGACGGACAACCGAGCCTTGCCCATGACGACCAACGCAGCCACCCGGGTCTCCCGCTCAGGGTCCGTTATGTAGGCGCCGTATCCCCTGGTCACGATCTCCTGTAGCAGGTGCCCGCCGTCCTTGAGATATTCGTCGACTTGACCGCGGGCGCCTCCGGAATCGAGGACCACGTGCAGCAGTTGTGCCCGTTCACCTGTCGGCTCGTAGGCAGCGCACGTGCCGTAACCCACACCGTTGCGCCACTCGTTGAGAAAGCCGACCACGATGGGCTCGTGCGTCCCCGTCATCAGCTCGGCCGCACGCTTCGGAATATGGCCACAGATGTAGGGAGGGCTAGCCACTGATGGCAGAGCGGCCATGTCGACCGCAGGTGCTTGTTGCTGGCATGCCGTCAGCAACGCCAGAGCACTTGCCAGCTGGCTAGCCATCCGGAAAACAGATCTCTTCATCGGCTTAGAAGTCCGGGAAGCCGTTCCTGAAGGCGCCATCCAAGGTTTGCTGCATGTCCAGGTCCAACCATGGGTTGTCCTTCGAGCGGGATAGCCAGCTCTTGTAGGCATCGTAAGCGTCCTGATCCGACTTCATCATCTCTTGCAGACTCATCAGCGTCCTGCCGTCATCCCTAAGGAAATTGTTGTCTGCTTTGCGCGGGTCTTCACCGGGTTTCAGATCGGTCAGCGACGACCAGGGATGAGTCTTCGCTGGGGGATCCGCTGTGCCGAAGATGCCGTGGTCGAACATGGCTTGGGCAGCCAGTTGACCAACGAGTTCACGAGTTTGGCTGGCAGCAAAGTTTGCAGATGCGACAGCCTCCTTCTCCGCCGTGCCTGCGGCGCTGTCCTCAATTATGCCGCTCCAAGAGCCCACCACTCCGGCCGTGATCGGCCATCCTCCGGTCTGGGGGAAGGACAGTCCCGTGTTAACGATCGCCATGAGCATTTTCAAGTTACGCTTTTGCGCCTCATCCAACTCGCGACCTTCCTCGATCTTGCCGATTCCTGCGGCGTGCGCAAGTATCCCAAAACCCGCCCCCGCTTCGAGCGCAGCGGCGGACATAGCGTTCTTACGGTCCTCCCCCGCCGGCTGCGCTGCGCCGTAGTCGAACAATTTACTGCTCATCGCCGCTTGCGCGGCCATGACCACCCCAAAGGCCTTCTCGTCCTTGGTGAATACGTCCTTCATCACTTCACGAAGGTTTTCACGATTGAACTTCGCCCCCCAGGGCTCCTGGCCAGGCAGGTTTGGATGGTCTTGCTTGTAGACTCCCGGTTGCTCGATTCCGCCTCTTGCTGTCCGATTGATATCGACCACGTACGTCGCAAGGATCCGTCCGATGGAAGCGGGCGCTACGAAGGCTTCTTGCCGTCTTCCTGCGTGAATCTGCTGGTATTCGAGGTCCATGAGCTTCGAGGCCAGGTCAGCCGACAGGTAGCCGGATGACGGCTGAGCTTCCGAACCCGCGCGGTCCCGGTAGATCGTCGTGGCGGCTTCCAGCGCTCTGCCCACTGCCGCCCCTCCATCCCCCAAGGGCAGCGTGGTCACGTAGTACTTGAGCCTGTCTCCGCTGGCGAAGAATCCCTGAGCCGCTGCTGGATTCTTGCCCAACGCCTCCATGACATCCGCCATCGGGTGTCGTCCGACCCCATGGTGCATGGCTTGTTTCCGCTCAGCGGCATCCAGCGCCTTGGCCACCTCCAGTAGGAAGGAGCTGTTGTAGGTGCCGTGTCTGAGGGCGGCGGCGATCCCTGTCTGGGTGGTGCGGGAGAGATTGGTGGTCAAGTCATTGCGCCACTGTGTGCTCAGCTGAGCGCTGGCACTGCCGAGTGCCTTCCCCAGAGATACTTGCAGGCGCTGGGACTTCTTGTCTTGCCGGTCGGTCCTCGCTAGGAGGCGTCGAACTCGCTCCGGCCCCATGGCGTTCATCAGCTTGAGCGCGAAGCCCGCGTCTCCTGCGTGCTCTTCCAATTGGGCAAGGGTCTTGTCGTCGACTTCCGCACCGTCCGCTGCCTGGTTGAGGTAGGCCGCCGCTGCATAGGCCTCAGCGTCGTACGAGACCTTCTTGTGCAGTTCCTCGTCGAAGGCGATGAGCCCGTTCGACTGCTCGGGTCCCCAGGTCCCGTCCATCGCCTGGATGGCATCGTTCCGCCGCCGAAGCTCGGGAACTTTTGCACGGATCCAGCCCTCTGCCTCCCGTAAGGCGCTCAAACCTGAGGCGTCCAGCTCAAGTTTCTCCATGACACGCCGCACCAGCGGCTCGTGCTTGCGGAACAGCTCTCCAGCACGCCCCAGCGCTTTCTCGAACTGTTCCATCCACGTGGGGTTGACCCCAGAGAACTCACCGTCGAACGGCTTCGACGGCAGATCAGTCGGCTGCGTCATGGGTAATTCCGGCATCCTTGGGGAACACGTCCGGATCGCCAATCAGCTTAGCCTCGGCTTGAGATTTGGCTGAGCATTCCGTCGGTACCGGTATGGCGATCGCCGTTGCGCCCAGGAGTACGTGAGCCGACGGGCTCGCGGTTCAACTATCGATCAGCGGCTGTGGGTTGGAGCCGTTGTGACGGGAAGAGAGTGGTGGAGACCCGCTTACGCATCCGCGTTTCCTGTATCCGTTATTGAGGACGTCCGAAACCACTTGCCACCGCGAATGCTTGGCAGGAGCGAGCGTGGAGTGCCAACATATGCTCGTGTCCGACGAGTGCATCCACGAGATGACACTGGAAACTTGTGGACTCTGTCGGCCTCGGCCTGGGCAGGTGGACCTCCATCCATCGAGTGGGAGCCGCGGGACGCTCTCCCCCTTCGAGGTTGAGATCGTCAGAGTGGAATATATCGAAGGCGAAGCTTTCGGACTGGTTCCGTCCGACGGCGAGGTTTACTGCGCAGGAGCAGGGAGCGTACTGCACCACCGACCCGAATGTTCATCCCTTGTTGACACGCCTGCCAACCGGCTCAAGCGATACCCAGACCAGGACGGCATGATGTGGTGGCGCCTCATCGACGGCCTCCCTTGGAGACAAGGACAAGGAGACACGGGTCGGCAAGAACGGGCTCGCAAACTGGGCCTTCTTAACGCTGAGGGCCGACCAGTCAGCTCGACCTGCGAGGAGTGTGTCCTACGGCCTCGCAGTGATCGAAGTCGATAGCCCCCCTCCACGCTGCCACGTCTCGGGAGGAACGAAATTGAACGAGACTGAGCGCCGCTTCCACCTCGCGATGGTGGACATCTATCAGACCGCTAAAAGAGATCTCGGATACAACGCTAGCCGTTTCATCCAAATGGTGTCCGAACGTGGCGGGCTCGCCACCGCAAGGCAGCTGTTGTGGAGCGACCAGATCTCGGACGGTTTCGAGACCCTGCGCAGCCATGGACGTCTCGATCTCACGGTCGAGGCGCACGTCCTGAGAGAAGAGTTCGCAGAGTTGTTCTCAGACGAGGACAGGCAACGAGCACAAGACAGGCTGAGTCGCCTCCACTAACACTGGCGCGTCCCGGGCAGCCCCATCAGCGACGGCAGCGAACTCCGTTATCGACGTCGCGCATCGCTAATTGGGCAACGCTACAAGATGCTACCCGAGATGGCGGAGCTGAGATTCGATGTCGTACCCACCGGGATCGTCAAGAGCTGATCGGGAGGCTGCGAGCGCGGTCGCGTGCCGAGGCCCGAAGGGCACTCAAGTGACCGTGGAAGGCATGGCGGCGATTCTGGTCGAGGTTGAGCGGGAGGTCCAACCGAGCGATCAGTTCGGATTCTCCAGCCCAGGGTTCGTCGTCTTGAATCCAGCAGACTCGGGCATACTCGGCCATCCAGTCCGTCAGTTCCTTCTCGCCGGATTGTCCGAACGTCAGCCGCTTCCCGCTTCCCACCCGGCGGAGCTCCAGCCCGAGCAGGCAGCCCAGGGTGAGCCGCAGGGTCGACCCTTCAGCGTTGCCCCGGAAGTGGTAGCGCACCCGGGTACGCAGATTCTGCTTACTCGTTCGGGACGTCATACGGCGAGGAGCAATCCCGACGTAGAGGAGGCGATCAGCAGGCAGGCTCCGATGCAAGGTCTGGGTGAAGTACCACCCGTAGATACCAGGAGCCGCCGGCACCGGACTCGGTCGAGCAAGAACCTCGGCCGCTTCCCACAGCTTGGCCGGTTCTACCAACTCGGCAGCGTTCATCCTTGCCTCCCGTCTGGTGGTGTAGGAAGGCTAGATCACGCCTCCGACAATGTGGGCGAGGATGCTCCGGAACCCCGTCGCGCAAGGCATATGGCGTCCGTGATCGCGGTTGGACGTGTACCCGCCTCAGGTCCGTGATTCTGCTTGGCTTTGCCTGTTTCCCAGCGTTACCGCCCCCGCTACTCTGTGGACGACCATGTGATGCGGCCCGACGGGCTTCCGCGGTCGTACGGTCTCGGCCGGAGCGGATAGGCCCCCACCCGCACGAGTTACTTCGTGCTGCCTGGGGGACAATCCGTGACGGCTCTGCGGCTGTCTGTCGAAAACGTTCTAGCGCTCTCTCCCAACGAGACGGTCCTGGCGGAAGCGATCGCCGAGCACGTACAGGCAACGACCGGACGTCGTTCGTCGCCCTCCGAGTTCAGGTCCTGGCAGCGCAGTTTGCCGGTGCTGGCTCGTGACCTGGCGGACGCCGGGTTGCACCGCGTCGAGATGCTCGTGGAGTACAAGCTTCCGTTGACCAGCAGACGGGCGGATGTGATCCTCGCGGGTGTCCACCCCCGAACCGGCGAAGACTCGTACGTGGTCGTTGAGCTCAAGCAGTGGAGCCGAGCGGAACCCTCCGAACTCGGCGAACACCTGGTCATCGTGGACGGCATGCCGGGTGGCGAAACACTCAATCCGGCTGAGCAGGTTCGCCGGTACTGCGAGTACATGTGTGACTTCCTTGGCGTGTTCGACGGCAAGCCGAACGGCGTGTACGGAGCGGCGTACTTGCACAACGCGATGGACCTGGACGTCGACGGCCTGTCGGAGCAGGTCCGCGACGAGCGCAGCCGCCTGTTCACCAAGCAACGACGTGGCGACTTTCTCCGATACCTAAGCGAGCGGCTGGCCGACAAGCCTGGCGCAGATGCCGCCGACCGGCTACTGAACAGCGCGGTCGCTCCGAGTAAGCAGCTCATGGCGTACGCCTCGAAAGAGATTCGTGAGCGCGAGCAGTTCACGCTGCTGGACGAGCAGCAAGTCGCATACGAGCTGGTCATGCGAGCCGTCGACAAAGCACGGCGAGCGGACTCCAAGCAGGTGGTCATCGTCACCGGTGGCCCTGGCAGCGGCAAGAGCGTCATCGCCCTGTCCCTGCTCGGCGAGTTGTTCAGACAGGGCCGCTCTACCTTGCACGCCACCGGATCGCAATCGTTCACCCAGACCATGCGCCGCTATCCCGGTCGCGGCAGCAGCCGGATCCAGGGTCTCTTCAAGTACTTCAACAGCTTCGTCGACGCCGAGCAGAACGGCGTGGACGTGCTCATCTGCGACGAGGCTCACCGAATCAGAGAAACGTCTACCAACCGTTTCACGCCGGCGGCGAAGCGAACAGGGCGCAGTCAGCTCGACGAGCTGCTGTCCGCAGCACGGGTGCCGGTCTTCCTTCTCGATGAGCATCAAGTGGTACGCCCCGGCGAACTCGGTACCGCAGACGGCATTGAACGTTACGCGCGGAGCAAGGGGTACGACGTCCGGCTCGTCTCCCTCGACGAGCAGTTCCGCTGCGGAGGCAGCCGCAAGTACGAGCAGTGGGTGCTGCGCCTGCTGGGTCTGGCCGACGGCGGTCCGATGGAGTGGGACGGGGACGACGACTTCGAGGTACGACTCGCCGACTCACCGCAAGAGCTGGAAGCCTTCCTGCACGCCAAGCCCGGTACGGCTCGCATGACTGCCGGCTACTGCTGGCCATGGAGCGACCCTCGCCCCGATGACACCCTCGTCAAGGACGTCGTCATCGGCGATTGGGCACGGCCGTGGAACGTCAAGAAGGACCGCGCTGTCGGCGACTACCCGCCGAGCATGCTGTGGGCCAGCGAGCCCAGCGGGTTCGGGCAGGTTGGCTGCGTCTACACCGCCCAAGGGTTCGAGTACGACTGGAACGGTGTCATCCTTGGCCCCGATCTGACCGTGCAAGATGGACAGTTGGTCACCGTACGCGGCGAGAACAAGGATCCCTCCTTCAGGAGCCGCAAGTCGGTCCCCGATAGCGACTTCGACCAGCTTGTGCGCAATGTGTACAAGGTCCTGCTGACGCGAGGAATGCGCGGCACAGTGATCTACGCGGTTGATCCTGAGCTGCGAAGTTTCCTCACCAACTTGATTCGCACAACTGGTGCCTGATCGCCCCACCTGGTACTCAACGGGCAGTCCAGCCAAGACACTTGCTGGTGATCTCGGCTCGGAGGCGGCAGGGGTGAAGACGCCTTATTTTGCTGCGCCTTCTGGGTCGACAAGGTGGATGTGAACAACTCCTCGGTGTAGAACCAATGGCGTGACCCGGCCAAGGGCCGTCCGCTGCTGTGCGGCCCTGTCTAGTTGTCGCCATTTCCGTCTTCAGCGAAGGAATCACATGCGATTCACGCCCATGCAGAGCTAGCGGTGCCGATCTTCGAAGAGGGGCCGACGAAGTCCGTAGTTGCCCATGACCGCTCGCTGGATCTGTTCGCGAACCGCTTCGAGCTGACCCGGCATGTCGTCGCGCTGATGAACGAGGACCCGCCCGCAGAACAGATCCTTTACCTGCACGGTTTGGGCGGCAACGGCAAGTCGCTGTTGTTGCGGCACCTGGAGAAGCGTTGCTGCCTTCGGACGAACCAGTGGGCATCCGTTCGCGACGTTCCTGATGGTGAGTTGTTGAATCGGCTGGCCGAGCTTGGCGAGGTGGTGCCGGTGGCCAGGCTCGACTTCGGCGCGCGGCCAGCGGGCGAGAACCGCCCTCAAGAGGCGTTCTCAGGGTTGTTCATGCTAAAGCGGCAGCTCGCCCAGTACGGCATCGCAACCCCTCGCTTCGACTTCGCCGCGATCACTTACCTCCACAAACTCGGTTTCGACATCGCCCACCGCGTGCCCGAGTTGTTCCCGCGAGGAGAGGCCGGCATCGCGTTGGACATCGCCGACGCCATCATGACGCTGCCGGTCCTGCGGGTGGGTCAGCAACTGTTTCAGATGATCAACGTGCGGATGGACAAGGTCTTCACCCGCAGGCGGATGCAGCGGCGCGTCCCCCAGGAGGACGCTGAGCAGATTCTCGCCCTCGTCCCCGAGCCGGATCTTCTGCACGAACTTCCCCGCCTGTTCGCCAAGGACCTGAACGACGCCGCCTGCGACCATCCACGCATCGTGCTGCTCTTCGACACCCACGAGGCCTTCTTCGGCGAGGCGATCGGCGACCCGGACAGCTTGATCCACGCTGACAAGCTGATGCGGGACGAGTGGCTGCGCTGCCTTCTGGGGCATCTCGATCTGAGCGCCGGAATCATCGCCATCCTGGCGGGCCGGACTCGGCCGCCATGGTCGGCGGCTCCCGCCTTCCCGATCCCCGACCGGTATCTGGACTTCCGGTTGGTCGGCCACCTGACCAGCATCGACGCCCATCACTACCTCAGCATGGCCGGCATCACCGACCCAACCATGCGCCAAGCGCTGGTCGAGTACGCCTCCACCGCCCCCGACGAAGTCCACCCATACTTCCTCGGCCTGTGCGCGGACGTGGCACTCGCCGCCGGCTCTCGCCTCACCCCTGCCGACTTCACCGGCCTGGTCGACAAGGAACGCGACCTGGCCCACCGGTTGTTGCAATGGACGCCCGCCGAAGCCGAGTACGGGATCCTGGCGGTCAGCGCGTGCCGAGCCTTCACCGCCGAGACCTTCCGCCATCTCGGGCAGGAGCTGGACTTCCCCTGCGACCGCAGCGCGTTCAGCAGACTCACGGCCTTCTCCTTCATCGCCCCGCTGCGAGGAGGCACAGCCGGCGGCTCCGGCGCCTACACCATGCACAACATCCTGCGTCGCTCGCTGCAGAACGTCCGGCCAGCCGAGCTGCGCCGCGCCCATGAGGTCCTGGCCAGGTACTACGGCGAGCGCGAGGAGTTCACCACCGAGATGGAGGCGGCTTACCATCTGAGCCATCTTTCATCACCCCAGGGCGTGACGGCGTGGGTGGCGCTCATGGATCGCAGCCTTGCAACCGGCCGCTTCGACCGGTGCCGCGCGCTCGCGGGACTGCTCAGCGAACTACGTATCGACCGTGACGAGGATCGTGGTCGTTGCCTGTACCGGGTCGCCCGCGCTTATCTCGGGCTGGGGCACTGGAACCGAGCCGAAGCCCTGCTGGACGACCTACCTCGGAGATCGGCGCATGCCGAGCTCGTCCGTGCCGAAGTGGCCTTTTGCCGGGGAGACTTCGAGCGAGCCGAGCACCTCGCCCAGACGGCCTTGGCCCTCGCGGAGGGAGAGGCGCGGCAAGGGTTCCTGTTCCGGCTGGCGGAGATCGAGCTGTACCGAGGGCGCTTCTCCGACGGACGCCGGCACGCCACCGAGGGCATGAACAGCACGGCAGACCAGGCGCCGTGGCTCAAGCTCCTCGGCGAGATCGAATACTTCTCCGGCCACGTCGACCGGGCGGACGCGCTCATCAACCAGGCACTACAGGAAGTCGGGGCCCGTCCTGACCACCTGAGGGATCAGGTGCTCTACGCGGGACTTCTGCAGGATGCCGCCCTGGTCGCCGAGGCCACCGGCTCCTGGCGTGCCGCGCTGGACAGTCAGAACAAGGCGCTCGCGATCCGCAAAGCGTCGGAGGACGCCCGCGGAGTCGCTCAGTCCCTGCACGGGACGGGTAAGGCTCAGTGCGGCCTCGGCCTGCTGAAAGAGGCCACTCACAGCCTGCTCGAAGCAGGCCGGATGGCCCGCGATCTGGGAGACGGCCTGTTGGCGGCGAAGGTCACGCACAGCGAGGCCGACGTCCACCAGGCCAACGGTGACCACTCAAGTGCACGGCGACTGACTGAGCAGGCACTGACCGAGTTCGAGCACCATGGCACTCCATACGACGTGGCCTCCGCCCACCTCTCTCTGGCCCGCCTCACGCAGGGTCGCGAGCGCGTCCACCACGCCGACCACGGCCGACGCCTCGCGGTCCAGGGAGGGTTCGGAGTGCTGGAGCAGTTGTTCCCCGACCAGGCCATCCCTCCTTCGGGGCGCATTCTGAACGGACTCGTCGGGTTCTGCTGTGGTGACGCTTTGGGCGTGCCATGGGAGGGCAAGCCGGCGCAGGACATCGCTCTCACGGACACCCTTACCGCCCGCGGGGAATGGCCGACCGGCAGCACCTCGGACGACACCGAACAGCTCATCCTGCTCGCCGAGAACCTGATCAGCACCGGCGGCTCAGAACATGCCTTCCTGACCGCCCTCACGGCGGCATTGCCCACCATGCGCGGCGCCGGCCCCACCACTCGGCGAGCGGTCGCCCGGTTCGAGGCGACCGGTTCCGTCACGGCGGACGGCGGAGCGACCAACGGCGCGATGATGCGCGTCCTGCCCATCGGCTGGGGCGTCCCCGCCACCGACGTTCAGTATCGCCGTGAGCTGGTGGTCGCGTCCCCGGAGCGGTGTAAATAGCTCGACGAGGTAGGTGCCGTGGGTGGATCTTAGGCGGCCTCGGTGGCGGATGCCAAGGCTGGGTCG
>NZ_JBFAQB010000007.1:0-383912 GCF_040676995.1 Nonomuraea sp. NPDC049419 | reverse complement strand
GCAGAAGTTCGCGTTCGCGCTGGTCATGGTGGGGCTGAGCTTCGTGGTGATGGCGCTCGCGGCGGCGCCCCGGCGAAACCTGCCACGCCGGGGCCCGGCCGACCCCCACTCGATTGAGCGAACCCGCAGGCGGCCTTCAGCGACTCTTCAGGTAGACACCCTGTGCTCAGGCTGGTGGGGCGGCTTGGGCGGCGGCGGAGCGGTCCTGTGCCGCCGGGACGGTGAGGCGGTGGGAGGTCTTCGCGGGGGCGCCTCTGCGGGAGATGTAGTCGAGGGTGCGGAAGTCCACCGACAGCTCGTCCCTGGTCAGCCGCCCCATCAGGTAGCCGCGCCGCTGGTCGATGTAGGAGAAGTGCGGGTTCTCCTGCAACGCCTCGGAGATCCACGTACGGTCGCGGTACCCGTCGCCGTCGCTGGCGATCGACGACGCCACCAGCTCCCTGGCCACCACCGGCGAGTCGGGGTCGTCGAAGTCGGTCTTGAGCTCGGCCAGGTGGTGCATGTGGGCGTCGCCGGTCAGCACCACGGGGTTGGCGGTGCGGCCCAGGGCCGTCAGCAGGCGGGTGCGCTCGGCGGCGTAGCCGTCCCAGGAGTCGAGGTTGACCTCGCGCCCAGGCCCGGTCCTGAAGTCGCGCTGCGCCACCATGATCTGCTGCCCGAGCAGGTTCCAGCGGGCGGTGGAGGCGTCCAGGCCGCGCTCCAGCCAGCGCCACTGGTCGGCGCCGAGCAGCGTACGCCGGTCGTCGAGCCGGTCGTCACACCCGGCCCGCACGCCGTCGAGGCACGCCTGGTCGTCGCGGAACTGCCGGGTGTCGAGCAGGTGGAAGCGCGCCAGCGTGCCCCAGGAGACCCGCCGGTTCACCCGCAGCACCGCTCCCTGGAGGCTGGCGCGGCGCAGCGGCATGTTCTCGTAGTACGCGCGGAACGCCTGCGCCCGCCGCTGCTCGAAGCCGGGCGCGCCGGTGCTGGAGACGTGGCCGGCCCAGTTGTTCTCCACCTCGTGGTCGTCGAACGCCACCAGCCACGGCGCCACCGCGTGGGCCGCCTGGAGGTCGGGGTCGCTCTTGTACTGGGCGTGGCGCAGCCGGTAGTCGGCCAGGGTGCGGCACTTGCCGGGCGTGTGGGTGCGTACGCGGCCGGCGAGCGCGGTGTAGCCGCTGGGGCCGTACTCGTACATGTAGTCGCCGAGGAACACCACCAGCTGCGGCTCCTGCTCGGCGAGGCGGCGGTAGGCGGTGTAGAAGCCGTGCTCGTAGTGGGCGCACGCGGCGACGGCGAAGTGCAGCGGCGTCTCCCCCACCGGCGTCGTACGGGTGCGCCCGGCCGGCGACAGCCTGCCCTCGCTCTTGAAGCGGTAGAAGTATTCGCGCCCCGGCTCCAGCCCCTTCAGCTCGACGTGCACGCTGTGCGCGTCGCGGGCGCGGGCGGTGGCGGTGCCGGACCTGACGACCTTGCGGAACCGTTCGTCGGCGGCGACCTGCCAGGCCACCTCGACGTCGCGGGACGGCATGCCGCCGCGCCCGTCGCCGCTGAGGGGGTCGGCGGCCAGTCTGGTCCACAGCACGAAGCCGTCGGTGGAGGGGTCTCCCGAGGCGACGCCGAGGGTGAAGGGGTCGGTCTTGAGCGTTCTGGAAGTCGCGGCCGCCGGGAGGGCGGGCGAGGAGACGAGGAGGCCGGCTGTCGCCGCTGTCAGGAAGGCTCTGCGGTCCACGCTCCCAGGTATCGCCTCCCGGTCTGACTCCGCCGTGACAGCGGAGTCAAGCCAGGATGAACAGCACCGGTCGGTACGCGGCCACCGCGTACGCGAGGTGACGCCCCCGTGAACGGCGGCCGCCGCACCTCAGCCGGGCAGGGACGCGCGCAGGGCGGCGGCGTCGGTGAAGTGCACGGCGCGCAGCCCGGCCCGCTCGGCGCCCTCGACGTTCTCCTCGCGGTCGTCGACGAAGACGATGTCGGACGGGTCGGCGCCGAGCCCGCGCGCCAGCGCGTCGTAGATCTCCTTGTCGGGTTTGACCAGGCCCATCCGCCCGCTGTAGTAGCGGTGGCCGATCGCGGCGATCCAGGGCAACTGGTCGAGGCCGTCGCCGACGCAGACGGGCGCGTTCGACAGCAGCGCCACGTCACGGCCGGCATCGAGCAGCTCGCCGAGCAGCGCGACCGTGCCCCTGTCGGGGTTGGCCCAGCTCGAGACGTCCATGGCGACCAGGCGCGCGACCTCGGCGGGCGTGGCGGTCCGGCCCAGCACGGCGCTCCAGTACGCGTGCGGGCTCAGGTCGGCCCGGTCGAAGGCGAGGCGATGCTCCCAGTAGCCGCGCCTGAACGCCCCGGGCTCGGCGCCCACCGCCCGCGCCATCGCGTCGGCGTCGTCCGCCGACTGGGGCAGGGAGAGCACGCCGCCGTAGTCGAACACGATCCATGTCATGCGAGGAATGGTCGCAGATGCGGGCCGAGCGCCGGGCAGCCCAGGTATTTCTCGGCGGTGTGGAAGTCGATCCAGTCGAGGTTGACCAGCTCTTCTGCGTCGACGCCGGTGAAGCAGCCGGCGAGGACGGGCGGGATGGCGGCGATGTCGTCCTTGTCGGAGATGTTCACCCAGCGCCGCACGCCGGGCGGACGCTCGCCGCGCCCGTTGACGGGGGCGGGCAGGAGGTGCTCGAAGACGACGTTGCGCATGCCGAGGGGGCTGCCGAGGGTGACGAGCAGGTCCGCCTCGAGGTCGGGGCAGGCCCACAGCGCCTCGTACGTCACCACGCTGCCCAGCGAGTGCGCGATGACGATCCGGGGACGGTTGCGCCTGATGACGTCGGCCACGGCCTGCCGGCACTTCTCGCGGCGGCCCTTGTCGGTGAGGTAGGCGGCCACCTCGGGCGCGAACAGCTCGGCGAACGCCGCCGACCGCTCGTCCAGCCGGTCCAGCAGCCAGCCGGTGACCGACTTGAGCGCGCCCGTGACGTGCTCGCCGAGCCCGAGGTTCCTGGCCCAGCCGGCGAGGACCTCCTGCGCCTGGAGCTCCATGGCGGCCTTGGGGGCCTTGCCGAGGTCGGCGCCGTCGTTCAGGAGGTGGGAGAAGTAGGCGATCTCCGAGAAGTACGGCCGCGCCTCGCCGCCGAGCGCCGCGTGCAGGTAGCGGTCCCACTTGCGGCGCATGGCCGCCTCGGCGCCGGGCACCGACCGCCCGGCTCTGAGGTAGTAGTCGTACTTGCCGATCCCGTGCACGCCGACGATGCCGGACACCGCGTCCTCCCCAACCCCGTGCTTCTTCCGCGCGATAGTGGCATACGTCGCCGTCCGGCGGAGTGTCAACGAGCACTCGCGGCGGGAAAATGTGATTGCGGGCGGTATATGCCGTCCATATACGGTGACATGTCGTAAGAAAGAGCGCATCGCGAACAGGAGCTCCCCACCATGCCCGGCCCGCTGGTCGTCAACGACGCCGTCGTCATCCCCGACGCCGAGCTCGTGTGGCGCTTCTCGCGTTCCTCGGGCCCCGGTGGCCAGGGCGTCAACACCACCGACAGCCGGGTGGAGCTGACCTTCGACCTGTCCGCGACCACGGCACTGCCGCCCTCGCTCAAGGCGCGCGCCCTCGACCGGCTCGGCACCGGCACGATCACCATCGCCGCCTCGGAGTACCGCTCCCAGCTGCGTAACCGCGAGGCCGCCGCGCACCGCCTCGCGCAGCGGCTGCGCGAGGCCATCGCGCCGCCGCCCAAACGCCGGCGGCCTACCAAGCCGAGCCGCGGCTCGGTGGAACGGCGCATCGCCGCCAAGAAGCACCGCTCCGACCTCAAGCGCCTGCGCCGCGAACCCTGACCGCCGCTTCCAGCGGAGCTTCCGGGGACCTTGCAGGCTTCCCGCCCATCTCCCCACCGCCCAACCGCCCATCTCCCCACCGCCCGCCCCGCCATCGGCGGGCGCGCTCCCGAGGTCAGGTGCCGATGAGGCGGGGCAGGGTGGTGATGGTGGCCGAGAGGTAGCCGGCCACGGCCTGCGGGATGAGGTTCCGCGCGAAGAGCTCCGAACGGTGCAGCCGGACGTGCTCCACCTCGTACAGGCCGCGCGCCGGGTCATCGAACTCCGGCCCGTGGCGTAGCTTGGAATCCATGCTCAGCAGGCGGCAGCCGTACACGTGCTGGGTCTTCACCTCGCCCTGCCAGGGGTAGGACACGGTGACCAGGTGACGCACCGCGAAGACCGTCGCGCCCAGCTCCTCCAGGAGCTCCCGGTGCAGGGTGTCCTCCAGCGTGTCGTCCTCCGGCTCGACGTGCCCGCCCGGCACCGTCCAGTAGCGCGCGCGTCCCGGCACCGTACGCCGGAACAGGACGAGCCGATCGTCGTGGTCGAGCAGGACACCACGGACACTGGGGCGCATACATCCACCCTATTTGACCGGTATGTCCTTCGGGTAGCCTAACCTACGGTACCGTAACCTGAAGGAGAAGATCTTTTATGGCGATGTCTCAGACGGAGCTGCTGCACGAGCTCGAGCCGGTGGTGGCCGGCGAACTCGACCGCCACGAGAAGATGGCCAAAGAGTGGTTCCCGCACGAGTACATCCCGTGGAGCGAAGGCCGCGACTTCGACGGCATCTACGGGGGCGAGGCGTGGCAGGAGGGCGACTCCAAGATCCCCGAGGCCGCCAGGGTGTCGCTCATCGTCAACCTCCTGACCGAGGACAACCTGCCCAGCTATCACCACGAGATCGCCACGACGTTCGGCCGCGACGGCGCCTGGGGCACCTGGGTGCACCGATGGACCGCCGAGGAGGACCGTCACGGCACCGCCATCCGCGACTACCTCACCGTCACCCGCGCCGTGGACCCGGTGGCGCTGGAGCGTGCCCGCATGCGGCACATGGAGCAGGGCTTCGTCACCGAGTACAGCACGATGCTCCAGCAGCTCGCGTACGTCTCCTTCCAGGAGCTGGCCACCCGCATCGCCCACCGCAACACCGGCAGGGCCTCCGGCGACGAGGGCTGCGAGCGGCTGCTGGCCAGGATCGCCGCCGACGAGAACCTGCACATGCTCTTCTACCGCAACCTGCTCAAGGCGGCCTTCGAGCTCGACCCCAACCAGACCATGCGCGCGGTGACCGACGTGGTGACCACCTTCCAGATGCCCGGCCAGGGCATGGACGGCTTCGCCCGCAAGTCGCTGATCATCGCCCACGAGGGCATCTACGACCTGCGCCTGCACCTGGACGACGTGCTCATGCCGGTGCTGCGGCAGTGGTCGGTGTTCGACAAGACGGGGCTGGACGCCGAGGGCGAGAAGGCGCGCGAGGAGCTGTCCGCGTTCCTGGCCAGGACGGACGCCACGGCCGCCCGCTTCGTCGAGCGCCGCGAGGCGCGCCGCGCCCGCGAGGCCGCCCAGAAGTAGGTCCGTAAGCAGCCTCCTGAGGGGCCCCGCAAGCAGCAAGGAAGCAAGCCCGCAAGTGAGCCGGGCCATGACGGCCCGGCAGTGACACCGGGCGCCCAGGCGCCCCGGCCCGTCACTGACGGCCGGGGACGATATCGGCGCGGAAGCGTACAGAACATCATAAAAAGGAGCATTGCACCGCAGTAGCGGCGGCATGGGAGGATCCTGGCCCATGGACTTTTCCACCACGGTCGCCGTCGGGATCGCCACCCTGCTGACGATCATGCTCCTCGCGGTCGTGACGCAGCGGCTGCTGGATGTCCGCTTCGGCGCGCTGCGCACGTTCCTGGCCGCGCTGGTCGCGTTCGCGCTCGCCCAGCCGGTGCTGGAGCCGATCATGGCCATGGTCGGCCCCATGGACGGCACTCAGCCGCCCGACGCGGCCGCCCTGGGAGTCCTCCTGCTCGTCCTCATGGCCATGGTGCTGATCCCCATGGCCATGCTCGTGCTGGCCGAGGCGCTGGTGCCGCCCGGCTCGGTGCCGGGACCGCTGGAGCTGGCGCGGTCCGTGCGCGGCCGGTTGTCCAGGACCAGGCGTTATTCGCAGATCACCAGGATCGCCGTCCGGCACGGCCTCGGCCCCTACCTGCGGGGCAGGGGCGAACGGCTGGACGACCGCTCGGGCAAGCTCCGCCTGGCCGCGTCGCTGCGGGCCGCGCTGGACGACGGCGGGGTGACGTTCGTCAAGCTCGGGCAGGTGCTGTCCACCCGGCGCGACCTGCTGCCCGCCGAGTTCGTCGAGGAGCTCGGACGGCTGCAGGACCAGGTCGCCCCCGCGCCGTGGGCGCAGGTCGAGCCGGTGCTGCGCGCGGAGCTGGGCGGGCCGGTGGAGGAGGTGTTCGCCGCGTTCGACAGGACGCCGCTCGCCGCCGCCTCGATCGGCCAGGTGCACGCCGCCCGGCTGCACTCGGGCCGCGAGGTCGTGGTCAAGGTACGCCGGCCGGGCATCGAGGCGGTCGTCGGCCAGGACCTGGAGATCGTCCGGCGGCTGGCCGCCACGCTGGAGGGCAGGACCCGCTGGGGCCGCTCGCTCGGCCTGCGTGACCTGGCCGAGGGCTTCGCCACGGCGATCAGGGAGGAGCTGGACTTCGGCGTCGAGGCCGCCAACATGGCCGCCGTCTCGGCCGCCCGCGCCTCAGGAGGCTCCGGGGAGGACCCCGGCGGCGGAGCGAGCGTCGCGTATCCGGCGCCGATCAGCGCCATGTGCTCGGAGCGGGTGCTGGTCATGGAGCGGCTGTCGGGACGCCCGGTCACCGCCGCCGACCCCGCCGAGGGGCCGCGCCTGGCCCGCGACCTGCTCGACTGCCTGCTCAGGCAGATCCTCATCGAGGGCGTCTTCCACGCCGACCCGCACCCGGGCAACCTCATGCTGCTGGAGGACGGCACGCTGGGCCTGCTCGACTTCGGCTCGGTGGGCCGGCTCGACGGCTCCGTACGGGCGGCGCTGCAGCGCTTCCTGCTCGCCATGAACCGCCAGGACCCCCTGGGCGTCACGGACGCGCTCCTGGAGGTCGTGCCGCGCCCCGAGGAGATCGACGAGCCGGCGCTGGAGCGGGCCCTGGGCCAGTTCATGGCCAGGCACCTGGGCCCCGGCCTGGACAGCGCGCAGCTGTTCACCGACCTGTTCAAGATCGTCTCGGAGTACGGCCTGTCGATCCCGCCCGAGGTGGCCGCCGTCTTCCGCGCGCTGGCCACGCTGGAGGGCACGCTGGTGCGCCTGTCGCCCGGCTTCAACCTGATCGGCGAGGCCCGCGCGTTCGCGGGACGCTACCTGTCGGAGCAGGTCACGCCGGAGACGATCCGCGAGTCGCTGACCCAGGAGCTGACCGCCCTGGTGCCGATGCTGCGCCGCCTGCCGCGCCGGATCGAGCGCATCGCCAGCGCCGCCGAGCACGGCCGCTTCAGCGTGAACGTGCGGCTGCTCGCCGACGACCGCGACCGCCGCTACGTGACGGGCCTGCTGCACCAGGTGCTGCTGACGGTGCTGGGCGCGACGGCGGGGCTGATGGCGGTCATCCTGCTGACCACGGACGGCGGGCCCGCGCTGGTGGGCTCGACGACGCTGCTGCAGCTCATCGGCTACAACCTGCTGATGGTCGCGGCGATCCTGGGGCTGCGGGTGCTGGCGCTGATCTTCCGCCGCCCCCGCGCCTCCGACGACCGGTAGCCGGGACATCCCCACACAAGATCGCCGAGTTCGGGGAGAACTGTGCGCCTCTTGACTTCGGCATGGTCTTGGACATCCGCGGCATCGGGCAGGTTCTCGGTAACACCGGAACCCCTTGGGAGCAGTGGGTGAAAATCATCGGGATCGCCGCCAGTCTCCACGCGGGGTCATTCATCACCAGATTGCTGGACGCGGCAGGCGGCGAATTGCCGGAGAACGTGCGTTTCGAGGTGTGGCAGGGGTTGGGCGAGATCCCGCCGTATCAGCCGGGGACCGTCCCGGGGCCGGCGCGGGAGCTGGTCTCGATGGTCGCGGGGAGCGACGCGATCCTGCTGACGGCTCCCGAGCACAGCCTGCTGCCGATGGAGCTGACCCACGCGCTGGACTGGATGGCCGCGCGGGACGGGCTGTCGGGCAAGCACGTCGGGGTGATGAGCGCGAGCGCGCGGGCCTGCGGGGCCATGTGGGCGCAGGCGGAGCTGTACAAGCAGTTGCTCGGGGCGGGCGCCGTGGTGATGGGGGCCGAGCTGGTGATCTCGCCGGCCTGCCCGCACTTCGACGAGGACGGCCACCTGACCTCGGCCGACCTGCGCGACCAGGTGCGGCGAGTGATCCGCCAGCTGTGCCCCGCCGAGGTCATGGAGCCGGTGCTGTCGGCCCTGTGACGGACCGCGTGACGACCGCGTGACGACCCTGCGAGGGCGCTGTGCCGGCACCTCTGACGGCACCTCTGACGGCACCTCTGACGGCACCTCTGACTGCACCGCTGATGCGCTGTGATGCGGTGTGATGCGGTCAGTGCTCGCGCCGCTGCAGGCGCTCCAGCTTGATGCTCAGATCGAGGACCTCGGACCGCAGGAAGTCGAACTCGCGCTGGATCT
Organism: Nonomuraea sp. NPDC049419; assembly: GCF_040676995.1. Classification (NCBI taxonomy): domain Bacteria; kingdom Bacillati; phylum Actinomycetota; class Actinomycetes; order Streptosporangiales; family Streptosporangiaceae; genus Nonomuraea; species Nonomuraea sp. NPDC049419. The sequence continues at coordinate 375,446 of NZ_JBFAQB010000007.1, read as the reverse complement.
CCGACCGGACGACGGCGAACTCGACGGCGATCTCCGCCCGCACGTCCGCCCCTGGCTCGGCTGCCTCGGATGTATCGGAGGTCTCGGAGGTACCGGGAGTCTCGCGGGTCTCGGCGGCAGGGCGGGAGGCGACCTCCCTGCGCACGCCCGCGATCTCCGTGCCGACCGCGGCGAACTCCTCGCCGATCTCGCCACGGGCACGGGCCAGCTCGGCCCGCAGCGTGGTGATCTCGGCCTGCAGCCGCTCCGAGAGGCCGAGGACCTCCCGCATGAGACCGATCTGCTGTTCGGGCCCGGCCTGCTCCAGGGCCGTCTCGAGGTCCTCGACCCGGAGTTTCAGGTCGAGGACCTCCGCGCGTACGTCCACCTGCCCCCGCCCTCTCATGCTCTGCGCTCTTGCTCGCCGCCATCGTCGCAGCCGTGGGACGGGGGCGCGGAGCGGAGGAAAAGCGCGGGTGTGCTTCTTTCCTCCCGCGCCCCTCGACTCCCCTCTCGACGGCGGGAACGAGAGCGGGAAGCGGGTGCAGGTTTTTCCTCCTGAGCCCGTCCTGCGGGCCTCAGATGAGCTCGATGAGGTCGGCGACCGAGTCGACGATCAGGGAGGGACGGTAGGGGAAGCGGTCGATCTCGTGCCGCTGGGTGACGCCGGTGAGCACGAGGATGGTGAACAGCCCGGCCTCCATGCCCGAGACGATGTCGGTGTCCATGCGGTCGCCGATCATGGCCGTGGTCTCGCTGTGGGCCTCGATCTCGTTGAGCGCGCTGCGCATCATGCGCGGGTTGGGCTTGCCCACGAAGTACGGCTCCACGCCGGTGGCCTTGGTGATCATGGCGGCGACGGCGCCGCAGGCCGGCAGCGAGCCCTCGGTGGAGGGGCCGATGGGGTCGGGGTTGGTGGCGATGAAGCGGGCGCCGCCCTCGATGAGCCGGATGGCCCGGGTGATCTGGGTGAAGCTGTAGGTGCGGGTCTCGCCGAGCACCACGTAGTCGGGGTCGAGGTCGGTCAGCACGTAGCCGACCTCGTGCAGCGCCGTGGTCAGCCCGGCCTCGCCGATCACGTACGCCGACCCGCCGGCCCGCTGGTCGTCGAGGAACTGGGCGGTGGCCAGGGCGGAGGTCCAGATGGACTCGGCTGGCACGTCGAGCCCGGCGCCCGCGAGGCGTACGGACAGGTCGCGCTGGGTGTAGATCGAGTTGTTGGTCAGGACCCGGAACTTCCGGCCCGACTCGCTGAGCCTTTTGATGAATTCGTCCGCACCTGGGACCGGCCGCCCTTCATGTACGAGCACACCGTCCATGTCGGACAACCAGGAGTCGATCCGCTTACGCTGAGTCACGCGTTCATCGTACCGAGCGCGCCTTATCGACTTCCCGCCCGGCAGGTGAACAATGTTGCTCATGTCGTTCACTGAAACCGCCCAGGACATGCGGGACGAGATCGTCCAGCTCAGGCACTCCCTGCACACCACCCCCGAGATCGGCCTGCACCTGCCGCGCACCCAGGAGAAGGTGCTCGCGGCTCTTGAGGGCCTGCCGCTGGAGATCACGACCGGGTCCGCGCTCAGCTCGGTGACGGCGGTGCTGCGCGGCGGTAAGCCCGGTGGGCAGCAGGGGCCCGCGGTGCTTTTGCGTGGCGACATGGACGCGCTGCCGGTGGCCGAGAAGAACGACCTGCCGTACGTCTCCCAGTTGCCGGGCCAGATGCACGCCTGCGGCCACGACCTGCACACGGCGATGCTGGTGGGGGCGGCGCACCTGCTGAGCGGGCGGCGCGACGAGCTGGCCGGTGACGTGATCTTCATGTTCCAGCCGGGCGAGGAGGGCCACGACGGCGCCAAGCGCATGATCGAGGAGGGCGTGCTGGAGGCGGCGGGCGCGCGGCCGGTGGCGGCGTACGGGATGCACGTGGTGTCGTCGGTCCTGCCGCAGGGGCTGTTCGCGTCGCGGCCCGGGCCGCTGATGGCGGCGGCCGACACGTTCAAGGTGACGGTGAAGGGGCGCGGCGGCCACGGCTCGACGCCGCACCTGTCGCTCGACCCGATCCAGGCGGCCTGCGAGATGGTGACGTCGCTGCAGGCCATGGTGACCAGGACGTTCAACGTCTTCGACCCGGTCGTGGTGACGGTGGGCAGGTTCCAGGCCGGCTCGGCCGACAACGTGATCCCCGACGAGGCGCACTTCGAGGCGACGGTGCGGACCTTCAGCAAGGAGAACAGGGCGCTGGCCAAGCGGCGCCTGGTGGAGGTCGTGGAGGGCATCGCGGCGGCGTACGGGCTGGGCGTGGAGCCGTCGTTCGCGATGGGCTACCCGGTGACGGTGAACGACAGGACCGAGGCGGAGTTCGCCGGCGCGACGGCCGACGAGCTGTTCGGGCCCGGCCGCTACGCCGTCTCGCCCAACCCGATCATGGGTTCGGAGGACTTCTCGTACGTGCTGGAGAACGTGCCGGGCGCGTTCGTGTTCCTGGGCGCCTGCCCGCCGGACCGCGATCCGGCGACCGCCCCCTACAACCACTCCCCCGACGCGCTCTTCGACGACGCGGTCCTGCCGGACGGCGCCGCGCTGTACGCCTCGCTGGCGGCCTCCAGGCTGGCGCAGGAGGCGACGAACGGATAGGGGTGGCCATATGCGTGCCTGGGTGGTGGAGCGGCCTGGACCGATCGCGTCGGGGCCGCTGCGGCTGATCGAGCGGGAGGCGCCCGTGCCGGGGCCCGGCGAGGTCCTGGTGAAGGTGGAGGCGTGCGCGGTGTGCCGTACGGACCTGCACCTCGCGGAGGGCGACCTGGCGCCGCGCCGGCCGCGCACCTCGCCCGGGCACCAGGTGGTGGGCAGGATCGAGGGCGCCGGCCCGCGAGCGGGCAGGCGGGTGGGCGTGGCGTGGCTGCGCTCGACCTGCGGCCGGTGCCGGTACTGCCGCAGGGGCATGGAGAACCTGTGCCCCGGCTCGACGTACACGGGGTGGGACGCCGACGGCGGCTACGCCGAGTACGTCGTCGCCCGCGAGGACTACGTCTATCCGCTGCCCGGCGACCGCCCCGCCGAGTGGCTGGCGCCGCTGCTGTGCGCGGGCATCATCGGCTACCGTGCGCTGGCCAGGTGCGACCTGCCGCAGGACGGGCGGCTCGGCATCTACGGCTTCGGCTCGTCGGCGCATCTGACCGCGCAGGCGGCGATCGCGCGCGGGGCCACGTTGCACGTGGTCACGCGGTCGGAACAAGCACGTAGGCTGGCGCTTGAGCTGGGCGCGGCCTCCGCGGACGCGCACCGGCCGCCCGAGCCGCTGGACGCGGCGATCCTGTTCGCGCCCGTCGGCACGCTGGTGCCGCCCGCGCTGGAGGCGCTCGACCGGGGCGGGACGCTCGCCGTGGCGGGCATCCACCTCACCGACGTCCCGGCGCTCGACTACGACCGGCACCTGTTCCAGGAACGCACGCTGCGCAGCGTGACGGCCAACACCAGGGCCGACGGGCACGCCTATCTGGAGCTGGCCCTGTCGCACCCGCCCAGGGTGTCGGCGGTGGCCTACCCGTTCGAGGAGGCGGACCGGGCGCTGGCCGACCTGGCCGCCGACCGGGTCAACGGTGCGGCCGTCTTGGTGCTGACCTGAGGTTTTACTTGATGGCGCTTAGCGCCACTTCCTACACTCATGAAGGAAAGTTACATTAGCCTCACAACCGCTGGAGATTATTGACGCCGATCTGGCGCGATCGTAATGTCCGGTCAATCCCTAGAGACATCCCCCGGAGCGGCAAATGAAGCGACTGGCAGCGGTAGTGGCGTTGCTGGGTCTTGCCACCGCGACTGCGGCGTGCAGCGGTGGCACCACCAACAAGTCCGGCTCGGGCGGTGGCGGCGGCGGGCTCTTCACCACGATCGACGTGAACAGGCCGGGCCTCGAGGCGTCGGCGCCGGCCAACCCGTACAACCCGAAGGGCAACTCCTTCCCCGGCTACAGCTCCATGAAGCTGGGCTGGGTCGTCAACCACCTGACCGACCCGAACAAGGCCCTGCCTGGTCTTGCGGCGAGCTGGGAGCTCGCGGACGACAACTCCGCGATCACATTGAAGTTGCAGCCCAACGCGAAGTGGTCCGACGGCAAGCCGGTCACGGCCGAGGACGTCAAGATGTCCATCGGCATCGCCTACACGCAGGGCAGCACGGCGTTCTCGACCACCCCGGGCGCGGCGGGCGCCGCCGCGGAGGTCGAGGTGGTCGACCCGCAGACCGTGAAGATCACGCAGGACATGGCCAACCCCAGCCCCAAGTTCGCCCGCGGCGTGCTGGACACCACGATCCTGCCGGCGCACGTGTGGAGCAGCGTGCTCCCCGCCGACTTCTGGGACAAGCTCAAGGCCGCGCGCGGCGACGGCGCCGAGGCCGAGAAGGCCCGCGAGGAGATCACGTCCCTGGGCGAGAAGGTCATCGCCTTCGCCCCGCCGAAGGACGTCTCCGCCGGCCCGTTCGTGCTGGAGCGGGTCAACCCCTCCGAGGCGCTGCTGATCAAGAACAAGTACTTCTTCAACGCCGCCAACGTCGCTCCTTCGCAGGTGAAGTTCCTCAACTACACCGGCAACGAGCAGATCTGGAACTACCTCACCGCCGGCAAGCTCGACCACGCCGGGTTCACGGCCGCGCCGACGGACGTGATGAACCGGATCAAGGCCGCCTCCGGCAACGAGGTCATCAAGGGCTACTCGCCGGTGGCCGTGGGCATGGCCTTCAACCAGACCAAGAAGCCGTACGACAACGTCCACGTGCGCAGGGGCCTGGCCTACCTGATCGACCGCGACCAGGTCACCAAGGTCGCCTCGCCCGAAGGCGGCACGGCCGCCGCCACGACCAGCGGCATCCACCAGAAGGCCGCGCAGGCGTGGATCCCCGACACGGTCCCGCAGCTCGAGCCGTACAAGGTGGACCTGGCCAAGGCCGAGACGGAGTTCAAGGAAGCCGGCCTGGTCAAGAAGGACGGCAAGTGGACCCTGGCCGACGGCACGCCGTGGAAGGTCTCCATGCACGCGCCCGCCGGCTTCTCCGACTGGCTGTCGGCGCAGGAGAACATCAAGGGCCAGCTCATCAAGGCCGGCGTGGACGCGGAGGTCGTGACGACCGCCGACTACCCGCTGTACCTGGAGGAGCTGGCGGCCGGCAAGTACGACGTCGGCTTCTGGCTGATGGCGCTCGGCCCCGCGCCGTACGACATCTTCCAGCGCCTCTACGGCGCCTCCAACGGCTGGACCAACGTCGCGGGCAAGGTCACGCACAGCGCACCCGGCAAGAACAACAACTGGATGGGCGGCCCCGAGGAGATCGAGGTCGACGGCGAGAAGATCAACCCCGGTGAGCTGACCGCCGAGCTGAACTCCGCCGACGAGGAGGCCGCCAAGCCGATCATGGCGAAGCTGGCCAAGGCCGCCAACCAGGACCTGCCGGTCATCCAGCTCTGGGACTACGTGAACACGCAGTTCGTCAACAACAACCGTTTCACCGGCTGGCCCCACGACGACGAGGTCCTGCGAATGGGCACCGGCGTGCTCCCCTCCGGCGTGTGGATCCAGCAAGGTCTGATCAAGGCGAAGCAGTAGCCTATGACGTCCATCGCACGGCGACTCGCGGGCCACCTGGCCCGCGGGTTCGTCATGATCCTCGTTGTCGCGACGATCAGCTTCTTCATCATCAACAACATCCCGGGCGACCCCATGGCCGCCCGCTACGAGAAGCTGATCGAGGGCGGCATGGCCCCCGAGGCGGCCCAGCAGGCGGTGAAGGTGCTGTACGGCTTCCAGCCGGACGGCACGCTGTGGCAGCAGTACAGCGAGTACATCACCGGCCTGCTCCGCCTCGACCTCGGTGTCTCGGTCACCAGGCCCGGCACCCCCGTGCTCGACGTGCTGACCGACGCGGCCAAGTGGACCGTTCTACCGGTGCTGGCCGGCACGCTGCTGAGCTTCCTCGTCGGGATCATCCTCGGCGTGTACGCGGCGATCAAGCGCACCGGCAAGCTCGGCGACGCGCTGTCCATCTCGGGCTCGCTGCTGCACGGCATCCCGCAGTACGTGCTGGCGATGCTGCTCGTGGTGATCTTCGCCACGCTCATCCCCATCCTGCCCGCCGACGGGTCGGTGGACATCCTGTACGAACCGGGGTTCAACGCCGGCTACATCGGCTCGCTCGTCGAGCACGCGATCCTGCCGGTCCTGACGTACGCGCTGTCGGCGTACGGCGGATGGATCCTGGCGATGAAGTCGAGCGTCGTGACCGTGCTCGGTGACGACTTCATCCTGGCCGCCGAGCTGCGCGGGATGAAGCGCTCGATCGTCTTCAGGTACATCGCGCGCAACGCGATCCTGCCGCTGTTCACCATGCTCGCCCTGTCACTGGGGCTGCTGCTCGGCGGCGCGGTCTTCATCGAGAAGATCTTCAACTATCCGGGCCTCGGCTGGCTGCTGATCAGCAGCGTCACCGACCGCGACTACGCCCTGATGGGCGGCGCCTTCCTGCTGATCACGGCCGGGACCATCATCGCCAACATCGTGGCGGACCTGTTCTACACGGTCATCGACCCGCGGGTGCGCAGCGGAGAGGAGGCGTCGTGAGCGCCACGCTCATTCCGGAGACCGGTGCGGGCACCGGCTCGGCGGCCTCGGCCATGCGCCGCAACTTCTGGCGCGGCGTGTGGCGGGTGATGAGGCGCAAGCCCAGCCGCATGGTCGGCGTCGTCATCCTCGCGGGCTTCGTGATCATGGCCGTCGTCGGGCCCATGCTGCTGCCCGCCAACCTGCCGGGCGACACCAACGCGATCACCCAGCCGCCGAGCTGGGAGCACTGGTTCGGCACCGACCCGCAGGGGCGGGACGTGACCGCGCTGGTCATCAAGGGCTCGCGCTACGTGCTGCTGACCGCCGCGGTGACCGCGGTCATCACGGTCGTCGTCGGCACCGCGATCGGATTGTTCTCCGGCTTCCGCCGGGGCCGCTGGGACACCGTGCTCATGCGGCTGACCGACATGAAGCTCACCATCCCCGGCCTGCCGCTGCTGCTGGTCCTCGCGACCGTGTGGCGCTTCAGCAGCCCGGTGCAGATGGGCCTCGTGCTCGGCCTGCTCGGCTGGGGCGGCGTGGCGCGGGCCGTGCGCTCGCAGACGCTGTCGCTGCGCGAGCGCGGGTTCATCGAGGCGGCGCGCGGGCTCGGCCTGTCCACGACGCACATCATCGGCAAGGAACTGCTGCCGAGCATGGCGCCGTACATCGCCATGAACATGCTCATCTCGGTCACCGGTGCGGTCTACTCGCAGGTGGGCCTGTTCTTCCTGGGCGTGCTGCCGTACGAGTCGGACAACTGGGGCGTGATGCTCAACCTGGCCGTGTTCCAGGCGGGCGCCATGATCACGCCGAACGCGCTGGGCTACCTGCTGGCTCCGCTGCTGGCGATCCTGCTGCTCACGCTCGGGATCGTGCTCGTGGTGGACGCCATGGACGAGATCTTCAATCCCCGGCTGCGCGAGGAGTAGAGGGTGAGCAACAAGGCGCCCGGAGTGCGCATCGGCGGCCTGACGGTCGTCTACAAGACCCCCGCGGGCGAGCTGCCCGCCGTCAGGGACGTCAGCCTGACGCTGGAGCCCGGCTCGATCACCGGCATCGTCGGCGAGTCGGGATCCGGCAAGTCGACGCTCGCGCTGTCGCTGCTCAACGCCGTGCAGCCGCCCGGCAGGATCGCGGCGGGCAGCGTCGAGATCGACGGGCTGGGCGACGTGGCCGCGCTGTCGGGCGAGCAGCTGCGCAAGGCGCGCGGCAGGCACATCGGCTACGTCTTCCAGGCCGCCCAGAACTCCCTCAACCCGCTCAAGCCGGTCGGCAAGCAGCTGCTCGACCTGGGCCGTTCGCACGGGATCGAGGACCTGCGCGGGCTGGTGCGCGAGGCCAAGGAGCTGCTCGGCCGGATGGGCATGGACGGCGCCCGCGTGCTCGACTCGCACCAGCACGAGCTGTCCGGCGGCATGCGCCAGCGGGTCGGCATCATGCTGGCGCTGGTGCTCAACGCCCACCTGGTGGTGCTGGACGAGCCGACGACCGCGCTCGACATGATCACCCAGGCGAACATCCTGAAGATCGTCCGCGAGGTGCACGCGGAGCGCGGCCTGACCACGCTGGTCATCACGCACGACATCGGCGTGGTGGCCGAGGTCGCCGACCGGCTGGCCGTCATGTACGGCGGCCGCCTCGTCGAGCAGGGCCCCACCAGGGAGGTGCTCGGCGCGCCCAGCCACCCGTACACGCGCGGCCTGATCAAGGCCATCCCGCGGCTCGTCGGCGACATCGACGAGGCGCAGGCGCTGCCGGGCCGGCCGCCCACGCTGGCGACCGTGCCCGAGCAGGGCTGCGTGTTCAGGGAGCGGTGCGCGCTGCGCATGGACGTGTGCGACACCGTGGACCCCGAGGCCGTCGAGCACGGCACGCGTACCGTGGCCTGTCACGCCGTGACCGTGAAGGAGCACGCATGATCACCGGAACCGGCGTCGTCAAGACGTTCAAGCAGCGGGGCAAGGTGCTCGGCGCCCGCGAGGTGCGGGCGCTGCGGGGCGTGGACTTCGCGATCCCCAAGGGCGGCGCGGCCTCGTTCATCGGCGAGTCCGGGTGCGGCAAGACCACGCTGGGGCGGATCATCGCGGGGCTGGAGTCGTACGACGAGGGCGAGATCGCGATCGACGGCGTCGAGCTGTCGGGGCTGAGGCCCAAGCAGCGCCAGCCGCACTTCCGCAAGATCCAGATGATCCACCAGGACCCGTACTCGGCCCTGAACCCGACGAGGACCGTCCACCAGACGCTGTTCGCGCCGCTCAGCCTGCGGGCCAGGCAGACCGGCCGCTCGCGCGCCTGGATCGAGGAGCGGGCCGCCGAGGTGCTCTCGCTGGTCGGCCTCGACCCGGGCTCGGTGCTGTCGCGCTACCCGCACCAGCTGTCCGGCGGCATGCGGCAGCGCGTGGTCATCGCCCGCGCGCTGACCGTGGACCCGGAGATGCTGGTGGCCGACGAGGCCGTCTCGATGATCGACGTCTCGCTCCGGCTGGGCATCCTCGCGCTGCTGAAGGACCTGCGCGAGCGGCTCGGCGTGAGCGTGCTGTTCATCACGCACGACGTGGCGACGGCCCGCTACATCGGCGGCGACGGCGAGCTGTACGTCATCTACCGCGGCCAGGTCGTCGAGCACGGCCCGGTGGACACGATCATCGCCGACCCGGTGCACCCGTACACGCAGTCGCTGCTGTCGGCCATCCCCGTCCTGCACGGCCTTGAGCAGCCGGGCGAGCAGCCCGTCGTGCCGCTGGAGTCGCTGGACGAGAGCCAGGCCGACGAGGGCTGCCTGTTCGCCCGCCGCTGCCCGTTCAGCACCGAGCGGTGCGCGTCGGAACGGCCGCTGCTGCAGCTCACCGAGGGCGTGCCGCAGGAGCACGCGTGCTTCCACCCCGAGCGCCGCAGCGTGATCGCCCGCCCGATGAGCGAGGTGTGATGACGCACTCCGTGCGGGAATTCGACGCGGGGGAGGCCGCACGGGTGGCCGAGTCGGCGCTGACGTTCGACGCCGGCGAGGGCGCCGCGCTGGTGCGCGGCCTGGCGCGGCCCCCGGCCGAGCGGCGCTGGACCGCGCTGGCCGTGGACGGCGGCGTGGTGATGGTCTCGCTCAACTCGGTGAACCCGGCGGTCGGTCACGTCGACCTGCTGGCCGTGGAGCCCTCGGCCCAGGGCGCCGGGCGCGGGCGGGCGCTCGTGCGGGCGGCCGAGGACTGGCTGCGCGGCCAGGGCGCCCGCGAGGCCCGCTTCGCCGGCAACCCGCCCTGCTACGCCTGGCCCGGCATAGACGTGCGCTACACCGCCGCCGCGTGCCTGGCCGAGCGCCTCGGCTACGAGCGCTACGAGGTGGCCTGGAACATGACCGCCGACCTGCGCGACGCCGACCTGTCCGTCGAGGAGGAGCTGGCCGCCCTCAAGCGCGCGGGCGTGTCCGTGCACGGCCTGGGCGGGCCCATGGACGCCGGGCCGGATCGCGAGCGGGTGGCGGCCTTCGTCGCCGGGCATTGGAACGATCGCTGGGCCTGGGAGGCGGTCAACGCGGCCGGGCTGCACTACGCGGAACGCGAGGGCCGCGTCCTCGGCTTCGCGGCCTGGGGAGCGCGGCCGTCCTGGTTCGGCCCCATGGGCACCGCGCCCGACGCCCGCGGTCTCGGCCTCGGGCGCGTGCTGCTGCGCAGGTGCCTGGCCGAGCAGCGGGCCGCCGGGCAGGACCACGCCCAGATCGGGTGGGTGGGGCCGTTGCGGTTCTACTCGCGCGCCGTGGGCGCGCGAGCCGAACGCGTCTTCTGGCTCTACCGGCGCGATCTGGCGTGATGGGCCGGTCAGTACAGAAGTCCTCCCTCAGGGTGGGCGGGCGGCGGGCACAGCTCGCGCGGGTCCCCACCGGCCTCCAGGCACTTCTTGAGCGTGCCGGACCCCCACAGGTGGTCGAGGAACAGCTCAGGGCCCTCCCAGCGCAGCTCGTCCGGGTGGAGGGTGCGGGCCACGTGCAGCATCGACAGGCCCGTCAGCACCGGCCGGAACGCGGCGGGGTCGTGCACGTGGAGCTGCACCCCCCGTACGGGGACGCCGGCGTGCTTGTGGAACGTCGGCGTGAACCACGCCTCCCTGAACCGCACCCCCGGCAGCCCCAGCTCGCCGAGCGCCGGGACGAAGCGCTCGTCCAGGTACGGCGCCCCGACCAGCTCGAACGGCCGGGTGGTGCCGCGCCCCTCGGAGAAGTTGGTGCCCTCGAACAGGCCGGTTCCCGGATAGACCAGCGCGGTCTCCGGGGTCGGCATGTTGACCGACGGCATCACCCAGGGCAGCCCCGTGCCGGCGTGGGTCATCTCCCGCCGCCAGCCCTCCATCGTGACGACGGTCAGGTCGAGGTCGAAGCCGTACAGGCCGGCCAGTTCCCCCGCCGTCCTGCCGTGCCGCAGCGGCAGCGGGAAGCGGCCGACGAAGCTCGCGTACGCCGGGTCGAGCAGCGGCCCCTCCTCGACCGTCCCGCCCAGCGGGTTGGGCCGGTCCAGCACCACGAACCGCAGCCCCAGCCGTGCCGCTGCGGCCATGAGGTCGTACATGGTCCACACGTAGGTGTAGAAGCGGGCGCCCACGTCGGCGATGTCGAAGACCAGCGTGTCCACCCCGGAGGCGGCCACCACCGCGTCGAGGGCGTCGCCGGAGAGCTTGTGCGTGTCGTAGACCGGCAGCCCGGTCCGCTCGTCCACGCCGTCGGCCTCGCTGCCCGCGGCCTGCGCGGTGCCGCGCATGCCGTGCTCGGGGCCGAAGAGCGCGGTCAGGTTCAGGCCCGCCGCCAGCAGGGCGTCGGGTGTGGGGGTCAGATCGGGCAGGACGCCGGTGGGGTTGGTGATCAGGCCGAGGCGCGTGCCGCCCGCCAGGGCGGGATCCGCGGCCAGCCGTTCGGCTCCTGTTCGTACGTGTGGCATGAACCCATTGTCTGAAAGATATTTACAAGAGAGAAGTAGAGGGTGGAAATTAGCGACATGATTGATCCGCTATCAGAGCCGTCCACCGAGCAGAGCGACCCCCGCTACGCCCAGATCGACCGGCTGCCGACCCTGCAGCTCGCCCGGCTGATGAACCAGGCCGACGCCGCCGTGCCCGCCGCCGTCGCGGTGGTGCTCCCGGCGATCTCGGCGGCGATCGACGCCATCGCCGCCAGGATGGGCCAGGGCGGCCGGCTGCTCTACGTCGGCGCCGGCACGTCGGGGCGCTTGGCCGTGCTCGACGCCAGCGAGTGCCCGCCGACGTTCGGCACCGACCCGTCGCTGGTGCAGGGCATCATCGCCGGCGGGCCGGACGCGCTGACCCGTTCCGTTGAGGGCGCCGAGGACGACGCCGAGGCCGGCGCCGCCGCGCTGAAGGACCTGGAGGTGGGACCGCTCGACTCGGTGGTGGGCGTGTCCGCCAGCGGGCGGGCTCCTTTCGTGCTGGGCGCGCTGGCGGAGGCGCGCGGCCGCGGCGCGCTGACCGTGGGGCTGTCGTGCAACGACGACGCGCCGCTGTCGGCCGCCGCCGAGCACGCCATCGAGGTGGTCGTGGGGCCCGAGGTGGTGACCGGCTCGACGCGGCTGAAAGCGGGCACGGCCCAGAAGCTCGTGCTGAACATGATCTCGACGATCTCGATGGTCAAGCTGGGCCGCACGTACGGGAACAAGATGATCGAGATGTCGGCCATGAACAGCAAGCTCGCCGGGCGGGCGCTGCGCATCGTCAGCGACATCACCGGGGCCGACCAGGAGACGGCCGGCGCGGCGCTGGACGCGGCGGGCGGCCAGGCGAAGGTCGCGGTGCTGATGATCAGGCACGGCCTCGACGCCGACGCGGCCAGGGCGCTGCTGAGCTCGCACGGCGAACGCCTCAGCGACGCGCTCAGCGGCTGAGCCGTCCGGGCGGGCGGCTGAACTCACGGTGATGGGGATGGGGATGGGGATGAGGAGGACGGGGATGTCGGACCGGCTGGAGGCGATCCTGGCGACGGCGGTGCCCGAGGTCTGCCCCGCCGCGGTGGCGCTGATCGCCGTGGACGGCTTCGTGGCCGCCCAGGCGTCCGCCGGGGAGCTGGTGCGGTACGCGGACGCCGGCGGCACGCTCGCCGCCTGCCGCCCGCCGGCCCGCCGCGACTCGATCTTCGACCTGGCCTCGGTCAGCAAGCTGTTCACCACGACGGTGCTGCTCTCGCTGGCCGAGCAGGGCAGGCTGGACCTCGACGCGCCGGTGACCGCGCACCTGCCGGCCGCCGATCCCCGCATCACCCCGCGCCACCTGCTCACCCACACGGCGGGCCTGCCGCCGACCCGCCGCATCGACCAGGAGCTGCCGGACGCGGACCCCGGCGACCGCCTGGCCGCCATGGTCGCCACGCCGTCCGAGCATCCGGTCGGCGGCCCCTACCTCTACAGCGACGTCGGCATGGTCATGGCCGGCCGCCTGGCCGAGCTGACCGGAGGGGCGCCGCTGGACGTGCTGGTACGCCAGCGGGTCACCGGCCCGCTGGGGCTGTCCGACACGGGCTACCGGCCCGGCCCCGAGGTGCTCGGCCGGGTGGCCGCCACCGAGTGGAAGGCCGAGCGGCCAGGGCCCGGCTGCGTGCGGGGCGAGGTGCACGACGAGACCGCGTACGCGCTCGGCGGCGTGGCCGGGCACGCGGGCGTCTTCGCCCCCGCCGACGACCTGCTGGCCTTCGGCGAGGCGCTGCGGCTCGGCGGCGGGCCGGTGCTGGGCGCGGCGGCCGTGGCGGAGATGACGCGCGACCAGGGCGCCGAGGGGGCGCCGTTCCGTCACGGGCTGGGCGTGCGCATCGGCGATCCGGGCCTCGTGGGGCCGCTCAAGGACGCGTACGGCCACTCGGGCTTCACCGGCACGTCCCTGGTGGTCGACCCGGCCCGCCGCCTCACCGTGGTGCTGCTGACGAACGCCGTGCACCCCGTACGCGGCCGCGAGGGCGTCAGGGAGCTGCGGAACGCGGTGGCGGAGGAGGCGGCCCGCCTGTCCGGCCTCCTGACGTAGCCTGCGAAGTATGAGCGTCAAGCTGAACCACACGATCGTCCCCGCGAGTGACCGGGACGCCACGGCGGACTTCCTCGTGGACGTGCTCGGTCTCGAGCCGGCGCCGGTCTACGGGCCCTTCCGCGTCGTCACGCTCGCCAACGGCGTCTCGCTCGACGTCGTGCAGGCCGGCGATGACGTGCCGCAGCAGCACTACGCGTTCCTGGTGAGCGAGGAGGAGTTCGACCGCATCTGGGGCCGGATCAAGGAGCGCGGGCTGACGTACTGGGCCGATCCGTACCACCGGGAGCCGGGGCGGATCAACACCAACGACGGCGGGCGCGGGCTCTACTGGTCCAGCCCCGACGGGCACAACCTGGAGATCATCACCGTGCCTTACGGCGGCGGCTAGGGAGCCAGCGCCTCCAGGGCCTCCTCGGCCCTGCGCATCGCCTCCCTGGGGCCGGCGGCCGGGATGTCCTGGTCGAAGTTGAGGTCGTGGAAGACGTCGGTCACGCCGACCGCGCCCAGGGCCGCCACGTCGCGGCGGATCTTGTCGTACGTGCCCGACAGCGGCCGGTCCTCGTCGGCGGCCCGCACCCGCGTCACCCCGCGCACCACGAAGCGGAACGCGCCGGGGTCGCGCCCGGACGCCGCCAGCTCCGCCTTGATCATCTCGATCCTGGTGCCGATGGCCGTCAGGTCCTCCCTGCTGGAGCTGACCCACCCGTCGGCCAGCCGGGCCGCCCTGCGCAGCGCGGCGTCGGCCGACCCGCCGAGCAGGATGCGCGGCGGCCCGGGCTCGGGCTTGGGGTCGATGTGGGCGGGCGGCACCCGGTAGAAGTCGCCGCTGTGCTCGACCACGTCGTCGCTCCACGCCCGGCGCAGCAGCTCGACGAACTCCTCGCCCCTGCGCCCGCGCCGCTCCATGCCGACCCCGCTCGCCTCGAACTCCTCGGGCAGCCACCCCAGGCCGATGCCGGCGGTGACCCGGCCGCCGGACAGCGTCTGCAGGGTGGCGAGCTGCTTGGCCAGCAGGATCGGCGGCACGTACGCGTTGATCACCGCGACGCCGAGCCCGATGCGGCCTGTCACGGCCGACACGTGGGACAGCGTGATCAGCGGGTCGTGGACGGCGCGGTAGGTGGGGCCCATGGTGCTGCCGACCGGATAGAGCAGCCGCTGGAACGTCCACAGCTCCGCGTAGCCGAGTTCCTCGGCCCGGACGGCGACGCGGCGCATGTGCTCGGGCGTGGCCCACGGCCCTGACACGGGTACGGCGAAACCGATTCTCATGCGCCCAGTTTTCCCTACGCCGCCGCCGGGAGCCGCGCCACCTGCGGACGAAATAGGCTGTACGCGTGGGTCTCGAGGAGGAGCTGGCGGGCATCGCCGCCGCGTACGGCGGCACCGGCACGCCCGTGTGGCACCCGACGCGCACCGACGTGAAGGTGTTACGGCTGGGCGAGGTCGTGGTGAAGGCCCACTCGGCGCGCGACGACGCCGAGTCGCTGCGGCCACGGCTGCGCGCCGCCGCGTCGGCCGCGGTGAGCGGCGTGATGCTGGCCCCGCTGGTGCCCGAGGTGCTGCCGGCGGCGGGGCGCGCGGTCACGGTGTGGCCGGCCGGGCGGCCGATCTCGCAGGACGACGACCCTGGCGCGGCTCCCTGGGAGGAGGGCGCCCGGCTGCTGGCCAGGCTGCACGCGGTGCCGCTGACGTTCCTGCCCGCGCTGCCGCCCGCCGGAGGCCCGGCCAGGGCGGCCCGCGCGGTCGATCGCATGCCGGGTGACGGGCCGGTCGAGCAGCTGATCAGGCGGGCGTTCAAGGAGCTGCCCGAGCCGCCGCCGCTGCCCGGGCTGCTGACGCACGGCGACTGGCATCTCGGCCAGCTCGTCCACCGCGACAGGTGGCTGCTCATCGACGTCGACGACCTGGGCGTGGGCGACCCGGCGTGGGACCTCGCGCGGCCCGCCGCCTGGTACGCGGCCGGCCTGCTCGAACCGGCCGTGTGGGAGCGGTTCCTCGGCGCCTACCTCGCCTCCGGCGGGCCCGCGCTGGGCCCCGGCGACGACCCGTGGCGCCGGCTCGACGTGCCGGCCAGGGCGCTGACCGTGCAACTCGCGGCGGTGGCGGTGGTCAACGCGGGCCGCGAGGGCCGGGAACTCGACGAGGTCGAACATTCGTTAGTCGAGGCGTGCAACAGAATCGTCAGGGCGTGACGGCGTTGCGCGCGGTAGGTTTCAACCCTGAGACCTCGAAGTCAAGGAGAGCGACTTAGATGCAGTGCCCCAAGTGCCGCGGGAACATGCGGACCTATGAGCGCAACGGCGTCCACATCGAGCAGTGCGACAACTGCCGGGGTATCTTCCTCGACTACGGCGAGCTCGAGACGCTGACCCGGATGGAGTCGCAGTACCACGCGGCTCCCCCGCCCCCTCCGACGGCTCCCGGGCCGGCCTGGGGAGCCCCCCACCACGGCGGCGGCCACCACTACGGCCACCACCGCCAGCGCAGCTGGGTGGGCATGCTCTTCTCCACCTGATCCCTCTTGAGGCCGCGCCCCGCCAGGGAGCGCGGCCTTTCCCGTCGCCGGGCTCCCCGGCGGGCCCCGTCGCGGGTCTAGCCCGGGAAGTCCTCGGGGTCCACCGGCGCGGTGCGGGCGTTGCCCCCGCTGATCGTGTGCAGCGTGAGCCGCCAGTCGTGCCAGAGGATCTGCGTCGCCGTGTACGTCGTCTTGAACTTCACGGTCTTCTCGAAGCGTTCGAAGCTGCAGTCGCGGGTGAAGGCGCCTGACGTGCCGTCCCAGTCGGTGCCGTGCGTGAAGTAGATCTTGTAGTTGCCGTCGCGCACGCCCTTGACCTTGAACGTCGCCTTCCTGCGCACGTACACGCTGAACACCTTGCTGCCGCCCCTCAGCGCGGTCACCACGGCGTCGAGGCTGCCGCCGTTGTCGATCTCCAGCGAGCTGCGGCCGTCGAGCGTGCCGCCCTTCTTGACGAACGCGCCGTTGCGCAGCCGCCGCGTGCGCCGCTCGCCCGCCTTGACCGTCACGACGTCGGCCGGGTAGTCGCCGGCGGTCTGCAGGGCGCGGCCCGCCTTGTCGAGCGCGGTCAGCTTGTCGCCGAGGTCGGTGAGCACCGCCGACGGGGTGCACAGGTCGCGGGAGCCGACCTTGCCCGCGGTGGAGCCGAGGCCGGTGGCGACCTCGCGCAGGCTGGCGACGTACGCCTCGTGCTGGGCGCGTACGGCGTCGGGCGGGGTGAGGGCGGACAGCGCCTCGGCGGCGCCGCTCAGCGCCTCCTCGGCCCGTCCCACCCGCGTGTCGAGCGCCTTGACGCCGCGTGCCTTGGTCAGGCCGCTGATCGCGTCGGTCATCGCCTTGCGCCGGCTCTCCAGCTCGCCCTTGTACGCCTCGGGCGTCAGCGCGGCCGAGGTCTCCTTGCCCTTGGTGGCGGGGGCGGTGCCCTCGCCGCCCGCGACGCCGCTCACCTTCGACTCGCCCCCGGTGGGTGACTCACCGGCCACTGAGCACGCGCCGAGCGTGGTGAGGGTCGCCAGAGCGAGAACGGAGGAGATCAACCGGGGTGTAGCCACCTGCCACACTATCTCCGGGTTGATCCCCAACCGTCAATTCACGATTCCGACAGTCCCTCCACCCGGTCCTGCCGCAGCCACCGGGTGATCCCGAGCGTCTCCAGGAACGGCAGGTCGTGGCCGGCCACGATCAGTGCGCCCCGGTACGCCGCCAGCGCCTCGGCCAGTTGCCTGACGCCGGACAGGTCGAGGTTGTTGGTCGGCTCGTCGAGCAGCAGGAGCTGCGGCGGCGGCTCGGCCGACAGCAGCGCGGCCAGCGTCGCGCGGAAGCGCTCGCCGCCCGACAACGTGCCCGCCCGCCGCTCGGCCCGCTCCCCGCGGAACAGGAAGCGCGCCAGGCGGGCGCGCACCTCGTTGACCGACGCCGACGGCGCCACGGTCCTGACGTTGTCCACCACGCTCAGCTCGTCGTCCAGCAGGTCGAGCCGCTGCGGCAGGTAGCGGACGGGCACGTTCGCGCCGTGCGTGAGAATGCGCTTGAGCAAGGTGGTCTTGCCGGACCCGTTCGGCCCGAGCAACGCGATCCGCTCCGGCCCCCGCACGACCAGCGTCTCCACCACGCTCCTCCGCTCCTGCCCCTCTTCCACCTCCGGCTGACCAGGCGGGTCGAGGGGGAGGGTGAGGACGATGCGGCCCTGGGGGACCTCCGTGCCGGGGAGTTCGATGCGGATCTCGGCGTCGTCGCGGACCGCCTGCTCGGCCTCGCGTAGCCGCTCGCGGGCCTCGGCGAGCCGCTCCTCGTGGAGTGCGCGCTGCTTGCCCGCCGTGACCTGGGCCTTGCGTTTGAGCGCGCCGGCCGTGAGCTTGTCGACCTTGTTGGTGGCGAAGGCCTTCCTGCCGGCCCTGGCGCTGCGCTCCAGCCTGGTCCGCGTCTCGATCAGCTCGCGCCGCCGGCGGCGCACCTCGCCCTCCGCCGTGCGCACGACGCGCTCGGCGGCCTCCTGCTCGGCGGCGACCTGATCCTCGTACGCGCTCAGATTCCCGCCATACAGGCGGACGACGCCGTCGCGCAGCTCGGCGATCTGGTCGGCCAGCTCCAGGAGCGCCCGATCGTGGCTGACGACGAGCAGCACGCCCTGCCAGGTCTCGACGGCGGCGTAGAGCCGCTGCCTGGCCGCCAGGTCGAGGTTGTTGGTCGGCTCGTCGAGCAGCAGCACGTCGGGCCGCTTGAGCAGCTGCGCGGCGAGCGCGACCATGACGGCCTCGCCGCCGGACAGCGTGCCGACCGTGCGGTCGAGCCCGACGTGGGCGAGCCCGAGCCGGTCGAGCTCGGCCCGGGCGCGCTCCTCGACGTCCCAGTCGTCGCCGACGGCGGCGAAGTGCTCATCCGCCACGTCGCCGCGCTCGATGGCGTGCAGCGCGGCCCGCGTACGGGTGATCTCCAGCAGGTCCGACACGGTACGCCCGGCCCGCAGCGGCACGGTCTGCGGCAGGTGACCGACCACGCCCGCCACGGTCACCGACCCCGTACGCGGGGTCAGCTCACCGGCGATGATCCGCAGCAGCGTGGACTTGCCCGACCCGTTGACCCCGATCAGCCCGGTACGCCCGTCGGGGAAGGCCGCGTCGAGCCCGTTGAGCTGGCTGGTGCCGTCCGGCCAGGAGAAGGACACATGGTCCACGACAATCGAATACGCCATGAAGCGGCTCCCATCACAAAAGTCGAAATTTCGCGACTTGAGCGGGAATCACCGCATACGCACGCGCCTACGAGGGAGCTCGGAGAAGAGCCCATCGGCCTGGAAGGGACGAGGAGCCGTCAGAGGTCCAGGAGACGCGCGCAAGCCTCTGGCGTGGCCCGGAACGGGCGTGCACGGCAGGGCGGAACGGCGCGGTGCCCGCGACCTCAGATCCTCACGTCGGCTGCCCCCGCGAATCGGCGATGAGACGGTCGGGAGCATACGTCACGCCCCACGGCATGGCAAGAACCATCGACTGGAGCACCACCGCCGCCTTAGAGTCGGGCCATCACCCCCCAGGAGGTCAGGCATGTCCAGCATTCCCTCCCTGCTCCGCGACCGGATCGCGGCCACTCCCGACGCCGAGGCGTACCGCGTGCCCTCGGACGACGGGTGGACCTCGTTGTCATGGCGCGAGGTGGGCGACCGGGTGCGCGGGCTGGCCCTCGGCCTGGCGCAGCTCGGCTCGGGCCCCGGCACCCGCGTGTCGATCCTCTGCTCGACCCGCCTCGAATGGATCCTGTGCGATCTCGCCGTGCTGGCGACCGGAGCGGCCACGACCACGATCTACCCGTCCAACACCGCGGCGGAGTCCGCGTTCATCATCAACGACTCCGGCAGCACGATCGTCGTCGCCGAGAACGACGACCAGGTCGCCAAGCTGAGGTCGGTGCAGAAGGAGCTGTCCGGCGTCACGCACGTGATCGTCATCGACGGCGCGGCCGGTGACGACGGCTGGGTGATCCCGCTCGCCTCGGTCGCCGCGAGCGAGGGCGACTACGACGCCATGGTGGACGCCATCGCCCAGGACTCCCTGGCCACACTCATCTACACCTCGGGCACCACCGGCCGCCCCAAGGGCGTCGAGCTGACCCACGACAACTGGCTCTACACCGCCGAGGCGGTCCGCGAGGTCGGCCTCATCTCCCCCAGCGACCTGCACTTCCTGTGGCTGCCGCTGTCGCACTCGTTCGGCAAGCTGCTGGAGGTGGTGATGATCGGGCAGGGCGTGCCGACCGCGATCGACGGCCGCCTCGACAAGATCGCCGAGAACCTCGGCGTGCTGCGGCCGACCGTGATGGCCGCCGCGCCGCGCATCTTCGAGAAGATCCACAACACGGTCGTGGCGAACATGCGCAACGACGGCGGGCTCAAGCTGCGCATCTTCGAGTGGGCGCGCAGGACCGGCATCAGGGTGAGCAGGGCCCGCCAGCGCGGCGTGCCGGTGCCGGTGACCACCCGCGCCGAGTACGCGCTCGCCGACCGGCTGGTCTTCGCCAAGCTGCGCGAGCGGTTCGGCGGCCGGATCCGCTTCTTCATCTCGGGCGCGGCCCCGCTGTCGCAGGACATCGCCGAGTTCTTCGACGCGGCCGGCCTGACCATCCTCGAGGGGTACGGGCTCACGGAGTCGTCGGCCGGCACCTTCCTCAACCGGCCGGAGTCGGTCAAGTTCGGCACGGTCGGGCTGCCGTTCCCCGGCACCGAGGTGCGCGTCGCCGACGACGGCGAGATCCTCATCAAGGGGCGCGGCATCATGCGCGGCTACCACGGCCTGCCGCAGGAGACGGCCGAGGCGCTGGAGGACGGCTGGCTGCACACCGGCGACATCGGCGAGGTGGACGAGGCCGGGCGGCTGCGCATCACCGACCGCAAGAAGGAGCTGATCAAGACCTCGGGCGGCAAGTACGTCGCCCCGACCTACCTGGAGGGCCGGATCAAGGCGGCCTGCCCGTACGTGTCGCACGTGTTCGTGCACGGCGACCGCCGCAACTACGTCACCTGCCTGGTCACCCTCGACATGGAGGTGGTCAAGCCGTGGGCCGAGGCGGAGTCGCTGCCCCTCGACCCCGAGGAGCTGCGCGAGCACCCGCGCATGCGCGCCGAGGTCGAGAAGGCGATCGAGCAGGTCAACGCGGGCGAGGCCGGCTACGCCACGGTCAAGAAGTTCGCGATCCTGGCGAGCGACTTCACGGTGGAGACGGGTGAGCTGACCCCCAGCCTCAAGATCAAGCGCAAGGCCGTCGAGGAGCGCCACGGCGGCGTCCTCGACGCCTTCTACAGCTGAGCACGCTGGTCGCGGCCGGGCCCGGGAATGGGCTCAGAGCACCCTCTTGGCGCCCGGCAGCGACCGCACCAGATAGGCCAGCCCCCAGCACAGCGGCAGCGCGAGCACCAGCATGATCGCGAACTTGACGATGGCGATCGCCTGGATCCAGCTCAGCGCGTGGCCGAGCCCGACCAGCACGAGCGGGTGCAGGATGTAGACGGTGAAGGCGTGCTGGGCGAGGAAGCGCCCGCGCGGCCCCTGGGTGCTGAACCGCTCCCTGAACAGCACGGTCAGCCCGATGATCATGCTGACGGCGAAGACCGACTCCCACAGCGCGGTCAGCGTGCCGGACACGAGGCCGGTGGTCACGAGCGAGGCGGGGAGCACGGTCGCGCTCGCCCCGGCGGCCGTGAGCAGCCCGATCCGGCCGGCCCGCGCGGGCAGCGAGGCGAACCAGCCGCGCCGCCAGGCCACGCATCCGGCCGCGAACATGGCGACGTACTGCGGCAGGAAGCTGACCGACGGCAG
The DNA here is from genome assembly GCF_040676995.1 of Nonomuraea sp. NPDC049419. NCBI lineage: Bacteria > Bacillati > Actinomycetota > Actinomycetes > Streptosporangiales > Streptosporangiaceae > Nonomuraea > Nonomuraea sp. NPDC049419. Next base: position 354,039 of record NZ_JBFAQB010000007.1, on the reverse strand, counting down.
CCCGAGCACGGGGATGTACGTGCCGGTCGGCACCGGGATCCGCCACAGGGCCGTCACGGCCGCGAGCCCGAGCGTGAACAGCACGACCTGCCGCGCGCGCAGCGGGACGTCCGCGCGCTCAGGCGCCGGCCTGCGGGCCCGCCAGGCGGCGTAGACCAGCGCGAACACGATCAGCACCTCGGCGAACCACATCGGGCCCGGGTCCCAGGAGAACAGGTAGAACTGCCAGTACGGCATGCCGGGCAGGTCCGCCAGCGCGCCGAAGTTCACCATCGGGCGCAGCACCACGAGGAAGGCGAGCAGCGGGACGCCGAGCCTGATCAGCCGGTCGCGCACGAACGCGCGCCCGCCCTTGCGCGCGTGGGAGCCCGGCGTGAAGAAGCCGGAGATGAGGAAGAAGAAGCCCATGAAGAACGCCTGGTTGAAGACCACCAGGAGGTCCAGCAGGCCGCCTGAGGGGTCGCGGGCGGGCTCCAGGTAGAACCAGACGGGGATGTTGCCGTACGTGATGGCGACGTGGTGGGCGACCACCAGCACGGTCAGCACGACGCGCAGGTTGTCGACGGCGTGGAGCCTGGTGGTCCTGGTGGCGGGGGCGGCGGTCTCTGTCGTCATGCGCGGCAGGCCCTTTCGAAGAGGTCGGCGAGCTCGGTGGCGTGGGCGTCGAGGTCGTGGTCGGGGTGGGCGGCCCAGTAGGCGAACATGCTGTCGATGGCGGCCGAGTGCGTGACGGCCATGACCCGGGTGTCGAAGCTCCTGAACTCGCCGCTCTCCTGGCCCATCCGGTAGAAGTACTCAAACGTCTGGTAGATCGGCTCGCTGGTGTGCACGCCGTAGCGGGGCTGACCGTCGGCTCCCCTGAAGTTGTTGAAGATCTCCCCGAGGGCCGCGAGCTGGGTGCGGTGGCCGCGCATGTGCTCGGCCACGGCCAGCACGTACGTCCTGAGCAGCTCGCTCGCCGTGGTGCGGCCCTCCATCCTGGCCGCGACGTGCTCGGCGATGCGTCCGTAGGTCCGCTCGACCACCTCTTCCATCAGCTCGTCCTTGCCGGCGAAGTGGTAGGAGATCACTCCCTTGCTGATGCCGGCGTGCTTGGCGATCCGGGCGAGCGACGCCTGGCCGTAGCCGGCCTCGGCGATCACCTCGATGGCCGAGGCCACGATCTGCGCCCGCCTGGCCTCCTCGATGAAGGAGCGGGACTTCTGGCCGCCCGGCTCATTTTCTGACCGCATGGCCAAAATTTAACACACATGGCCAGAAAGCACGACGACCCCCCGCTTCCGCGGGGGGTCGCCCATCGGGGGTGTCTAGGACTCGAGCCGGCTCGTGTAGACCGCCCTGGCCTGCTGCAACAGCGACATGTGGTCGCCGAACTGGTACGGGCTGGCCAGCCGCCCGTGCTGGCGGATGAGCTGCTCCAGCAGGTCGAGCCACTCCAGGCACCACAGCACGTCCTCGCGCCTCGCCACCGGCCGGCCGTCCACGTCCACGTAGACGGGGCTGGTCAGCGCGTAGCCGGTGGCGGTCAGCGTGCGCGGGTGCGGCGCGCACAGGACCTCGGCCACCACGTACGTGGGCGCGTCCAGCGTCAGCTCGGCCGTCACGGTCAGCAGCTCGTCGCCGCAGTCGCGGCCGTCGGGGGCCAGCCGCTCGGCCCCCGCGCACAGGCCGTCGGCGGTGCGGATGCGGATCGCCACCGCCTCGGGCCCGACGGTGGCGGCCGTGACGCTGATGCGGTCGCCCGCGGTGGCGTGGATGACGTGGCCGGGGCCGTGGCCGTTCACGCTCAGCTCCAGCCAGGGGCCGGTGGTGGCGAACGTGCGGCCCGCGCGTACGGCGGCGGCGAACGAGCGCGCCGTCAGCTCCCCCTCCACCTGCGCGTAGACGCGGGCCCAGCCGGGCGGGTTCGACTGGGTGTCGGAACGGGTGAAGGAGATCATCGCGTCGGTGCCCGCGGTGACGGCCAGCCGGTTGCCCGCGCCGATCAGCCGCCGGTAGACCGCCGCCGTGGCCGGGATGGAGGCGTGGGTGAGCACGTCGAGGCTGTCCACCAGCCCGAGCGCGGCGTCGGCGACCAGCTCGCGGGCGGCGCAGTTGCGTGGCACCGGCGAGACCACGCCCGTCGGCGGATCGCCGTCGCCGATCGGGGTGCGGAAGGGGTGGCTGTAGCCGACCAGCGCGCCGAGTCCGCGCAGCTCGCGCAGCCCGTCGGCGTTCGGCGGCCAGTCGGCGTCGCCGTCGAAGCCCGTGTGGTAGCGGCCGGGGGCCGAGCGCGGCGCGAAGGCGTAGACGTGGCCGAGCAGGTCGTTGCGGTATTCGACGCCCATCCTGGCCACGTGGGTGCCGTCGGACCAGGGCAGGTCGCGGCCGGTCCAGTGTTCGAGCGCCTCCCTGTCGTAGACCCGGCGGCCCGAGACGTTGCCCGCCAGCAGGTTGAGCACGTGGAGGTCCTCGCCGTGCTGGGCGGCGGCCGCGTCGGCGGGCACCGCCACCAGGTCGCCCGCCCAGTTGAGGTGGACGTGCAGGTCGCCGCCGTACCAGCCGCGGGCGGCGGCGTCGTACAGGCGGTCCGGGGTCAGCTCGACGAGCCACTCGGCTCCTGGGCCGGGCGTGAGGGCGAACTCGCGCTCGCCGTACTCCATGCCCCTGGCCGCCCGCACGGTCAGCGGCAGGCTGGGGACCTCGACGACGAGGTCGTCGCCGTGGAAGTAGGGGCGGCCGTGGTAGTCGTAGCGGTGCGGCACGCCGGAGGGGAACCAGCCGCTGCCGTTCTCGTCCACGACGCTCCACCGGCACGGCGTGCCCGCCGACAGCCGCAGCCTGGCCGCGGGCACGTGGCGCACGAGCGTGTCGAGCCTGACGCGCTCGCCGTCCACCAGGATCGTGCTGTCCTCGTCCACCTCCACCAGCCAGGCGCCGTACGGCGCCAGCACCCGGCCGGTGCCGTCGACGGTGACCTGGCAGGGCTCCTCGCGCTTGGAGTCGAACAGCAGCGAGATCCGCTCGCCGCCGCGGCCGGGCAGCCCCGCCGTGCGCGCCTCCTGCCAGGGCGCGGCGGACCCGCCGTGCTCGGGCGCCTGCGCCTCGCCCGGCTCCACCACGAACGGCACGTGGCCGCGCACCTGGTCGTTCCTGCCGCCGCCCGCGAGGGACGCCTGCGTGCCGATCAGCACCGTGCGCGGCGCGCCCTCCAGCACCGCGCCGCCCTGCTTGATGCGGACGGCGACGAGGTGGCCGGGCAGCTCACCGTCGAGGGTGTCGCGCAGGACGCGGTCGTAGTCGGGCTCGGCGAGCCGGGCGGCGAGCCGGTCGTGCGGCTCGTCCGGGTGGTCGGCCGCGACGGCCTGGAGGACCAGGGACCAGAAGCGGTCGAAGAGCGCGGGCGGCAGGACCCTCCGCCGGGCGAAGAACTTCACGTAATGGATCTCCGGTTCTCCCCAGGTGATGCCGTGTCGGTCGAGGAGGCGGCCGTACTCCTCGAGCTCGTCGGTCACCCTTCCGGGCAGCATCGATTCCGCACCCATGTGCGCCTCCCCCACGTCGGTTGGGCGCCATCGTGGCATGGATCACAGGGCGGTTTCGCCGGGCCGGAGCGGGGCGGAGGGGGAATCCTCATCCCCGGGAGAGGTATCTCCACCTGCGGGGTTCCGATGCTGCTCCGCCCGCCGGTTCAGGACCGGGTGAATGCGGACAGAATGCGTTCCGCCGCCAGCGCGGGCGTCAGCTCGCCCGCCAGCACCTCGCGCTCGACCTCCGCGCTGATCTCCGCCACCCGGGGGTCGGCGCGCAGCTCGGCCAGCAGCCGGTCCTTGACCAGGGTCCAGGTCCAGCCCACCTGCTGGCGGCGGCGCTTGGCGGCGAGGTCGAGGCCCTCCTGGTGGGCGAGCACCTTGGCCCAGACCTCGTCCAGCCCTGCTCCGGTCAGCGCGCTGCAGGTCAGGACGGGTGGCGGGGGCGCGTCGGAGCGCAGCATGCGCAGCGCGCCCGCCAGCTCGCGGGCGGCCTTGCGCGCGGGCAGCTCGTACTCGCCGTCGGCCTTGTTGACCGCGATGACGTCGGCGAGCTCCAGCACGCCCTTCTTGATCCCTTGGAGCTGGTCGCCGGTGCGGGCCAGGGTGAGCAGCAGGAACGTGTCCACCATGTCGGCCACCGCGGTCTCCGACTGGCCGACGCCGACGGTCTCCACCACGACGACGTCGAAGCCGGCCGCCTCCACCACGACCATGGCCTCCCTGGTGGCCTTCGTGACGCCGCCGAGCGTGCCCGAGGTGGGCGAGGGCCTGATGAAGGCGGCGGGGTCGGCCGCCAGGCGGGACATGCGGGTCTTGTCGCCGAGGATGCTGCCGCCCGTCCTGGTGGAGGACGGGTCCACGGCCAGGACGGCCACCTTGTGCCCCTGCCCGGTCAGCCGGGTGCCGAGGGCGTCGATGAACGTGGACTTGCCGACCCCCGGCACGCCGGAGACGCCGACCCTGCGGGCCTGCCCGGTGAGCGGGGTCAGCTCGACGAGCAGCCGTTGCGCGAGCGCGTTGTGGTCGGGTCTGGTCGACTCCACCAAGGTGATCGCGCGGGCGATCCAGGTGCGCGAACCGGCCCGGACGCCGCGGGCGTAGTCCTCCAGCGAATGCACCCCACATACCCCTTTCTTCGCAGTTGATCAGCCTAACTTCTGACAAATCTTGACTTTTGCCAGTAGGGTGCTGGAGTTCTGATCTCAGCCGTCACAGGAGTCACTCCCCTCATGCCCAACGTCGAACCCCTCCGCGAGGGCGACCCGGCAGCGGTGGGACCCTACCGGCTGGTCGGGCGCCTCGGCGCGGGCGGCCACGGTGTCGTCTACCTCGGCCAGGCACGCAACGGAACCCCGGTCGCCGTGAAGGTGCTGCGCGAGGGGCTCACCGTGGACGACCGCCTGGACGACCGCCTGGCCGCGGCCATCGCCGCCGCGCGCACGGTCGAGCCGTTCTGCCTCGCGCGGGTGCTCGACGCCTCGACCAGCGGCAGGGCGTACATCGTGGCCGAGTACGTGGACGGGCCCTCGCTGCAGCAGGCCGGCCGGCGCGGCGGCCCGGAGCTGCAGCGGCTCGCCGTGGCCACCGCGACCGCGCTCGACGCCATCCACCAGGCCGGCGTCGTGCACGGCGACCTCACGCCGTCCAACGTGCTGCTCAGCCCCGACGGGGCCAAGGTCGTGGACTTCGGCATCGCCGCGGCGCTCGGCTCGGGCATGAAGGCCACCAGCAACATCGTGGGGACGCCCGCGTACATGGCGCCCGAGCAGCTCGCCGGGCGGCCCGTGGGGGCGGCGGCCGACGTGTTCTCGTGGGCGTCGGTCCTGGTGTTCGCGGCCACCGGCGTGCCGCCGTTCGGCGATGACGCGCTGCCCGCGGTGATCAACCGCATCCTGCGGGAGGAGCCGCAGCTCGGCGAGCTGGGCCGGCCGCTGCGCGACATCGTCGCCGCCTGCCTGGCCAAGGACCCCGGGGCGCGTCCGTCGATGCGTGACGTGCTGCTGGAGCTGACGGCGCCCGCGCGCCGCACCCTGGCCCCGCACGCGGCCCCCGACGCCTACGACACGCCGGACAGGCAGGGCGTGCCCCCGATGCCCCGCCGCCGCCCCGCCGAGGCGACGACCCGCGACTTCGGCCCCGCCCAAGACCCCGTCTCCGGAGACCTCCACGCCCGCCCGCACGATCCCCACGGCGGCGGTGACCCCCGCGGCGCGCACGGCGGCCCGCATCCGCACGACCCGCGCGGGCGGGCTCGTCCGCACGACGCTCACGGTGACGCTCACGGTGACGTGCGCGGTGATGTGCGCGGGCGCGACGAACACCAGCGGCCCGAGCAGGGCGGGCACGAGGTCAGCGGGCAGAACGGGCAGACGGCCGCGTCGTTGCAGGCCCTGTTCGACATGTCGTCCACCGTGGAGCCGTCCTCCGGCGAGCGGGAGCGGCGCGGAGCAGGCGTGCCGCTGGGCGCGCCCGTCGCCTTCGACGCACCGGCCGCCTCGCGCACGGCCGACGGCCCCACCCGGGCGGTCGGACCCGGCGGCCACACCCCGGCGGGCGGACCCGGCGGGACGGAGGCCGGGCACGGCGCTGCGACGGACGGGTTCGATGCCGTCGCCGGCGGGTTCGGCAGCGGCGGGTTCGGCAGCGGCGGGTTCGGCAGCGGCGGGTTCGGCAGCGGCGGGTTCGGCAGCGGCGGTAGCGACGGCGGGTTCAGCGGCGCCGGGGGCGGTGGGCAGGCTGCGGCCGGCGGGCAGGAGAGCGGGAAGGGCGCGGGTAAGGCGGGCAAGCCGTCGCGGCGGCGCCGGGTCAAGACCGTGGCCGTCGCGGGCGTCTCCGGCGTGTCCGTGTGCGCGCTGGCCGGCGCGATCGTCTGGCTCACCCCGACGGAGCCGACCCCCAAGACGGGAGAGGTGCCCGCGAGCAGCGGCACCCCCACCACACCGGCGGCCACTCGATCGGCCGCACCATCGGCCACCGCACCGGCCACCGCACCGGCCGACCCGTCGTCCGGCCAGGCCAGGAGCCGGCGCCCCACCCCGCAGTCGGACGGCACCGCGACCACCGTCCCGGCCGACGACCGCACGACCAGCACCACCTCGGGCGCGAACCGGCTCCGCCTCGTCTACGTGCGCCCCGGCGGCACCAGGAGCGGCGACTGCTGGTCGGGCGGCCAGGTGACGCTCCAGGCCCTGATTCGGCGTACCGGCACCGCGACCACCTTCACCTACGCCTGGCTCGTGGACGGCACGTCGATCGCCCGCTCCTCGGCGGTGATCTCGGCGAACGGCGAGCGCTATCTCGCCGCACCCCGCACCCTGCGCAGCACCGGCGGCGTCCACCGCGTCACCCTGCGCATCACCTCCCCGGTCACCGTCGAACGCACGGTCTCGGTCCCCATGTGCGAACAGGGCACCTACTGACCCTCCCGACCCACCCGGCAGACCTCCCGAGCGGCCCAGGTCCCGCAGCTCTCCCGCAGGGCCCGGGCCCTCGCCTTCCGCGCCACCCAGCCCCGCGCACCTGCTGAGACGCGCGGGGTGAGCGGACCCGACAGCTCTCGGGTTCGTCCGTGGCCTAGTGGCGCTTGCTGAGTTGTTCGAGCAGGTCGAGGGCGGCGTCGGCGATCACCGTGCCCGGGGGGAAGATGGCGGCGGCGCCGGCGGCGCGGAGTTCGTCCCGGTCGCCGGGTGGGATGACGCCGCCGACGACGATCATGATGTCGGCGGCGTCGAGGGCGGCGAGGGCGTCGCGCAGGGCGGGGACCAGCGTGAGGTGCCCGCCCGCCAGCGTCGAGACGCCGACGATGTGCACGTCGGCCTCCACGGCCTGGCGGGCGACCTCCTCGGGCGTCTGGAACAGCGGGCCGACGTCGACGTCGAACCCGAGGTCGGCGAAGGCGGTGGCGATCACCTTCTGGCCGCGGTCGTGGCCGTCCTGCCCCATCTTGGCCACCAGGATGCGCGGCCTGCGCCCCTCGGTCTCGGCGAAGGCGTCGCAGGCCCGCCGGGCCCGCTCGATGTTGGCGGCCTGGCCTGACTCGTCGCGGTACACGCCAGTGATCGTACGCACCTGCTCGGCGTGCCGGCCGAAGACCTTCTCCAGGGCCTCGGAGATCTCCCCCACGGTGGCCTTGGCGCGGGCGGCGTCCACGGACAGCTTGAGCAGGTTGTGCTCCAGGCCGGGCGCCGGGTGCGAGGCGGCCTTGGTGAGGGCGTCGAGCGCGCGGCGTACGGCGTCGGGGTCGCGCTCGGCCCGCAGCCGGGCCAGCTTGTCGAGCTGGCTGGCCCGTACGGCGCTGTTGTCGACCTTGAGCACCTCGATGTCGCGGTCACCCTCGGCCCGGTACTTGTTGACCCCGATCACCGGCTGCCTGCCGGAGTCGATGCGGGCCTGCGTACGCGCGGCGGCCTCCTCGATGCGCAGCTTGGGCAGCCCCGCCTCGATGGCCTTGGCCATGCCGCCGGCCGACTCGACCTCCTGGATGTGGTCCCAGGCGCGGGCGGCGAGGTCGTGGGTGAGGCGTTCGACGTAGTAGGAGCCGCCCCAGGGGTCGATGACGTGCGTGGTGCCCGACTCCTGCTGCAGCAGCAGCTGGGTGTTGCGGGCGATGCGCGCGGAGAAGTCGCTGGGCAGGGCGAGCGCCTCGTCGAGCGCGTTGGTGTGCAGCGACTGGGTGTGGCCCTGGGTGGCGGCCATGGCCTCGACGCAGGTGCGGGCGACGTTGTTGAAGACGTCTTGTGCGGTCAGCGACCAGCCGGAGGTCTGGCTGTGCGTACGCAGGCTCAGCGACTTGGGGTTCTTCGCGCCGAAGCCGGAGACGAGCTTGGCCCACAACAGCCGGGCGGCGCGCAGCTTGGCGACCTCCATGAAGAAGTTCATGCCGATGCACCAGAAGAACGACAGCCGGGGCGCGAACCGGTCGATGCCGAGCCCTGTGGCGGTGCCGGCGCGCAGATATTCGACGCCGTCGGCGAGTGTGTACGCCAGCTCCAGATCCAGCGTGGCTCCGGCCTCCTGGATGTGATAGCCGGAAATACTGATGGAGTTGAATTTCGGCATCTTCTCACTCGTATAAGCGAAAATATCCGAAATAATGCGCATCGACGGAGCCGGCGGATAAATGTAGGTGTTGCGGACCATGAACTCCTTGAGGATGTCGTTCTGGATGGTCCCCGCGAGCTGCTCCGGCGCGACGCCCTGCTCCTCCGCCGCCACGATGTAGAGGGCCAGGACGGGCAGCACCGCGCCGTTCATCGTCATGGACACCGACATGCGGTCGAGCGGGATGCCCTCGAACAGCTGCCGCATGTCGTAGATCGAGTCGATCGCCACCCCCGCCATGCCGACGTCGCCCGCGACGCGCGGGTGGTCGGAGTCGTAGCCCCGGTGGGTGGCCAGGTCGAACGCCACCGACAGGCCCTTCTGCCCGGCCGCCAGGTTGCGCCGGTAGAAGGCGTTGGAGTCCTCGGCGGTGGAGAAACCGGCGTACTGGCGGATCGTCCAGGGCTGGTTGACGTACATGGTGGGGTAAGGGCCGCGCAGGTAGGGCGGCGCGCCGGGATACGTCCGCAGGAAGTCCAGCCCGTCCAGGTCGGCGGCGGTGTAGAGCGGCTTGACCGCGATGCCCTCGGGCGTCTCCCACACCTCGCCCTCCGGCTCAGGACCCCCCGGCCCGTCCGCGGGCAGGGGTCCGAGCGGGATGCCGGAGAAGTCCGGGATCATCGGGTCACCTCCAGGTCGTCGAACGTCTCGCGGAGCACGGCGGGCACGTCGCACCCGGCGTAGAGGTTCGCGTCGATCCCCTCATAACGTCCCTTCCCCGCCAGCCACACCTTCTTCGCACCGGCCTCGCGCAGGGCGGCGGCGACGGAGGCGGCGTGCTGCTCGTAGAGCTGGTCGGTGGAGCACAGGCAGGCCACGGTGGTGCCGCCGGCGGCGAACGCGGCGGCGATCCGCCCGGGGTCTGTGCCCGGCCCGGCCGTCTCGACCGCCAGCCCGCCGGACTGGAAGAGGTTCGCGGCGAACGTGGCCCGCGCGCTGTGGGCGGCCAGGGGGCCGATCGTGGCCAGGAACACCTTGGGCCGCTCGGGCTGCGCGTCGGCCAGGTCGCGCAGCCGCTCGTACGGCTCGGCGTACCGGATCCTGGGCGGCTCCGCCCGCTCGTCCGTCCTGCCGGGCGCGCGCCGCAGCGGCTTCTCGGCAGGGTCGGGGAACTCGCTCACCCCGGTGATGGGGAAGCGGCGGTGCGCGATGTCGGCGTCGCGGCGCTCGCGGGTGGCGGCGATGCGGGCGGCGATCAGCGGCCCCGCCGCCAGGATGCCGCCGGCCGCCTCGATCTCCTGGAAGAAGGCCCAGGCGGCGGAGGCGAGGTCGGCGGTGCGGCGCTCGACGTACCAGGAGCCGCCCGCCGGGTCGATGACGCGCCCCAGGCCCGACTCCTCCAGCAGCAGCGACTGGGTGTTGCGGGCGATGCGGCGGGAGAAGTCGTCGGGCAGCCCCAGGCAGGCGTCGAACGGCTGCACGGTCACCGCCGCCGCCCCGCCGACACCGGCGCCGAAGCAGGCCAGGGTGGTGCGGAGCATGTTGACCCACGGGTCGCGGGCGGTCATCATCGCGGAGCTGGTGACGGCGTGCTGCCGCTGCCCGCCCGCGCCGGGGGCACCGCAGACCTCGGCGACCCTGGCCCACAGGCGGCGCGCGGCGCGCAGCTTGGCGATGGTGGCGAACTGGTCGGCGGTGGCGGCGTAGCGGAACTCGAGCTGCCCGAGCGCCTGCCCGGCGCTCAGCCCGGCCTCGGTGAGCGCGCGCAGCTCGGCGACGCCGGCCGCGATCGAGCAGGCCAGCTCCTCGGCGTCGCTGCCGCCCGCGTCGTGGTACGGCGTGGCGTCCACGGTGACGGCCCGCAGCCCCGGATGCCGCTCGGCGCAGCGCAGCGCCAGCTCGGCTCCGCCGGTGCCGTACGCCGCCGACGCGCCGAGGTTGCCCGACGGCTCGACGCCGCGTTCCGCGGCCAGCGCGAGCAGGGCCTCGGCGGCCTCGGGGGTCTGCTCCCCCGCTTCCAGGACGACGGGCGCGAGGTCGAGGTAGACGTTCTCCAGCACCCTGCCGAGCGCGCTCACCGGGATGGCGCCGTCGCCGACGACCAGCCAGAGCGAGGTGACGCCGTTCTCCAGGTCGGTGAGCACGGCCTCGGGGTCGGCGACGGCGTGCCGCTGGCGTACGTCCCAGCCGCCGGTGACCCGCGCGCCGCGCACGTGGGGGGCGGCGCCCGGGGAGCCGGGGTCGCCGGGCAGGTCATCGGCGTCGTAGAGCGGGGCGATCGTGAGCCCGTCGTACGTCGTCCTGGACAGCGCCTCCTCGGGCGCGGACGTCTCGGCTCCCGACTTGCGCAGCACCTCCGCCGCCAGCGCCCGCCAGTCGTCCCGTGAGGTGGGCGCGAACCCCGCTGCCAGTTCCATGGTTCGGATAGTAGGCGGAACCACCCGAACCCAGTAACCCCGGGTCTAAGCCTCCCAAGTCAGGCGCCAGGTCGCAGCCTCCCGGGGGACGGCCGTGCTGCCGGCCCGCCTCCCCCGCCGTCGCCGCCACCCGCCGGGCGCGGCGCGCCGCGCCGGACCCAGGCGTAGAGGGGCTCGCCGGGGCAGTCGGTGGCGTAGCCGTCGCGGTGACCCTTGACCTCCTTGCCCGCGCTGCCGTTCTTCCTGACGAACTCGATGGCGTCGACGATGGCGTGCAGGAGGCCGTCGGGCGGTCTGACCAGACCCGAGTTGCCGACCAGGCCGAGCACGGCGTAGTGGCCGGCGTTCAGGCCCGGGCCGTTGGCGGCGGGCAGGTGGTGCAGGCCCCGGCCCTCGAACACCTTGCGGTGCGGGCAGGCGACGTAGCTGTAGCCGATGTCGATCCAGCCGTTGCCGTCCATGTGGTGGGCCTGGATCGAGCGCACCAGCGCCGCGCAGCGCTCGTGGTCGCCGACGATCGCCTCATCGACCCTGCCGCCGGTGTAGTGAACCTTGACCCCTTGGGTGGAGTCGAGCTGTGTGTAGTCGCCGCGCGGGGCGCGGGCGTTCCAGTCGCGCCGTAACACCAGGTCGATGGCCACCATGAGCTCCGAGAGTCGCTGTCGTGACGACTGAGCGTAACCCGGAGGACGCGGAACGGTCCCAGGATCGGCGATTTCGGTTACGGTCTGATCACCCGCCGGTCGGTCACGATGGCGGTGATGAGGTCGTGGGGCGTCACGTCGAAGGCCGGGTTGAGCGCCTGCGTGCCCTCGGGGGCGATGCGCACGCCGCGTACGGAGACGATCTCGTCGGCGCCGCGGTCCTCGATCTCGATCTTGTCGCCCGACGGGGTGTCCTCGTCGATCGTGGACTCCGGCGCGACCACGATGAACGGCACCCCGGCGCGTTCCGCTCCGAGCGCGAGGGCGTACGAGCCGATCTTGTTGGCCGTGTCGCCGTTGGCGGCGATGCGGTCGGCGCCGATGAGCACGGCGTCGACGTCGGCCCGCGCCAGCAGATAGGGGCCCGCGGAGTCGGCGATGAGCCGGTGCGGCGCGCCCATCCTGCCGAGCTCCCAGGTCGTGAGCCTCGCGCCCTGCAGCAGCGGCCTGGTCTCCAGCACCAGCACCTCGGCCAGCCGGCCGCGCTCGTGCAGCGTCTGGACGACGCTGAGCGCGGTGCCGCGCTCGACGGCGGCCAGCCCGCCGGTGTTGCACACGGTCATGATGCGCAGCCGGTCGCCTTCGAGCAGGGCGGCGCCGCGCTCGCCCATGGCCCGGCTCGCGGCGAGGTCGTCGTCGCGTACGCGCAGGGCGGCGGCCAGCACCGCCGCACGGCCCTCGTCGAGGTGGGCGGCGGCCTGGTCGACGCCCCAGGCGAGGTTGACGGCGGTCGGCCTGGCGGCGCGCAGCGCGGCGATCTGGTCGGGGTCGCCGTCGGCCAGCACGACGCCGAGCGCCCCCGCCACGCCGAGCGCGGGCGCGCCGCGCACCGCCAGCCGCCTGATGGCGTCGACGAGCTCGGCGACCGTGTGGATGCGCAGCATCACGCACTTGTCGGGCAGCAGGGTCTGGTCGATGATCTCGACGGCGTCGTCGACCCAGTCGATGGTCCTCACGACAGAACGCTAACCCAATCTCCTGGCAGCCATCATCGTTCGGCGAGGACGATGACCGAGTCGCTCTCGCCGAGCACGATCGGCCGCGTCTTGTCCGGGTTCAGAACGATGCCGTAGTGCGGCGGATCGTTCCTGCCCAGGTTGTCGCGGTAGCCGATGGCGGTCTCTCCCCTGAGCCGCGCCGACTCCACCACGGTGGAGAACGACACCTCCACGCCCGTCTTGACGTAGTCGGAGGCCGGGCGGGGGTAGATCTCCGAGCCGCGCGAGTCGAAGAGGTAGCCGAAGACGTCCGCGAGGTGCCGGTTCTCGGCGAGCTGGGCCAGCAGCAGGCCGATGACGGTGTCGCTGATCACGATGTCGTCGGCCTCGGTGACCTCGGCGAGCGCGCGGTTGTTCTCGTCGTGCATCTCGCTGACGATCGAGTAGTGCTCGCCCAGCGTCTTCTGCATGTCGCGCAGCTGCAGCAGCGTCATGAGCGTGCGGGTGTCGGCGTGGTGCGGGTCGAACCGGTCGTCGGAGAGCACGATGACGTGCTGGAACAGGCCGACGCCGAGCGACTCCAGGGCGAACCTGTCGGTGGTGTCGCAGTCCTTGACGTTGACGGTGAGGTTGCGCAGGCCGGTGAGGTTCGTCCCGGCCGAGGGGTGGTCGGTGGCGACCTCCAGCACCGAGCCGGGGGCGACGTAGCCGTCGAGGTAGCGGATGATCTGCTCGGCGCGGCCGTTCCAGTTGAGCAGCAGCGTGCGCTCCGGCTGGGTGGGCGCCTTCCCCGCCGTGACGATCGCCGCCTCCTCCAGCGCGGGCCTGCCGGCCGCGAGGCGGACGTGCGAGTCGTCGTCGGCGATGATGATGACCTGGTCGCCGTCGTTGATGACGGTGTCGAGCGGCGGGTTCAGCACGATGCCGGACGGGCGGCGCAGGCCGATCACGGACGCCGTCTCGTACGCGTGCAGCGCGTCCCCGTACGTGACGCCGAGCAGCTTCTTCGGGGTGCGCAGGTAGATCTCGCCGCCGTCGAAGTTCAGCAGGTCCATGCAGACCACGGACATGCCGGACTGGCGGGAGGACTGCACGATCAGCCGCGAGGCGGTGTCGTCGGAGTCGACCAGGTGCACGTCCTCGCCGCCGGCCAGGCGGGCGGCGGCGATGTTGCGGCTGGAGGTGAGGGCGGCCACCACCGGAGGGCGCACGCCCTCGCGCTTGGCCAGCGCGAGCAGGATCTTGATGACGTGGGCGTCGGGGTCGTCGCGTGCGGGCGACAGCACGACGACGGAGCTGGCGGTCGAGAGGTTCATCAGCGCGAGGTCGCGCGGCTCGGTCGGCCGTCCCGTACGGCACACCACGCGGGTGCCGCCGAGGCCGCCCAGCCGCTCGCGGATGTCCTCCTCCATCTCGAGTTTGTCACGTTCCGCCAGGATCGCGATGACGGAGTGCTTCTGGCTGGCCTGCGCCTTGACCAGCTCGGAGATGATCGTGAACACCTGGTCCGACCAGCCGAGGATGACCGTGTGCCCGCGCTCCACGATCCGCGAGCGCCCCCTGCGCAGCCGGTCCACCTTCTGCTTGAGGCCGTTGGACAGCAGACCCACCAGCATGCTGACGATGAACAACCCGCCGAGCGACATCGCGAACATGATCGCGACGTAGGTGATGGACCCCTCGTCACTGGCGACCTTGCCCGGGCTCAGGGCGTGCATGAGGGAGATCCACAGCAGCTCGCCGGCGTGGTCGACACCCTCGGGCTCGTTGGGCGCCAGCCACAGCGTCAGTCCCGTCACGACCACCATCAGCGCGGCCGACACGATCGCCAGCCACCCGATGAGCGACGCCGTCCCCTTCGACATGGTGTTGTCGAACCAGTACCGCGCCCGTTCGCGGAACGTGACTTTCGACACTTCCCCCATACCTCCGCTTAAGGACTGATTTACCCGACGTCACAAGGTACCGGGCATACACCCCTCTCGCATGGCGAAGCGGTCACAGTTTCCCCGGCGCCATCGGGGCTGGCGCGCCCGGCCCCCTCGTCACCACGGGGCCGGGTACTCTCAAGGAGAACCACTGTCCCCAGCCAGAAAACTCTTCGACATCCGGCCCCTGAGACGGAGATCATCAACGGTATGTCTGTGATTAGGGAGGTGCCGTTCCCCAGCCCGGACTCCTCTGAGCTCCCGATGAACATCTGGATCGACGACGCCGACTCCGCCATCGACGTGATCGACGCTCTGGCACTGTCGCCGTTCGCGACGGGCGTGCAGCCGTGGTCCCGCCTGGCCAACCTGGAGCGCGTACGCCCTGACGCCCCGCTCGCCCCCGCCGGCGGCCGGGTGCTGCGCACCGCCCGGGTCGAGGACGGCTCCGAGTCGCGGCTGATCTGCGGTGACGGCTGGACCCTGCGCGTCGTACGCCACCGCAACCGCACGGCGACGGTCAGCGTCACCGCGGTCGACGAAGACCTGGCCAAGAGCGTGCTCGCGGAGAGCATCGAAGGCGCGGAAGAGGCCGTCCCCGACGTCGACCACGTGGAGATGGGCTTCTGGTGGCGCGGCATGCACGGCGGCACCCGCTCGGAGAAGCCGATCACCGCGCAGCCCTGGGACGAGATCAGCACCAACTACTCGGCGAAGGTCCGCCCGGCGCTCGACCGGCTCATGGCGGTCACCCCAGAAGACGTCAACGGCCGCCTCATCCTGCTGCACGGCCAGCCCGGCACCGGCAAGACCACGCTGCTGCGCACACTCGCCAAGCAGTGGCGCGACTGGTGCCAGGTCGACTGCGTGCTCGACCCCGAGCGGCTGTTCAACGAGCCCGGCTACCTCATGGAGGTCGCCGTCGGCTACGACACCGACGAGGAGTCCCAGCGCTGGCGGCTGCTCGTGCTGGAGGACTGCGACGAGCTGATCAGCTCCGGCGCCAAGGCCCAGGCGGGTCAGGGGCTGTCCCGGCTGCTCAACCTCACCGACGGGCTGCTCGGGCAGGGCCGCGACGTGCTCGTCGCCATCACCACCAACGAAGACCTCACCCGCCTCCACCCCGCCGTCGTCCGCCCCGGCCGCTGCCTGGCGCAGCTCGAGGTGGGGCCGCTGAGCAAGGAGGAGGCGGTGACGTGGCTGGGCACGCCGGAGGGCGTCGGCCCGTCCGGCGCCACCCTGGCCCAGCTCTACGCCCTCCGCTCAGGCCGCGAGATCACCCCGACCCCGGGCGACGAGTCGACCGGCCTCTACCTCTGACGCCGGCCCCGGGGGCGCGTTTCGCGGCGCGCCCCCGGATCGCCTTTCAGGTGAGGTAGGTGTGCAGGCGGCGGGCCTCGCGGACGAAGTTGTTCGACGCCTTGCGCTGGGCGATCTCGGCCACGCACGGCACCGCGCCGCGCGCGCCCGCCCATCGGGCCGCCCGTAACGCGAACACGAGGCCCTGCGTGTGCCGGGTGTGCGACCGCTCGCCCGGCGCGGGCAGGAAGCCCGGCAGGAACGCGGTCACGATCCGCCACACCTCCCGCTGCGCGCCGAACGCGGCCGCCGCCTCCAAGGTCTCGAACGCCGGGCCGGGCTTGAGCTCCGTACGCTGGATCAGCAGCGCGAGCCGCCGTCCCACGCGCTCGGCGTCAAGCCCGCCGCGCGCGGCCAGCTCCACGACCGGCCGCGCCCGCTCCTCCGCCGCCCCGCGCGCCCGATCCGCGACCAGGTACGCCACCACGAGCGCGACCGCCTCCCCGGGCGGCCCACCCGCCGCCGCCAGGGCCTGCGCCTGCGCCGTCTCCACGCGCGCCCGCCGCCACCGCTCCATGAGATGCGGCACGCAGTGGGCCGCCACCGCCTCGCGATCGGACGGCATCAGATGGGGCCACCACCCCAGATACCCGCCGTGATCACGCAGCCGATGCGCCACGGACCCGCTGAACAGCCCGTCCACGAGCTCCAGCCCCGTGGGCCCGTCCGGCCACAGCCGCGCGCTCAACTCGTGCACCCGCCCCGGCACCGGCCCGGTGTCAGCCGCACAACAAGCCCAGCCCTCCTGCCAAGGGCCGGACTCGCCGGCTGCCACCTCACCGTTTCGCTCACCACCATCGCCGGCTGGAAAGACGCCACCGGCTGAGCGGTCCGCACCCCCGCCGCCCGGGCTGCCGGACGGAAGGACGTTCACGCCAGGCCCTGGCGTGGCGGGCGGGAGGACGTTCACACCAAGCCCTGGCATGGCCGGCGGGAGGACGTTCACGCCAGGCGCTGGTATGGCGGCGTCCTGGCTGCCGAGCACCCGGCATGACCAGATCACCTCGGCGATCGGTTCCGGCCGCTCGCCGTTCATCCAGCGGGCGGCGATGCGGCCCGCCTCCGAGGTGAGCCGGGCCGCCTGGGCCGCCGCGTGCCGCGGGATCGCGCGGGGCAGCCGTAACAGCGCCTGCTGCAGGTCGGCGGGCAGGGCCTCGGCGCCCGCCCGTTCGTAGCCGGACAGGCGCTCCACCAGCACCTCCGGATCCAGTGCTCCGGACCCCTCGGTGGGTTCGGCGAGCAGATAGGGCGGCAGCGTGCCCGCGGCGAGCGCGTCGTGGACCTCGGCCCAGCGTCGCAACAGGAACAGGTGCGGCCCTGGCACGTCCCCCGCCCCCGGCAGTCGCTCGTCCGCGGACGACGTGACGACAATCCCGGTCACGAGGAGGGCGATCGCCTGAGCCCAGTGGCCGATGTCCAGCCAGGGGCCCGGGGGCGGGGGCCGATGTTCCGTGAGGCGGGTGGTGAGGGCGTCGCGGGCGTGTCCATACAGGCGGACGACGCCCGCGAGCCAGCGTTCCGCGCCCTGCCAGTCGTCCGGCGGGCACGGATCCAGCTCGCCCGCCGCCCGCACCGGCGGGGGGAACGCGCCGGCCTCGAGGGGTGGGGGCAAGGAGACCGGGGTGAAGCCGTCGAGATCCCCGGGCCCGGCCGCCGCGTCCGCACCGAACACGGCGGCGAGCGTCTCGGCCAGCTCCTGCGGCAGGACCCCCATCGCCTCCCTGATCGCCCGGCCCCCCTCGGCGGTGAACCGCTTGGCGTGCTTGACCGCCACCCGCACGGCCCGCCCCTGCACGTCGGTGGACTCCGAGCCGAACGCGCAGCCCAGCGCGGGCGCCAGCGCGTCGAGCCCGGCGGCGGGGTCACCGGCGGCGACCTCGTCGAGCCAGGTGACGCCGGCCGTCTGCAGCTTGCGTTCGGGCCTGAGCAGCAACGCGCGCACCGCCTCGGTCACGTCGCCCCCTTCCAGGTCGTCGAGCCGCCGTACGTGCCTGAGCACCGTCTCGGCGACCGCGCCCGGCGCGGCAGGCAGCAACCCCAGGTAGGCGCGGCGACGGCGGCTCATCTCGTCGTCCGTGGGCTGGAGCAGCTCATGGAGGCGTACGAAGAAGCGCAGGTCGGCGGGCTGCCCGCCACGCAGGAACCGCCGCAGGCACCCGTCGAGCAGCAGGTCGCGCCCGATCCGCCCGTCGCCCGCCAGCTCGTGCAGCGCGGCAAGCCACGACCGGGGCCTGAGCGGGTCGGAGCGTTCGTCGCGCAGCAGCGCCCCGACCCCCTCGGCGTCGAACATCCGGGGCACGAGGTGGTCGAGCAGCGGGTCGGCGCGCAGCCCCGCGGCGTCGGGTGTGCAGGCGGCCCACGCGACGACGAGCGGGTCGTGCTCGGGCGGGGTCACTCCGGTGTGGCGCAGCAGGGCCAGCACCGTACGGACCCCCTGCCCAGGACCGCCGCGCCGGCGCGGCCCTGGAGCGAGCTTGAGTGCGGCCAGGGTGGCGAACTCGGCCCGCCACTCCGCCGTGCGCTCGGCCAGCCCAGGCCCGAGCAACCAGAGCAGCACGGCGTCACCCGGCTCCTCCGCCCGGACACGACTCCGGACTTCTCCGGCGAAGCGCCCATACCGTTGCGAACGGCTCGTGACGGCGGCCTGGTGCGCGACGTGCGAGCCGCGATCCCATGGGACCTGCGCGCCGTCATACGGGCCGTCATACGGGCCGTCATACGCGCCGCGCCCGGAAGGAGCGTGGCGGCCGTGCCCCAAGGAGGCGCGCGGCGCCGGCTCGGAGGGGGTGTAAGGGCTGTGCGCGCCTCGTGGGCCGGGCCGCCACGGAGCGCGGGGGTCGAGGCGGTGGAGGAGGTCGGCGGCCGTCTCGGGGTCGGCGGTGGCGACGGCGGCCGCCACCGCGTCCCACGACGTGGCGAGCGGCTCCTCCCCGACGTTCACGGCGCCGCCTCCCCCGCGGCCCGGGCGCCGGGTAAGGCCGTGTCACCGGCGGGCGTGCGGCCGGGCATGCGGGCCGGCGGGCAGGGCACGGGATGCGCGTGTGCCTGGAAAGGGAAAGTCATGCCCCAGACCATAGGGTTGATCACCGACACATTCGCCCCGGTACGTAAACCATCCGATGTGCGGCATGCGGCACAAAACCACAATGTGCCTGGTGCTCACCGTCGATCTGGCCCGCGTCGCCTTCACCCGCTTCGCCGTACCGACGGCACAGGAAGGCGCGCAGGAGTGGACCGGTGCCGAGCAACCGATCGGCTTCGCGGCCACCCAGATCATCCCGTCGTGGACGGCCCGCACCCCGCCCGGCTCGTGGATCGAGATCGCGTTACGCGCGAAGGCCCGTTCCGAAGCCGAGGACACCTGGACCAAGTGGTACGTCATGGGCCGCTGGTCCGAGCACGGCGACCCGCGGACGTCGGTGCCCGGCCAGGGCGACGAGAACGGCGACGTGGCCGTGGACACGTTCGTGGCCAGGCGTCCGGTGACCGCCTACCAGGTGCGGGTGACCAGGCACGGCGCGGGCGCCGAGCTGACGGGCCTGGGCGTGATGGCCTCGGCCCTGCCGCCGCACCCGCCCGCCCCCAGCGCTCCCGGCCCGGGCGGCGCGGTGGAGCTGGACGTACCCCGTCACTCCCAGCACGCGCACGCCGGCCACCACCCGCGCTACGACGGCGGCGGCGCCAACTGGTGCAGCCCGGCCTCGGTGGCGATGGTGCTGGCGTTCTGGGGCCGCGGCCCGGCCCCCGAGGAGCTGGCCTGGGTGGGCGGCGGCGACCCCGCTCCGGCGGTGGACCACGCGGCGGCGGGCACGTACGACGCGAGCTACCAGGGCACCGGCAACTGGCCGTTCAACGTCGCCTACGCCGGCCGGTACGGTTTGTCCGGGTTCGTAACGCGGCTGCGGTCGGCGGCCGAGCTGGAGCCGTTCGTCAGAGCCGGCATCCCGGTGATCACCTCCCAGTCGTTCAAGGCGCACGAGCTGCCCGGCTCCTGCTACAGCACGAACGGTCACATCCTGGTCGTCACCGGCTTCACCGCCGAGGGCGACGTGGTGGTGAACGACCCCGCCGCCCCCACGGACGGCGAGGTCAGGCGGGTCTACCCGCGGGCCGCGTTCGAGCACGTGTGGCTGCGGAGCTCGGGCAGCGGCGGCATCGCGTACGTGCTGCACCCCCCAGACGTCCCTCTTCCTCCTAGTACCAACGGCAATTGGTGAGTTCATGAGCATTAGCCCGATCGACGTGGCGAGGACCGACGGCGGTCCCCAGTGGGTGGAGGCGGTGGCCACGCCCGCCGGGGTCGAGGTCTGGTGGGACGAGCCCCGCCCGCACGAGGGCGGCCGGCGCTGCGTGGTCCGCCGCCTGCCGGACGGCACCCGCCTGGACGCGCTCCCCGAGGGCTGGAACGCCCGCAACCGGGTCGTCGAGTACGGAGGCCGCTCCTGGCGCCCGCTGCCCGGCGGTGGCCTGGTCTTCACGAACTGGGCCGACCAGCGCCTCTACCGCCTGGACGGTCCCTTGGACGGTGCCGAGCCGGTGGCGCTCACCCCGGAGGGCCCCGCGCGCTACGGCGACCTGTACCTGCCGCCGGGCCGCGACGAGGTGTGGGCCGTCAGGGAGACCCACGACGCGCGGGACCTGGTGGCGGTGCCGCTGGACGGCGGTGACGTGCGGGTCATCGTCAAGGCCCAGCACTTCGTGATGAACCCCCGCATCTCCCCCGACGGCCGCACGGTCTCCTGGATCGGCTGGGACCACCCCAACATGCCCTGGGACGGCACCGAGCTGTGCGTCGCCACGCTGGCCGCCGACGGCACGGCGGGCCCGTACGAGGTGGTGGCGGGCGGCCCGAGCGAGTCGGTCACGCAGGCCGAGTGGCGCGACGCGACGAGCCTGTACGCGGTGACCGACCCGACCGGCTGGTGGAACGTGCACCTCGTCCCGCTCGGCGGCGGCGAGGCCCGCAACCTGACGCCGATGGAGTCCGAGTTCGGCGTGGCGCCGTGGAAGCCCGGCCTGGCCACGTTCGCGGTCGCGGACGACGGCCGGCTGGTCGTCGTGCACGGCACCGCCGACCGCCGCCGCCTGGGCGTGCTCGACCCCGGGACCGGCGAGCTGCGGGACCTGGGCGGCACGGCCACCCACTGGTCGGGGACGGTCTCGGTCGCGGGCGGCAAGGCCGTGGCGGTCAAGGGGACGCCGTACACGCCGCTGCAGGTCACGCTGGTCGGCCTGGACGACGGCGGGCACGAGGTGGTGTCGGCGCCCAAGCCGCTGCCGGACCGCGCGCTGCTGCCGGCCCCCGAGGCGGTGACGATCGAGGGCGTGCACGCCCACCTCTACCCGCCGTCCGGCGCCCAGGGTCCGGGTCCGTACGTGATCTTCGTGCACGGCGGCCCCACCGGCAACATGCCGATCCTGCTGGACCTGGAGATCGCCTACTTCACCAGCAGGGGCATCGGCGTGGCGGTGGTCAACTACGGCGGCTCGACCGGCTACGGCCGCGCCTACCGGGAGCGGCTGCGCCACCAGTGGGGCGTCGTGGACGTCCAGGACTGCGCCATAGTGGCGCGCGGGCTGGTCGAGCGCGGGGTCGCCGACGCGGCCAGGATCGCCATCAGGGGCGGCAGCGCGGGCGGCTGGACCACCGTGGCGGCGCTGGTGCACAGCGACGTGTTCGCGGGCGGGGTCGCGCACTACGCGATCACCGACCCGGAGAGCTGGGCCGCCGAGACCCACGACTTCGAGTCGCGCTATCTGGACGGCCTGGTGGGCCCGCTGCCCGAGACGCGGCAGCGCTACACAGAACGCTCCCCGCTCCTGAACGCCTTCCGGGCCTCGGGCCCCTGCCTCATGTTGCACGGCCTGGAGGACGCGATCGTGGACGTGAGCCAGGCCGAGCGATTCACCGCCGAACTGGACAAACATGGCAAAGAGTGGGCATTGCTCACCTTCCCCGGCGAGCAGCACGGCTGGCGCAGGGAAGAGACCATCGTCGCGGTATTGGAGGCCGAGCTGGCCTTCTACGGGTTGATCTTCGGCATGGAGACCCCCGACGTGCCGCCTCTGACACTGAAGGGGAGAGCGTGAAGAGCGTCGCCGAGATCTGCTCGGACCTGATCAGGTTCGACACCACCAATCCGGGCTCGGGAGAGCGGCCGGCGGCCGAGTACGTCGCCACGCTGCTCGCCGACGCCGGGATGGAGCCGGTGGTGTTCGAGTCGGCGCCGAAGCGGACCACGGTCGTGACCAGGATCGACGGCGACTCGCCCGACGCGCTGCTGATCCACGGCCACCTCGACGTGGTGCCCGCCGACCCGGCCGAGTGGCGCATGCACCCGTTCTCCGGCGAGATCGTGGACGACTGCGTGTACGGCCGCGGCGCGGTCGACATGAAGGGCTCGTGCGCGATGACGCTGGCCACCGTGCTCGGCATGGCGGCGCGCGGCGAGCGGCCCAAGCGCGACCTGGTGCTGGCGTTCCTCGCCGACGAGGAGGCGACCGGCGACTACGGCTCGCGGCACGCCGTGGGCGAGCACCGTGACCTGTTCGACGGGGTGAGCGAGGCGATCAGCGAGTCGGGCGGGTTCAGCGTGGCCTCGGGCGACGACCGGGTCTACCCGATCGCGGTGGGCGAGCGGGGCACCGCGTGGATGCGGCTGACCGCGCACGGCGTGGCGGGCCACGGCTCACGCCCGCCCAGGGACAATCCGGTCGCCACGCTGGCGCACGCCCTGTCACGGGTGGCGTCGTACGAGTGGCCGGTACGCCTGACGCCCCCGGTCGCGGCGCTCGTCAGGGAGCTCGGCGAGATCACCGGGCAGCCCGTGGACCTCGACCGCCTCGACGCCGAGGCGGCCCGGCTGGGCGCGCTCGGCCACCTGTTCAAGGGCCAGATCCGCAACTCGGCGAACCCCACCATGCTGGACGCCGGCTACAAGGTGAACGTCGTGCCCTCCACGGCCCAGGCGCACGTGGACGGGCGCTACCTGCCTGGCCTTCAGGAGGAGTTCCTCGGCGTGATCGACGAGCTGCTCGGGCCGAAGATCACCCGCGAGTTCGTCAACCTCGAGGACGCGCCGGGCGCCCCCTACCCGTCGCCGTTCTTCGACGAGCTGGCCGGGGCGCTGGTGGCCGAGGACCCGCGGGCGCGGCCGGTGCCGTACGTGATGGCCGGCGGCACGGACGCCAAGTCGTTCGCCCGCATCGGCATCAAGGGCTACGGCTTCGCGCCGCTCATGCTCCGGCCCGACCTCGACTACTTCGGCATGTTCCACGGCAAGGACGAGCGGGTGCCGGTGGAGGGCCTGGAGTTCGGCACCCGCGTGCTGACCCGGCTGCTCACCTGAGCGTCAGGAGAAGATCGTCTTGGGCCGTTCCTGCAGCACGCCGTCCACGTAAACGTCGAGCTTCTCGTCGTAGAACGCGACCAGCCCGGCGACCTTCTCGCTCTCGGGCAGCGGCGTGCGGTAGGACCAGGCCAGGTCCTTCTTGCCGTTGACCGACCAGTAGTGTGCCGTGCCCTTGTACGGGCAGTTCGTCACGGTGTCGGTCGGCTCCAGCAGGTCGAGCCGTACGTCGGTCTTCGGCAGGTAGTAGCGGGTGGGCAGCCCGGTCTCGAACAGCAGGCGCGGGCTGTGCGAGTCGGCCACCGTGACACCGTCCACCTCGATGCGGACGTGCCGCGAGCTGCTGAGGATGTCCACCCGCGTGTACGGGTTACGCGCGTGGAAGAAGACCTCCTCGTCCTCCTCGAACCAGGCGTCCATCGCGCCCCACTCGAACCGCACGTACCCCTTGATCTCCTCCAGGGGCGAGTCGGGGTAGGCGAGCGCGGCGTCGGCGGCCTCCTTCGTCCCCGAGGCGACGGTGTAGACCACGGCGTCGCCCCGGCTCGGCGAGTGCTTGGTCGCGCCCGTCGGCTTGAGCGCGGACTCGTCCACGTCGGCGAGCGGGAAGTAGTAGGCCGGGTAGTAGGGCACCTCCCAGACCAGGAGGGCGGAGGTGGTGTCGGCCACCACCCGGCCGCCGAGGTAGGTCCTGACACGCTTGGCCGTACGCTCGACGCGCACCCGGCCGCGGTTCTTGGCATCCATATCCCCGCAAACCCGCCCGCGGCCCCGCCTATTCCGGTCGTCAGCCGAGACCGAAGGCGGCCAGCGTGCCCCACGTCGTCAGCGTGCCGGTCACCGCTCCTGCGGCGACCTGCAGCCAGGTGTGGTGGGAGAGCCTGACCCGCGCCCAGCACACCAGCGCCACCACCGCCGCCCCGATGAGCGCGGCCGGCCAGGCGGGCAGCACGTGCGCGAGCACCACGACCGTGCCGGCCGAGACGGCGGCGTGGAAGGAGATCTTCCAGCGCAGCGTGATCGGGACGGTCACCGCCAGCGCGATCAGCATCGCCGTCACGGTGGCCACGAGCAGCGTCGGGGCGCCCAGCACGACCAGCAGGGCCAGCGCCACCAGCACGGCCGCGACGGCCGCCAGCAGCGGCTTGGTGCGCCGCGTCCGGTCCACGATGTGGTGCGAGTCCAGCAACCCCCTGCGTACGCCCACCGCGATCACCGCCGCCGGCACCCCGCCGCAGAGCATCGACGCCACCAGCCCCCAGGCGGCGCCGCTCCACCCCTGCGCGAGCAGCCCAACGGCCGGCGGCATGACGATGACCAGCACCTGAGGTGCCAGGATGTTCGTCACCCGCCTCGCCACCAGCTCAGCCGTCATGGCACGAAACAGTACGCGATCATGCCCCACACTCACCCCACCAGCCACAAAACCCCAGGTAAGGCACCCCCACCCCAAACAGCCAAGAAGCCTCAAACCCCCACCAACGGGCCAGGAGGGCGGCGCATCACCCAACCACCCGCCTGAACAGGCGCGGGAGTCAGGTGACATCCCCCACCAACGGGCCAGGAGGTCGGCGCGTCACCCAACCACCCGCCTGAACAGGCGCGGGGTCAGGTTTTGGAGGCTGCGTTGACGATGCGGGTGGTGGAGCGGCCCGGGACGGCGTCCATCTCCCAGCAATCGGCGCCCAGGATCGCCGCCGCGGCGGCGCGGGCGCCCGCGTGCGGGTCGCCGGCCGTGTGGGCGAGCGCGGCGGGACGCATCGGGGCGAGCAGGTCGATGTAGTCCTCCGGGCCGTGCGCCTCGGGTGGCCCGGTGACGACGAAGACGCCGGTCACGAACCGGAGCGCGGCCAGCACCTCGGCCCGCTCCTCGGCCGGGTTGACCGGCCGGGTAGGACCCTTCCACGCCCGCACCCGCGGGTCGTCCTCCACGCCGACGACCAGCGGCAGCCCGCGCGCGGCCACCGCACCGAGGTAGCGCACGTGACCCACGTGCAGGATGTCGAAGACTCCGGTCACGACCGCCGTGCCCGGCCGGTCGTACGGCTGCACCCAGACGGCCTCCAGGCTGCTCACGCGACCTCCTGCTCCCCCATGGGCCTAGACGACTCGTCGATCGCAGCGTACTCGGTCGGCGCGCGAGGCCGTGCAGGCGACCTCGGAAAGGCGATTCCTACCTTTTCGCGATAATCTCCGGCCCCCCTCTGGCGCGTCTCATAACGTCACCAGATTTGGGGGAGGTCGCCGTGGCACCGCCGGACGCGCACCAGGTGAACGAGGACGACCGGCCAGGCACAGGCGACCACGTGGTCCGGTTGCCGGGAACGCCGTCGCAGGTCTCCAGGGCCAGGGCGCTGGTGAAGACGGCGCTCGGCCGGGATCATCCGCTCTACGACGACGTGGTGCTGCTGACGAGCGAGCTGGCCACGAACGCGATCCTGCACACCAGGTCGGGCGCCGGCGGCTCGTTCACGGTGAGCCTGGCCAGCTCGCGCAGCGCGGTGCGGGTGTTCGTGACGGACGCGGGCTCGGACGGGCCGCCGTGCGTGTGCCGTACGGGGACGCAGGAGACCAACGGACGGGGGCTGCCGTTGATCGAGGCGCTCAGCCACCGCTGGGGCTTCACGCGCGAGCACGGCGCGACGACGGTCTGGTTCGAGCTGCTGGAGGAGCCCGTCCCGGCCGGCGTCGCGGTCTGACTCACCGAAGGTCAGAGGTCGAGCCGGCACAGCCCCTCGGCGAGCGCCTTCGTGGTCAGGCGGGTGCGGCTGTCGCAGCCGAGCTTGGCGAAGATGTGCTCCAGGTGCGTGGTGACCGTGCGCACGCTGAGCACGAGAGCCGCCGCGATCTGGGGGTTGGAGTCTCCGGCCGCGACCCGGGTGAGGACGTCGACCTCGCGCCCGGTCAGGTCGTACGGCAGGGGGCACGGCCGCTCGGCCGCCACCGCGCCCTGGAGCGCCCCCTGGAACCCCACTCCGGCCCTGACCAGCCGCACTTCGTGCCAGCGCCCGTCGCCGCCGAGCCACAGCCCCTGCCTGCTCAGCTCGCGCGAGTCGATGAAGGCCCGCGCGCAGGCGGCCATCGCGGGGTCGTCCCGCAGGACGGGCGACACCTCGCGGCCCGGCACCGCGCGCCGCGTGCCGAGCCGGTCGAAGGCCACCGCGCGGAAGCCGGCGGGCAGCCCCACCGGATCGATCACGCACCGGTTGAGGTCGGTGACGTGGGCGAGCAGCGGGCTGACCGCGGCCACCAGCGCGCCGGTGCGCCGCGGGAACGCCTGCCTGGCGGCCAGGTGGAGCAGCCCGGTGAAGCGGCCCTCGTCGAGGAAGAGCGGCGCGGTCAGCCCGGCCCGCCAGCCGTAGGGGGCGAGGTGGCGGCGGAAGTAGCGCTCGGTGCCTGGCTCGGGCATCTCGACGGGCGCGCGGGTGTCGAGGGCCCTGCGGTAGGCGTCGAGCCCGGCGTACTCCTCCGCCGCGTCGCGGTCGATGCGGGGGTGACCGTCGGAGATCACGCTCTGGTGGCGGCCGGTGGCGGGGTCGTAGGCGACGAACTCGTAGGCGTCGAGCGGGACGACGCGGCGCAGCGCCGCCATCGCGCCGTGGGCGCCCCCACCGCCCGCGACCTGGTAGCCGACCTCGGCGAACGCCTGGAGATGGCGCACGTCAACGGTGATCTGGGCCACGCCTGCCTTTATATCATTTACCGATTTTCGCCCTTGGCTTTACCGAAACCCGGGGTGCTATGGTCGTGCCATGCAGCAGCGCGCCTTCGTCACGACGACGCCGGACACCGTCCCGGCGCGCTGATTCCTTGCTTCCCGGGCGGACGCCCGGGGAGCTGGTCGTTCGCCCTTTCCACGGAAAGGTTGATCATGAACGACCACCGCAGGCTCGGCCGCGAGCTGGGCATCTTCGACACCGACCCGCTGATCGGCTCAGGGCTGCCCTACTGGCTGCCCGCCGGCGCGGCCGTGCGCAAGGCCGTTGAGGACTACGTGCACGAGCTCGAACGCCGCAACGGCTACCAGCACGTCAACTCGCCAGTGCTGGGCAAACGCGAGCTGTACGAACGCTCGGGCCACTGGGCTCATTACGCCGACGACATGTTCCCGCCGATGGTGGTGGGCGGTGAGGAGTTCGTGCTGCGGCCCAGCCTGTGCCCGCACCACGCGCTCATCTACCGCTCCAGGCAGCGCAGCCACCGCGAGCTGCCGCTGCGCATCGCGGAGCTGGGCGGCATGTACCGCTCGGAGCTGTCGGGCGTGCTGGGCGGCCTGACCAGGGTGCGCTCGATCCAGCTCAACGACGGCCACGTGTTCTGCGCACCCGAGCAGGCCGCCGCCGAGGTGTCGGCCGCGCTCGACCTCATCGAGGCGGCGCACGAGCGGCTCGGCATCAGGGCCGCCCGCTACCGGCTGTCGCTGCGCGGCGAGGGCGCGAAGTTCGTGGACGACCCGGCCATGTGGGCGCGCTCGGAGTCGGTGCTGCGCAAGGTGCTGAAGGAGCGCGGGCGGCCGTACGACGAGGAGCGCGGCGAGGGCGCCTTCTACGGCCCGAAGATCGACATCCAGATCGCCGACCCGGCGGGCCGCGAGTCGACCCTGTCCACCGTCCAGGTCGACTACTTCCAGCCCGAGCGCTTCGACCTGGGCTACGTCGGCGGCGAGCGCCCCGTGATGGTGCACCGCAGCGTGGTGGGCGGCATCGAGCGGCTGGTCGCCCACCTGGTCGAGGTGCACGGCGGCGCCTTCCCCGCCTGGCTGGCCCCGGTGCAGGCGGTGGTGCTGCCGCTGTCGGACGCCGAGCTGCCGGCCGCCGAGGGCCTGCTGCGGCGCTGCCTGGAGTCGGGGTTGCGGGCGGAGCTGGCGCCGGCCGATCGGGGCAGCCTCGGGGCCAGGATCAGGGCGCACCGGCTGGTGCCGTACCAGCTGGTGGTGGGGCCGCGCGAGGCGGCGAGCGGGAGCGCGTCGGTACGGCTGCGTGACGGCTCCCAGGCCGGTGAGGTGCCGGTGGAGGAGCTCGCCGGGCGAGCGCGGCCGTTCGGCCGACGGTAAAGATCAATCGGATAACGGAGGCTTCCCCGATCGTGTAAAGGGCTCGTAAAGTCCGCTGCAACGGCCGAGGTCCGAGGAGGACGGCTTGACCGAGCTGAGCGATCGTGAGGCCGACCTGGTCTCCGCCCACGAGCAGGAACGCCCGGCGCGCGAGCTGGGCGGTCCGCTCCGTGCCGGGGTGTGGGTCGTGGGCGGGCTGCTGTCGGCGTACTCGCTGCTGGTGGTGTTCCGGCCGGTCGAGGCGATCCAGCACCGGATGACGTTCCTGGCGGTGGCGCTGCCGCTGGTCTTCCTCTGCTACCGCTCGGGGCTGGACGCGGTCGTGCGCCGCCTGCTGGGGCGACCCGCACCCGAGCCCAGGGACAGCACGAAGCCGGAGCGGCCGGGCGTGGCCGACTGGCTGCTGGCCGCCGCGTCGCTGGCCGTGCTCGTCTACCCGCTGCTCGACATGGACGCCTTCCGCGAGCGCGGCTCCGGCGCGGCGCTGACGGACCTCGACGTGGTGTTCGGCGTGGCGCTGACCGTGCTGCTGCTGGAGGCGGTACGCCGCACGGTCGGCCTGGCCTTCGCCGTCATCTGCGTGGGCTTCCTGCTGTACGCCTACTACGGCGCGTACCTGCCGATCGACTGGACGATCGGGCACCCCGGCTTCGACGTCTCGCAGATCGTCTCGCAGCTCTACACCGGCACCGAGGGCTTCTTCGGCGTGCCGATGCAGGTCGCGGCGAGCTACATCATCCTGTTCACCATCTACGGCGCGGTGCTCGACCACTCCGGCGCCAGCAAGTTCTTCATCGACCTGAGCTTCGCCGCCTTCCGCAGGTCGAGGTCCGCACCCGGCCGTACGGTGACCACGGCGGGCTTCCTGCTCGGCACCGTGTCCGGCTCGGGCGTGGCGACCACGGTGAGCCTGGGCAGCGTGGCCTGGCCGGTGCTGCGGCGGGCCGGCTACCCGAGGGAGGCGGCGGGCGGCATCCTCGCGGCCGGCGGCATCGGCGCGATCCTGTCGCCGCCCACGCTCGGCGCGGCGGCGTTCATCATCGCCGAATACCTCGGCGTCAGCTACCTGCAGGTCCTGCTGTACGCGACCGTGCCGACCCTGCTCTACTACCTCGGCATCTTCCTGGCCATCGAGATCGACTCGCGCCGCTTCGGCACCCGCGCGGTCGAGGTGGACGCCCCTGGCGCGGGGCGGCTGCTGCTGCGCTTCGGCTACCACTTCAGCTCGCTGATCCTCATCGTGGTGCTGATGGCGCTCGACCGGTCGGCGTTCCAGGCGGTGGTGATCGCCACGGTGGTCGCGTTCCTGCTGTCGTTCCTCGACCCGGAGCACCGGATGGGGCCGCGGCGCATCGGGCGGGCGCTGGCCAAGGGCGCGCTGGAGGTGCTGCCGGTGACCGCGGTCTGCGCGGCGGCCGGCATCATCGTCGGCTCGATCACGCTCACCGGGCTCGGCCAGAACCTCGCCGACATCATCGTGGACATCGGCGCCGGCAGCCTGATCGCGACCACGGTCATGGCGGCGGTCGCGGTGCTGCTGCTGGGCCTCGCCGTCCCGGTGACGGCCAGCTTCATCATCGCCGCGGTGATCATCGGGCCCGCGCTGTTCGACCTCGGGGTGACGCGGCCCGAGGCGTACATGTTCGTCTTCTACTACGCGGTGCTGTCGGAGGTGAGCCCGCCCACGGCGCTGTCGGCGGTCGCGGCGGCGGCGATCACGGGCGGCAACACGTACCGGACGATGATGATGACCTGGCGGTACACGCTGCCCGCCTTCCTGGTGCCGTTCGCCTTCGTGCTCACCCCCAACGGGCAGGCGCTGCTCGGGCAGGGCCCGTTCGGCACCGTGCTGCTGATGACCGCCGTGTCGGCGGTCGCGGTGGCCGCGCTGGCGGTGGCCACCGGCGGCGCGGCCGCCTGGCCCGAGCGGGTGCTCGCGGCGGTGGCCGCGGTGCTGCTGCTCTTCCTCGAACCCGTCCCCATCGTCGCCGGCCTCGCCGTCCTGGCCGTGGCCGCCGCCGTGCATCTCGTCAGAAGAAGGAGAAGGGACCCAAGGTGAAGCGGATACTCACGATCGTCGCCGCCGCCGTCCTGACCGTGGCCGGCTGCGGGGGCGGTGGCGCGGGCGGCGGCTCGGGCAACCGGATCTCGATCGCCACGGGCGGCACGACGGGCGTCTACTACGTCTACGGCGGCGGCCTGGCCAAGCAGCTGTCGGCCAACATCGCGAACACGCAGGCCACCGCGTCGGTCACCTCGGCCTCGGTGGAGAACATCAAGCTGCTCGCCTCCGGCAAGGCCCAGATCGGCTTCTCCCAGGCCGACACCGCCGCCGACGCGGTCAACGGCAAGGACAGCTTCACCGCCAGGCAGCCCGTCAAGGCGCTGGCCCGCATCTACGACAACTACCTGCACCTGGTGCTCGCCCCAGGCGTCAGCGCGGCCAAGATCGCCGACCTGAAGGGCAAGCGCGTCTCGCTCGGTCCCGCCAACTCCGGCACGCAGGTGGTGGCGCGGCGCGTGCTGGAGGCGGCCGGGCTCGACCCCGACAACGACATCACCAAGCAGCAGCTGTCCATCAACGAGTCCGTGCAGGCCGCCAAGGACGGCACGATCGACGCGTTCTTCTGGGTCGGCGGCCTGCCCACGGCCGGCATCACCGACCTCGCGGTGAGCAGGCCGGACATGACGATGATGGACACCAGCGAGGTGCTGCCGGCGATGCGGTCCACGCACGGCGAGCAGTACGTGAGCCTCGACGTCGACCTGGCCGCCACCTACAAGCTGTCCGGAATGATCAAGACCGTCGGCATCGCCAACGTGCTGCTGGTGCCCGGCTCGATGGACGAGCAGCTCGCGTACGACATCACCAAGACGCTGTTCGAGAAGAAGGCCGAGCTGGAGAAGGTGCACCCCGAGGCGAAGAAGCTGGACCCGGCGCTCGGCCGGCAGGTCGCCCCGGTCGAGCTGCACCCCGGCGCGGCCCGCTACTACAAGGAGAAGGCCTGACCCGGCTGGTCCTGGCGCTCGTGGCGGTGGCGGCGCTCGGCGCGGCCGGCGGCCCCGGGCGCCTGACCGTGAACGGCCTGCCCATCGTGGCGGGCCGCTTCGCGATCGCGTACGTGCATTCGATGTACCGGGCGCCGTCCGCCGAGGTGTTCACCGTGGAGGGCGGCCGGTTCACGATGCGGGCGGTGGTCTCGGCGAGCGGCGGCGTGCTCGACTACTACGCGCTGGAGGGCGAGCGGGCCAGGCTGCCTGGCGGCCGGTGGGTGCTGCGCCTGGCCGAGCCGGTGGCGTACCGGGAGCTGTCGCTGCTGACCACCTCGCTCGGCCGCAGGACGCTGGTCTCGGGCGGGAGCTGCCTGCCGCTCTATCCGCGCGGCGGCGCCGCCGAGGTGCGGGTGGCGCTGCGGGTCACTCCCGACGTGCGGGGCGGGCCCTGCGATCAGAGCCAGTCCTTCTTCTTGAACACCACGTAGAGCGCGACCGAGGTGAGCCCCATCAGCGCCGTGGACAGCCAGAACCCCCACTGCTCGCCGGTGCCGGGGTAGGGCAGGTTCTGCCCGTAGAAGCCGGTGATCGCGGTGGGCACGGCGATGATCGCCGCCCAGCTCGTGATCTTCTTCATGATCTCGTTGAGCCGGAAGCCCTGCTGCGCCAGGCGGGTGTCGCGGACGTTGGCGAGCATGTCGCGGACCGCGTCCACCCACTCCCCGACGCGCAGCACGTGGTCGCGGACGTCCTCGTAGTAGGGAGCCATCACCGGGTCGCCCATCAGGGCCTGGTCGCGCCTGAGCAGGGTGCCGATGACCTCGTGCATCGGCAGCGAGACCCGGCGCAGCTTGGTGGCGTTCTTGCGCAGCACGTACAGGGTGCGCTGGAGGTCCTTGCCGTTGCTCAGCTGCTCGGCGAACAGCGACTCCTCCAGCTCCTCGGCCTCCGCGTCGAGGTCCTGGGCCAGCTCGAACTGGGTGTCCACGACGTAGTCGAGCAGGCCGTGCAGCAGGAACATCACGCCGTGCCCCGCCAGGTGCGCGGCGGCGTCCCAGCGCCTGACCACCTCAGCGATGTCGAAATGCCCGCTCTCGCGAATGGTGACCAGGGCGTTGGCGGTGACGAAGACGTCCACCTCGACGGCGTGCACGCGGCGGTCGTCGTCGAAGTGCACGCCGTAGGCGGCGATGAACAGGTGGTTGTCGTAGATGTCCAGCTTGGGCCGCTGGTGTCCGGCCAGGACGTCCTCCAGGGCCAGCTCGTGCAGCCCCAGCTCCTCGCCGATCAGGGCGAGGTCGGCCGGCGACGGCGCGCACAGGTCGAACCAGACCGTGGCGTCCCGGTCGCCCACGTATCGCGAGACGTCCGCTATGGGGAAGCCCTCGCTCTCCAGGCGGCCGTTCCGGTAAAGACGGGTGTGCACTAGCCGAGTCTGGCAAGAAGTGCGGCGAAACGTCGCGCGTTGTGCACGGCTGCTCCTCCCGGATCGTTGTTGAAGTAGACGTAGGCGTCGGGCCAGCCGGCCTCGGCGACGCGGGCGGCCCACGTCCGCAGGGCGCGCTCCCCGTACGCGTAGGCCGACCTGCCCTGGTGCAGGCGGAGGTAACCCCACGTCGCGGTACGCCAAAAGGGCGTCCGCGGCCGGCCCAGCCGGTCGGCCCAGCACAGCGCCGCCGCGCGCGACTCCAGCACCGCCCGCGCCTCCTCGGTCCACCAGGACGGGTGCCGCGGCTCCACGGCCACCCTCGTGCCGGGCGGGAAGCAGGCCAGGCAGCGGTCGAGCAGCCCCGGGTCGGCCTTGAGAGTGGGCGGGAGCTGGAGCAGGATCGGCCCCAGCTTCTCCTCCAGCCCGGCGGCCGCGGCCATCAGCCTGGCCACCGGCTCCTCCGGTTCGTTCAGCCTCCTGATGTGGGTCAGGAACCTGCTGGCCTTGACCGCCATCACGAACCCCGGCGGCGTACGCTCCCGCCAGCCGGCGAACACCTCCCTGCTCGGCAGCCGGTAGAACGCGTTGTTGCTCTCGACGGTCGGGAACTCCCCCGCGTACGTCTCCAGCCACAGCCGCTGCGGCACCCCCGGCGGATAGAGCACCCCGCGCCAGTCCTTGTACTGCCACCCTGAGGTGCCGGCCAGCCATGTCATGCCGTTGCGCCTACCCCACCCCGCGAGGTGCAGTACTGTCCTACTTCGTCGGCCAGTCGGCCAAGGAGGACCTCTCACGCGATGGGCGCCAACCACGCTCACGGCACCACCGTCACCGAAGCGGGCGGTTCACGGCGTACGGTGACGGCCGGGCTGGCCGTCCTGGTGCCGCTGGCGATCGTCACGCTGGCCGCGCTGATCTGGCTCTGGCCCGAGGGCACCGCCGCCGGGCCCGCGCCCGAGTCCGGCGTCCAGCGGCTCACCGGAACGGTCGTCAGCGTCACGCTCGGACGCTGCCCCGACGCCCCCGAGGGTGCGCCCAAGCCCGACCCGGCCACCTGCGGCGAGGCCGTCGTCACGGTCGGCGACGGGCCCGACCTGGGCGGCGAGGTGGAGCTGCGGCTGCCGGGCGGGCCGGGCGCGCAGCGCTTCACGCCGGGCGACGACGTGATCCTGCTGCGCGACGCCGACGGCGCCTACCAGCTCTCCGACCACGACAGGTCGCTGCCGCTGTGGTTGTTCGGCGCGGCGTTCGCGCTGGCCGTCATCGCCTTCGGGCGCTGGCGCGGGGTGACCGCGCTGGCGGGGCTCGCGGTGACGTTCGTGCTGCTGCTGACGTTCGTCATCCCCGGCATCCTGGAGGGCCGGTCGCCGATGCTGGTCGCCATCGTCGGGTCGGCGGCGATCATGCTGACCGTGCTCTACCTGACGCACGGCTTCTCCCCGTCCACGTCGGTCGCCGTGCTCGGGACGCTGGCCAGCCTGGCGCTGACCGGGCTGCTGTCGTACGCGGCGCTGGGGGTGGCCAGGCTCAACGGCGTCACCGACGACAGCGCGCTGACGCTCGGCATGAGCCTGAACATCGACACGCAGGGCCTGCTGCTGGCCGGGATCATCATCGGCGCGCTCGGCGTGCTCGACGACGTCACCGTCACCCAGGCCGTGACGGTGGCCGAACTGGCCCGCGCCAACCCGTCGTACGGCTTCGCCCGCCTCTACCGCGCGGCCGGGCGCATCGGGCGGGCGCACATCGCGTCGGTGATCAACACCATCATCCTGGCGTACGCGGGGGCGTCGCTGCCGCTGCTGCTGCTGTTCAGCATCGGCGCGCAGCCCCTGGGCGAGGTGATGACGACGCCGGTGATCGCGCAGGAGATCGTGCGCGGCGTGGTCGGCACGCTCGGGCTCATCGCGGCCGTCCCCATCACCACGGCCCTCGCCGCCCTCGCCGCCACCCGCTCCCGCCCCGCCCCGCCCCAGAACCCCCCGCCCCAGAACCCCCCGCCCCAGGACCGCAAGCCGCCCCGCGACCGCAGGGCCCGCGGCCGGGACGACGACGGCCCGTCGGACTTCTTCGCGCCGCAGGACCAGGACCCCGGCGACTTCTTCGCGCCGCAGGAGCGGAACCCCGGCGACTTCTTCACCCCCCGCCCGGCCGGGCCGCCTCCAGGAACGGCATCTGCCGAAAAGGCGTCACAGGCGGAGCCCCAGCGACCGGCGCGCCACCGCCGCCGCGCCGGCACCTGACGCCGTGCCGGGGTGAGGCGGGCGCCGCCCGCCGGCCGGCCCTGGCCGGGGACTCAGTCGGCTTCGATGCTGCCGTCCACGCGGAGCTTGCGGCGGGCGCGTTCGTAGAACGTGGTGCCCAGCCGGACCACCTTGGCGGCACCGGGCCAGGCGGTCACGGTGAGGCTGTCGCCGGGGCACAGATGCCCCATCACGGCGCCGTCCACCTCGACGGCCAGCCGCCCGCTGCTCGGCAGCACGTGGAGGCTCACCTCCTCGTCGGCGGGCAGCGCCAGGGCCCGGTTGAACGCGGAGTGCGCGGCGGCGGGCACGACCAGCACCGCCTCCACGCGGGGCGAGACGATCGGCCCTCCGGCGGAGAAGCTGTAGGCGGTGGACCCGGTGCTGGTGGCGACGATGACGGCGTCGGCGGAGTAGCGCACGAAGGGGCTGCCGGACGGGGTGACGGCGACGTTGGCCAGCCCGTGGCCGGGATAGCGGACGAGCGCGATGTCGTTGAACGCGGTCATCTCGGTGCCGTTGACGCTGGTGCGGATGGCCATGCGCGGCTCGATCGTGTATTCGTGCCGGTCGATGGCCGACAACGTCTTCGGCAGCTCGTCCACGTCGATCTCGGCGAGGAAGCCCAGCTTGCCGAGGTTCACGCCGAGGATGGGCGTCGGCCGCCCGGCCAGCAGCCGCATCGTCCGCAGCATGGTGCCGTCGCCGCCCAGGCCGACGAGCAGATCGGCCTTCTCGACCAGCGCGTCGGTGTCGACGGGCACGGCGGTGCAGTCGATGCGGCCCACCTCCTCGGGCAGGCCGAGCACCGTGGCACCCTTGTCGGCGGCCCACCGCAGGATGGTGTCGATCGCCTTCTTCGAGTCGCGCTGGGGGTGCAGCACCAGCCCGACCGTCCCGACCATGCCCATGCCGCCACCTTACGTGGACCGCCGGCGTGCGGACGCAACGGGGGATCATGCCTTCGCGGGTGTCCGGTAGCGTCGTGGCCATGCGGCTTCATGTGGGATGCGCGATGTGGGCGAACGCGCGGTGGCAGGGCCGTTTCGTGCCCGCCCACCTGCCTCAGGCCGAGCGGCTGAAGGCGTACGCGGGCTGGTGCGACGCGGTCGAGGGCAACACCACGTTCTACGCCACACCGGCCCGCGCCACGGTCGAGTCGTGGGCGGCGCAGACCTCGCCCGGCTTCCGTTTCGTCGTCAAGCTGCCCAAGGCCGTCACCCACGAGCACCGGCTGATGGGCGGCGAGGCCGAGCTGCGCGCGTTCCTCGACGCCATGGAGCCGCTGGGGCCGCGCGTGCACGCGTTCTGGGTGCAGGTGCCCGGCTCGTTCGGGCCGTCCGACGTGGGCACGCTCGCGGCCTTCCTGCGCCGGCTGCCGCGCGGCGTGCGCTGCGCCGTGGAGGTCCGCCACCCGGCGTTCTTCACCGACGAGCGGGCGGCCCGCCTGCTCGAACGGATGCTGGACGGCGCGGGCGCGGAGTGGGTGCCGTTCGACACCACGGTCATGTTCGCCGCGCCGCCGGCCAGCGCCGCCGAGCGGGAGGCGTGGGAACGCAAGCCACGCCTCCCCCGCCGCATGCGGGCGCTGACCGCCCACCCGATCGTGCGTTACCTCGGCCGCGACGACGAGGAGCGCACGGTGGCGGGCTGGCGCCCGTGGGTGACGACGGCCGCCGAGTGGCTCCGCGAGGGCCGCTCACCGACGGTGTTCATCCACACCCCCGACAACGCCGACGCGCCGGCGCTGGCCCGCCGCTTCCACGACGAGGTACGCGCCCTCGTCCCGGACCTGGCCCCGCTCCCCGACCCGGAGCCGCACGAGCCCCTCACGTTGTTCTGATGCTCAGCGGACCAGGCAGGGCCGCTTCGGGTCGAAGGTCCAGTCCTTCACCAGGTACTGCATGGCCACGGAGTCGTCGCGGGCGCCCAGACCGTGGCGCAGGTAGCGGTCGTGGGCCTCGGCCAGGGCGTCCCTGTCCAGCTCGACCCCGAGCCCCGGCGTGTCGGGCACCTGGACGGCGCCGTCCGTGATCTGGAACGGCTTGGTGGTGAGGGCCTGGCCGTCCTGCCAGATCCAGTGCGTGTCGAGCGCCGTGATCTCGCCCGGCGCGGCGGCCCCGACGTGGGTGAACATGGCGAGCGAGATGTCGAAGTGGTTGTTGGAGTGCGACCCCCACGTCAGCCCGAAGTCGTGGCAGAGCTGCGCGACGCGCACCGAGCCCGCCATCGTCCAGAAGTGCGGGTCGGCCAGCGGGATGTCGACCGCGTCCGAGCGTACGGCGTGGGCCAGCTCCCGCCAGTCCGTGGCGATCATGTTGGTCGCGGTCGGCAGCCCGGTCGCCCGCCGGAACTCGGCCATCGTCTCCCGCCCCGAGAAGCGGCCCTCGGCGCCGCACGGGTCCTCGGCGTAGGCCAGGACGCCTCCGAGGTCCCGGCACAGCCGTACGGCGTCGGCCAGCGGCCAGCCGCCGTTGGGGTCGAGCGTGACGCGGGCCTCGGGGAACCGGCGGGCCAGCGCCCTGACCGCCTCGATCTCCTCCTCGCCGGCCAGCACGCCGCCCTTGAGCTTGAAGTCGGTGAAGCCGTAGCGCTCCTGGGCGGCCTCGGCCAGCGCGACCACCGCGTCGGGGGTGAGCGCCTCCCGGCG
Source organism: Nonomuraea sp. NPDC049419 (assembly GCF_040676995.1). Lineage (NCBI taxonomy): Bacteria > Bacillati > Actinomycetota > Actinomycetes > Streptosporangiales > Streptosporangiaceae > Nonomuraea > Nonomuraea sp. NPDC049419. The sequence continues at coordinate 316,423 of NZ_JBFAQB010000007.1, read as the reverse complement.
GCGCAGCCGCGACCACTGGTCGTCGCCCTCGTCGTCCACGAGGTACGGCAGGTCCGTCCTGCCGGGGTCGCCGACGTAGAACAGGTAGCCGAGCATCGGCACGCGGTCGCGCTGCCTGCCCTCGCCCAGGAGGTCGGCGACGGGCAGGCCGAGGTACTGGCCGTGCAGGTCGAGCAGCCCTGACTCGAGGCCGGTGACGGCGTGCACGGTGGTGCGCAGGTCGAAGGTCTGCTGCCCGCGCCCGCCCGCGTCCCGGGCGGCGTAACGGCCGGCCACGTCGCGCAGCAGGGCGCGGTAGCGGGCGACCGGCTGCCCGGCGAGCAGCGCGCCGGCCTCCTCGACGGTCCGCCTGATGGCCTCGCCGCCGGGCACCTCGCCGAGCCCGGTACGCCCGTCGGAGTCGGTGACGATGACGACGTTGCGGGTGAAGAACGGCCCGTGGGCGCCGCTGAGGTTGAGGAGCATGCTGTCGTACCCGGCGACCGGGACGACCTCGACGCTCGCGATGGTGGGCGACATCTCGGGAGGATCCCCCTAGCTGATCTTGTTGATGAGCGCGGTCAGCTCGGCGAGCTCGCCCTCGGTGAGGTTCTGCAGCGGCGGGCGCACGGGCCCGGCGGGGCGGCCGACGGCGGTCAGCCCGGCCTTGATGATGGAGACGGCGTAGCCCTTCATACGGTCGCGGATGTCGAGGTAGGGCAGCACGAACTCGCGGATGCGCCGGTAGACGGCCTCCCGGTCCTGGGCGCGCACGTCGGCGTAGAAGTCGAGCGCGTACTGCGGCACGAAGTTGAAGATGGCCGACGAGTACGTGCTCATTCCGAGCTGCAGCAGCGGCAGCGCGAAGGTCTCGGCGGTGGGCAGGCCGCCGATGTAGGCCAGGCGGTCGCCGACGGAGGCGTAGATGCGGGTGAGGTTCTCGATGTCGCCGACGCCGTCCTTGAAGCCGATGAGCGTCTCGTTCCGCTCGACGAGGGCCGCCACGGAGCGGTCGTTGAGCACGGCGTTGGCCCGGCTGTAGACGATCACGCCGAGGTCGGTGGCGGCGCACACGGCGGAGACGTGCTCGACCAGGCCCGCCTGGCCGGCCTCGGTGAGGTAGGGCGGCATCAGCAGCAGGCCGTCGGCGCCGGCCGCCGCGGCGGCCTTGGCCTGGGCGACGGCGTTGGCGGTGCCGCCGGTGGCCGGGGCCATCACGGGGACGCGCCCGTCGACCTCGTCCACGGCGGCGCGGACCACCCGGTCGATCTCCGCGCCGGTCAGCGAGAAGCCCTCACCCGTGCCGCCCGCGGCGAACAGGCCGGCGACGGGGTAGCCGCTCAGCCAGGACAGGTGCTCGCGGTAGCGCGGCTCGTCGAACTCCAGGTCGCCGGTGAAGTGGGTGACGGGGAACGACAGCAAACCGCTCTTGAGCTGGGTGGCGAGCTCCTGCGGGGAGTAACTGGACACGATGAGGCTCCTCGCTTGACATGCGGCCGTGGGGTTTCCCCGCATCGGCTGAAAGGTCTGACGTCCGACAGGCTAAGAAGGAGGAGTGATTCCTGTCCAAGTGCGATTCTGTATCCGGCGATGCCTTACGAGCATCATGCCTCCAGGTCGGGCAGCAGGTCGAGCACCCGGCCGAGCGCGGGGTTGGTCGAGTTGCGGTCCCAGATGACGTGCAGCTCGACGGGTTCGCCGGTGGCCGCGCCGGCGTCGAGCGGGTCGCCGCCGCCGCGGACGAGGTCGCAGAAGGCGATGCCGTCCACGCCGAGCGAGCGCGCGCTGGCGGGCGCCAGCGCCACGCCGCGCCCGGCCGCCACGAGCAGCACGGCGGTGAGGATCTGGTGCACCTGCTGCTCGATGCGGGCGTGCGCGTTGGTGAGGAAGCGCACGGTCAGCTCGTGGAAGTAACGCGACTGTACGGGGTTGTAACTGATCACCGCGAGCCCGTCGAAGTCGTCGGGCGCGAGCGGCCTGCCGAGCCCGGCCAGCCGGTGCCCGGCGGGCACGACGGCGCACAGCGGCTCGCGGAAGACGACCCGGGAGTCGAGCGTGGCGATGTCGAACGGCGGCCGGGCGAGACCGAGATCGAGCTCGCCGCGCAGCAGGCCGTCCACCTGCCCCGCGGTCACCCGTTCGTGCAGGATGACGTCGATGTCGGGGAGCTGCTCTGCCAGGCGGCGCAGCAGCGTGCCGAGCATGCTGATGGCCGAGACGGCGGTGAACCCGAGCCGCACGGTGCCCGCCGCGCCGCTGGCGATCCGGCGCGCCCGGTCGCCCGCGGTGTCGACCAGCGAGAGCATGCGCCGGGCGTCCTCCAGGAAGCCGCGCCCGGCATCGGTGAGCACCACGCGGCGGTTGTCACGCTCCAGCAAGGTCACGCCGACGGCGCGTTCGAGCTTCTGGATGTGGCGGCTGAGCGGCGGCTGCGTCATGCGCAGGCGGTCGGCGGCGCGGCCGAAGTGCAGCTCTTCGGCGACCGCGACGAAGGCCCGGATCTGGTCGAGGGTCAGCATGATGCTCGCAGAGTATCACTCGATACCGAAAAGAGGTTGGACAGGCATCAAGCCAGGTCCTTAGTCTCCGGAGAACCAAAACAGCGGAAACCTTGCCGTAACCTGACGCAACTGCATCTCCGCACAGAGCAAGCCACGGGCGGCCCCCGCCCGCATGAAGGAGAAGTCCATGTCGACATCTCGGACAGCCCCCCGCCGCATCCTCCTGGGTGTCGCCGGTGCCGTCGCCGCGATGGCGCTGACCGCGTGCGGTGGTGTCAAGACGACCTCCTCCGGGGGCGGCGACGGGGAATATCCGTCGGGCAACATCGAGTTCAGCGTCGGCGCCTCCGCCGGCGGCTCCTCCGACCTCATCACCCGCGCGCTCGCCCAGGGCATCGCCAAAGAGCTCGGCGTCTCCGCGCCCGTGATCAACAAGCCCGGCGCCAACGGCGCGCTCGCGGCCAAGGAGCTGCAGGCCGCCAAGCCCGACGGCTACAAGATCGCCGTGCAGAACGCCTCGCTGTTCACGATCACGCCGCTCACGGTGTCGCCCGCCGAGGCCACCAAGATCGACTCTTTCGAGGTCATCACCGGTGTCTCCCGCGACGACTACGTCATGGCCACCAACCCCAAGTCCGGCTTCACGTCCATCGAGGACATGAAGAAGGCCGGCAAGACCATCCGGTACGGCACCACCGGCGTCGGCACCGGAGCCCAGCTCGCCTCCGCGCTGACGTTCAAGACCGCCGGCATCGACGCCACGGCCGTGCCCTTCGACGGCGGCGCCCCCAACCTGACGGCCCTGCTCGGCAACCAGGTGGACGTCTCCACCATGCAGATCGGCGAGGCCATCGAGAACATCAAGGGCGGCAAGCTCGTGCCGCTCGCCGTGTTCTCCAAGGAGCGCATCCCCTACCTGCCCGACGTCAAGACCGCCATCGAGCAGGGCTTCGACGTCCAGGTGACGCAATACCGCTTCCTGACCGCGCCCAAGGGCACGCCGGAGAACGTCAAGTCCAAGCTGCTCGACGCGGCGAAGAAGACGTTCGCCACACCGGAGTACAAGAAGTTCAACGAGCAGAACTCGCTCACTCCGATGGAGGTCTCCCCGCAGGAGGTCCTCGACGCGCTGCAGAAGGACTCCTCGACGTTCAAGGCGAAGCTCGACGAGTTCGGCATCAGCCTGGCCGGTTGATCCCCCTTCCTGCGAAGGAGTACCCCCATGTCCGTGTCCGACCCGGCGCCGCCACCGGACTCCGACGACGCCGCCGTGCTGCAGGCCGAGGCCGACCGGATCCAGGCCGAGATGGAGGAGGCCAGGCCCCCGCACGCGGGCCCGGCCGCCCAGGTCGGCGCCGCGCTGGTGGCGCTGGTCGTCGGCCTGCTCGGCGCGGCCGGCTCGTACGCGCTCGGCCTCGGCGCGCTGACCCAGCCGGGCCCCGGCCTGTGGCCGTTCGCCATCAGCGTCGTCATCGTCGTGCTGTCGGCGGTGCTCCTCATCACCGGCCGCGGCCTGCGGGACACCGAGCGGTTCTCCCGCGCGAGCCTGCAGACCGTGGTCGGCCTGGTGACGCTCGTGCTGCTCGCCGCACTGCTGCCGGTGATCGGGTTCGAGATCCCCTCGGCGCTGCTGATGTTCGTCTGGCTGCGCTGGCTGGGCAAGGAGTCGTGGCGCTCCTCCATCGTGATCAGCATCGGCGCCGTGGCCGCCTTCTACGTGCTCTTCGTGCTGCTGCTGCAGATCCCGCTCCCCCGCCTCATCTGAGGAAGGCCCCGAGAAAAGTCACATGGACATCTCCCCGATCCTCAACGGCTTCGGCGTCGTCCTGGAGCCGGCCAACCTGCTCTACTGCCTGGTCGGCGTCATCATCGGCATGCTCATCGGCGTGCTGCCCGGCCTAGGGCCCGGCGCGACGATCGCGATCCTGCTGCCGATCACGTACGGCATCGGGCCGGTCTCGGCGATCATCATGCTGGCGGGCATCTTCTACGGCGCCCAGTACGGCGGCACGATCACCTCGGTCCTGCTGCGCCTGCCCGGCGAGGCGTCCTCGGTGGTGACCGTCTTCGACGGCTTCGCCCTGGCCAAACAGGGCAAGGCGGGCACGGCGCTCGGCATCGCGGCCATCGGCTCGTTCGTCGGCGGCACGATCTCGATCGTCGGCCTGACCCTCGTCGCGCCGATCGTGGCCGGCTTCGCCCTCGACTTCGGGCCGCCCGAGTACGCCGCGCTCGGCATCCTCGGCGTGCTGCTGATCTCCTCGATCGGCAACGGCAACAAGCTCAAGGCCATCATCGCCGCCTGCGTCGGCCTGCTGATCGCGACCGTGGGCCGCGACACGTTCACCGGTGCGGAGCGCTTCACCTTCGGCAGCCTCAACCTGGCCGAGGGCATCGACTTCATCCCGATCGCCATGGGCCTGTTCGGGCTCAGCGAGATCCTCTACAACCTGGAGGAGCGGCACAACAAGGTGCACTCCCCCGCCAAGGTCGGCAACGTCTGGCCGTCGCGCCGCGACCTCAGCCAGTCCAAGGGCGCGATCGGGCGGGGCTCGCTGGTCGGGTTCGTGCTGGGCGTGCTGCCCGGCGGCGGGGCCGTGCTGTCGTCGCTGGCGGCGTACGCGCTGGAGAAGCGGCGCGCCAAGCAGCCCGAGCGCTTCGGCCGCGGCGCGGTGGAGGGCGTGGCCGCGCCCGAGACCGCCAACAACGCCGCCGCCACCTCCTCGTTCATCCCGCTGCTGACCCTCGGCATCCCAGCCAACGCCACGATGGCGCTGATCTTCGGCGCGCTGCTCATCCAGGGCATCCAGCCGGGGCCGCAGCTCGTCACCGAGCACCCCGACGTCTTCTGGGGCGTCATCAACTCGATGTACATCGGCAACATCCTGCTGCTGATCATGAGCATCCCCATGGTCGGGGTGTTCGTCAGGATCCTGCGGGTACGCCCGGCCATCCTGGCGCCCATCACGGTGCTGATCACGCTGCTCGGCGCCTACACCGTGCGCAACCAGGTCTACGACATCTTCCTGGTGATCGCCTTCGGCGTGCTGGGCTACCTGATGAAGAAGTTCGGCTTCGAGCCGGGGCCGCTGGTGCTGGCGTTCGTGCTGGGCACGATGATCGAGAGCTCGGCGCGTCAGGGGCTGCTCATCTTCGGCGGCAACCCGGCGGGCTTCCTCACCCGCCCCATTTCTGGGACGGTGTTCGCCATCGTGGTGATCGTGGCCGCCTGGCCGCTGATCCGCAGGCTCGTGCGCCGCAAACCGGCGCAGGCCGCCGCCGATCGTGCCGAGGAGAGGATCTGATGACCGTCACCGCCGGCCGGGTCAGCCGGGTCGTCGTCACGCCCGTCGCCTTCCGCGACCCGCCTCTGCTCAACGTGGTGGGCGTGCACCAGCCGTACGTGCTGCGCGCGATCGTCCAGGTGCACACCGACGAGGGGCTGGTGGGGCTCGGCGAGACGTACGCCGACGAGGCGCATCTCGGCCGCCTGGAGGCGGTGGCCGCGGCCCTGCCCGGCGCCGACGTCTTCGACCTGCACGCCCTGCGCCGCGTCGTCACCGAGACGCTCGGCGCCTCGACCGGCGGTGCGGGAGCCAGCTTCGGCGGCATGCTGGAGGTCTCCAGCGCCGTGGACACCGTGGTGTCGCCGTTCGAGGTGGCGCTGCTCGACCTCCAGGGCAGGGCGCTCGGCCGGCCGGTGAGCGACCTGCTGGGCGGCGCCGTACGCGACCGGGTGCCGTACTCGGCGTACCTGTTCTACAAATGGGCCGGGCACCCCGGCCACGACGAGGACACCTGGGGCGAGGGCCGCACGCCGGAGCAGCTGGTCGCCCAGGCGCGCCGGATGGTCGACGAGTACGGCTTCACCGCCATCAAGCTCAAGGGCGGCGTGTACGAGCCCCGCCACGAGGCCGAGACCGTCGAGGCGCTGGCCGCCGCCTTCCCCGGCCACGCGCTGCGCATCGACCCCAACGGCGCCTGGACCGTCGGCGCCTCGATCGAGATGGCCGATCGCCTGTCCGGCGTGCTGGAGTACCTCGAGGACCCGACGCCCGGCATCGACGGCATGGCCGAGGTCGCGAAGCACACCGAGCTGCCGCTGGCCACGAACATGTGCGTGATCGCCTTCGAGCACCTCAAGCCGGCCGTGGCCGCCGACGCCGTGCAGGTCGTGCTCTCCGACCACCACCTGTGGGGCGGGCTGCGCCGCTCGGCGCTGCTCGGGGGCATCTGCGAGACGTTCGGCATGGGGCTGTCGATGCACTCCAACTCGCATCTCGGGGTCAGCCTGGCCGCGATGACGCACCTGGCCGCCGCCACGCCCAACCTCACCTACGCCTGCGACACCCACTACCCGTGGAAGACCGAGGAGGTCGTCAAGCCGGGCGTGCTGGAGTTCCGCGACGGCAGTGTGGCCGTGCCGCGCGGCCCCGGCCTCGGGGTCGAGCTGGACGAGGACGCGCTGGCCGCGCTGCACGAGCAGTATCTGCGCTGCGGGCAGCGCGGGCGCGAGGACACCGCGTACATGCGCTCGATCGTCCCCGATTTCACCCCGAACACCGCCCGCTGGTAGCCCGCCTACGGGGCCTGCAGGCGGGCGCGGCTGTTGGACAGGTGCAGCCGCATCGCCGCCCGCGCCGCCGCCGCGTCCCTGTCGGCGACGGCGCGGTAGACGTTCTCGTGCTCCAGCGTCACCCGCGTCAGGTGGGTGGCGTCGGAGACTGTGTAGACATGTTCGAGCCGGGTGCGCGGCAGCATGATCATCATGGGGCCGAGCGAGGCCAGCAGGTCGGAGTAGAAGCGGTTGCCCGAGGCCAGCGCCACCTTCATGTGGAAGGCGAAGTCGGCCTCGACGGCGTGTCCCGGCTGCTCGCCTGACCGTCCGAGGTCGATCAGGGCCCGCTCGATGGCTTTGAGCTGCAGGTCCGTACGCCGCTCAGCGGCCAGCCCGGCGGCCTCCGTCTCGACGCCGATGCGGAAGTCGATCATGTCGAGGACGTCGCGGTGGGTGCGCACCTGCGCCGCCTCCACCGAGAACGCCGTGGGCGGCGGCAGCGCCAGCACGAACGAGCCCCGCCCCTGGAACGTCTCCACCAGCCCGGCCGCCTGCAGCCGCGAGACGGCCTCGCGCACCACCGTGCGGCTGACCCCGAACTCCTTGATCAGCGACGACTCGGTGGGCAATTTGTCGCCCGGCCTGATCTCGCCGGCCAGGATGCGGGCGCGGAGCCGCTCGACCAGCTCGTGCGCCAGCCCGCGCCCGCCGTCCCGCCCGATCCTGCGCGCCGACTTCCGGCCGGTCGGCATGGCATTCCTCCGGCCGCCCGGCGTGACGTCCCTCTGATCGCGCGGCGTGACGTCCCTCTGGCCGCCTGGCGTGACGTCCCTCTGGTCGCTCGGCACGGCGGACAATCTACCGGCCGGAGCCGTGGAACTCGACGTCGTCGATCAGCCGGTCGCGGGCCCGCCCGGCCAGGCTCAGCCCCAGCCCTGGACGGTCCGGCACGGCCATCCGCCCGCCCTCGATGCGCATCCGCTCCTCGAACAGCGGCGCGAGCCACTCGATGTGCTCCACCCACGACTCGCGCGGGAACGCGGCGGCCAGGTGCACGTGGATCTCCATCACGAAGTGCGGCGCGACCTGCGTGTGCGCGTGGTCGGCCAGCGCGGCGACCTTGAGGTAGGGGGTGATGCCGCCGACGCGCGGCACATCCGGCTGGATGACGTCGGCGGCGCGGGCCTCGATGAGATCGACGTGCTCGGCCACGCTGGAGAGCATCTCGCCGGTCGCGATCGGCGTGTCCAGCGCGGCGGCCAGCTGGGCGTGCCCCTCGGCGTCGTACGCGTCCAGCGGCTCCTCGATCCACACCAGGTCCAGGTCCTCGACCGCCCGCCCGAACCGCAGCGCGCTCGGCCGGTCCCACTGCTGGTTGGCGTCCACCATCAGCGGCACCCCGTCCCCGAGGTGCTCCCTGACCGCCGCCAGCCGCCGCAGATCCTCGCGCATGTCGGGCTGCCCGACCTTGATCTTGATCCCGCCGATCCCGCCGGCCAGGGACTGCGCGGCCCCCTCCTTGACCTCGTCCAGGGGCGCCTGGAGGTAACCGCCCGAGGTGTTGTAGACCCGCACGGAGTCCCGGTGGGCGCCCAGGAGCTTCGCCAGCGGCAGCCCGGCCCGCCGCGCCTTGACGTCCCACAGGGCCACGTCCACGGCCGCCAGCGCCTGCGTGGCCACCCCGGAGCGGCCCACGGACGCGCCCGCCCACAGCAGCGCCTCACAGGTCTTGCCGATGTCCGACGGGTCGCGCCCGAGCAGGCTCTCCCCCACCTCCCTGACGTGCGCGTACTGCGCCGGGGTGCCCGCCCTCGTCGTGTAGGAGAAGCCGAGCCCGCGCAGGCCGTCACGGGTGCCGATCTCGCAGGTCAGCACGTCGATCTGGGACAGCGGCCGCTGCCGTCCCGTGGCCACCTTGGCGTCGCTGACGGGGGCCGCGAGCGGCACCGCGTACCGGGCGAACCGGACGTACGCGATCGTGTCGCCCACGCGGGTCACGCCTTGCCGAACGCGACGCTGTCCGTCACCCACGCGCGGCACTGCTCGCTCAGCGTGAACCCGAGCCCGGGGCGGTCCGGCACGATCATGCGCCCGTCGCGCGTCTCCAGGCGCTCGTTGAACAGCGGGTTCAGCCACTCGAAGTGCTCCACCCACGGCTCACGCGGGTAGGCGGCGGCCAGGTGGAGGTGGATCTCCATGGCGAAGTGCGGCGCGAGCTGCAGCCCCGCATGATCGGCGAGGGTGGCCAGGCGCAGGAAGGAGGTGATGCCGCCGACGCGGGGCGCGTCGGGCTGGATGACGTCGGCGGCGCGGGCCTCGATGAGCCGTACGTGCTCGGCCACGCTGGAGAGCATCTCGCCGGTCGCGATCGGCGTGTCCAGCGCGGCGGCCAGCTGGGCGTGCCCCTCGGCGTCGTACGCGTCCAGCGGCTCCTCGATCCACACCAGCCCGAAGTCCTCCACGGCCCGCCCGAACCGCAGCGCCGACGCCCGGTCCCACTGCTGGTTGGCGTCCACCATCAGCGGCACCCCGTCCCCGAGGTGCTCCCTGACCGCCGCCAGCCGCCGCAGGTCCTCCTTCATGTCCGGCTGCCCCACCTTGATCTTGATCCCGCCGATGCCGTCGGCCAGGGACTGCGCGGCCCGCCGCGTCACCTCCTCGATCGGCGCGTGCAGGAAGCCGCCCGATGTGTTGTACGCCCGCACCGAGTCCCGGTAGGCCCCCAGGAGCTTCGCCAGCGGCAGCCCGGCCCGCCGCGCCTTCAGGTCCCACAGGGCCACGTCGATGGCGGCCAGCGCCTGCGTGGCCACGCCTGAGCGGCCCACGGACGCGCCCGCCCAGAGCAGCGTGTCGTACACCTTGCCGATGTCGGACGGGTCCTGCCCGATGAGGATCTCGCCCACCTCCTTGGCGTGCGCGTACTGCGCGGGGCCGCCGGCCCGCTTGGAGTAGCCGAACCCGGTGCCGGAATGCCCGTCCTCGGTCGCGATCTCGGCGAACAGGAACACGATCTCCGTCATCGGCTTCTGCCGCCCGGTGAGCACCTTGGCGTCGCTGACGGGCACGTCCAGGGGGAGCGTGACGGAGGAGAGCGTGACGTGACGGATGCGGTCGGCCATGAGGAACCTCGCGGGGTCAGGGTGGGGCTGGCGTACGCAAGTCATCGTACAAATCCTATATTCATACGACAACTGGCCATCCGCGGCCACGCGATGGACACCCGCATGCCCGCCACGGATCCTGAAACTGACCAGGAACCGTGATCGGGGACCCCGCCTCCGGGGACACCCGCGCCTCGAGAACCGGGAGACCCGCATGAGAACCCGCCCCTGGGCCCGCCGCACCGCCGCCTCGGCCGGCACGCTCGTCGCCGTCCTCGCCCTCACCACCGCCCCGGCCCAGGCCGCCGGCCCCTCGGACTGCGCACAGGCCGCCACGGTCGTCCGCACCCCGCAGGTCATGGTGCTGGCCGACGGCGAATCCGGCACGAAACGCCCGCTCTGACCCGCTGCGGCGCACCTGGCTCGCTGCAGAGCCTCAGGACACGCGAAAGACCGTGCCGGCGGTGCGGAACCAGTCGTCGTCGCTGAGGCCGACCACGGCGGACCAGCCGGGGGCGTGCGGCCCGATCCAGACGGCGTCGTGGCCGTTGAAGGAAAGGAACCCGTCCGGCGTCGGCGTCTCCTCCTGCTCCAGAGACGCCTCCCGCGAGCTGCGCCGGTCGAGCCCGAGGAGGCCGGCGATCTCGCCGCGATCCTCGTTCTCGATCCACGACGCGGCGAACGTCTCGCCGAAACCATGGGCCGCGAGAAGGGCGTACTGATCGGCCGCGGGCATCTTCATCATCTCGAAATGCGAAGAGGCCATCTCCGATTCTCATCGGAGATGGCCTGCTGCTTCGCAACCGTCGGGACGACAGGATTTGAACCTGCGACCCCTTGACCCCCAGGCACATCACGACGGGGCGGGATAACGGCCGAAACCCGCCCCCACCTGGTATGGCCGTCCCGTACGATCCCCTCAGATCCTTGGTCGTCCGGGCCGGTTGTCACTCAGTTAGTCACCCAGAATCTGGCCGGTTGGCTGGGCCTGCTGCCATACGTCTCGGCCGTTGCTCCACAGCTCAGAGGCATGGTAGGCGAACCGGTCGAACAGGCCGTCATCCTGATACCGCCGCAGGTGCAGCATAGGCGAGTCGTGCCCGACCAGCTTGGCCAGGTGGGGCGTGACGAGCATCTCCGAGTCGAACCGGAACACGCTCATGGCGATGTGCTCGTCGCCGAACCGGGCTTCTACGCCCGGAACGTCTCGTAGCTGTTCGGCCTCTGACAAGGTGATCCGGATGCGCGTGGAGACGGTCAGCGGAACGTTCTCCACCTCCTCACGCCGCCGGGTGACCTCGCTCTCCGGGTCACCGACGAGGAACCGGACCTTGCAGCCCTGCTGGGCCTTTCGTTTGAGCACCTTCGCGAGGTTGGGGTGTTCCAGCCACAGGAAGTAGTTCGTGTAACCGGCGAAGACGATTTCGTTGCGCGCCGAATTGATGAGATTGCGCCAGATAGATTTCGGACATGCAGAGCGATAGGGATAAACGGTCAAGACTTCCTTGTCCGGCCCGGTTTTCACCGTATTGCGGATTGCTTCTGGCCATAGCACGGCGATCTCAACTCCTAGTGCCTCTGCGGCGGCCCATTGGTGTCGCATGTGCGGAACGCGCGTTTCGTCTTGCAGCCAGCGTTCCACCGTCTTGACGTCCACGCCACATCGGTCGGCCAAGCTCTGGTTCGTGACCTGGGCGTTCAGCATGGCTCTGCGTAGGGGGACATTGGCCACGGTACACCTCGCGCTGAGGACGTCAGGGACGTCTGGAGCGTAACGCCATAACGTCCTGGACGTCTTGGTAACGCGGTGGGTTTGTCACGCGCAGGTAAGCACGCTGATCCCATGTCAACCCCGGTAATTCTCGAAGACCTCCAAGCGGCATTTCCCGGTTGGTGCATTTGGCGTAGTTCCGCCGGTCGCATCTGGGCCACCCGAAACGGTCGTCGTCTGTCTCAGCGCGAGATAGATCGCGGCCTGGCACAAACGATCGACGCGGACGACATCGCCCAACTCGCGGAGCAGTTGAAGGAGCAGGAAGCAGGAGAGCAGGCGCTGTGACCACCCCCTCGACCAGAGTCGGCTGCCGCGCCGAGATCACGGGCATGCTCCACAGCCCGGCATCAACACGAGCGTGGGCTTCCCTCCTCCTCGGACGCTTCGGGACCGTGATAGCGGTGCTGCGTAACGGCACTCTGGCCTTGCTCGCGCTGGACGGAGATGCGCACGAGATGCCGGGAGGAGTGAAGCGCTGGCCGATCCACTTGGACGACCTGCTGATCCACGATGACGAGGCACGACCTGTCACCCGATCGGACGGCTACCGCCTCGGCCTGTCCGGTCAGCAGGAGGCAGTTGTACAGCACGCGGTGCAGGCCAACCGGAAGGTGAGCCTGTGCGGGGAGACGGTGCGCCCGTTGCCGACGCTGGGGTGGTGCCTACCTTTCCTGCCCACAGCCGCACGGGCCTGCCCGGCCTGCGTCAGGCTGGTCGCGCCTGGAGCAGATGAAGGCACGCCGCCTGCCATGCCTCTTCTCCCGCCACGGTGACCATGTTGCGGTCCGGTCCCCTGCCCGCCACCTCGTACGCCGTCGACTCACCGCGTAGCGGCAGCGGGCCGGGGACGGAGCGTCAAGCCCGGCTTCGCGTGTACGTCGGCCGGTCGCCGTTCCTCGGTCATGTGTCGTCCTGCGGTCAGAGCCGGGCTTGATGCGGAGGCGATACCAAGACCAAGCGCTCCCGGCGTTCCCTGGCACTGCCCAAGCGCTGCGTGGAAGCGCTCAAGGCGCACCGCGAGCAACAGCGGAGCGACAGGAAGGCGGCGGGCGAGAAGTGGCAGGATCACGGGCTCGTCCTCGCTTCCCTCGTCGGCACGCCGCTCGACGCCACAACGTCCGACGCGCGTTCCGGAAGATCGTCATGGTGCTGGCCGACGGCGAATCCGGCACGAAACGCCCGCTCTGACCCGCTGCGGCGCACCTGGCTCGCTGCAGAGCCTCAGGACACGCGAAAGACCGTGCCGGCGGTGCGGAACCAGTCGTCGTCGCTGAGGCCGACCACGGCGGACCAGCCGGGGGCGTGCGGCCCGATCCAGACGGCGTCGTGGCCGTTGAAGGAAAGGAACCCGTCCGGCGTCGGCGCCTCCTCCTGCTCCAGAGACGCCTCCCGCGAGCTGCGCCGGTCGAGCCCGAGGAGGCCGGCGATCTCGCCGCGATCCTCGTTCTCGATCCACGACGCGGCGAACGTCTCGCCGAAACCATGGGCCGCGAGAAGGGCGTACTGATCGGCCGCGGGCATCTTCATCATCTCGAAATGCGAAGAGGCCATCTCCGATTCTCATCGGAGATGGCCTGCTGCTTCGCAACCGTCGGGACGACAGGATTTGAACCTGCGACCCCTTGACCCCCAGTCAAGTGCGCTACCAAGCTGCGCTACGTCCCGGTTGTGTCGGCCGCCCCCTGCGGGGCGGGACGTCATAACCTTAGCGCACATCAGAGGTGCACGCGTACACGGAAAAGCGGGAGCGGAGGCGGCCAGTGGGGCGCAGGCCGAGCATCGATCGGGATGAGCTGGCCAGGCTCGTCGCTCAAGGGCGGAGCGTGCAGGAGCTGGCGGCGCACTTCGGGGTGAGCGAATCGGGGGTGTTGCAGGCCAAGCGGGCCGCGGGGCTGGCCAAGCCGATGCTCGACCACAGCGCCGCCCTGCCGTGGAAGCTCGCCAGGACGCACTCCCAGTCGGGGCCCGCCACGAACCTGCGCAACCTGTCGGCCGCGGCGCAGGGCAAGCCGCCGGCGGCCGAGCGGCTGAACACGGCGCTGCGGTGGGCTCAGCGACTCGTCGACGCGGGCCTGGACGTGCGCTACGACCCCGCGGAAGGGTTCAGCGAGGTGCCGGCCTCCCCAGGGGGCTCACATGTCGCAGCCGTGCTGGAGGCGGCGAGGAAAGCACTCGACGCTCACTGAGGCTCGCGTTTCGACATACCTGTTCGAGGGCAGGCGCTGGTCTCATCAAAGAGACCGGAGGCGAGAACATGACCACCTCTGCATGGGTGGCCGTCGTCGTGGTCGTGGTGGTGGCGCTCGCCGCAGTGGGCTGGTTCATGCTGCAGCAGCAGAAGCGCCGCTCCCACCTCCGCGAACGCTTCGGCCCGGAGTACGAACGCATAGTCTCCGAGCACGACAACCGCCGGGAGGCGGAGCAGGAGCTGCTCGACCGTGAGCAGCGCCACGCCGAGCTGGACATCAGGCCCCTGTCGGACGAGTCCCGCGACGCGTACGCGAGCCGCTGGATCGAGGTCCAGGAGCGCTTCGTGGACGCGCCCGGCTTCGCGGTGACGGAGGCGGACCAGCTCGTGACGGCCGTCATGGCCGAGCGGGGCTACCCCACCGAGGACTTCGAGCAGCGCCTGTCCGACCTGTCGGTCGGGCACGCGGCGACGCTCGACCACTACAGGACGGCTCACGAGATCAGCGGGCGCGCGGCCAGGAAGGAGGCCTCCACCGAGGACCTCCGGCAGGCCATGGTGCACTACCGCGCGCTGTTCGAGGAGCTCCTCCACGAGACCACCCGAGGACGGTGAGCACGATATGAGCAGCAGCGACGAGCTCAAGGTGCCGTCGCAGCCCGGCAGGACGTACGACGACGCCGGAAACGACACCCCGCATGACACCCCGAACGACCGTGCGCGCGACTACAGGGACGGCGAGCGGGACGGCCTCGCGGACGATCTGCGTGACGATCCCAAGGACGACGTGGCGCACCGGGAGCCCGTCGAGGACGTGATCGTCAGCGACGAGCCCGTCCGCGACGGCGACGAGCTGGCCGCGTCCGAGGCCGGGACCGACCGCATCTCCCCGTACGACGACGAAGGCGACGGGACCTCGATCCCTGGCACCGGCGTCGCGGCGACCCCCGTGGCCCCCGCGGCGACCGGCCGTGACCCGTACGCGGACCAGGCGCCGGCGCACGCGGCCCCCGACGACATCGTCCTGTTCGACCAGGACCCCACCCAGGTGCAGGCCCGCTGGCGCGACCTGCAGGCGTCGTTCGTGGACGACCCCGGTGAGGCGGTGCGGCGCGCGGACGGGCTGGTCGGCGAGGTGGTGGAGTCGCTCACCAGCAGCCTGACGAGCCGTACGGAGGCGCTGCGCGGCCGCTGGAAGGACGCCGGCGAGGCGGAGACCGAGCAGCTGCGGCTGGCGCTGCGCGACTACCGCAACGTCCTGGAGCGCCTGCTGGCGCTCAGCGGCTCGCAGGACCACGGCGCGCCGCACGCCCAGGGGATCTCGCAGGACCATGGTGTCCAGCACGCCCAGGGGATCTCGCAGGACCACGGCGTCCAGCACGCTCAGGGAATGAGGTGACGTGGCATGCTCGCGATCATCGCAGCGATCATCTTCGGTCTAGGGTTCCTGCTTGACCTGGTGGGCGCGTCGATCCCCGGCGGCTTCTCCGGGATGACGTTCGTCCTGCTGGGGCTGACGCTGCTGGCGCTGCACCAGGCGGGCGTCGGCACGGCCGGCATCCGTACGGGCAACGGCGGCTGGCGCAGCAGGGCCCGCCGCTAGGACGAAGCGAAAGGGCCCGGAGATCCGGGCCCTTTCGCCATACACAATGAACGCGATGTCAGCTTTTGCCGGGAAAGCGCATGATGACCGTGCTGCCCTCGCCGCCGACCCGCAAGGTCAGGTCGGAGGAGAGCAGGCGAGCCACCCACAGCCCCATGCCGCCGACGGAGCCGGGCATCGGCCCCGGTTTCCACGAGCCGTTGTCGTGCACCTCGACGACGAGGTCGCCGTTCGAGGTCCACGTCCGCAGGAACGCGTGGTCGTGCCCGTGGGTGACGGCGTTGGTGGCGACCTCGTTGACGGCGATGACGAAGTCGCCGATGGCCTCCTCCGGCATGCCGGCGGCCCGCGCCTCCTCCTCGGCGTACTGCCGCACGCGCGGCAGATCCGGCAGGCGGAACCGCAGGCCTTTCACGGGCGCGCCGGGTGGCGGGCCCTTGTGGCCCGACTGAGGCTCCACGTCCTCGTTCACCCGGTGACCGCCCTCGTCAGGAGACCAGCTCGGCACGCAGCTGGTCGAGAACCTTGCGCAGGATGCGTGAGACGTGCATCTGCGAGATGCCGAACTCGGCCGCGATCTCGGCCTGCGTCATGTTGCCGAAGAAGCGCAGCAGCAGGATGTGCTTCTCGCGGGAGGGCAGGGCGTCGATGAGCGGCTTGACGGCCTCCCTGTCGACCATGGTGCTCAGCGTGTCGTCGTCCTCGGGGATGACGTCGCCGAGCGAGGCGGCGTCGTCGTCCGTGCCGAGCGGCGCGTCGAGCGAGAGCGTGCTGTACGCGGCCGAGGCGTCGAGCGTCAGCAGGACGTCCTCCTCCGTGATGTTCATCTTGGCGGCGAGCTCCGCAACGGTCGGGGACCTGCCGAGGTCCTGGCTCAGGTCGGCCACGAGCCGGTTGAGCTCCGAGCGGCGCTCCTGGTAGAGGCGGGGCACCCGGATCGCCCAGGTGCGGTCGCGGAAGTGCCGCTTGACCTCGCCGGTCATCGTGACGACCGCGTAGCCCCTGAACGCGTGTCCGAGGGTCGGGTCGAAGCCGTTGACGGCTTTCATCAGGCCAACATACGCGGCCTGGAGGAGATCCTCCAATGGCTCGCCGCGGTAGCGGTAGCGTCGCGCGATCTCCATGGCGAGCGGCCTGTGCATCTCGACGATGCGCTCGCGCAGGCGTTCCCTGTGGCTGTCGGGCGTCTCTTCCCTGACCATTTCGGCCAGGAGTTCTTCCGCGGTCATCTCCTCGAGGACGTATTCCTGCACAGCCATCGCTGCTCCCTATATGGATCGCAGGCGGCCTCGCAAGGAAAAAGCCCATGCAGAGGCACGCCTCGTCTGTTCTCGAGACAGAAGCCCTCTGCTGGACCTCGGATCCAGTGTCCCCCATCGAGCCGGAAGTATTCCTCGATCGCGTGGTGACAGTAGGGTTGCTCCGTGACAATGCCGGAGAACGGCGGGGAGCCCGTGGCGGCCCTCAGCCTGACGTCGTCGACCGTGGACGGGATCACCGTGGTGCGGGTCGACGGGGTGCTCGACGCCACGACACGAGCCCAGTTCGCCGACTATCTAGCCATGGCGGGCGACGACCTGATCCTCGACCTCGCCGGGGTGACGTTCATGGACTCGCGCGCGCTCGGGCTGATCGTGCATCACTGGCAGACCAGCCTCACGGCGGGCACCAAGTTCGCGCTCATCGGGGTGGAGTACACCAAGTCGAAGGTGATGTGGATCACAGGTCTGGCGCAGCGGCTGCCGATCTACGACACGCTCGCGGACGCGGTCGCCGCGATCAAGTGAGCGGCGTCCAGTCCGGTGAGCGGCTCCGGGTGAGCCGCGTCCGGTGAGGGTCAGCCGCGTTTCGACGACTTGCGCTGGTGCTCCTCGACCAGCAGCCTGGCGAGGTCGGCCACCTTCACCTGGTGGTGCTGGGAGATGCGGCGCAGCTCCTCGAACGCGGCCTCGGCGCTGCACCCGCTGGTCTGCATGATGATGCCCTTGGCCTGGTCGATCAGCGAGCGTCCTGCCAGGGCCTCCTGCAGCTGGGCGGCGTCGGTGCGCACCTCCTCGAACTCCCACATGTTGGCCATCGCCACGCCGACCTGCTCGGTCAGCATGTCGGCGAGCGACACCGCGCCCTGGGGCGAGAACGCGCCGGGGCGTACCGAGTAGAGGCCGACGACCAGCAGCGCGGGCGGCACCTCGATGGGCACCGTGAGCACGGAGCGCACGCCGGAGCGGGTGGCCAGCGCGTCGTAGCGCGGCCAGCGGGTCTCCTTGAGCACGTCGGCCACGGTGGCGCGGCCGCCGCTCTGCCTGGCTTCGATGGACGGGCCCTCGCCCAGCTCGCGTTCGCCCTCGACGAGCAGGATCAGCTCGCTGTGGGAGCCGGAGACCAGCACCCGGTGGTCGCGCCAGTGCTCGGCCGAGGCTCCCGAGCAGCCGGGCACTCCTGCCGCCAGCGCCGCCGTCAGTCCTCTGAGCACGCTCTCCGTCGAGGTGTCCTCGCCCAGGCGGCCCAGTGCGGCGAGGTCGCGCGCGAGTCCGGGGGTGATCATCGCGGTCGATTCCATAGCAACAAGCATCTACCCCTTATGGCTAGCATTATCCCGGGTGGCGTAGCGTTCAGACCATGACCATGCCGGACCTCGAACACGCGCTAGACGCGCTGGCCGGGCGCGTCTCCTCGCTGCGCGAAGCGAGGGCCGCCTACCCCAAGGACCTCGCGCCGACACTCGACGCGGCGCTGGCCGAGCTCGACACGGCCGCCGAACTCCTGGCCGAGGCCCAGGAGGAGCTGCGCAAGGCCCCCAGACGGCCGGGCGGCAAGAAGGACGGCGGGCAGCGGGAGCTGAAGCTGCTGCGCCAGGTGTTCAGGGCCTTCCCCGTGCCCGTCATCGTGCTCGACGGCGGCGGCGTGGTCAGGCGGATCAACCCCGAGACCTCCCGCATGCTGGGCAGCCCCGACGGCTATCTCGTGGGCCGATCGTTCCCGCTGCTGGTGGACGTGTCGCGGCGGGCGGCGTTCCGCTCGCATCTGACGGCGGTGCTGCAGACAGGCCAGCCGTCGGCGTTCGAGACGCGCCTCGCGCACCAGGGCCGCACCCACACCGTGCAGCTCGCGCTGACCCGGCTGACGATGCCGGGCGAGCCGCAGCAGATGGTCGCGGCGGTGGCGCTGCCGACGGAGGTGCAGCTGCCCGAGCCGGGGGCGCGGCGGCCGGAGCAGGCCGACGGCGCGCTGCTGCTGGCCGCGGCCCGGCGGCAGGACCTGCTGGCCAGGATGGCCAGGCTGCTGCTCGAAGAGGACGCGCTGATGCGTCCAGGAGCGCTGCAGCGGGCCACGCGGCTGCTGGCGGCGGAGTGGGCCGACTGGGTGATCGCCGACCTGATGCGCGACGGCCTGCCGCACCGCGCGGCCGTCATGGCGCCGAAGAACCATCCGCTGGGCGACCTGGTCAGCCAGGTGGAGTCGGCCGACCCGGCGGGCAGCATGGTCGTGATGCAGGTGCTCGACCGCCGCTCCGGCGTGGTGCAGGAGATGGTGGACGACGAGAGCGTGCTCGGGTTCTGCGCGGAGGGGCCGCTGCTGACCGTGATGGGCGCGGGCTCGCTGCTGTCGGTGCCGATCGGGCACGGCGACGGCGTGCTGACGCTCGTGCGCGCGCACGACCGTCCGCCGTTCGGCCTGGCCGACCTGGCCGTCATGCAGGAGGTGGGGCTGCAGCTCGGCCTGGCCCTGCGCGCCCAGGTGAGCTTCCAGAGCCGGTCGCGGGCCGCCGACGCGCTGTCGGCCAGCGTGGCCCCGCGCAACCTGCCCGACGTGCCCGGCTACGAGGCGG
Source organism: Nonomuraea sp. NPDC049419 (assembly GCF_040676995.1). Taxonomy (NCBI): domain Bacteria; kingdom Bacillati; phylum Actinomycetota; class Actinomycetes; order Streptosporangiales; family Streptosporangiaceae; genus Nonomuraea; species Nonomuraea sp. NPDC049419. Next base: position 296,890 of record NZ_JBFAQB010000007.1, on the reverse strand, counting down.
CGGCCGTCTACCATCCCGGCTCGTCGGTGGGCGCCGAGTTCTACGACGTGTTCCCGGTGTCGGGCGGCTGGGGGTTCGCGCTGGGCGGCGCGGCCGGCAAGGGCGAGGAGGCGGCCTCGGTCAGCGCGATGGTGCGCGGCGGTCTGCGGGTGCTCAGCGCCTGGGAGCCCGATCCCGACCTGGTCATGCGCAAGGTGAACGAGGCGCTGGTCGCGCAGGGCACCGGCATGTTCGTGATGGCGGTGGCGGGCTTCGTCAAGGGCCGCGAGATCCGGCTGTCGTCGGCGGGCCATCATCCCGCCGCCTTGTTGCAGCCCGACGGGGCGGTGCGGTTCGGGGCGGGCGGCGGCGTGCCGCTGGGCATCTCCGCCGAGGCGGAGACCGAGGTCCAGACGCTGACGGTGGCCGTCGGTGAGACGCTGGTGCTCTATTCGGAGGGGCTGGTCTCCTCGCGGAACGAGCGCGGCGAGCCGTACGGCGAGGAGCGGCTGGCCGACGTGCTGGGCCGGTGCGCGGGGCAGGCGCCGTCGACCGTGGTCAAGGCGGTGGAGGCCGACCGGCACGCGTTCTCGGGCGGCCAGGTCTGGGATGAGATCGTGGTCTTCGCCCTGCGCGGTGTCTGATCTGCGGGGGTTTGCGATCGGCGGAAATCTGGGTATCGTCTGAGAAGTAGAACGACGTGCCTAAGACGCAGGCACACCTTTGAGGCTGCTTTTTCCACGCTGAGGTGTGCCATGAATATCGCGATCGTCGCTTCTTCCAACGGCAACCAGCGCCACCGCATTCTCTCCGTCGCACGAGAGCTGGGGCGCGAGCACCACGTCACCATCTACTCCCGACGTGACAACGCCGAAGGCAAGCCCAAGACGCGGGTGGCCCCGGGTGTCACTCTGGAGCACATCGACGTGGGGCCCGCCAAGGAGCTGGCCGCCGACGAGGTGTCCCCTTATCTCAGCGAGGTGGGCGCCCACCTCGGCAAGCGATGGACGCAGGATCGCCCCGACGTGATCCACGCCTACTCGTGGACCGGCGGGCTGGTCGCCGTCGCCGGCGCCGAGGGGCTCGGGGTGCCGGTCACGCAGACGTTCCACCGGGTGGACGCCGGCCACAAGGACCTGGAGCGGGCGCTCGGGCGCCGGGCCAACGCGGTCATCGCGGGCTCGGGAGACGAGGAGTCCGCCCTCATCAGGCTGGGCGTGCCGCGCGGGAACATCGCGGTGGTGCCGTACGGCGTCGACACCGAGCGCTTCCAGCGCCGGGGCGCGGTCGCCACGCGCGGCACCCGCAAGCGCCTGCTGCACGTCGGCCCGCTGTCGATCGACCGCGGCGCCCACACCATCGTCAGAGCGCTGCCCGGCCTCGGTGACGTGGAGCTCGTCATCGCCGGCGGCCCCGAGCCCGACGATCTCGACCAGGACCGCGACGCCCGCCGCCTGCGCGCCCTGGCGGAGCAGCTCGGCGTGGCCGACCGGGTGACGCTGCTCGGCCAGGTGAAGCGGACCGCCGTACCGAAGCTGATGCGCAGCGCGGACGCCGTCGTGTCGGTGCCGCGCGAGGCCGTGACCGGGATCGTCGCGCTGGAGGCCATGGCCTGCGGCGTGCCGGTGATCGCCTCGGCCGTCGGCGCGCACCTCGACTCCATCGTGGACGGCGTCACCGGGCTGCTGGTGCCGCCGGACCGTCCCGCCCGCACCGCGCGGCTGGCCCGCGAACTGCTGTACGACCCCACCCTGCGCACCGCGCTCGGCTACGCGGGCGCCGACCGGGCCCGCTCGCGCTACTCCTGGGAGCGGGTGAGCCAGGAGCTCGTCCGCGTCTACGAGTCCTGCGCCTGATTCCCCATCACGCGACCCCGGCAGGTGGCCTCGGCCACCTGCCGTCTCCCTGTCCGGGGGTCAGCTGCCGATGAGGTGGGCGGCCTTGAGCGCCAGGTGCACCGCCAGCCGGTCGTCGCCGTCCGACAGGTCGCGATGGGTCAGCCGCTCGGCCTTGGCCAGCCGGTAGTAGAGGGTCTGGCGGTGCACCCCCAGCTCGGCGGCGGTCTTCTGGACGTGGCCGCCCCGGTCGAGATAGACCTCCACCGTCTGGGCCAGCTCCGCGTCCAGCGCCGCCGTCTCCGCCGCCAGCTCGCGCAGGTCGGCCTGGCTGAGCCTGGCCAGCAGGCGGTGCACGCCGAGGTCCTCCCAGCGGGCGATCGGGGCGTGGCGCGGGAAGTGCTCGGCGATGCGCAGCGCCTGGCGGGCCTCGCGCCAGCTCAGCCACGCCTCCCCCGGGTCGTCGCGGGGGGCTCCGACGCCGGCCGCGGTGCCGTACGCGCTCTGCACCGTCCGCGCCACCTCCCCCGCGAGGTGCGCGGGGGCGAGCAGGGCGACCGGCGAGCCGGTACGTGCCAGCACGCCGCGCGGCAGCGTCCACAGTGCCGCCACGCGCTCCGGCGACTCGCGTACGGCGACGGCCGCCACCGGCCCGCTCACCTCCAGCTGGACGGACGCGCGTTCCTCGGGATCGGCGGAGAGCAGGGCGCGCAGCCCGTGCCCGAGGTCCTGCCTGCTGCGCGCCTCCTGGGCGAGCGCGGCGGCGGCCCGCGCGACGAGCGGCGCGGCCGAGCGCAGCCGCTCGTCGGTCAGCTCGCCCGAGTCGAGCAGCCACAGGTAGCCGTAGGTGACGTCGGCGTGGCGCAGCGGCCAGCACACCCGGGCCAGGACCTTCAGCTCGGCGTCCGCGGGGATCCTGACCGGGCCGCTCGCGCGGGCGATGCCGTAGCGCTCGAAGTAGTCGCGCACCTCTCCCGTGGCGCGCCTGCGCAGGATCGACTCCTGGCGGACCGTGTCGATGTCGCCGTGCTGGGCGCCGTAGGCGAGCAGCCGGAACGAGCGGTCCTCCAGCGTCGCGGACGCCCCCAGCCGGGCGGCGATCTCGTCGACGATCTCTTGCAGGTCAGCCGAGTTGTGCATTTGTACGACAGCCTCCCACACCGGGCGTTACGCGCGTCGATGGCACCCTCTGAGCTGGCTTTTTACACTCGAAGCATGCTGGGTCAACTGCTGCTCGCCGCTTCGCGGAGCGGGCTCGTCCGCCGTTCGGTGTCAGGCTTCCCGCTCACGAAGAGGGTCGTGGAGCGGTTCGTCGCGGGCGAGAGCGTTGAGCAGGCCCGTGACGCCATCGAACGGCTGCGCGACGCCAAGCTCGCCGTGACCGTCGACCACCTGGGCGAGGAGACGCTGGACGCGCGGGCCGCCGAGGCGGTCGCCGACGCGTACATCACGCTGCTGCGGGCCGTCAGGCCGCTCGGGCTCGGCTCGCGGGGTGAGGTGTCGGTCAAGCTGTCGGCGGTCGGGCAGCGGCTCGACGAGTCGATGGCGCTGGAGCACGCCCGCGAGATCTGCGCCGCCGCCGCGGCGAACGACTCCACCGTGACGCTCGACATGGAGGACCACACCACGGTCGACTCCACGCTGACGATCCTGCGCAAGCTGCGCGAGGACTATCCGGGCACCGGGGTGGCGATCCAGGCGTACCTGTTCAGGAGCGAGCAGGACTGCCGGGACCTCGCCGCGGAGGGCTCACGCGTACGGCTGGTCAAGGGCGCCTACCGCGAGCCCGCGTCCGTCGCCCACCAGGGCAGGTCCGCTGTGGACAAGGCGTACGTGCGATGCCTGCGGATCCTCATGGCGGGGAAGGGTTACCCCATGGTGGCGACGCACGACGATCGCATGATCGCGATCACGGAGCTGCTCGCCGACCGGTTCGGGCGGACGATCGGCGACCACGAGTTCCAGATGCTCTACGGAATCAGGACCGACCTGCAGGAGTCCCTGGCGGGAGCGGGTCACACGGTCCGCGTCTACGTCCCCTACGGCGACGACTGGTACGGCTACTTCATGCGCCGCCTGGCCGAGCGCCCCGCCAACGTCGCCTTCTTCCTTCGTGCCCTTGGGGGTAAGTAAATGGATGCCATCAGCAACGTCCCCGTGCCCGCGAACGAGCGCGTCTACGGCTACGCGCCCGGCAGCGCCGAGCGGGCCGCGCTGGAGGACCGCATCAAGGAGCTGGCCGGTTCGCAGGCCGACCTGACCATGACCATCGGCGGCGAGCAGCGCCTCGGCGGCGGCGCGCCCATCGACGTGGTGCAGCCGCACAACCATGGCTCCGTCCTGGGCCGTACCAACGACGCTACGGCCCAGGACGTGAAGGACGCCATCGACGCCGCGCTGGCGGCGGCGCCGTCGTGGCGGTCCCTGTCGTTCGACGAGCGGGCGGCGATCTTCCTGCGGGCGGCCGACCTGCTGTCCGGGCCGTGGCGGGCCACGCTGAACGCGGCGACCGTGCTCGGGCAGTCGAAGTCGGTGCAGCAGGCGGAGATCGACGCGGCCTGCGAGCTGATCGACTTCCTGCGGTTCAACGTCTCGTACGCGCGGCAGATCTACGCCGACCAGCCGATCTCGTCGCCCGGCGTGTGGAACAGGATGGAGTACCGGCCCCTTGAGGGGTTCGTGCTGGCGATCACGCCGTTCAACTTCACCGCCATCGCCGGAAATCTGCCGACTTCTGCGGCTTTGATGGGCAATGTCGTCGTCTGGAAGCCGTCGCCCACCCAGCAGTTCGCCGCGCACTTCACGATGCGGCTCCTGGAGGCCGCCGGGCTGCCTCCCGGCGTGATCAACCTGGTCACCGGCAACGGGCAGGCCGTCTCCGAGGTGGCGCTGACCCACCCCGCGCTGGCCGGCATCCACTTCACCGGCTCCACCGCGACGTTCCAGCACCTGTGGCGCACCGTCGGCGAGAACATCGCCGGCTACCACGGCTACCCGCGACTCGTCGGCGAGACCGGCGGCAAGGACTTCGTGCTCGCGCACCCCTCCGCCGACCCCGCCGTGCTCTCGACCGCGCTGATCAGGGGCGCCTTCGAGTACCAGGGGCAGAAGTGCTCGGCGGCGTCGCGTGCGTACGTGCCCCGCTCGGTCTGGAACCGCATGCGTGACGACTTCGTCGCCACCGCCGAATCGCTGACCGTGGGCGACGTGGCGGGCGACCTGTCGACGTTCATGGGCGCGGTCATCGACGCGCGGGCCTTCGCCAAGCACAAGGAGGCCATCGACCGGGCGCGTGCCGCCTCGAACATCGACGTGCTCACCGGCTCCTACGACGACTCCACCGGCTACTTCGTCAAGCCGACCATCCTGGAGTGCGCCGACCCGGCCGACGAGATCTTCGTCAAGGAGTACTTCGGGCCGATCCTCGGCGTGCACGTCTACGACGACGGCGACTACGACAGGGTGCTCGACCAGATGGAGGGCATCGCCCCGTACGCGCTGACCGGGTCGATCGTGGCCGAGGACCGCTACGCGATCGCCGCCGCCTCCGAGCGGCTGCGCTTCGCGGCCGGCAACTTCTACGTCAACGACAAGCCGACCGGCGCCGTCGTGGGCCAGCAGCCGTTCGGCGGCGGGCGGGCCTCCGGCACCAACGACAAGGCGGGCTCGATCTTCAACCTGACGCGGTGGGTGAGCGCCCGCGCGATCAAGGAGACGTTCGTGCCGCCGACCGACCACCGTTACCCGCACATGGGCTGACCTCTCCACCGCCCGTCGCCGCCGAGAGCCTCCCGGTCCTGCCCCGGGGGCTCTCGGCGTCTTGCGGGTGGCACGATGTGCAATGAGCGTGTCATTGACGCCATCGGTGGGCGCGACCAGCATGGAAGGCATGCAGCGACGAGTCCTCGTCGTCGTCTTCCCCGGTTTCCAGCTGCTCGACATGGCCGGGCCGGCCGACGTCTGCGGCACCGCGACCCTGATCCGCCGCGACGCCTGTCAGGTCGAGGCGGGGTCGGTCTCCGGCGGGCACGTCACGGCGGGCAACGGGGTGCCGGTCGCGACCAGGCCGCTCGCCGAGTTCACCGGCGCTCGCCCCCGTCGCCCGCGACCACGGCCACGGCCTGGCCAGGAACGTCGCCCGCGGCCTCGTGGTCCATCTGCACACGCCGGGCGGGCAGAGCCGGTTCGGCACCGCCATGCGGGCGCTGACGCCGCGCGCGAGCCGCTCAGGGAGCTGCAGGGCTACATCGACGCGAACCCGGCCGCCGACCTCAGCGTGCCCGCGCTCGCCGCGCGCGGATCTCACCCGGCGACGATCGGCGCCGGTTCCAGCCGAAGGAGAGGTAACTCGTCATGCACGTGGCCATCCCGCTCTATCCCCGCTTCACCGCGCTGGACGTGGCGGGGCCCTACACGGTCCTCTCCATGGTGCCCGGCTGCACCGTCACGCTCGTCGCCGCCGCCCGCGGGCCCGTCTCCGACGACTTCGGCACGTTCATGCTCGCCGCCACCGCCTCGTACGAGGAGGTGCCCGCCCCCGACGTCGTCATGGTCCCCGGCGGCACCGGCACCCTGGACGCCCTTTCCGACGAGGCCCTGGTGAACTGGATCAGGCAGGCCCACGAGCACACCCGCTGGACCACGTCGGTGTGCACCGGCTCGCTCCTGCTCGGCGCCGCCGGCCTCCTGGAGGGTCTGCCCGCCACCAGCCACTGGGCCCTCCTCGACCTCCTCAAGCAGTACGGCGCAGAACCCGTCAGCACCCGGGTGGTGCACACGGGCAAGATCGTGACGGCGGCGGGGGTGTCGGCCGGCATCGACATGGCCCTCACGCTGGTGGGCAAGGCCGTGGACGAGGAAACCGCCCAAAGCGTCCAGCTGGCCATCGAGTACGACCCCGAGCCCCCGTTCACGGCCGGCAGCCTCCAGACGGCCCCGGCAGGCATCCCCGACCGCGCCCTCCACCTCCTGACCCAAACCCCCTGACACCGCCATAGGCGGTCACCTCGCACCGCATCGGCACGCCCGTTCACGGGGCGAGCCAGGGAAGCCCCTGGACTCACACCCTCCCGCGCCCCAACCGAGCCTGACCGGGCAGACGCTCAGCCTGCTTGCGCCACCCCGATGGGCAACACGTCGAAGTGCACGACCACATGCCCCACCACCGCTCCCCCGGACCGTTCGGACCCTGCGGCGGATCCAACGGCCCCCGCGGCACCCGTCGCCCCTGCGGCGAGTTCGATCCCGCCGGCACCGCCTGTCGTCGCCCCGGAACCCGCCGGGTCGCCCGCGACATCCGACCCCGCTGCCTGGGTCACCTGGGGATCACGTCCGTCCTCAGCACTGACCGGGCCCCCAGCACTCGCTGAACCCTGAGGGCTCGCCTCAGCACCGACCTCGGGGCCGGCCACGGCCTCGGGACCGAGCGATCGGGCTCTCCCGTCCGAGACCGCCCGGTAGCGTTCGAGCACTTCAAGAACCTCGTCCCGCATCCGCCCGGTCTCCTCGGGCGTGAGGCGGAGTGAGCGGCGCCCGAAGCCGCTGACCTGGTACCACTCCGCCGGCGCATGCTCGGCGACCTCGCGCCACCGGGCCAGCTCGGCGCTGCGCTGGCGGATCAGGTCGTCCAGCAGGAACTCGAGCGCGCTGGCCGCGTCGGGATCGGCGGGCTGGTCGCCGTAGGAGAAGCCGCCGGGTGTGATGCGCCAGTACTTCTCCTTGCCGCGCCCCATCCCGGCCACGACCTCGATCATCCCGTGCCGGGCCAGCTCACGCAGGTGGTAGCTGGTGGCGCCGGTGTTCTGGCCGAGGAGGCCGGCGAGGCGGGTGGCGGTGGAGGGGCCGTGTTCGTCGAGGAGCTCGTAGATGCGCAGCCGCAGCGGGTGGGCGAACGACTTGAGCGCGTTCGCGTCCAGCGTACGTGCCGAGTAGCGCTTGCTCGTCACTTGTGCAAACCTATCTTTGCAAAGAATCCTGTGCACACTTTCCCTTACACACTATCGGAGGGGCACCATGGCGGGTCTGGGCCGTTCGTTCGGCTTCCTGTGGGCATCGACCGCGATGTCCAACCTGGCCGACGGCCTGCTCAAGGTCGGGGCGCCGCTGCTGGCCGTCTCGCTGACCCGCTCCCCCACCCTGGTCTCGCTGGTCGGCGCGGCCGCGACGCTGCCGTGGCTGCTGCTCGCGCTGCACGCGGGCGCCGTCGCCGACCGGGCCGACCGCCGGCGCATCATGGTGCGGGCCAACCTGGTGCGCGCCGCGATCCTGGCCGGCGTCACCACGCTGGCCGCGTCCGGGCTGCTCAGCCTCTGGCTGCTGCTCGCCGCGGTGCTGCTGGCCGGGGTGAGCGAGGTCTTCGCCGACCTCTCGGCGCAGTCCGTGCTGCCGACGACTGTCTCGGGTCCCGACCTGACCAGGGCCAACGGCCGCGTCTCGACCGCCCAGATGATCGGCAACGACTTCGTCGGCGCCCCGCTGGCGGGCCTGCTCGTGGCCGTCGTCCCCGCCGTCCTGTTCGGCGCCCCGGCCATCCTGTACGCCGCCGCGGGCCTGCTGCTGCTGGGCATGCGCGGCACGTACGCACCGGCCCCGGCCGCCCGCGACCGGCCGATGCGCGCCGACATCGCGCAGGCGCTGCGGTTCTTGGGGTCACATCGGGTGCTGCGCGGCCTGGCGCTCACGGCCGGCGCGCTCAACTTCGCCAACGCCGCCTACTTCGGCGTCTTCGTGCTCTGGGCCGTCGGCGAGGAGTCGGCGATGGGGCTGCGGCCCGCCCAATACGGCCTGATGACCACGGCGTTCGCGGTCGGCGCGGTGGCCGGGTCGCTGCTGGCGGGCCGGGCGGCGGGGCTGTTCGGGGAGTTCCGCACGCTGCTGGGCGCCTGGCTGGTCAGCGCCCTGCTGCTCCTGGTGCCGGTGCTCGTGCCGTCCGCGTGGACGCTCTATCCCACCGCCGTGCTCTGGGGCGTGCTCGGCGCGGCGGGCAACGTCCTGGTGATCTCGGCGCGGCAGCGGCTGATCCCGGCCGAGCTCCTCGGCAGGGTCAACTCGGCATACCGGCTCGTCGGCATGGGCGCGATGCCGCTGGGGGCGGCGCTCGGGGGCGTCGTGGCCGAATTCGCCGGGCTTCCTGCCGTCCTCACCGGCGCGACTGGAGTATGTTTGTTCGCTGTCGGGCTGTTGTGGCGCGCTCTGTCAGATCAAATTTCTGAGCCTCTGACCAGCGCACCTACACTTTCCGACATATCCGGATCACGTTAGGCACCCTAGAGCCTGTGCCGAGGTGACATGATTATCCCCGAGCTTGAGGGGATGGTATGCGGGAGATCGGCGGACGGTACCTCCTGAACGAGGAGGCCGGTCGTGGGGGTATGGGAGTCGTCTGGAGGGCGTTCGATCAGCTCCTCCACCGTACGGTGGCGCTCAAAGAGCTGACCCTTACCGGCGAGGTCGAGATGGTGCGCCGCAGGGTGCTCCGCGAGGCCAGGATGGCTGCCGGGCTGACGCACCCCAACATCGTCACGGTGCACGACCTGATCGAGGAGAGCGGCAAGCTCTGGATCGTGATGGAATACCTTGACGGGCTCTCATTGCACCAGTTGCTCTCACAGGTGGGGACGCTGCCCGCGCAGTCGGTGGCGGCCATCGGCCAGCACCTGCTCGCGGCGCTGCGCACCGCCCATGAGGCGGGGGTGCTCCATCGAGACGTCAAGCCCGCCAACGTCATGCTGACGGGCGACCGGGTGGTGCTCACCGACTTCGGCATAGCGACCGCCGAGGGCGACATCCGCATGACCACCTCGCGGCGGCTGCGCGGCACCCCGGCGTTCATGGCGCCCGAGCGGCTGCATGGAGGGCCGGCCAGCAAGGAAGCCGACATGTGGTCCTTCGGCGCCACCCTCTACAGCGCCATCGAGGGCCAGCCGCCCTACCCGGGCCAGGACGCCGCCACGGTGCTCGGCATGGCCCGCAGCGGCCCCTACCCGCCACCGCGCCGTGCCGGCGTGATGCGCCCCCTGATCGAGGGCCTCCTCCACCACGACCCGATCCGCCGCTTCAGCCTGGACCAGACGGCAGGCCTCCTGGCCGGCATGCGCGCCAGCACCTACCAGGCCGCCATCTGACCCGAAGCCACCGACACCTCGGCCCGAGCATGCGCGGCCGAGGCGGGGGGTGGACGTCGGCGCGACCGTGGGGCGTCAGGTTTCCTTATTGGCGCGGGCCTCGGCCTCTGCGGCGTCCATGGCTTCCGCTTCCTCCGGGGTGGGGGCGGTGCCGCCCAGGTGGGCGGGTTGCCACCAGACGCCGGGGGGCACCTCAGGGTAGGTGCGCTGGGCCTTGTCCACCAGCTCCGACAGGCGGCCGTGCAGGTCGGCGACGTGGTCGTTGACGTTCTCGCCGCGCTTGGGGTAGATCGGCTCGCCCACCAGGATGGTCATCGGGACGTGCCGCTGCAGCAGCTTGCGGGGACGGCCCTTGGTCCACAGGCGCTGGCTGCCCCACAGCCCGACGGGGATGATCGGGGTGCCGGTGGCCTGGGCCATGCGGATGGCGCCGTTCTTGATCTCTTTGACGGTGAAGGAGCGGCTGATCGTGGCTTCGGCGAACACGCCGACGACTTCGCCGGCCTTGAGCATGCGCAGGGCGGTGGCGTACGAGCCGGCCCCCGCGCCCCGGTCGACCGGGATGTGGTGCATGCCGCGCATCAGGGGCCCGGAGATGCGGTGCTCGAACACGTCCTGCTTGGCCATGAACCGCACCAGGCGCTTCGACGGCAACGCGGCGAACCCGGCGAAGATGAAGTCGAGGTAGCTGATGTGGTTGCTGACCAGCACCGCTCCCCCCGACCGCGGCACGTGCTCGGTCCCCTCCATGTGGAAGCGGATGTCGAGCATGCGAAAGAGGGTCCGCGCGGCGGCGATCACCGGCGGGTACACGATCTCAGCCATGAGCAGACGGTAACCTACTCAGGCGGGTTTGACGGACGTGGGGAGGCTGACCATCCCCCTCACGTTGCCGTGCGCGGTCCTGCGGATGCCGCTCTCGTCGATGTCGTAGTCGGGCGTGACGGCGCGGGTGAGCTCCTCCAGCGCGACCCTGGCCTCCAGTCGGGCGAGCGGGGCGCCGAGGCAGAAGTGGCGGCCGGCGCCGAAGCTGATGGCGCGGCGGGTGTCACGGGTCAGGTCATAGACGTCGGCGTCGGGGAAGACGCTCTCGTCGCGGTTGGCGGAGCCGATCAGCAGCCACATCTTGGCGTCGGCGGGCACGCGGACGCCGTACCACTCGGTCTCGCGGGTGAGGCGGCGGGCGGTGCCGTGGGCGGGGGTGTCGTAGCGCAGCGTCTCCTCGGCCCACCGGTCGATCGCCCCGCCGAAGGCGGCGGCGCGCTGGTCGGGGTTGCGCCAGGCCCAATACCAGGCGGCGCTGAGCAGGTGGGCGGTGGTCTCGGCGCCTGCGCCGATGAGCAGGAAGAGGAACGCCACGATGTCGTCGTCGGTCAGCTCGTCGTCGGCGACGAGCACGGAGACGAGGTCGTCGCGGGGCGCGGCCCGGCGTTCTGCGATGATCGTACGGTAATAGACCCCGAGCGAGAGCAAGCCCTTGACACCCTCCTCGCTCATCGCGCCCGCCGGATCGGCGTCGAAGAGCGCGCCGGAGTCGCGCCGGATGTCCGCGCGGTCCGACGGCGGCACGCCGACCAGCCCGGCGATGACGTCGAGCGGCAGCCTGGCGGCGATGTCGCGGGCGAAGTCGAACGTGCCGTGGTCGAGGGCCCGTTCGATGTGCCCGCGGACGATCTGCCTGATCATGGGTTCGAGCGCGGCGACGCGGCGTGCGGTGAAGCCGCGCGAGATGGTGGCGCGCATGCGGGTGTGCTGGGGCGGGTCCATGGCGACGAACGACAGATAGCCGCGTACGTGGGGACCCCAGGCGCCGGGGTCGAGCATGGGGCCGTGGTCGCTGGACAGCAGCTCGCTGTCGATCAGCGCGGCGGAGACGTCGGCGTGCCGGGACAGCGCCCAGAAGCCGAGGTCGGGGTTGTGGTGGAGCGGTGCTTCCGCGCGCATCTCGGCGTAGACGGGGTAGGGCTCGTCGTTGATGGCCGGATCGTAGGGGCTGTAGACGACATCCACCCCGCCCACGTTATGACGCTTGCGCGGTCGTGAAAACGGGCAGATGTTTTGACCATGAAGAAGCTCATCAACACGGCCGGTTCCGTCGTTGACGACGCGCTGAACGGCATGGTCGCCGCCCACCCCTCGCTGCGGGTCCGCGACAAGGTCGTCTACCGCGCCGAGGGGCCGCGGCCCGGCAAGGTGGGCCTGGTGTCGGGCGGCGGTTCGGGGCACGAGCCGCTGCACGCGGGGTTCGTCGGTCACGGCATGCTCGACGCCGCCTGCTGCGGCGAGATCTTCACCGCGCCGGTGCCCGACCCGATCATCGCGGCGACCACGGGCGTGGACGGCGGCGCCGGGGTGCTGCACATCGTCAAGAACTACACCGGCGACGTGCTGAACTTCGAGATGGCGGCCGACGTGGTCGAGGGCATCGAGGTGGCGAGCGTGCTGGTGAACGACGACGTCGCCGTCGAGGACTCGCTCTACACGGCGGGCCGGCGCGGCACGGGCGCGACGCTGTTCGTCGAGAAGATCGCCGGGGCGCTCGCGGAGGAGGGCGCGCCGCTGGGCGAGGTCGCCGCGGTGGCGACGGAGGTCAACCAGCGCAGCCGCTCGTTCGGCATCGCCCTGACCTCCTGCACGCCGCCCACCGCCGGCAAGCCCATCTTCGACCTGCCGGAGGCCGAGGTGGAGCTGGGCATCGGCATCCACGGCGAGCCGGGGCGCAGGCGGGTGCCGCTGGCGCCGGCGCGGGAGCTGGCCGACGTGGCGATGGACGCGATCCACGGTGACCTGCCGCTGCGGGGCGACCTGCTGGTCATGGTCAACGGCATGGGCGGGACGCCGCTGTCGGAGCTGTACGTGGTGTTCGCCGAGGTGGCGGCGTACATCAAGGGCAAGGGGGCGCGGGTGACGCGCTCGCTGGTGGGCAACTACGTGACGAGCCTGGACATGCAGGGCTTCTCGGTCACCATCTGCCTGCTGGACGAGAGGCTGACCCGCCTATGGGACGCGCCGGTCGAGACGCCGGGGCTGCGCTGGGGGCGATGATGGACACCGACCTGTTCGTGGCCTGGTTCGAGGAGAGCGCCAGGCTGATCCGCCGCGAACGCGACCGCCTGACCAGGCTGGACGCGGCCATCGGCGACGCCGACCACGGCACCAATCTCGACCGCGGCTTCTCCGAGGTCTGCAAGGCGCTGGCCGACGACCCGCCCGGCTCGGCCGCCGAGGTGCTGACGACGGCGGGCGTGACCCTGATCCGCCGCGTCGGGGGCGCGGCCGGGCCACTGTACGGGTCGGTGTTCCGGCAGATGGGCAGGGCGCTGCCCGAGTCGCCGGTGACGCTGGCGGGGTTCGCGGCGGCGTTCGAGGAGGGTGTGGTGGCGGTCGAGCGGCTGGGCAAGGCCGCGCTGGGCGACAAGACGATGGTGGACGCGCTCGCGCCCGCCTCCCGCGCGCTGTCCCTGGCCGTACGCGACGGCGTCGGCGTACGCCGGGCCGTGGAGCAGGCGGCGCACGCGGCCAGGGAGGGGGCCAAGTCGACGATCCCGATGCAGGCGAAGAGGGGCCGGGCCAGCTACCTCGGCCCGCGCAGCATCGGCCACGAGGACCCCGGCGCGGCCTCCGCGGCCCTGCTGCTGGAAGCGCTGGCGAGCGTGGTGGAATGAGCGCCGCAAGCGCCCCCTCACGGCATGATGCCGGAGAGGCGGTGCGATCGTTGGGCGGCGGGGCTCTGTGATGGTGGGCGTGGTGCTGGTCTCGCACAGCGCCGGGCTGGCGGCCGAGGCGGTGGCGCTGGCCCGGAGCATCGCGGGCGAGGACGTGCCCCTCGCGGCGGCCGGCGGGACGGCCGACGGCGGGCTCGGCACCAGCGTGGACGTCGTCGAGGCGGCGGTGCGCAGCGTCGACGGGGGGCGCGGGGTGCTGCTCATCCCCGACATCGGCAGCTCCGTGCTGACCGCCCGGCTGGTGGCCGAGGAGTGCCGGGCGGTGGTGGCCGACGTACCGTTCCTGGAGGGGGCGATCGCGGCGGCGGTGACGGCGGGCGCGGGCTCGTCCCTGACCGACGTGCTCGCCGCGGCCGAGGAGGCCCGCGCCTACCGCAAATTCTGACGGCGGGCGCGGCCTCACCCCCGGCCCACAGGCTCGCCGCAGCCCTGGAGGCCCGCACCTACCGCAGGTTCCCACGGCGGGCGCGGGCTCACGCCGACCCAAGAGGCCCGCTACCCCCGGTGTCAGTGGCCCTTGAAGGCCTCCTCCAGCCACCAGGAGCCGCGGTCGCGGGTCACCTTGGCGTGGATCAGGAGCGGGCGGTCCCGGGGGCCGGAGAGCCAGGTCGAGACGTCTGCCAGGTCCTCGCGCCGGGTGACGGTCACGGCGGCGAGGCCGTGGCCGCGGGCTATGGCGGCCAGGCCGGCGGGTGGGAAGGTGACGGTGCCGAGCGGGTGGTCGTGCGGGCCGAAGTGGTGGACCTCGGCGCCGTACGCCTCGTCGTCGTACACGACGATCACCATCGGCAGGCCCAGCCGGACCACGGTCTCCAGCTCGGCGATCCCCATGAGGAAGCCGCCGTCGCCGAGCGCGGCGACGGGGAGCCGGTCGGGGCGGGCCAGCGCGGCGCCGATGGCGGTGGCGAGGCCGAGCCCGACCGACTGGAACGCCTGGGTGAAGCAGAACCCGTTCTCGTCCGGCACGTCCAGGAACATCGACGGATAGCCCATGAAGTTGCCGGAGTCGATGGACACGATGCGCTCGGCAGGCAGGAGGTCGTCCAGGCCGATGGTGAGCGTCCTGGGGTCGATGCGGCCGCCGTCGCCGCCGTCCTCGTACGGCACCGCCCGCCACCGCCCCTCGGCCCGGATCCGGCCGGCCAGCTCAGGCGTACGGTAACCGGCCTTCGCCGGAACGACGCCCGCCAGCGCGGCGGCGACCTGGGCCACGTCGCCCACCACGCCGGCGTCGGCGGGTACGTGGGTCTTGAGCGCGGCGGGTTCGAGATCGACCTTCGCCACCCGGGTGCCGGGCGAGACGAGGGACCCGTGGCGGGTGGTCCACATGTTGAGCGCGCAGCCCCAGCCGACGACGAGGTCGGCGCCGCGGATCAGCTCGGCGGCCAGCGGGGTGGCGAAGCCGCCGGAGACGTCGAGGTCCCACGGGCTGCCCCGGAACAGGCCCCTGGCCACGGCCGAGGTGGCGAGCAGCGCCCCCGTGCGCTCGGCCAGCGCCTCCAGCTCGCGCCTGCCGTGCCGGGCGCCGCGCCCCGCGATGAACACCGGCCGCTCGGCCGCCTCCAGCGCGGCGGCCAGCTCGCCCGCCGCCACGGCCGCCGAGGAGGCCTGAGACACGGCGGCCTGCTCGCCCGCCACAGCCTCCGCCGAGGACGTTTGAGACGCGGCGGGCACCTCGACCGCACCGGTGTAAGGGGCGGACTGGACGTCGAGCGGCAGGTTGAGCAGCACCGTCCGCCGCTCCCCCGCCGCCACCCGGTACGCCCGCACCGCCTGCGCGGCCGCCTCGTCCGCGCTGGTGACGCGCATCGACACCGCGCCCACCGCCGTGGCGAGCGCCGCCTGGTCGATGTGGAAGTTGGACTGCGCCTCGGTGGCCTCGCCGGCCAGCACGACCATCGGGGTGCGGCTTTTGGCCGCCTCGGCGATGCCGGTGAGCGCGTTGGTGAGCCCCGGCCCCTGGTGCACCGTGACGATGCCGGGCCGGCCGCTCATCCTGGCGTAGGCGTCGGCCATGGTGGCGGCCCCGCCCTCGTGGCGGGCGGCGACGAAGCGCGCGCCGGCCGCCACGAGGGCGTTGGTGACGTGGAAGTTGCCGCTGCCGACCACCCCGAAGACCGTCCCGGCCCCGCAGGCTGCCAGGGCGCGGCCGACGGCCTCGGCGACGATCAACGTTCCACCAGGGCGAGCACGCGGACGGGGCTGCCCGAGCCGCCGACGATGGGCAGCGGCGGCGCGACGACGACGGCGCCGGTGACGGGCAGCCGGTCGATGTTGCGGAGCTGGGTGAGGCCGTATTTCCCGGCGCCCAGGAGGAAGGAGTGGCAGGGGAAGGGCGGGTCGAAGGAGTGGGCGGCGCCCGCGTCGGTGCCGACGGTCTCGACGCCGATGCCCTGGATGGGCGTCTCGGAGGCGAGCCACTGCGCGCACTCGGAGGAGATGCCGGGCGTGTGCGGGCCGTTGTCGTCGGCGTTGAGGAAGGCGGCCTGGTCGGCGGAGCGGGCGTCCCAGCCGGTGCGGTAGAGCAGCCAGCCGCCCTCGGGGAGCGGGCCGTTGGCGCGTTCCCACTCCTTCACGTGGTCGATCTGGAGGAGGAAGTCGGGGTCCTTCGACGCCTCGGCGGCGAAGTCGAGCACGACGGCGGGCGCGATGAGGCTGCGGGCCGGCACCTGGGAGACGTCCTGGCCGTCGCGGGCGGTGACCCAGTGGACGGGGGCGTCGAAGTGGGTGCCCGTGTGCTCGCCTGTGTGGATGTCGTTCCAGTACCACGCCGGGCCGCGGTCGTCGTAGCGGCTGATCTCCTCCAGCCGGAACGGGATGGTGTTGGCGAACGGCTCGGGCAGCTGGAGGATCGGCGTCTCCGCGGTGAGGGGCGCGGTCAGGTCGATCACCTCGATCGCCCCGCTGCGCACGCTGTCCACGAAGCTCTGCAACACCGACATGTCTTCCTCCTTGGTAGGGCTGTGCGCATCCTCCTACGCTCGCCCTACCAGTGCCAACACCCGCGTCACGACTTCGTCCACTCCGCGCAGCCACCGGTCTGGAAGGCCTTGTCCGTGGGCTGGACGGTGACGGTGGCGGCGCCCGTCGGCATGCCGGCCGCGATCACGTCGCCGCTCGCGCTGCGCAGCCGGGCCCAGTAGCACATCGTGAACCCGGCGGCCGGGCCGGTGGTGCGATAGGTGCCCGGCTGGATGTCGGTGCTGACGTGGAGGGTGCGCAGGGACATGGGGTTGGTGAGGGTCCCGCCGCCCGGCTGCGTCTGACTCGGCACGCTCTGGTCGGGCGGGGTCTGTGCAGGGCCAGTGGGAACGGTCTGGGCAGGGCCGGTGGGAACGGTCTGGGCAGGGCCGGTGGGGACGGTCTGCGCCGGATCAGTGGGGACGGGCTGCACGGGAGCGCTGCTCTCCACCGGAGCCGACGGGCTGGAGTCGACCGTCACCGTCACCCTGGGCGCGGGCTCGTCCCCCGACGACGGCGACGTGGACCCGGCCCCGAATCCGACGAACACTCCCAGCAGGAACCCCAGCAGCGCGGCCAGCCCCGAGACGAGCACGATGATCGGCGGGCTGCTCGTCGCGCGCGGATATTGCGGGTAGTCAGGGGGAGGTGGCCCGTACATCACGGACCCAGCGTGCCACCCCTGTCAACCCACCCAGTCAGCACAGGCGGTCAGCACAGGCGGTCAGCGGTGAAGGTAGTCGACCAGCGACGCCTTCTCCGTCTCCAGCTCCTCGATGGCGCTCTTGACCACGTCGCCGATGCTCACGATGCCGATCAGCCGGCCGCCGTCGACGACGGGCATGTGGCGGAAGCGCTGGTTGGTCATCGTACGGCGCAGCGACTCGACGTTCTCGCCCGGCCCCACCGTGGTCACCTCGGTCGTCATGATCGAGGACACCGGGGCGTCGAGGATCGAGGCGCCGCGGTCGTGCAGCCGGCGTACGACGTCGCGCTCGGAGACGATGCCCTCGATGGTGACGCCGTCGGAGGAGACGACCACCGCCCCGATGTTGTGCTCGGCCAGCTCCGCGAGCAGGTCGCGCACGGTGGCGGCCGGTGACACGCAGGTCACGTGGCTGCCCTTGTTCCGAAGGATCGTACCGATGAGCATGTGCATCACCTCTGTCCCTCAGTGTTCCAAGCCCGCGTCCAGAGCAAACAAGCGTGTGGGGTCGGAGTCAAGCGGGTCCCGTAGGCTGCCTGCGTACGAACTCCGACATGTCACTCAGGGACCGTGAAAATGACCGAGGTGCTCAACACCGGCAGCCATGATCTGCCCGTCACCGACGAGCTGGCCGCGTTCATGCGGACGGGGTGGGCGGGCGAACGCCGGGCCGGCATCGCGCCCCTGCCGATCGCGCCGTGGGCGGCCAAGCGGCGGGCCGCGCTGGCCCAGCGCTTCCCCGGCGAGCGGCTGGTGATCCCGGCGGGCACGCTGAAGGTGCGCAGCAACGACAGCGACTACCGGTTCCGTCCGCACAGCGCGTACTCGTACCTGACGGGGGCGGGCGAGTCGGACGACGTGCTGGTGATCGAGCCGTCCGGCGAGGCCGTCCTGTACGTCAGGCCGCGCGCCCCGCGCGAGGAGGGCCAGGAGTTCTACCGGGACCGCCGCTACGGCGAGTTCTGGGCGGGCCCGCGCCCCGACTTGGCGGAGGCGGCCGAGCTGTACCAGGTGGAGTGCGCCCACATCCGCGACCTCGATGTGAAGGGCCCGGCGCGGGTGCTGCGCGGGGTGGACGCGTCGGTGGACGCCAGGGTCGAGCGGAGCGGCGGCGACGCGGAGCTGGAGTCGTTCCTGTCGGAGATGCGGCTGATCAAGGACGAGTGGGAGGTGGGCGAGCTGCGTTCGGCGGTGGACGCGACCGTGCGCGGCTTCGAGGACGTCGTGCGTGCCCTCCCCCAGGCGATGGGCCACCGGCGCGGCGAGCGGTACCTGGAGGGCGTGTTCGGGCTGCGGGCCCGCCTGGAGGGCAACGCGGTCGGCTACGACAGCATCGTGGCGTCGGGCTCGCACGCCTGCGTGCTGCACTGGATCCGCAACGACGGCCCGCTGCGCCGCGACGACCTGCTGCTGATGGACGCCGGCGTCGAGTCGGACACGCTCTACACGGCCGATGTCACCCGCACGTTCCCGCTGTCGGGCCGGTTCAGCGCGGTGCAGCGGCAGGTGTACGAGCTGGTCTACGAGGCCCAGACGGCGGCCATCGCGACGCTGCGGCCCGGCGCCCGCTTCCGCGACTTCCATCTGGCGGCCATGCGCGTCATCTGCGAGGGGCTGCGCGACTGGGGCCTGCTGAAGGAGCCGGCCGACACGCTACTGGAGACCGGCCTCTACCGCCGCTACACGCTCTGCAGCAGCGGCCACATGCTGGGCCTCGACGTGCACGACTGCGCGAAGTCGCGGGCCGAGGTCTATCTGGACGGCGTGCTGGAGGAGGGCCAGGTGCTGACCGTCGAGCCCGGCCTGTACCTCCAGCCCGACGACCTGACGCTGCCGGAGGAGCTGCGCGGCATCGGCGTGCGCATCGAGGACGACCTGGTGATCACCGCCGACGGCGCCGAGCTGCTGTCCGGTGGCCTGCCCCGCCACCCCGACGAGATCGAGGCGTGGATGGGCACGCTTTTGTAGTGGACCGCACACGTTTCGTGCGTGGCTGACAAGTCCGAACCGGGCTCTCATACCTTTTCCGCAAATTCTCACCGGAGCATCGACTACTGGACAACCCGTCAGTAGGGTTGCCAATCCGTAGGCGGCGGAGGTGGTGATGGCCTGGTCCGGGTACGTCGGGCGCCGGGCCGGCGCGGCCCTCGGCCAGGTCGGTGAGCTGTTCGTCATCGTGCTGGAGGGCCTGCGCCGCAGCTGGGACGTCAGGCGCTGGTTCTGGGAGTTCGTCGACCAGTGCTGGTTCCTGGCCCGCGTCACCAGCGTCCCCGTGCTGCTGGTCTCCCTGCCGCTCGGCGCCACCGTCGCGTTACAGGTGGGCGAGCTGGCCCGGCAGCTGGGCGCCGGGTCGGCCACCGGCAGCGCGGTCTTCGTCGGCCTCATCCGCGAGGTGGCGCCGCTGGCCAGCGCGCTGCTGATCGCCGGGGCCGGCGGCAGCGCCATGACCTCCGACATCGGGGCCCGCCACATCCGCGACGAGCTGAGCGCGATGGAGGTCATGTCGGTCAACCCCATCCACCGGCTGGTCACGCCGCGCATGTGGGCGGCGAGCACGATCGCGGTGTGCCTGTGCCCGCTGGTCATCGTGGCGGGCGCGGCCGGCGGCTACTTCTTCAACGTGGTGGTGCAGGGCGTCACACCGGGCGCGTACTTCGACGGGGCGCTGTCGCTGGTGGTGGCATCCGACCTGTACGTGACGCTGCTCAAGGCGTGGATCTTCGGGTTCATCGCCGCGGGGGTGGCCTGCTACAAGGGCATGACGTGCGCGACCAGCCCGGTCGGGGTGGGGCGGGCGGTCAACCAGTCGACCGTGGTGACGTTCATGCTGGTCTTCACCTTCAACTACGTCATCTCCGCGGTGTACTTCCTGGCCTACCCGCCGAGGTCGCTGTGACGGCGGCGCTGCGGGCCGTCGAGCGCTTCGCGTCCCTGTCCGACTGGCCGCTGTTCGTGGGCAAGGTGCTGTTCTACTGCGTCCGCGACGTCGTGCTCCGCCTCAAGTACGGCAAGGTCGTGTTACGGCAGGTCAGCGACGTGGTGGTGGGCGTCGGCGCGACGGTCATCGGCGGCGGCATGATCTTCGTGGTGTTCACGATGGCCTTCGTCGTGGGCGCGACCGTGGGGCTGCAGGGTTACCAGGGGTTGCAGGCCATCGGCGCGGAGTCGTTCATGGGCCTGGTGGGCAGCTTCGCCAACGTCCGCGAGATCACCCCGATCATCGCGGCGACGGCGCTGGCGGCGCAGGTCGGCTCGTCGTTCACGGCGGAGCTGGGCGCGATGCGGATCTCGGAGGAGATCGACGCGCTGGAGGTGATGGGCATCAACGCCTTCACCTACCTGATCTGCACCCGGGTCGTGGCGGCGCTGCTGGCGCTGGTGCCGATCTACCTGATCGCGTTGTTCGCCAGCTTCTTCGCCACGCGGCTGATGTGCACGGTGCTGTTCGGGCTGGCGCCGGGCGTCTACGACTACTACTTCTACCTGTATCTGCCGGTCAGCGACATCGTGTTCAGCGTCGCCAAGGTCGCGGTGTTCGCGTTCGCGGTGATCGTCATCCACTGCTTCCACGGGTTCCACGCCACGGGCGGCCCGGTGGGCGTCGGGGTGGCGGCGGGCCGGGCCATCCGCCAGTCGATCGTCACGATCGTGCTGCTCAACCTGTTGCTGTCGTACCTGTTCTGGGGTGGCGGCGGCAACATCCCGCTGACGGGGTGACGCGGTGGGCCGCAGCGACCTCTCCCTCTCCACCCGGCTCTGCATCGCGCTCGCCATGCTCGTGGTGCTGGCGGGAACCGTCCTGTACGCCGTGCGCACCGCCACCGAGGTCCCCGGCACCCGCTACGACGCCGTGTTCGGCCGGGCCGGGCAGGGCCTCGACGCCGGCTCCCCCGTGAAGATCCGCGGCATCACCGTGGGCGAGGTGACGGACGTCTCGCTCGACGCCGAGGGCAGTGCGGTGGTCACCATGCACGTGGACGACGCGATCAGGGTGCCCCGCACGGCGACCGCGTCGGTGGAGCCCGCGTCGGTGTTCGGCCCCAAGTTCGTGGACCTGCGGCCGGGGCGGGGCGAGGCGCGCGGGCCGTACCTGGCGGCAGGGGCCGTCATCACCCGTACCGAGGACCCGCTCGACCTGTCCGACACGCTCGGCGACGCCTACCGGGGCCTGCAGGCCGTGAATCCGCGCGAGGTGACGGTCATCGTGCACACCCTGGCCAAGGGCCTGGAGGGGCAGGGCGAGGACCTGCGCGAGCTGATCGGCGACGCCGGCACGGTCATGTCGGTGGCGCACCGGCAGCGCTTCCGCGCCCGGCGGTTCCTGCGCGACGGCGCGCTGCTCGGCACCGCCCTGTCCGGCAAGGGCGACGAGCTGGTCGCCATCTCCTCCGACGTCAACGTCATCACCCCCGACCTGCTCAAGCGGGCCGACAAGGTACGTGTCCTGCTGCAGGAGGTCACCTCGGTCTCCGGGCAGGTCACGCACGGCCTGGCCAAGCACAGGGGGAACCTGCGGGCCGGGGTGCACTCGGGCGAGCGGGTGGCCGCGCTCATCTACGCCCAGCTCGGCCTCGCGGGCGACGGCGTACGCGGCCTGAACACGCTGGTCGACCTGCTGAACGAGCTGATCGAGGCGCCGGGACCAGGAGGGACCAGGCAGCTGCAGGTGGAGGCGTTCCTGTCGGGCGACGTGTGCGAGCTGGTGGTGGGCATCTGCGGCCCCACCGACGGGAGGCGCTGATGGAGATCGCCCGCCGCCGCTGGACGCTGCTGCGCGCCGCGCTGTTCGTCGGCGGGTGCGTGGCGCTGATCGCGGCCATCGGCGTGCAGGTCGCGCGGGTGAGCACCGGCGACGGCTACCGGCTGGTCGCCGTCTTCGACGACGTGTCGGGGCTGGTCGAGGGCGACCAGGTGAAGATCGCCGGAGCGCCCGTCGGTCAGGTGGAGGCGATCAGGGCCGTGGACGGCCGCGCCGAGGTGACGCTGGAGGTGCAGCGGGCGATCACCGTGCCGCCCGACACCGAGGCCGCCGTACGCTGGCGCAACGCCGTCGGCCAGCGCGTGGTCTACCTGCTGCCCGGCACCGCGCCCGGCAGGCTCGCCGCCGGCGCGCGCATCGCCCGCACCTCGTCGGTGGTGGACATCGGCGAGCTGATCAGCGACCTCGGCCCGCTCACCCGCAGCCTCGACCCCGACCAGATCAACCGGCTGCTCACCGCCGCCGCCACGTCGCTCAAGGGCAACGACCGCACGATCCCGCGGCTGCTCGACAACGTCAACGCCATCACCACCACGGTCGAGCAGCGCAGGAAGACCATCGAGCAGCTGCTGAAGGACTACGCCACGGTCAGCGACGTGGTCGCCAGGCGCGACAAGCAGATCGAGCGGCTGGTGGACAACCTGGTGACGCTGTCGGAGTCGTTCGCCGACAACCGCGAGCTGGTGGACGACGCCCTGGTGGAGCTGGCGGCGACCATGCACACCACGAACGAGGTGCTCGGCAAGAACGCCGGCGAGCTGGGCTCCCTGGTCGACAACCTGTCGGGGCTGACCGGCGGCATCAGGCGCAACGTCAAGAGCATCGACCAGGCGGTCGGCACCTTCCCGCCGCTGTTCGAGCGGGCGTACTCGTCGGTCAACCGGGGCCACTACTTCATGACCGCGGTCCCCTGCCTGGCGCTCGGGCCCGCGCCCTGCCCGTACGGCATGCGCACCCCGCCGCCGCTGCGCAACACCCGCGTGCAGAGCGAGAAGGACCTGCGGAAGCTGCTGGTGGGGTCGTGATGGCGCTCAAGTCCTTCAGGGATCGCAACCGGCACGCCGTCGGGCTGGTGTCGCTGGCCACCCTCGCCGCGGTGCTGGTGGCCACGTTCCTGGTCGGCAACCTGGGGCTGCTGGAGGGCGGCTACACCATGTCGGGCGTGTTCGCCGACTCCGGCGGGGTGCGCACCGGCAACGACGTACGGGTGGCCGGCGTACGGGTGGGCGAGGTCACCGAGGTGCGCGCCGACTACGCGCAGGGCCATGTGATCGTCACCTGGCGGGTGGACGACGGCGTCCGGCTCGGCCGCGGCACCCGCGCCGACATCGCCCTGTCCAACCTGCTCGGCGGCCGGTACGTCAAGCTGTCGGGAGCCGTCTCGCCCCCGTACATGCACGAGCTGCCAGAGGGGCGGCGGCGCGTCCCGATGACCCGCACCGGAGTCCCCACCCTGGTCAACGACGCCGTCAAGGACGCGACCCGGCTGGTCGAACGCCTCGACACGAAGGCCGTGGACGACCTGCTCACCGAGCTGGGCAAGCTCGACGTCGTCAAGCGCGGCCGCGTCACCCGGCTGCTCGACGACATCGGCGACCTGTCCGACACCGTCAGCAAGAGCGAGCCGCAGCTGCGCCGGCTGCTCGACAACGGCGCCCGCGTCATGGACGTGCTGAAGAAGAAGGACGCCCAGCTCGGCCGGCTCATCGACGCCGTCGAGGTGATGCTGGAGGAGCTGCGCAGACGCAGGAAGGAGCTGCGCACGCTGCTCGGCGACGGCAGCGACCTGGTACGCAGCACCACCCGCCTGATCAAGGAGCACGAGCGCTCGCTCGTCCAGGTCCTCGACGACAACGCCGCCATCACCACCCGGCTCAGCGCCGGCAACGAGCGGCTGAACACGCTGCTGGCCTGGGCGGGGCCGACGTTCTCCGGGCTGTCCACGATGGGCGGCCAGGGGCCGTGGCTGGAGGCGATCGCGACCGGGTTGGGGCCGATCAACCCCGAGGTGCTGGCGGCCGTCACCAAGGACAGGGCGAAGGACAGGAGGAGCGACCGATGAGGCGGCTCGCCGCGGTGCTGGCGGCCTGGGTGCTCCTCGCGTCGGGGTGCACGGTGGGCGGGGCGGAGCCGTACCGGCTGGGCGCCGTCTTCGCCAAGACGCCCGCCCTGTACGAGGAGGCGCGGGTCAAGGTCATGGGCCTCGACGCCGGCTACGTGGACCGCATCCGCATCGACGGCGACCGCGTACGGGTGGACCTGCGGATCGACGCGCACGTGCCGCTGCCGTCCGGCGTCAAGGCCGTGGTCGCGCCGCAGAACACGCTCGGCGAGCGCAACGTCGTGCTCTACCCGCCGTGGAAGCCGGGCGACCGGCGCATCGCGCCGGGAGCGGTGATCCCGCTGGAGCGCACCGACCTGCCGGTGGAGATCGACGACGCGCTCGACGCGTTCACCAAGCTGACCGAGGCGCTCGACTCCCGCAAGCTGGGCGGCGTCGCGGGCGACCTCGCCGACGGCGTCAGGGGACGCGGGAAGACCATCGGCGACGCCATCAGCAGCACCTCCGAGCTGACCGGCGTGCTCGCCGCGCAGGACCAGCGGCTGGTCGAGCTGGCCAAGGGCCTCAACGAGCTGGCCACCAGCCTCAACGAGCGCGAGCGCCAGGTGACGGGCGCCATCGACGCCTTCTCCGAGGCGAGCGCGCTGCTGGCCGAGGAGCGGCGCCGGCTGCGCGGGTTCGTCACGTCCATGGCGGGGTTCGTGCGGCGCGGCGACGTGATCATCGAGCAGTACGCGGAACGCCTGCCCCAGGCCACCACGACGCTGGCCGAGCTGGTGCTGACGGTCAGGGCCAACAGCGCCTCCGTGGCGCGGGCGGTCAAGGGCGCCGCCGACTTCGCCGACGTGCTGATCGACTCCTGGGACCGCGACCAGCACGTGCTGCGGATCCGCATCGTGCTCAACGCGATGACCAGGGCGTGGCTGCGGCCGCTGTTCGACTCGCTGAACCTGGGCGAGGTGCCGTGCCTGCCCGCCGGCCTCAGCAACTGCCCCTTCGAGCGCAGGGGAGGCGGCCGATGAGGCGCGTCCTGACCCTGGTCCTCGTGGTGACGGTGACGGCGGCCTGCTCGCTGCGCACGCTCGGCGCCACCACCGGCGACCTCACGCTGTACGCGGTCTTCGACGACGTGCAGAGCCTGGTCTCCGGGCACAGCGTGCAGATCGCCGACGTGCGCGTCGGGTCGGTCACCGACGTGCGCCTGGAGGGCTACCGGGCCAAGGTCACCATGTCCGTCCAGTCGGCCCACCGGGTGCCCGCGGGCAGCACCGCGACCGTGGCCAAGACCTCCGTGCTGGGCGAGAACTACGTCCTGCTCACCCCGCCGCCCGGCAGGGACCTGGCCACGGGTCCGTACATGAAGGACGGCGCCACCATCTCCGAGACCTCGGTCGAGCCGGACATCGAGCAGGTCACCGCCAGGGCGGGGCCGCTCATCGAGGCGCTCGGCGCGCAGGACGTCAACGCCGTGCTGGACGCCGCGTCCACCGCCTTCGCCGGGCAGGGCGACGAGGTCAACCGGCTGATCAGGCAGACCGCCGAGGTCACCGACGCCTACGCGGCCGCCAGGAAGGACCTCGCCACCTCCATCGACGCCCTGGCGAAGCTCGGCGACGACCTGGCCGAGGGCAGCGGCGAGCTGGACCGGCTGCCCGGCACGCTGGCCGCCGCCACCGACCGGCTCGCCCACGGGCGCAAGCACGTCAAGAAGGCCGTGGTCGCCCTGACCAAGCTGGCCGAGCAGGCCAACCTCACCGTCTATCCGCGCCACGCCGCCCGGCTGCGGACGCTGCTGCGCGAACTGGAGGGCATCTCCTCGGCCATGCAGCGCGGCGGGCAGGACCTGAAGGGGCTGGTGGCCAGGTTGCAGAAGTTCATCGACGCGCCGCCGATCACCGTCAACGGGCAGGTGCTCACGTACGTGTGGCTGCGCGGCGTGCTGCTGCCCGAGCCGGGCAGGCCCGTGCGTGACACCGTGGACGCCGTCCGCCGGTTGCTGGAGCCGCCGCGATGAAGAACCGGGTCGCGCTCAATCTCGGGTTCTTCGTGGCGCTCGGGGTCGTCATGACGGTGTGGGCGTTCACCACGATCATCCGGCTGGACGCCGTCGAGCGGCCGTACCGGGTGTCGGCCGAGTTCGCCTCCTCCCCCGGCCTGATCCGCGGGTTCGACGTCGCCTACCTCGGCGTACGGGTCGGGAAGATCGGCGACGTGCGGCTCGCGCCCGGGAAGATCGTGGTCGGGCTGGACATCGACAGGGAGATCAGGCTGCCGAAGGGCGTCACCGCCGAGGTGCGGCGCCGCTCCGCCGTCGGGGAGCCGTACGTCGAGCTGTCGCCGCCCGCCACCGGCGTCACCGGGGCCAGGCTCGCCGCCGGCGACACGATCCCGCTGGCCAGGACCGCCGTGCCGCTCGACTACAAGAAGCTGTTCGAGGGCGTCGGAAAGCTGCTGAACGCGGTGCCGCCCGAGGACGCCGAGACCATCGTGCACGAGCTGGCCGTCGCGCTCGACGGGCGGGCGCCCGCCATCAGGCGCATCATCGACGACGCCCACACCCTGACCGGCACGCTGGCCGACAACGCCGACGTTCTGGACGACCTGTCGGTGCAGCTCACCCGGCTCACCCACACGCTGGCCGGCAAGCGGGGCGAGCTGGCCTCCGGCATCACCGACCTGAGCACGGTGACCGCGACGCTGCGGGCCTCACGCAAGGACCTGAACGCCGTCCTCGATCGTGGCCCTGGCGTGTTCGGGCAGCTCGACGCGGCCGTACGGGCCTCGCGGCCGGGCTTCTCGTGCCTGCTGACCGCCGCCGGGCTGCCGCACCGGCCCGCCTTCTCCGCCGCCACCGAGCGGAACGTGCACCACCTGCTCAGCATCGTGCCGACCGCGCTGAGCCTCGCCGACGACATCAGCGACCGGCGCGGCGACACCGTGTACGGGCGGGCCGAGTTCCTGTTCAGCGTCCCCGGCGGGCCGACGCCGGCCGAGGAGTACGCGGGGCCGCTCGGGCCGCCCACCGTGCCCCGGCTGCGCGCCTGCCCCGACCGTGACCCCGAGCCGCGCCCCGGCCGCTCCGGCGACCGGTACCACGAGGTCGCCGACCCGGAGCCGTCCGGACGTCCCTCGGCCCGGGACACCCCTGGAACTGATCGGAGCAAGACCCCCGCACGCACCTCGGACCCCGTCGCCGCCCCCACCGGCGGCCCCGGGCCCTCCGACCCCCTGGACAACGCCCCGCTGATCGTCGCGATCATGCTCGCCGTGCTGGCGGGCGGCGGCGTCGTGGGCTGGACCGCCGCGGGCCGCGCCGCCCGCCGCCGATGAGGAGCCCCCATGACCACCCGGCACCCGACCGCCCCCGACACCCAGGAAGACCCACCCCTGCCCGTCTCCGAGCCCGCCGCTGAGCCTGCCCCCGCCTCCGCCTCTGAGCCTGCCCCCGCCTCCGGCTCTGAGCGCGCCGGCTCGGCCGAGCCGGCCCCTGCTCGTGCCGGCTCCCCCGCCGAACCGGAGGCCGCCGCCGAGGCGGCCCCCTCGCCCGAGGCGCCCGCCACGACCGGGCAGGACGCGCGTTCGAGGGGTGGGTTCACGCGGGCCAAGCTGGTCGGGGCGCTGGGCGCGATGCTGGTGGTCGCCGTCGCGGCCACCGCCGTGCTGCAGTGGGTCTCGGCGACCCGCGCTCAGGAGGCCACCGCCCGGCTGGAGGCCGAGCGGGCGCTGCGGGTGGAGGTGTCGGGTGCGGCGGGCGCGTTCAGCCGGGCCCTGCTCAGCTACGACTACCAGAACCTGCAGACCACCCGGGGCACGCTGGCCGCCCAGGCGACGGGCGACTTCCTGGCGACCTACGACGCGGCGTTCGGCGGCGCGATGGCCCAGGTCATCGTCAAGCTCAAGGCCACCTCCCAGGCGACCGTGCGCGAGGTCTACCTGGCCGACGTGGACGAGGCCACCGCCCACGCCATCGTGGTCGTCGACCAGCAGGTCAACACCTCGGAGGCGATCCGCTCCGTCAAGGACTCGCACCTCAAGATCAGCCTGGTGAAGGAGAAGGGCACCTGGAAGATCAACGAGGTGACGGTGCTGGGCGCGGCGTCGGAGGACCAGTACGACCTGGACGGCAAGCCCACCAAGGAGTGATCAGCGGCGCGTGGGCGTGGGGCCGAGGAACACCTGCTCGACCTCGGGGAACCGATCCCGCAACCGCCGATCCACCTCGTCACAGGCGATCTCGAGACCGGCGGCGCCGGCCTCGTCCCGGACATCGACCTCGGCGGCGCCGGCCACGAGCACGGTGGCCAGGCTCTCCCGGCTTCCCGCCCATAGCGTTCAACCTCACGTGCGCTAGATTGGGGATCATGCGCGAGCCCCGGTGGCTGTCCCCGGCCGAACAGCGTGCGTGGCGCACGCACCTGGCGGTGCACAAGCTGCTCATGCACCGGCTCGACCGCGAGTTGCACGCGCACTCGCTCTCGCTCAACGACTACGAGATCCTCGTCAACCTCTCCGAGAGCCCGGGGCGCCGCATGCGCATGAGCGAGCTGGCCGACGTCACCATCCAGTCGCGCAGCCGGCTGTCGCACCAGATCTCCCGCATGGAGGCCAAGGGGCTGGTGACCAGGGAAGACTGCCGCGACGACCGGCGGGGCACCTACGCCGTGCTGACCGACGAGGGCTGGGAGACGATCCAGCGGGTGGCCCCCTACCACGTGAAGGGCGTGCGCGAGCACTTCGTCGACCGGCTCACCGACGACCAGCTGGAGGCGATCGAGGCGGCGTACGCGCCGATCGTCGAGCACCTGAAGAAGCTGCGCTGACACCCAACCGATATGCGCGAGGAGCCACGCGCCCTCCCGCCGATCGCTAGCATCCGGTCATGCTCAGAAAGCTACTGATCGTGGCGGTCCTCGCGCTGGCGACGGCGTGCTCGTCAGGCGGCGGGGGGCCAGAGCTGCCGGCCGGGCCCGACGTGATGAAGAAGGCCGTCGACGCCATGAAGACCGTCAAGTCGGCCAGCTTCTCCATCGCCACCGAGGGCAAGCCGGACGTGCCGCTGAAGAAGGCCGACGGCCGGCTCACGGCCGAGGGCGACGCCGACGGCACGATCACGCTCGAAGCGCTGGGCAACCTCCTCGAGGTCACCTTCGCCGTGGTGGGCGACACCGTGCACTTCAAGGGCGCCACCGGCGGGTTCCAGAAGATGACGCGGCAGCAGCTGGCGCAGATCTACGACCCTTCGGTCATCCTCGAGCCCACCAAGGGCGTCGCGCAGCTGCTCGCCTCCGGCACCGACCCCAAGGTCGAGGCCGTCGAGAACGGCTCCTACCGGGTCGCCACCACCTTCCCCGCGAACGTCGTGGGCCAGATCGTCCCCGGCGTCACGCAGGGCGTCAACGGCAAGATCTGGATCGACCAGGCCAGCAGCCGGCTCACCAAGGCCAGCCTGCCGTTGCAGGGCGGCACGGTGACCGTGTCGTTCAGCGACTACGACGCGCCGGTCACGATCAAGCCGCCCGCGGAGTGACGCACGTGCGACGGGACGTGAGGCGGGCCCTATGAGGCGGGCCCTATGAGGGGCGCCCGCCGGGTGGTGCTCGGCGCGGGCGGCGCGGTGGTGCTGCTGGCGGCGCTGGACGCGTACGTGGTGGTGACCGTCCTGGTCGCCATCGCCGGCGACGTCGGCATCCCGCTCAACCACCTCGAACGCGCCACCCCGATCGTGACGGGCTTCCTGCTGGGGTACGTCGCCGCGATGCCCCTGCTCGGACGGCTTTCCGACCGCTACGGCCGCCGCCCCCTCATCCACGCCTGCCTGGCCGCCTTCGCTCTCGGCTCCGTGCTGACGGCGTTGGCGAGCGGCGAGATCATGGTGGTGACCGGCCGCACGGTGCAGGGCGTGGCAGGCGGCGCCCTGCTGCCCATCACCATGGCCCTGATCGGCGACCTGTGGGACGAACACGAACGCCCGGTGGCCCTCGGCGCGGTGGGTGCCGCCCAGGAGCTGGGCAGCGCCCTCGGCCCGCTGTACGGCGGCCTCCTGGTCGGCATCCCCAGCACGGTGGTGGCGGGCCTGGAACTGGGCGGCTGGCACGCCATCTTCTGGATCAACGTCCCGCTGGCCGCGCTAGCCGCGCTCGCCATCCACCTCACCCTCCCACCCGGCCCGACCAGGGCCGTTGAGGCCGGCGCCAACGCGGACGAACCCCTCCATGCACCCCCACCCCCCGCCGCCCAAGGCCCCGCACCCAGCGCAGCCGTAGAAGCCGCCGCGCACGCGCGCCGCCAACCGGGCGAGACAGTCTCCGCAGCCGCAGGAGCCGCAGCCACAGGAGCCGACGCGGACGCGCGCTCCGAGTCCTCCACGGCCCCCGCGTCCGCTGCCGGCGGGCGCCCCGCCACCACCCCCGAAAGCGCCGCAGCCGGTGCGGGCGTTGCGGTCGCCACGGGTGGGCGGGTGGATCTTGTGGGTGGGGGGTTGTTGGCGTTGGCGTTGGCGCTGCTCGTGATCGGGCTTTACAACCCTGATCCGGCGGCCGCCGTCCTGCCGCCCTGGGGGGTTCCGCTGATCGTGGCGAGCGTCGTGGCCGGAGCGGGGTTCGTGTGGTGGGAGGTGCGGTCGCCCGTACGGCTGATCGATCTCACCGGCGCCCGTAAGGGGCCGCTGCTGGCCACCCTCGGGGTCAGTTTTCTGGCGGGCGCGGCGTTGCTCGTCACCATGGTGTTCGTGCCGATCACCGCCCAGACCCTGCTGGGCACCGATGAGCTGGGCGCGTCGCTGGTGCTGGCGAGGTTCCTGGCGGCGCTGACGGTGGCCGCGTTCCTCGGCGGGCTGCTCGCCCGCAGGCTGGGCGACCGGGTCGTGGCGATAGCGGGCATGATCCCGGCGGCGGCGGGATACGCGCTGATGAGCCGATGGCCGCTCGACCTGGCCGGCGCGGGCCTGACGGTCGATCTCACGCTGGCGCTGGCCGGCCTGGGCCTGGGGCTGGTGATCGCCCCGGTGTCGTCGGCGGTGCTCAGGGTGAGCCGCCCCGACCAGCACGGCGTGGCGTCGGCCGCGGTCGTGGTGGCGCGGATGATGGGCATGCTGGTCGGCATCGCGGCCGTCTCGGCCTGGGGTTTCTACCGGTTCCAGTCGCTGACGGCCCACCTGGACACGCCGCTGCCGTTCGGCGTGGACGCGGCGACGTACCAGCGGCAACTGGCCGAGTACACCGAGCTGGTGCAGGCGGCGCTGCACACCGAGTACACCGAGATGTTCCTGGTCACGGCGTTCATCTGCCTGCTGGGGGCGGCGGTCGCCGTCCGCATGCCGGCCCGCCGCTAGGGGCGGCCCCCACGAAGAGGGCCGCCCCCAGGCGGGGGTCAGGGCGACAGGCGATGCAGGTCGCGGGGGAACGCGGTGACCTGCCGGACGTTGGCGGCGCCCGTCAGGCGGGCGGTCCAGCGTTCGAGCCCGAGGGCGAACCCGCCGTGCGGCGGCATCCCGTACCGGAACGCCTGGAGGTACCCCTCGTACGGACCGGTCCCCTCGCCCCGGGCGGCCAGCGCGCGGACGTAGTCGTCGTAGCGGTGCAGCCGCTGCCCGCCCGTCACCAGTTCGAGCCCGCGGAAGAGCAGGTCGAACCCGTTGGAGTAGCCGGGCCGCGCGGGGTCGGGATGGGTGTAGAAGGGCCGCTTGGACATCGGGTAACCGGTGACGAACAGGAACTCCGACCCGTGCTCCCGCTCGGCCCACTCCGACAGCCACCGTTCCTGCCCGGGCGACAGGTCGGGCTCGGAGGAGGAGGTGAGCCGCTGCGCCTCGGTGAAGTGCACGGAGGGGATCTCCGCGGGCACCTCGGGCACCCGTACGCCGAGCAGCGAAAGGGCCTGCGACGCCCGCCGGCGTACGGACTCCAGCATGCCCGCCACCACCTCCCGCAGCACCGCCATCACGTCCCGGTGGTCGCGGACGAAGCCGAGCTCGGCGTCCAGGCTGGTGTACTGGGCGAGGTGCCGTACGGTGTCGTGCGGCTCGGCCCGGAAGACGGGCCCGACCTCGTAGACCCGCTCGAACACCCCCACCATCGCCTGCTTGTAGAACTGCGGCGACTGGGCGAGGTAGGCGGGCCGCCCGAAGTAGTCGATGGCGAAGACGTTCGCCCCGGACTCGGTGGCCGAGCCGACGATCTTCGGTGTGTGGATCTCGGTGAACCCGAGCCGGTCGAGCGTCTCCCTGAACCCGGCCACGCCGGCCGCCGCGATCTCCAGCGGCGCCCGCAGCAGCGGGTGCCGCAGCGCGACGGGCGCGTGGTCGAGCACGGTCGGCAGCCCGGCGCCGACCACGGGCCGGTAGAGGTCGAACGGCGGCGCCGTGCCCGGCTCGGCCAGCGCCTCGATCGAGGGCGAGACCAGCTCGTGGCCGCCCGGGGCCTGCGGGTTGACGGCCACCGTGCCGGTGACCGCGACCACGCTCTCCTCGGGCGGCAGGACGGCTTCTGAGCCGGTGACCGCCTGGGCGAGCCCGGCGCGGTCGCGTACGACGAGGAAGGAAACGGACTTCAGCTGCCGGCGGCGATGGACCCAGCCGGCGATCGTCACTCGTTGTCCCGCGTGCTCGGCGAGCTCCGCGGAGAGAATACGAGAGATCATCACAACTCCTGCGAGACGTGGATGACCCCTTGGGAGTGCGGGGGAGAAGGGAGCTCCCGGTGCCACCGCACTTTCGCCGCCCCCGCGAAGGGGGCGGCCTCGAAACGACCCGATGACGGGGGTCAGGCCGGCGGGGCATTTCCTCCCCGCGCTCGGGAGTGTCTTCACCGGCGGGTCACGGCGCCGCCTTCGCAGCTACCGGCAGCTCTCTGAGGCCGTGGTGCCCGCGGTTACTCGTCTCCGTCAACGCGTTGCCGCAGACCTTATCACTTGTCCTTCTTGGCGCGCTTCTCCCTGATCTTCATCGTCACCTCGATCGGCGAGCCCGCGAAGCCGAACTCCTCGCGGATGCGCCGCTCGATGAAGCGCCGGTAGGTGTCCTCCAGCCAGCCGGAGGTGAACAGCACGAACTTGGGCGGCTCGACCGACGCCTGCGTGGCGAAGAGGATCTTCGGCTGCTTGCCGCCGCGCACCGGCGGCGGGGTCTCGTGCACCAGCTCGGTCAGGAACGCGTTGAGCCGCGCCGTGGGCACCCGCGTGGACCACGAGTCGAGCGCCTTCTCCAGGGCGGGCACGAGCCGGTCGAGGTGGCGCCCCGTCTTGGCGGAGATGTTGACGCGCAGCGCCCACGGGGTGCGGACGAGCTGGCGGTCGATCTCCCTCTCGAGGTAGTAGCGCCGGTCCTCGTCGAGGAGGTCCCACTTGTTGAAGGCGACCACCATGGCCCGGCCCGACTCGATGACCAGGCCGATGATGCGGAGGTCCTGCTCGGTGAGCGGCTGGCTGGCGTCGATGAGCACGACCGCGACCTCGCTGCGCTCAAGGGCGGCGCGGGTGCGCATGGCGGCGTAGAAGTCGGCGCCCTGCAGCTCGCGGTCGCGCCGGCGGATGCCGGCGGTGTCGACGAAGCGCCAGGTGCGCCCGCCCAGCTCGATCAGCTCGTCGACGGGGTCGCGGGTGGTGCCGGCCATCGGGTCGACGAGCACGCGCTCCTCCCCCGCCAGCTTGTTGAGCAGCGAGGACTTGCCGACGTTGGGCTTGCCGAGCAGCGCGACGCGGGCGGGCCCGCGCTCGGCCTCGAACGTGAGGCGCGGCGTCTCGGGCAGCGCGTCGAGCACGACGTCGAGCAGGTCGCCGCTGGAGCGCCCGTGCAGCGCGGAGACGGGGTAGGGCTCCCCGAGCCCGAGCGACCACAGCGCGGCGGCCTCCAGCTCGAGCTGCTGGTTGTCGACCTTGTTGGCGGCCAGCACGACCGGCTTGCCCGACTGGCGCAGCACGGAGCCGACGATCTCGTCGGCGTCGGTGGCGCCCACGGTGGCGTCGACCACGAACACGATCACGTCGGCCAGCTCGACGGCGACCTGCGCCTGCTCGGCGATGCGCAGGTTCATGCCCGTGGCGTCGGGGTCCCAGCCGCCGGTGTCGACGACCGTGAAGCGGCGGCCACGCCAGTTGGCGTCGTAGGTGACGCGGTCGCGGGTCACGCCCGGCACGTCTTCGACGACCGCCTCACGGCGGCCGATGATGCGGTTGACCAGCGTGGACTTGCCGACGTTGGGCCGGCCCACGATGGCGACGACCGGAAGCGGCGTGGCGTCTTCGTGCTCGCCGATCTCAAGCTCGTCGAGGTCGGCCTCGACCCAATCCCCCGTTGTCACGATTTTTGTCCTTTGTGAGTCCCGCACCGGACTTCGGGTCAGGTGCGCTCTTTGACCAGTCTCAACACCTCCGCGATGACCTCGTCCAAGGTCAGCGCGGTGGTGTCGAGCTCGATGGCGCCATCCGCCATCGAGAGCGGGTCTGTCTTACGTGTCGAGTCAAGAGTGTCACGCCTGGCCAGGGCCTCGCGCTGCGCCTCGACCGTCGAGCCCGCCACCTCGGCGCTGCGCCGCAGCGCACGGGCCTCGGGGCTGGCCGTCAGGTAGACCTTGACGGTGGCGTCGGGGCAGACGACCGTGCCGATGTCGCGGCCCTCCACCACGATGTCACCGGCGCCGACGATCTCGCGCTGGAGCGCCACCAGGCGGGCGCGCACCTCGGGGACGGCCGCCACGGCCGACACCGCGCCGGTCACCTCGGCCTCCCTGATCGGCCCCGCCACGTCGACGCCGTCGACGTGGATGGTGGGACCGTCGGGGTCGGTGCCGGAGGCGACGGCCGGCTCGCCGCAGCGGGCCGCGATCGCGGCCGGATCGGCGAGATCGACGCCCTGGCGCAGCATCCACCAGGTCATCGCGCGGTACATCGCCCCGGTGTCCAGGTAGCGCAGGCCCAGCGCGCGGGCTACCCCGCGCGACACGCTCGACTTACCCGACCCCGAAGGGCCGTCCATCGCGACGACCAGACCGGTCACGGCCTCTCCCTCTTCACGTTTCAGCTTGCCTCGAAGAGGCTACCGCCTCCGGCTCAGTCGGCGATCCAGCTCGCGTGAAAGCCGAGCGGCACGCGGGCGGGCAGGTGCACGGTGGCGAGGGGCTCGCCGGTGAAGTCCTGGGCGGACAGGATCACCAGGTCGCCCGCGCCCCGCTCGGGGTTGTTGACGTAGGAGAGCACGTATCCGTCGTCCTCGCCCTCCCCTGCGGGGACGAAGACCGGCTCGCCCGCGAACGCCTCGCGGCCCATCCGCCGCGTCTCCTGCGTCCCGCGCTCCAGGTCGTGCTTGATCAGCCTGTTGTCGAACGCCGTGTGGGGCATGTCCTCCAGATCGGTGGCGCCCGGGTAGAAGCGCTCCTCCATGTCCAGGGTGGCGGCGGTGTAGCCGTAGCGGTACGGCCGGCCGGTGCGGCGCTCGTCCATGCGCGGGAACTCCTGCGCCCGGTCGTCGAGCCGGGTCTCGGACACCCGCCCTGTGCGCAGGTCGATGCGCCAGCGGTCGAGCGTGGGCGTGCCGCCGAGGTCGAGCCGGGAGTCCAGGAAGCGCTTGGGGTAGCGGACGACGTCCACGACCACCTCATCGCCCTCCTCGTACGCGTTGAGCGTGTGGAACACCCAGCACGGCGCCACCTCGAACCAGCGCACCTCGCCGGTCGCGCGCGACAGGAGCCCGAGCCGCGCGCCGTGGTCCTCGTCCCAGGCGACGGGCAGCGGCGAGCCCTTCTCGGCGTGCGGCATGCTGAACGTCACCGGCAGGTCATAGATCACCACGAACCGCTCGGTGAGCGCGAAGTCGTGCATCATCGGCGCGTCGGGGACCGGGATCTTCCTGACCTCGGTCACCACGCCCTTGTCGTCGATGACGATGTGCTGGTGGTGGTCCCAGCCGAAGAAGTACGCCATCGCGTGCAGCTCGCCGGTGAACGGGTCGAGGTGGGCGTGGCCGGTGTAGCCGCCGGGCAGCCCGCCGTCGAAGTCGCACGGCCCGATCGTGTCGAGCTCGTAACTCAGCTCGTACGGCCGCGCGCCCCCTTCCTGCGTCGCGAACGTGCGCCCGGCCAGCCCGATCACGTGGGTGTTGGGCGCGAAGTCGAGGCCGGAGTGCACCGGCCCTGGCCGCGGTTCCTCGCCGAGCCGCCGCGCGACGGGGGCGCTGCGCACCCACCGGTTGCGGTACCACTCGGCGCGGCCGTCGCGCAGCCGCACCCCGTGCACCATGCCCTCGCCGATGAGCAGGTGGGCGGCGCCGGGGTCGTCGAGGCCGAGCGGGTTGGGTCCGTTGCGCAGGAAGCGGCCGTTCAGCTCGGCCGGGATGCGGCCGGTGACCTCGAGGTCGAAGGCGGTGACCTCCTCGGTGGCCGGGGCGAAGCCGCCGGTGAACGGGGTGGTGCTCATCATGCTCTCCCTCTCGTCTTCAGGAACGGCGGTCGTGGGCCGGCAGGAACCGGGTGAGCACCGAAGTGCAGAGCAGCCGGTAGCGCGGCGACGCGTCGGCCTCCTCGAAATAGCTCATGATCTCCAGGCTCACGGCGCCGTGGACGGCCATCCACAGCAGGTCCGCGATCTCGGCCGCCGCGCCCCCGGCCAGCTCCCCCGCCTCCAGGCAGGCGGCCACGGACGCCACGAGCAGGCCGAAGGTGTGCTTGGCCGTCCGCGTCGCCTCTTCCCCCGCCCTGAAGCCCGGCAGGGCGCCCAGGAACATGACGCGGTAGTAGTCGGGCTCTGCCAGCGCGTACGCCCGGTACGCGCCCAGCACGGCCATCAGCCGGTCGAGCGGGCCCTCCTCGCGGGGCACCGCCAGCAGCCGCTGTTCGAGCCGGGCGAAGCCCTCCAGCCAGAGGGCCTCGCTGAGGCCGTCCTTGCCGCCGAAGAGCGTGTAGATGACCTTCGTGGAGCAGCCGGCCTCGGCCGCGATCCGCCGGACGGTCAGCGCCGCCGGCCCTTCGCTGATGAGCAGGTGCTTGGCCGCGTCGAGGACGGCCGCCCTGACGACGCTCTGCCCTTCGCGCTGGGCCAGCTGGTACGGGGTACTCACGGTAACGCCGTTTCTTGTTGGTAACACTGTTACCGATCTTTCTACCCGCTCCTTCGCAGCCTGTCAACGACTAAGCGAGGGCGTGCAGGTAAGTGCGAGGGGTGTGGAGAGCGAATCGCGTGTCACGGTCGTGGTGGCCAGCAGGGACAGGGTGCGGACGCTGACCCGTACGCTGCCGCTGCACCCGCGCCCGGTGATCCTGGTGGACAACGGCTCGGGTGACGGCACCGCCGGGTTCGTCCGCCGCCACTTCCCCGACGTCCACGTGGTCGAGGCGGGCAGGAACCTGGGCGCCCCCGGCCGCAACCTCGGCGTCGAGCTGGCCGGGACGCCCTACGTGGCCTTCGCCGACGACGACTCCTGGTGGGCGCCGAAGGCGCTGGAACGGGCGGCCGACGTGCTGGACGCCCATCCCCGCCTCGCCGCGCTGGGCGCGCGCGTGCTGGTCGGCCCCGACGAGCGGCTGGACCCGGTGTCGGAACGCATGCGCGACTCCCCGCTCGGCACCGAGCCCGGAATGCCGGGGCCGAGCGTGCTGGGGTTCCTGGCGTGCGGGGTGGTGGTGCGCAGGGACGCGTTCCTGGAGGCGGGCGGGTTCGACGACGTGGTCTTCTTCTTCGGTGAGGAGGAACGGCTGGCGCTCGATCTGGCGGCGCTGGGGTGGGGGCTGGCGTACGTGGACGACGTCGTGGCCCACCATCACCCCTCGCCCGCCCGCGACCCCGAGGGCCGCCGCGCCCTGGCCGCCAGGAACGCGCTGCTGACAGCCGTGCTGCGGCGCCCCTGGCCGGTGGTGGCGCGGCGGGTGGTCGACGCGCTGCGCGGCGGCCGGGCGGGCCGGCGCGGTCTCCTTACGGCGCTGCGCCGGCTCCCCGCGGCCCTTTCTGAACGCCGCCGCCTCCCACCAGCAGTGGAACGGAACCGACACATGCTGGAGATTCGTTACACATCGTGATTGATGGGCATCAGAGGGTCATGACAACAGCACCTAACCCGATCGACCTGCAGAAGCACCTGAGCGGGGTGGACTACCCGGCCAGCAAGCAGGACCTGATCAAGGCCGCTCGCGAGCACAACGCGAGCAACGACATAGTCAAGGCTCTCGAAGCCATGCCTGACCGCGAGTACGACGGCCCGAACGCCGTCAGCCAGGCGATCACCAAGCGCTGATCGCCGGAACGCGCCGGGCGGGCCCCCTCACGGGGACCCGCCCGGCGTGCGTCCATGAACAGCCCGCCCGGACAGCGGCGAGGTGGTCTCAGGGGACCTGCCAGCCGCGTTCGTGCAGAGCCTGGGTGAGGGCGGCGGCGGCGCCGGGCTCCACAGACAGCTCCGCGATGCCCAGCGGCAGGCCGGGGGCGTGCTCCAGACGGACGTCCTCGACGTTGACCCCGACCTCGTCGCACGCCTGGAACAGGCGGGCGAGCTGACCGGGACGGTCGCCGATGACCACCTGCACCACGGCGTAGGAGGAGGCGGGCCCGCCGTGCTTGCCGGGGATGCGGTCGTGACCCACGACGCCGCGCTTGAGCAGCTGGGTGATCTCGTTGGTCGCGGTGCCGTCGCCGTCGGCCAGGGCCCGCAGCGCGTTCGCCGCGTCGGCCAGGTCGTTGGCCACCGCCTCCAGCACCTCGGCGACCGGCGCCGCGTTGCCGGACAGGATGCCCAGCCACAGCCCCGGATCGCTGCCCGCGATGCGCGTGACGTCGCGGATGCCCTGACCGGCCAGCCCGAGCGCGACGTCGGTGGCGTCGGCCAGCCGGGCCGCCACCGCCGAGGCCGCCACGTGGGGAGCGTGGGAGACGACCGCGACCGCACGGTCATGGTCGATGGCGCCGACCTCGACCGCGTTGGCCCCGCACAGCTCGATCAGCCGCAACACCGCCGCCTTCGCCTCGGGATCGGCCTCCTCTGTGGGGCACAGCGCCCACGGCCGGCCCAGGAACAGGTCGTCCCTGGCCGCGCCTGGCCCCGACTTCTCCCGCCCGGCGAGCGGGTGCGAGGCGACGTAGGAGGACAGGTCGCAGCCGAGCTGAATGGCCCGGTGGATGGGCTCGCCCTTGACGCTCGCCACGTCGGTGTAGAAGCGGGCCGCGCCGAGGCGCTGCAGCTCCAGCAGCTCGGTCGCCACGTGCGCGGGCGGCACCGCGATGACCGCGAGGTCGGCCCGCTCCGCGCCGGCGCCCGGCCGCCACTCCTCACCGGCGCCGAGCTCCCGTGCCAGTCGTACGGCCCCCTCATCCTGATCGGCGAGCAGCACCCGCACACCCCGCTTGCGCAGGGCCAGCGCCGCGGAGGTGCCGATGAGACCGGTGCCGACGACGAGCACGGTACGAAGATCCATCTCGATGTCCTGATTGGTCGGGCTGAACGGTTGAGAGGTGCCGCGCGGCCAGCATGCCCGCCGCGCCCTGCCTTACGGCGAATCTACTGGGCGATGTCCTGCCGCAGCGCCACCGCACCCCGCAGATAGACGTGCTGCATCTCGGAACGCGGCCGGTCGGTCTCGATGTGGGCCATGAGGCGCACCACCCGCGGCAGCGCGCCGGGGACGTCGATCTCGGTGCAGCAGATCAGCGGCACCTCGTGGAAGCCCAGCTTGCGCGCGGCCAGCGCGGGGAACTCGGCCGTCAGGTCGGGCGTCGCGGTGAACAGCACGCTGATCACGTCGTCGGGAGTCAGGTCGTTACGCTCCATGATCGCGCTGACCAGCTCGGTCGTGCCCGAGATGACCGCGTCGCGGTCGTTGGCGTCGACCTGGATCGCCCCACGGATCGCCCGCACCATGTGCTTCGTTCCCTTCCATGGCCATAGAGCCCGTGCGGAGGCACCGCACGGGCTCCTGCGTCCGGCCAGATTACAGCTTCACGGCCGCGTACAGCTCGCCGACTTCCTTCAGCGACAGCGCCCTGACGGTGCCCGGCTTCGTGCGGCCTAGCTTCACCGGCCCGAACTCGATCCTGGCCAGGTCGATCACCCGGTGACCCGCCTCTTCCAGCATCCGCCTGACCACGTGCTTGCGGCCCTCGTGCAGCACCACCTCGACCAGCGCCTGCTGGCCGTGCTCCTGCACGATCGAGAACGCGTCGGCCCTCGCGATGCCGTCCTCCAGCTCGATGCCCTGCTTGAGGCGGCGGCCGAGGTCGCGCGGGATCGGCCCCGGCACCTTGGCCCAGTATTTCTTCTGCACGCCGTAGCTCGGGTGCGTCAGCCTGTTGGCCAGCTCGCCGTCGTTGGTGAGCAGCAGCAGGCCCTCGGTCTCGGTGTCGAGCCGCCCGACGTGGAACAACCTGGGCGCCAGCTCCTCGACGTAGTCGGCCAGGCACGGACGGCCCTGCGGGTCGTCCATGGTGGACACGACGCCGATCGGCTTGTTGAGCGCGTAGTAGACCAGGTCGGGGGCGGTCGGGATGCGCATGCCGTCGACGTGGATGACCTGCGTCGCCGGGTCGACCTTGGCGCCGAACCTGCGGACGACCTGGCCGTTGACCGTGACCCGGCCCTCGCCGATCATCTCCTCGCACGCCCTGCGGCTGGCGACGCCCGCCTGGGCGAGCACCTTCTGCAGCCGCACGCCGTCGGGGACCTCGGTGGTGTCGCGCTCGTCGGTGTAGCCCTCGGGGTAGAAGTCGCGGTCGCGAAGCGGCTGCCTGGCCGCCTTGACGCGGTCGCGCTGAGGGCTGCCGGGACCGCTGCCGCGCCGTCCCCCGCCGACGGTCTGCACGTCGTCCCTGCGCCCGGCACGCGCGCCAGGACGCCCGTTCCGCTCGAACCGCCCCCGCTCAGGACGCTCGCCCCGCTCAGGACGCTCGCCCCGCTCAGGACGACCGCCACGCTCAGGACGACCGCCACGCTCGGGACGGCCGCGCCC
Source organism: Nonomuraea sp. NPDC049419 (assembly GCF_040676995.1). NCBI lineage: Bacteria > Bacillati > Actinomycetota > Actinomycetes > Streptosporangiales > Streptosporangiaceae > Nonomuraea > Nonomuraea sp. NPDC049419. The sequence continues at coordinate 255,824 of NZ_JBFAQB010000007.1, read as the reverse complement.
GTCGGAGCGCTCGCCGCGCTCGAAACGGTCGCGCCCGTCGGAGCGCTCGCCGCGCTCGAAACGGTCGCGCCCGTCGGAGCGGTCACCGCGCTCGAAACGGTCGCCGCGCTCGGGGCGATCCTGCCAGCCGGAACGCTGCGGGCGGGCCTGGCGGTCGTCGCGCTCGGCCCGCTCGGGACGGTCGCTCCCGTCGCGCCGGGCCGGCCTGTCGTCGCCGTCACGCCGGCCGTAGCGGGCGCGCGTCGAGCTCACGGGCCTTGATCCGGCGTCCTCACGCCGCCCGCTCCGACCCGCACGGAACGCACTGGCGCCCCGCTCGTCACGCCGGTCGCCCCGCCGGTCGTCTCGCCGGTCGTCTCGCCGGTCGTCTCGCCGGTCCTCCGATCGGTCGGAACGGTAACCGCCCCGGCCCTCGTCACGGAAGCGCTCACCGCGCTCGTAACGGTCGCCGCCCCGGTGGAACCGGTCACCCCCGCCGAAGCGGTCGCCGCGCCCTCCGGCGCGGTCGTCCCGGCCGAAGCGCTCCTGGCGGTCACCACCGCCGAACCGCCCGCGGTCACCGCCACCGAAGCGGTCGCGGTCGCCGCTGTATCGCTGCCGGCGGTCGTCGCCGCCGGCGTACCTGTCATCGCGCCTGTCATCGCGCCTGTCATCGCGCCTGTCGCTGCGCCTGTCGTCGCGCGGGCCCTGCCGACGGTCGCCGTCGCCGCGGTCGTACCGGGCGCGGGCACCGCCCCGGTCGGCGCGCAGGGAGTCGCGGGACGGCCGGGCGCGGAAGCCGTCTCCGCCGCGTACGTCGTCGTCGCGCCGGAAGTCGCCCCGGCCACCGCGGGCACCGCGGGAGTCCCCTCCACGCGTGCCGCCGCCACGGGTGTCACCGGAGCGGAAGGCGGGACGCCCGCCACGGCCGGAGCCGCCGGCACGTCCACGACCGCGTCCATCACCGGACGGGGTGCTACGCCTGTTGATCACTTTGTCGTCTCCTCGAGATTTTCCACGTCGTCAGGGAGGAAGGGGGCGAGCTCAGGCAGCTCGCTCAGATCCCGCATTCCCAGACGTTCAAGGAAGTATGAGCTTGTCCGGTAGAGCACTGCCTGGCTCTCCGGGTCGGTGCCGGCCTCCTCGACCAGCCCCCTGGCGACGAGCGTCCGCATGACGCCGTCGCTGTTGACGCCGCGCACCGCGGCGACGCGGGCACGGCTCACCGGTTGCCGGTAGGCCACGACCGCGAGTGTCTCCAGCGCGGCCTGGGTCAGCCGCGTCTGCTGGCCGTCGCGTACGAACCGCTCGACCAGCGCCGCGCAGTCGGCACGCGTGTAAAAGCGCCAGCCGCCCGCGACTTCTCGCAAATCAAAACCCCGGCCGGCGGCGGTGTATTCCGCCGCCAGTGCGCGCAACGCAGCGGCCACCTGATGCGTCGGCCGCTCCAGCACCTGAGCCAGCGTCACCTCGGCGACGGGCTCGTCAACCACCATCAGGATAGCCTCAAGCGCCGCCTCCAACGACGGCCCCTCCCCGCCACCCCCGCCGCCACCGGCGTTCCCAGGCTCTTCACCTGCACGAGCAGACGCCGCCACAGCAGGCTTCTCGGCCTCGGTGGCATCCCGCCACCCGGCCCGCGGCACGCCCTCATCCGCCTCGTCCCGCACTGCGGAACGGGCCTCATCCACCGAAGGTGCCGCCGGCCCACCCTCCGAAGGCTCGGGCGCGTCCGGCGTCTCCGCGACCTCAGCCGCCGGGGCCTCAGGCGCGTCCGGCGCCCGCGCGGGCTCAACCGCCGAAGACCCCGCATCGGATGCCTGCGCGGCCTCGTCCGGGGCCTCCGGCTCCCCTGCGGCCGCGTTCGCCTCCGCCTGCTCGGCGTGTGGCGGTGCGTCGTCGACGGGCCCAGGGCCGGCCGGGTCGCCGGGCTCGGTGGTGTCGGTGCCCTCCACGCGAGGGGCGCCCGGCTGGACCAGGGAGCCGGGGAGGGTCATCCAGGCGGGCAGGGGTGGGTCGGAGTCGGGTGAGCGGCGTGGGTTGGGCAGCGGGTTGTCGTCAGTCATCAGTGCGTTTCTCCGCCGGTTCCTCGTAGTCGTCCCCCACCGCGACGTCGCCGTCGTCGGTGCCCGTCCAGGTCACGTGCAGCTCCCCCAGCGGCTCGACCTGGTCGAACGTGACCGCCGACTCGCGGAAGAGCTCAAGCACGGCCAGGAAGCGCGCGATCACCTCGATGGTGCCCTCGCAGTCGGCGGTGAGGGCGCGGAAGGTGGCCCGCCGCATCCGGCGCAGGTGCATGACCAGGATGGCGGCCTGCTCCTTGACGCTGGCGAGCGGCTGGTAGATGTGGCCGACGCTCACGGTGGGCGGCAGCTTGGGGGTGAACGCCTTGGCCGCGATGCGGGCGAGCTGCTCGGGCCCGATGCCGAGGATCAGCTCGGGCAGCAGGTTGGCGAACTGCTCCTCCATCGGCACCGTACGCGGAAAGCGCAGCGCCTCCTCGGCCATCCGCCCGGCGAAGACCTTGGCCACCTCCTTGTAGGCCTTGTACTGCAGCAGCCGCGCGAACAGCAGGTCTCTGGCCTCGAGCAGCGCCAGGTCCTCTTCGTCCTCGACCTCGCCCGACGGCAGCAGCCTGGCCGCCTTGAGGTCGAGCAGGGTCGCCGCGACCAGCAGGAAGTGGCTGGTCTGGTCGAGGTCCCACTCGGGCCCCCGCGACTTGATGTACGCGATGAACTCGTCGGTGACCTTGGAGAGCGAGACCTCGGTGATGTCGAGCTTGTGCTTGGCGATGAGGCCGAGGAGCAGGTCGAAGGGGCCCTCGAAGACGTCCAGATGAACCTGGAAGCCCTGGGTCTCGGTCTGCTCTGCGGTCACCTGGCCATTGTGGCAGGCGCGGGCCAGCGCGAGAGCACCTCTCGGGCCAGCTCACGGTAGGCGTTGGCGCCGAGCGACGACGGGTCGAACGTCGTGATGGGCTCGCCCGCCACGGTGGCGTCGGGGAAGCGCACCGTACGGTTGATCACGGTGTGGAACACCTTGTCGCCGAACGCCTCCACGACCCGGGCCAGCACCTCGCGGCCGTGCAGGGTGCGGGCGTCGTACATGGTGGCGAGCAGGCCCTCGATCTCGAGGTCCTCGTTGAGCCGCTCCTGCACCTTGGAGATGGTGTCCATGAGCAGCGCGACACCGCGCAGCGCGAAGAACTCGCACTCCAGCGGCACCATGACGCCGTGGGCGCAGGTGAGGGCGTTGATGGTGAGCAGGCCGAGCGACGGCTGGCAGTCGATGAGGCAGACGTCGTAGTGGGGCAGCAGCGGCTTGATGACGCGGCCGAGCACCTGCTCGCGGGCGACCTCGGTGACGAGCTGCACTTCGGCGGCGGACAGGTCGATGTTGCTGGGCAGCAGGTCGAGGCCCTCGACGCCGGTCTCGAGCAGGACGTCTTCGGCGGTGACCCCGCGTTCCATCAGCAGGTTGTAGACGGTCAGGTCGAGCTGCAGCGGGTTGATGCCGAGCCCGACGGAGAGCGCGCCCTGCGGGTCGAAGTCGACCAGCAGCACCTTGAGGCCGTATTCGACCAGCGCGGCGCCGAGATTGATGGTGGTCGTGGTCTTGCCGACGCCACCCTTCTGGTTGACCATCGCGACCACGCGCGCCGGGCCGTGCACCGAGGGGGGCACCGGCTCGGGGAACACGGGTCTGGGCCGCTGTGTCGGGCCCAAATTGACGCCGTTGGAGGGCGCGTTGGTCTTGGTGTCGCCCCAGGGGTTGTCGGGGGTCCCCGGGGTCGAACCCTTGGTCGTCACAGTCACCAGCTCGAACCTCCCTGACGATCCCGAACCGGACCGTCCGGACGGACACTATGGCGTCATCACTTAACGCGGCAAGGCGGCACGCCGTGGGCGGCGCACGTCCCAAAAGACTATAGATCACTGCCGGGCGCGCGGATGCGCGGCGGCGTAGACCTCGCGGAGCTTGTCGACCGTGACCAGGGTGTAGACCTGCGTGGTCGTGACCGAGGCGTGGCCGAGCAGCTCCTGCACCACCCTAACGTCCGCGCCGCCGTCCAAAAGGTGAGTTGCGAAGGAATGCCGGAGTACGTGCGGGCTTATCCCGTCGAGTCCGGCTCGTTCGGCGGCGGCCTGCAGCACCTCCCACGCGCCCTGCCTGGTCAGCCGCCCGCCGCGGGCGTTGAGGAAGACCGCGGGGGTGCCGCGGCCGTGGGCGAGCAGCCCCGGCCTGGCGCGCACGAGGTAGGCGTCCAGCGCGGCCCGCGCGTAGCGGCCCAGCGGCACGATGCGGGTGCGGGCGCCCTTGCCGCGCAGGCGTACCTGGTCGTCCTCCAGGTCGTCCACGGCCAGCCCGACGGCCTCGGAGATGCGGGCGCCGGTGCCGTAGAGGACTTCGAGCAGAGCCCTGTTGCGCAGCGTGAGCGGCGCGCCGTCGGGGCCGGACGCGGCGATGAGGCGCTCGACCTCGGCGACGCCGATGGCCTTGGGCAGGCGGCGCAGCCTGCGGGGCGGGCGTACCTCGTGGGCGGGGTCGTGGGCCGTCACGCCTTCGCGCAGGGCGAAGCGGTGCAGCCCGCGCACGGCGGAGACGGCGCGGGCCGCGGAGCTGGCCACGAGGGCGGGGTGCTCGCCGTCGCCCTCGCGCAGCGCGGCGAGGAAGGCCTGGACGTCGGCCTCCCCCACCTGGTCGAGCTCCAGGCGCCCGCGCGCCCGGAGGTGGTCGACGTAGCGGCGCAGGTCACGGCGGTAGGACGCGAGCGTGTTGGCAGCCAGACCTCGTTCGACCGCGAGATGGGCGAGGTAGCTGGAGAGCACTGCCTCCACGAACAGGTCCTTCCGTCACGCCTCCGGAGCGTCGGCGGGGCGCAACAGGGCGAACCCCTCAACCGATGCCGCATATGCGGCGAGGATACCGGCCACGGCCGTGGAATTGTGGATCATTCCCATGAGGGCCTTCTCCACCGCGTCGGCCAGCGGCACCCATTCGATCGGCATGCCGATCTCCTCGTGCCGCTGGACGAAGTCGTTCTCCTCGTCGGGGATCCTGGTCAGGCCGCGGGCGAGGAACACCCTGACCCGCTCGTCGGTCATGCCGGGCGACGAGCGCAGGTCGGCCAGGGTGTACCAGGTCTCGGCGCGGTAGCCGGCCTCCTCGGCGAGCTCGCGCGCGGCGGTCTCGACCAGCGGTTCGCCCGCCACGTCGCGGATCCCGGCGGGCAGCTCCCACATCAGGTGGCGGGTGGGGTGGCGGTATTGCCTGATGAGCAGGACGCGGTCGTGCTCGTCGAGGGCGAGCGCGGCGACGGCTCCTGGATGGACGACGTAGTCGCGCTCGGCCACCTCGTCGCGGGGCATCCTGACCGTGTCGGTGACGACGTCGATGATGTGGCCCTTGAAGCGGTGGCGGGATTCGACGACGTCCCATGACTCGGGCGTGTCCGCGATCAGCCGGCCGCCCGCGGCGCCCTGCGGTGACGAGCCGTTGGGGTGGCCGTTCACGGGTGCACCTTGGCGCTGCCGACGCGGCTGTCGGCGTAGACGAGCGCGGCTCCGACGAGGCCCTTGAACATCGGGTTGGCCCTGGTGGGCCGGGAGCGGAACTCGGGGTGCGCCTGGGTGCCGATGAAGAACGGGTGGATCTCGGGGGGCAGCTCGGTGTACTCGACCAGCCGGCCGTCGGGCGACAGGCCGGAGAAGACCAGGCCGACCTGCTCCAGCCGCTCGCGGTAGGCGTTGTTGACCTCGTAGCGGTGGCGGTGGCGCTCGTCGGCCTTGGCCTTGCCGCCGTAGAGGTGCCTGGCCAGCGTGCCCTCGCCGAGCTTGGCGGTGTAGCTGCCGAGCCGCATGGTGCCGCCCATGTCGCGCTCGCCGGCGATGACGTCTTCCTGGTCGGCCATGGTGGAGATGACCGGGTGCTTGGTGTCGGGGTCGAACTCGGAGGAGTTGGCGTCCTCGATGCCGGCCATGTTGCGGGCGGCCTCGATGACCATGCCCTGCATGCCGAGGCAGATGCCGAGCAGCGGGATCTTGTTCTCGCGGGCGTGGCGGATGGCGCCGATCTTGCCCTCGATGCCGCGGACGCCGAAGCCACCGGGGATCAGCACGCCGTCGACGCCGTCGAGCTCGCGCTCTGCGCCCTCGGGGGTCTCGCAGTCGTCGCTCTTGACCCAGCGGATGTTGACGCGGGCGTCGTTGGCGAAGCCGCCGGCGCGCAGCGCCTCGGTGACCGAGAGGTACGCGTCCGGCAAATCGATATATTTCCCGACGAGGGCGATCGTGACTTCCTTGGCCGGGCGGTGCACCCGGCGCAGGAGCTGCTCCCACTCCGTCCAGTCGACGTCGCGGAAGGGCAGGCCGAGCCGCCGCACGACGTACGCGTCGAGGCCCTCGGCGTGGAGCACCTTCGGGATGTCGTAGATCGAGGCCGCGTCGACGGCGGAGACGACGGCGTCCTCGTCGACGTCGCACATCAGGCTGATCTTGCGCTTGATGGCCGTCTGCACCGGCCGGTCGGAGCGCAGCACGATCGCGTCGGGCTGGATGCCGATGCTGCGCAGCGCGGCCACGCTGTGCTGGGTCGGCTTGGTCTTGAGCTCGCCCGACGGCCCGATGTACGGCAGCAGCGACACGTGCAGGAAGAACACGTTGTCGCGGCCCACCTCGTGCCTGATCTGGCGGACGGCCTCCAGGAACGGCTGCGACTCGATGTCGCCGACCGTGCCGCCCACCTCGGTGATGACCACGTCCACGTCAGGACCGGCCATGCCCCGGATGCGGTCCTTGATCTCGTTGGTGATGTGCGGGATGACCTGCACGGTGTCGCCCAGGTATTCGCCGCGGCGCTCCTTGGCGATGACGTTGGAGTAGACCTGCCCGGTGGTCACGTTGGCCGAGCCGAGCAGGCTGGTGTCGAGGAACCGCTCGTAGTGGCCGACGTCGAGGTCGGTCTCGGCACCGTCGTCGGTGACGAACACCTCGCCGTGCTGGAACGGGTTCATGGTGCCGGGGTCGACGTTGAGGTAAGGGTCGAGCTTCTGCATGGTGACCCTGAGACCGCGCCCCTTGAGAAGGCGACCGAGGCTGGATGCCGTGAGCCCCTTGCCGAGACTGGAGGCGACACCGCCGGTGACGAACAGATGCTTGGTTTGCGATGCGCTGCGCAAAGGGGCTCCCGTGGCTCGAGGTGTGGTCGAAGTGTCCACGGGCTCTCAGGATATCAAACAACGCCCCTCACATGCCCGAACGGCTTGACCTAGCGGTAACTTTGGTCCCTATGTCACTCGTTCGGCGGGCTTTGGGCGCGTTGATTCACCGTACGTACACGGCGATCCGGCACGCAGGGGCGATCACCCCGTCCACTTCCGCGGGCTACCGATTCGGCCGGCTCGGCGACGGTGTCAGCATCGCCTTCCCCCCTGGCGCGATCTTCGGCGAGCAGTGGATCGAGATCGGCGAGCACACGCTCGTGGGCGAGCGGGTGTCGCTGTCGTGCGGCATGATGCCGGGGCACGACCTCGGCGACGGCTCCGTCCTGCGCATCGGCGGCGGCTGCTCGATCGGCAGGGGCTCCCACATCGTCGCGCACCAGTCCATCGACATCGGCGACCACGTCTTCACCGGCCCATACGTCTACATCACCGACCAGAACCACGTCTACGACGACCCCGAGGTGCCGATCGGCCGGCAGTGGCCGCGCAACAGCCCGGTCTCCATCGGCGCGGGCTCCTGGCTGGGCGCGGGCGCGATCATCCTGCCGGGCACCACGCTGGGCCGCCAGTGCGTGGTGGCGGGCGGCGCGGTGGTGCGCGGCGAGTTCCCCGACCACAGCGTGGTGGCGGGTGTGCCGGCCAGGCGGGTCCGCGGCTACACGCCCGAGCTGGGCTGGCACGCGCCCGTCACGTTCAACGCGACGACCTGAGCTCCAGGGGATGGACCGAACAACCTTCTGACCGTTAGCGTCGGTTCATGCGCACCGCGATAAGTGAGCGTTTAGGGATCGAGTTTCCGCTCTTCGCCTTCAGCCACTGCCGCGACGTGGTGGCCGCCGTCACGAACGCGGGCGGGTTCGGGGTGCTGGGCGCGGTCGCGTACTCGCCCGAGCAGCTCGACACCGAGCTGACGTGGCTGGACGAGCGGGTGGGCGGCCGGCCGTACGGGGTGGACGTGCTCGTCCCCGGCAAGATCGACTCATCGGCGCACGACCGGCGCGTGCACCTCATGGACGCCGTCCCCGACCGGCATCGCGACTTCGTCACCCACCTGCTGACCAAGTACGGCGTCAGCGCCCCTGGCCGGCCGATGAGCGCCACCGCCGACGAGATGGGCCGGCGGGTCACCGCGGCCGGCGCGACCGGGCTGATCGACGTGGCGCTGAAGCACCGCATCGGGCTGATCGCCAGCGCCCTGGGCCCGCCGCCGCCCGAGATGGTGACGAAGGCCAGGGAGGCGGGCGTGCCCGTGGCGGCCCTGGTGGGCACCGTCGAGCACGCGCGCAGGCAGGTCGAGGCCGGTGCCGACCTCATCGTGGCGCAGGGCACGGAGGCGGGCGGCCACACCGGCGACGTCTCCACGATGGTGCTGGTGCCGCAGGTCGTGGACGCGGTCGCGCCGGTGCCCGTGCTGGCCGCGGGCGGCATCGCGTCGGGGCGGCAGATGGCGGCGGCCATGGCGCTCGGCGCGGAGGGCGTGTGGTGCGGCTCGCTCTGGCTGACGACCGAGGAGGCCGAGACCTCTCCGGCGGTCAAGCGGAAGCTGCTGGCGGCCTCGTCGCTGGACACCGTACGGTCGCGCTCCCGTACGGGGAAGCCGGCCCGCCAGCTCAAGTCGGCCTGGACCGAGGAGTGGGACTCCGGGCAGGAGAGCCCCGGCCCGCTGGGCATGCCGCTGCAGCTGCTGCTGGCCGAGGGCGCGATGGCGCGGATCGGGGCGGCGGCGGAGAAGGGCGAGCCCGGCGCCGTGGAGCTGGTCAACTACTTCGTCGGGCAGGTCGTCGGCCAGCTCGACCAGGTACGCCCGGCCAGGGAGGTCGTCTACGACCTGGTCAGCGAGTTCGGCGAGGCGGTCGAACGCCTGGGCCGCCTCACGGCGGACTGACGCGGCCGAGCGGCCTTCGGCCGGGCGACGCAGCCGGGCGACGCGGCGGGATGACGCGGCGGGGCGGACGCACGGCTGAGTGACGGCGAGGGGCGAACGCGGCTCCCCCGCACTTTCCGCCCACCCCAAGGCGTTGCCAAGCCAGCGGCAAGAGGTACCCTGCGCCTGTGGTCGGGACCCCGCCTGAGCTGGAGCGCGGCACCGGCGTCCCCGCGCACGTGCAGATCGAGCGCTGGCTGCTCGACTCGATCGCCGGCGGCGAGCTGGCGCCGGGTGACCGGCTGCCCGGCGAGCGGGAGCTGGCCGGGCGGCTCGGCGTGAGCAGGATGACGCTCAGGCAGGCGCTCGCCACCCTGGAACGCGACGGCGTGCTGCTGCGCGTGCCCGGCAGGTCGGGCGGCGCGTTCGTGGCGGAGCCGCCGCCGGGGCCGCGCATCGAGTGCGACCTGACGGGGCTGGCCGGGTTCACCGAGCAGATGCGCCGCGCCCACCTGCGGGCCGAGGCGCGCATCCTGCGGGCCGCCACCGTGCCCGCGCCGGCCGCCGCCGCGGTGGCGCTCGGCGTCCCGGTGGGCGAGCCGGTGCACGAGGTGGCGCGGGTGCGCTCGGCGGGCCGCTCCCCCGTCGCGCTGGAGCGCTCCTACTTCCCCGCCCTGCCAGGACTGCTCGACCAGGACCTGACCGGCTCCCTGTACGACCTGCTCGCCGCCCGCTACGACCTGCGCCCTCGCACGGCGGTCGAGCACCTCGACCCGGTGGTCGCCGAGCCGGCCGACGCGGCGGAGCTGGGCATCGCGGCGGGCGCGCCGCTCATGCTGGTCGAGCGCACCGCCTACGCGGCGGGCGGCGTCCCCGTGGAGTACGCGCTCGACCTGTTCCGCCCCGACCGGGTGCGCATCTCCGTACGCAGCGGCGTCACGGCACCACCGGCCCCTTGACCACGGTGCCCGGCACCCACCGGCCCTCCACCTCGACCTCGACGGGCGCGCCCGGCGCGCTCTCGTCCGCGGGCAGGTAGGCGTAGGCGATGGAGGCGCGGGCGGTGTAGCCGTAGCCGCCGGAGGTGACGCGGGAGACGACGCGGCCGGTGAGGCGTACCGGCTCGTTGCCGAGGGCGACGGCGCGCGGGTCGTCCAGCGTCAGGCAGCGCAGCCGGCGCGCGGGCCGGGGGTCGAGCGCGTCCTTGCCGAGGAAGTCCTTGTCGGGTTTGACGCAGAAGCCGAGTCCCGCCTCGTACGGTGTCGTCTCGGGCCCGAGGTCGGCGCCCCACACCCGGTAGCCCTTCTCCAGGCGCAGGCTGTCGATGGCCCGGTAGCCGCCGGCCATCAGCCCGTGCGGCCGTCCCGCCGCCCAGAGCGCCTGCCAGAGCGCGAGCCCGTACTCGCTGGAGCAGTACAGCTCCCAGCCGTGCTCCCCCACGAACGTCACCCGCAGCGCCAGCACCGGCACGTCCCCCACGGTGAGCTCGCGCGCCGTCATGAACGGCAGGTCGGCGGGCTCGGGCGTCAGCCCGGCGAGCACGTCGCGGGCGCGTGGCCCCCACAGCGCGAAGCAGGCGTACTGGCCGGTCACGTCGGCGATCCTGACGTCCGCGCTCGTGCGGGCCGCCTGCTTGCGCAGCCAGCCGAGGTCGTGGGCGCCGAACGCGGTGCCGGTGACGACGAGGAACTCCCGCTCGCCGCGCCGGGTGACGGTGAAGTCGCACTCGATGCCGCCGCGCCGGTTGAGCGCCTGCGTGTACGTGACGGCGCCGACGTCGCGGGCGACCCGGTTGTCGCACACCCATTCCAGCAGCTCGGCGGCGTCGGGCCCGGTCACCTCGATCTTGGCGAACGAGCTCTCGTCGAACAGCCCGGCCGCCGTACGCGTGGCGCGGTGCTCGGCCCCGATCGCCGGCGACCAGGACCGCCCTGCCCATCCCGCGGGCCGCTCGTCCTCGCCCGGCAGCTCGTTCGCGGTGTAGTAGTTGACCCGCTCCCAGCCCGACTTCTCGCCGAAGGCGGCGCCATGGGCGGCGTGCCAGCCGTAGGCGGGCGAGACCCGCAGCGGCCGGCCCGCCGAGCGCTCGTGCCCGGGGTAGCGGATGTCGTAGTACGTCTCGTAGTTCTCGACCGCCCGCTTGAGCGTGTACGACGGCGAGCGGTAGTGGCGGCCGAAGCGGCGCACGTCCATGTGCCACAGGTCCATGCCTGGCTCGCCCTCGACGATCCACTCGGCCATGACCTTGCCGATGCCGCCCGCGCCCGCGATGCCGTGCGCGCAGAACCCGGCCGCCACGAAGAACCCGCCGACCTCGGTCTCCCCCAGGCAGAACTCGTTGTCGGGGGTGAACGCCTCGGGCCCGTTGATCAGCTTGCGGATGCCGACGTCGGCCATCGCGGGCACGCGGACGCGCGAGTTGTCGGAGATCTCCTCGAACCTGGGCCAGTCCTCGGGCAGCAGGCGGCCGTTGAAGTCGGCGGGGATCGCGTCGTACGCGTCAGGCCCGGCGGTCCAGGGGGCGCAGCGGCGCTCGTAGCCGCCCATGACCAGGCCGCGCACCTCCTGCCGGTAGTAGACGAGCAGGTCGGGGTCGCGCAGCGTGGGCAGGTTCGCGTGCTCGTGGAAGGCATCGGTCACCACGTACTGGTGCGACATGGGCACGATCGGGACGCGCACCCCGGCCATGCGGCCGATCTCGGCGGCGAACATGCCGCCGCAGTTGACCACGATCTCGCAGGCGATGTCGCCCTGGTCGGTGCGCACGCCGGTGACCCGGCCGCCGGTCACGTCGATGCCGAGCACGCGGGTGCCGGTGCGCAGCTTCGCGCCGCCCGCGCGGGCGCGCTCGGCCAAGGCGTAGCAGAGCTGCGACGGGTCGATCTGCCCGTCCGTCGGCAGGTACGCGGCTCCGACCACGCCCTCAGGGTCCATGAGCGGGAACAGCTCGACCGCCTCGGCCACCGAGATCTCCTCCAGCGGCAGCCCGAACGTGCGCGCCCAGCCGATCTGGCGGCGGATCTCCTCCATGCGTTCGGGCGTGGAGGCCAGCTTGATGCCGCCGCACTCGGTCCAGCCGGCGTCGAGCGTCCGGTAGAGCTCGACGGAGTACTGGTTCATCCTGGTCAGCGTGGGGTCGGCGCGCAGCTGGCCGACGAGCCCCGCCGAGTGGAAGGTGGAGCCGCTGGTCAGCGCGTCGCGTTCGAGCAGCACGACATCGCGCTCGCCGAGCTGGGTGAGGTGGTAGGCGACGGACGCGCCGCCCACCCCGCCGCCGATGATCACGATGCGGGCCGAGTCGCTCATGGTCGCGAGGCTAACCCGCGTACCCTAAAAGGTCTAGACCGTTTAGGGCGGCGGAGCTAGCATCGAGCATGGCCGCGCCAGAGGTGCTCGATCGCATCCCCTTGCTGTCCGGCGTGCCGCGCTCCGTGGAGGAGCTGCCCGGCGGGCTCACCAACCACAACTACAAGGTCACCACCCCGCGTGGCGCGTACGTCGTGCGCGTGCAGGCCAGCGACGGCGCGCTGCTGGCCATCGACAGGGACGCCGAGCACGCCAACTCGCTCGCCGCGGCCGCGGCCGGAGTCGGGGCGCCGGTGCACGACTACCTGCCCGACCTGGGCGTCCTGGTGGTGGGGTACGTCTCCGCGCGCACGTTCACCGAGGCCGACCTGCACGACCCGGCCAACCTGCCCCGCGTGGCCGAGGCGTGCCGGCGGCTGCACGCGGGCCCGCGGTTCGTCCGCGACTTCGACATGTTCGACGTGCAGCGGCGCTATCTGGCGATCGTCCGCGAGCGCGGCTTCCGGCTGCCGCCCCGCTACCTCGACTTCATGCCCGTCGTGGCCCGGATCAGGGCGTGCCTGGCGGTCAGGGACGAGGGCACCGTGCCGTGCAACAACGACCTGCTGCCCGGCAACATCCTCGACGACGGCACACGCCTGTGGCTGATCGACTACGAGTACTCCGGCAACAACGACGCCTGCTTCGAGCTGGGCAACGTCTGGAGCGAGTCCGACCTGCCGCCCGGCCACCTGGAGGAGTTGGTCACCGCCTACTACGGCCGCCGCCTGCGCCACAAGATCGCCCGCGCCCGGCTGCTCGGCCTGATGTCCAAGTACGGCTGGACGCTGTGGGCCTCCATCCAGGACGGCGCCAACGACACCATCGACTTCGACTTCTGGTCGTGGGGCATGGAGAAGTACGACCGGGCGCTGACCGAGTTCACCGATCGCGCGCTCGGCCACCTCATGGACGAGGCGGCCAGGCCGGACTGAGAGGCAGACTAGGGGGATGCTCGCCGCTCTGACCGGTTTGGGCCTGTCCACGGCCGCCGGCCTCAACGCCTACATCCCCCTCCTGGTCGTGGGCGTGCTCGCCAACGTCACCGACGCCGTACGCCTGCCCGACGGCTACGCCTGGCTGTCGAACTGGGGCGTGCTCGCGATCATCGCCGTGCTGCTGGCCGCCGAGCTGGTGCTGGACAAGGTGCCCGCGATCGACAGCGTCAACGACACCATCCAGACCGTGATCCGCCCGGCCTCCGGCGGCGTGGTCTTCTCCGCCACCGCGGCCGCCGCCGAGTTCGAGCGCTCCGCGTGGATGACCGAGAACCCGTGGGCGGGGTGGCTGATCGGCATCGTGGCGGCGCTGGCGGTCCACGCGGTCAAGTCCCTCGTGCGCCCGGTGGTCAACGCGGGCACGGCCGGGTTCGGCGCGCCGGTGCTGAGCACCGCCGAGGACGCCGGATCGATCGGGATGAGCCTGGTCGCGGTGTTCGCGCCCGTTCTGGTGATCGTCGCGCTGCTGGTGCTGGCCGTGCTCGCCTGGCTGCTGATCCGCCGGGTACTCCGGGCCCGCGCCCGCCGGCGGGAGGTCCGCCCGCCTCGACGCGTCTAGAGGCGGGTCTCTAGAGCCGGTTTCGGAACCGGTTTCAGAGCCGGTTTCACGGGCGGCTTTTCAGGCGGCCTTATAGGCGGCGCAGCCAGCCCTCCACGGCGGTCACGAAGTCCTCGGGACGTTCCTCGTGCAGCCGGTGGCTCGCGCCCTCCCAGCACAGCACCGCCGACGCCGGGTCCTTGAGCAGCCCGCTCTCCCACTGCGCGCGACCCTGATCGGCCCAGATCGACAGCACCGGGCACCGCCTGCGCGCCAGATAGTCGTCGCTGGCCGGGCGCACCCCGATGGCGTCACCGGTGACGAACATGGCCTCGAACGCCTCCGCCAGCACGTGCGGCGGCATGCCGTACAGGCGGCGTTTGTGCCAGCGCCTGATGAGGGCGGGGGTGGCGGCGTTGGTGCACCACTCGTCGATGCGCTCGGCGGCCTCGTGCGGCCGATCGCCGCGCAGGCCGGCGATCATGCCGGGGAAGCCGGCGGCGATCCCGGCGCTCATGCCGTAGCCGGGGTCGAGGGTGACGAGCGCCCGTACGCGCTCCGGATGCTCGACGGCCAGGATCGAGACCACCTGGCCGCCCATGGAGTGGCCGACGGCCACGACCTGCGCGATGCCGAGCCGGCCGAGCAGGGCGTCGAGGTCGGCCGCCATCGCGCGCGGCGTGTTGCCGGTCTCGGGGACCGACGAGTAGCCGTGGCCGCGCAGGTCCACCGCGATGACGCGGTGCCGTTCCGCGAGGGCGTCGATGTGCCAGGACCACTGGTGGGAGTCGGTGCCCCAGCCGTGCACGAGCAGCAGCGGCGGCGCGCTCATGGCGTCGCCGTCGTCGGTGTAGAAGAGCCTGACGTCGGGTTCGACCTGCGCGTACGGCACCTAGCCTCCGTTCTTCGGCGCCAGCGCGACCTCGCCCGCCGTCCAGCCGCCGTCCACGGCCAGTTCGGCGCCGGTGACGTACGAGGCGGCGTCGGACAGCAGGAACGCGATCGCCTCCGCGACCTCCTCGGGCTCGCCCCACCGCCCGGCCGGGGCCAGCGGGAACGTGCCCTCCCCCGACACCGCGCCCAGCGGCAGCGTCATGGGGGTGACGATCATCCCGGGATGGACGGAGTTGACGCGGATGCGGTCCTTGGCGAACTCCACCGCCGCGATCTTGGTGAGCCCGCGTACGCCCCACTTCGACGCCCCGTACCCGCCGGTGCCCGGCAGCGCGAACAGCCCCGCGACCGACGACAGGTTGACGATCGCGCCGCCGCCCGACGCCCGCATGGCGCCCAGCACCGCCTTGAGCCCGAGGAAGGTGCCGGTCAGGTTGACCTGGATGACCCGCTCGAAATCCGCCAGTGACTGCTGTTCGATGAGCTGGGCGGTGGCGATGCCGGCGTTGTTGACCAGGCCGTCGAGCCGCCCGTAGGCGTCCACGGTCTCCTTCACCACGGCCGCCCAGGCGTCCTCGCTGGTCACGTCGTGGGCGATGAACCTGGCCTCCAGCTCCTTGGCGGTGGCCGCGCCCTCCTCGGCGAGCACGTCGGTGAGCACGAGGCGGGCGCCTGCCGCCGCGCACCTCCGGGCGGTCGCCGCTCCCATGCCCCTCGCCCCGCCGGTGATGATGACGACCTTGCCGTCCAGCACGCCTGCCCCGCCCTTCGTGAGGGTGATCCCTGCCGCCATGTCAGCACAGCGCCCGCTCCCGATCAAGGGCTTGCTCGGGGCGCTCATCGCGCGGCGCGCCCGATCGGCACTATCCTTCAAAGCAGCAGCACCGAGCAGGAGGTGGCGGAGATCAGCGAGTTCCTAGTCGTCGTCCTTGTGGTCCTGGCGTTCCTCCTGCTTCTGGGCGGGCTGGGCATCTGGCTGCTGGTCAAGCTGGGCAAGAAGGCAGCGGTCAAGGCCAGGGAGGCAACCTCCCGCATCACCACCCACGTCAACGCC
Source organism: Nonomuraea sp. NPDC049419 (assembly GCF_040676995.1). Classification (NCBI taxonomy): domain Bacteria; kingdom Bacillati; phylum Actinomycetota; class Actinomycetes; order Streptosporangiales; family Streptosporangiaceae; genus Nonomuraea; species Nonomuraea sp. NPDC049419. Next base: position 239,930 of record NZ_JBFAQB010000007.1, on the reverse strand, counting down.
ATGGGCACCGGCGACGCCGCCGAGGTCGAGCGGCTCCGGCTCGACCTGCGCCGCGAGGTCACGCTCACCCGGCAGGCCGTCGAGCAGGCCCAGCGTCAGGGCTGGGGGCTCGGAGAGCTGCCCCGGCTGCTCGCCGACCTCACCGCCCAGGCCGACGTGCACGACCAGCAGCTCGGCATGTACGCCCAGCAGCGCCGCCTGTCCCCCTACGTCGACCACGCCACCCTCGACCGGCTGCGCCAGCACCAGGCCACGCTGACCGCCATGTGCGCCCGCCTGCGCGCCGACCTGCTGAGCGACCAGGTGCACCACACCGGGGCCGGCATCGCCGACCTCGGCCAGCGCACCGACCTCGAGATCGAGGCCCGCCGCCAGGCGCCCGACCCTCTCGACGAGATCGACGACCTCTACCGCCGCACGATGCAGGAACGCAAAGACCTCCCCTGACATGGCGGGGGCGGCGGCAGGCCCGCTGGATCCCGCGCCTCACGCAGACAGGTCAAGCCAGATCCCGCGCCTCACGCAGAGAGGTCCCGCTGGATCTCGCGCCTCACGTGAGGAGGTCCCGCTGGATCTCGCCCCTCACGCGGGGAGGAGCGTCTTCAGGGTGCGCGCGAACGCCTCGGGGTTGTCGAGCATGATGTTGTGCCCCGACTCCGGGATGCCCAGCACCCGCACCCCGGCCGCCCGCAGCTCCTCGGCCCCGGCCGGCTCATCACCCTCGGGGAACAGGAACGCGCGCGGGATCGTGAGCCCGGCCAGCAGCTCCCGCATCGCCGGCGTGCTGCCCCGGGCCAGGCTGACCGCCGTACGGTGCAGGGCGCGCAGGTCGGCCAGGCGCATCGTGGACCACCAGTGCGGCCCCACCCGGTCACGCACCTCCTTCCAGCCGCCGGACACGAACTCCTCCTCGCCGTAGGCGGCGATGCCGCTGGTGCCCGGGCGTACGGGCGTCGCCGGGTAGGGGTCGAGGTTGGCGTCCACCAGGACCAGGTCGGCCACCAGGCCGGGGTGGCGGGCGGCCAGCACGATGGCGACGGCCCCGCCCATGCTGTGCGCGATCATCGACGCGCCCTCCACGCCCGCCTTGTGCAACGCCTCCGCGAGGGCGTCGGCGTGGGCCTCCAGCGTGTACGAGAAGTCCTGCGGCCGGTCGCTGATGCCGAACCCGAGCAGGTCGATGAGGAGGGAACGGTGGCGCGGCAGCAGCGGGTGGGCCGCGACCTCCGCGTAGTAGGGGGCCGAGGTGGCGCCGAGGCCGTGAACGTAGACGCGGGCCGGCTCCGCGCCCGGCAGCTCGACCCAGCGGATGCGGGCGCCGCCGGGGTGGACGATGGCATCGTGCATGAAGGCTCTCCTCGTGTATCGGTCTCAATATATATCGATGCCGAGGTATGATCGGAAGCATGCTGGAGCTGGCCATCCTGGGTTTTCTCAGGGATCAGCCGTTGCACGGTTACGACCTGCGTACGCGGGTGGCCGCCCTGATGGGCCACGTACGCCCGGTCGCCGACGGCACCCTCTACCCCGCGATCAAACGCCTGGCCACGGTCGGCTGGCTGCTCAGAAAGGACGAGCCAGGCGCCGCCGCAGCCCCCCGCCGCATGCTCTATCTGACCCAGGAAGGCCAGGAAGAGCTCGAACGCCGCCTCCGCGACCCGGCCGACCTCGACATCAGCGACGAGAACCGCTGGTTCACGCTCTTGGCCTTCCTCCGCCACCTGACCAACCCAAAGGACCAGGCGAACGTTCTCAGGCGACGTCTGGCCTTCCTGGAACAACCGACGAGCTTCTTCTACGACGGCCCCCGCCCGATGGCCGCCGAAGAGTTCGCCGACCCCTTCCGCCAGGGCCTCCTCACCATCGCCCACGCCACCACCCAAGCCGAACTGACCTGGCTCCACACCACCCTCGCCACTTTGGACTCCCCCACCAGGCCCTGACCGCAACCCCACCGCCCCTCGGCGCGCATGTGCGCTCTCAGCAGGACCCGCTCACCGGCCCGCCCACCCCGCCCGTCTCCAGTCCCGCCGTCCCTACGCCAGAGCAGCCTCCGTGACGAACGGACCCAGCGGGCGAAGGGGTTGATCCCAGACGACCCGCCACACAGGGCACCCGCCGCACACGGGATCCGCCACACAGGAGCACACCGGTGGCGAAGTCGACCTAGAGGCGACCCGCCACGCGAGAAACCAGCGGCAGCGGGGTTGGTCCTCGGGCTGCGGTCCTGCGGTGAGTGATGAGGCGGCTGGGTGGTGACTTGCGGGGTGAGGGGTTGGGGGTTGGTTCGGGGGCCGTGGTCAGGAGGTGGAGCCGCTCTTGCGGGTGACCTCGCCGGTTGCGGCGTCGATGGCGACTTCCTGCTTGGTGCCGTTGGGTGTGATCACGTCGGACTCCCAGACGGTCTTGTCCTGCTCGTCGTCCAGGTTCAGTTCGGTGATGCGCCCCTCGGGGACCGCGGCGACGATCTTGTCGGCGGCCTGGGCGTAGTCGAGCTTGGCCGCGCCCAACCGCTCGCGGTGCTTGGCCTTGTCGTCGGCGTCGTCCTCCTCGGTGGTGGGGCCGTTGACGACCTTGCCGCCCTCGACGTCGAGCTGGTGCTCGGTGCCGTCCTCGCCGACGACCTGGACCTCCCAGCGGCGGCCGTTCTCCTCGCTCTCCATGGAGATGACCTTGGAGCCGGGCACTGCCGCGATCGCCGCCTGCCCGGCCCGCTTGAGACCTTCCAGGCCGGCCTGGGCGTCGTCCGGCGCGGGACTGCCGGTCCCCTCACCGGTCTCCGTGCCGGTGGGTGTGCCGGTCGGGCTGTCAGCCGGGCTGTCGGTGGGAACGGCGGTGGGCGTGCCGAGGGTCGGTGAGGAACGTACAGTCAGTCGCTCCGCCTCGCTCGTCACGGCGCCGCAGCCTCCCGCGAGCACCGTGGCACCGACCACGGCACCGATGATCGACTTGTTCATACCCTGGACGCTGCCCCCCAGAAGGTAAAGCATTCCCCCAGGTCACACGCCACCCCACAGCCGCTCCTCACCTCACGCGGGCCTGTTTGAGCCGCGGATCGCAACGCGGGTCCGCGTGAGCGCAAATCGACATGCGGGTCCCCGTGAGACGCAAGTCGACTGCTTGCGGGCCGCCGCATCCCGGCGGGGTCGCTTCACGTGGTGCGCCACGCGTGAGGCCGCCCGTGCTGGGCCGCCTCACGCCTGGTTTTCCTACTGGACGCCTGCTTCGCGCATGTCGCGGAGTTCGCGCTTCAGCTCCTTGATCTCGTCGCGGAGGCGGGCGGCCACCTCGAACTGGAGGTCGGCGGCGGCCTGGTGCATCTGCTCGGTCAGCGACTCGATCAGGGATTCCATCTGGGCGCGTGGCATCTCGCCGGCGATCGCCTTGGCGTGCTGGCCGGCCTGGCGGGCGGCGAAGCCGGGGACCGGGGCCTTGCCTCTGGACTGCTGGCGGCCGCCGCCCATGAGCTGCTGGGTGTCGGCGTCTTCGCGCTGCAGCGAGTCGAGGATGTCGGCGATCTTTTTACGCAGCGGCTGCGGGTCGATGCCGTTGGCCTCGTTGTAGGCGATCTGCTTGGCGCGGCGCCGGTTGGTCTCGTCGATGGCCCGCTCCATGGAGGGGGTGACCTTGTCGGCGTACATGTGGACCTGGCCCGACACGTTACGGGCGGCCCGGCCGATGGTCTGGATCAGCGACGTCTCCGAGCGCAGGAAGCCCTCCTTGTCGGCGTCGAGGATGGCCACCAGCGACACCTCGGGCAGGTCGAGGCCCTCGCGCAGCAGGTTGATGCCGACCAGCACGTCGAACTCGCCGACGCGCAGCTCGCGCAGCAGCTCGATGCGGCGCAGCGTGTCGACCTCGCTGTGCAGGTAGCGGACCCGGATGCCGAGCTCGAGAAGGTAGTCGGTGAGGTCTTCCGCCATCTTCTTGGTCAGCGTGGTGACCAGCACGCGCTCGTCGCGCTCGGCCCGCTCGCGGATCTCGTGAACGAGGTCGTCGATCTGGCCCTTGGTGGGCTTGACCACGATCTCGGGGTCGACCAGGCCGGTCGGGCGGATGACCTGCTCGACCACCTCGCCCTTGACCCGCCCCAGCTCGTAGGGGCCGGGCGTGGCCGACAGGTAGACGGTCTGGCCGATGCGCTCCAGGAACTCCTCCCACTTCAGCGGCCGGTTGTCGAGCGCCGACGGCAGCCGGAACCCGTGCTCGACCAGCGTGCGCTTGCGGGAGGCGTCGCCTTCGTACATGGCGCCGATCTGCGGGACGGTCTGGTGGGACTCGTCGAGGACCAGCAGGAAGTCTTCGGGAAAGTAGTCGAGCAGCGTGTTGGGCGCGCTGCCCGGCTCGCGGCCGTCCATGTGGCGCGAGTAGTTCTCGATGCCGGAGCAGGTGCCGATCTGCCGCATCATCTCGATGTCGTACGTCGTGCGCATCCGCAGCCGCTGCGCCTCCAGCAGCTTGCCCTGCCGCTCGAGCTCGGACAGCCGCTCGGCCAGCTCGGCCTCGATGCCGGCCACGGCCGCCGCCATGCGCTGCTCGCCCGCGACGTAGTGGGAGGCGGGGAAGATGTAGAGCTCTTCGTCCTCGGTGATGACCTCGCCGGTGAGCGGATGCATGGTCGAGAGCTTCTCGATCTCGTCGCCGAACATCTCGATGCGCACGGCCAGCTCTTCGTACTTCGGGATGATCTCGATGGTGTCGCCGCGCACCCGGAACGTGCCGCGGGTGAAGGCCAGGTCGTTGCGGGTGTACTGCATGTCGACCAGGCGGCGCAGGAGCTGGTCGCGGTCGATGTCCATGCCGACGCGCAGGCGGGCCATGCGGTCGACGTATTCCTGCGGCGTGCCCAGGCCGTAGATGCACGACACCGACGCGACCACGATGGTGTCGCGGCGGGTGAGCAGCGAGTTGGTGGCCGAGTGGCGCAGCCGCTCGACCTCGTCGTTGATCGACGAGTCCTTCTCGATATAGGTGTCGCTCTGCGGGACGTACGCCTCAGGCTGGTAGTAGTCGTAGTAGGAGACGAAGTATTCGACAGCGTTGTTGGGCAGCATCTCGCGCAGCTCGTTGGCGAACTGCGCGGCGAGCGTCTTGTTGGGCTGCATGACCAGGGCGGGCCGCTGCAGCCGCTCGATCAGCCACGCGATGGTGGCGGTCTTGCCGGTGCCGGTGGCGCCCAGCAGCACGCTGTCCTTCTCCCCGGCCTTGACGCGGCGCTCCAGCTCGGCGATGGCCGTCGGCTGGTCGCCCGATGGAGTCATCTCGGTGACGACCTCGAAGGGCGCCACCTTCCGCTGCAAATCAGTGACCGGTCGCATGATGCCACTGTAGGCGGCCCCACCGACAGAAACGGTCAGGGCGGCCACTCCCCTGAACGGCGGGGCAGGCAGCGCCGCGAAGCCCAGGGGTGGCCGATGAACACCGCGGGTGATCGCCGATCGTCGCACTCTCGCTACAGCCAGCAATACCCATATGGCATCACATTGCAAGCGAACCGTAAGCAGTAGCCGATACGGTCGAATCCGCCTGTAGCGGAAAAGGAAGGTTTCATGTCACGACCCAGAGAGGCACTGATCCAGGCAGGACGGGGCGTAGCCCAGGCGGTGGCCCAAGGGGGTGACGTACGCCAGGCCGTCGGCCAGGCCGTCGGGCAGTACGCCGGCCAGGCCGGGCCGGGTGGCCAGGGTGGCCAGGGCGGTCAGGGCGGCCAGGGCTTCGCGCTGAACCCGCACGACTTCGCCGCGGCCCGCGACGGCGGCCCCTCGCTGGGGACCGTCATCGAAGCCAGGACGGCCTCGCTCAACGAGGCCGGCGAGATCGTCAACCGCAGCTTCACCGAGGACGGGATGCACGTCATCTCGCCGGTGGTGATCCCCAAGGGCAGCACCGCCAAGGTGATCGTGCCGCTGGGCATCCTCGTGCTGCTCGGCCTCATCGGCGCGCTCGGCAACATCGTCCCGAACGCCGACGTACTCTTCGGCCCCCACTACTGGGTGGTGCTGGTGCTGGCCGCCGCGTTCCTGTGGTGGCGGCGCAGCGTGGTGATGGTACCCGAGGGCTGCAAGGCGCTCATCACGCAGTTCGGCAAGCTGGTGCACATCGCCGACCCCGGGCGGGTGACGCTGTTCAACCCGTGGAAGCGGGTCAGTTACATCGTCAACACCACGCGCGAGTACCCGTTCAACGCCCCGATCAGCGAGGCGCCCACCCAGCAGGGCGTCAAGGCGAGCGTGGACCTGTTCCTGCAGTTCAGGATCGAGAACCCGGCGGAGTTCATCTTCGTGCTCGGCTCGGTCAGCGGCTTCCAGTCCAAGCTGCAGAACGCCATCAGCGAGGTCACCCGCTCGCTCATCTACGCCCAGCGGGCCGAGGAGATCTACGACCTCGTCGGCGAGAGCACGCTCGGCATGCTGGAGAGCCTCAACCAGCAGTTCCTGCCCGCCGTGCGGCTCACCGACGTGAACATCACGCACGCCGAGCCGTCCAGCCAGGAGTACCGCATGGACCTGGCCGCGCCCGAGATGGTGCGCGTCGCCAAGGAGGCCTACACCTACGAGTACGAGCTCCAGCTGCGCAAGGAGCAGAACGAGGGTGACCTGGTCAAGGAGCTGGCCGGGCTGCAGGAGACGCTGAGCGCCATCCAGGCGGAGATCGCCGGCTACCAGGCCCGCATGGACACCGCGCTCGAACGCGCCACCCACCAGGCGACCGCGCAGGCCAGGCAGCGCCTGGTCGAGGCGGAGTCCACGGCCAACGCCAACGCCGCCCTCCTGGAGGCGCAGGCGCTGGACATCAGGGCGCTGTCGGCCGCCGAGGCGCCGGAGATCCTCGACTACCGCTTCCAGCAGGACCTGCTGGCCAAGCTGGAGTCCGTCGCGACCCGGCTGCCGCAGGTGGTGCAGGTGGGCGACGAGACCGACATCGACTTCCTGGTACTCGCCCAGCAGCTCGTGGGCGGCAAGGACGCGGCGCTGTTCTCCGCCGAGGACATGGCCGCCATCCGGGGCAGGCTCGACGAGATCGCGGCCCGCGTACGCGACCGCGAGCGGGAGATCTCCGGCCTGCTGCAGAAGGCCGCGGCCGGCGTGGAGGAGCCGCCGCACACGCCGGAGCCGGACACCGACCTCGAGCGCACCGTCGAGCGGCTGCTGCCGGGCGGTAAGCACCACGGAGAGCAGCCTGGGAGTGGCATCTGATGAGCAGGGAATTCTCGAAGATCAAGGAGTCGCTGGCCTCCTGGAGTGAGATCCGCCAGCTCCTGCGCGGCGGCGAGCAGGGCCAGCTCGTGCCGGTCGTCATCCCGAAGGACCGGCGCGGCTTCGCGTGGATGACGCTGGTGTTCCTGGCGATCTACTTCGCCGGCATGGCCGTGATGACCGACTTCACGCTGGTCGCGGCGTTCGCGGCGCTGGTGTTCCTGCTGCTGGCACTGCTCACGATGTGGCGCAAGGCCATCATCGAGATCGAGGAGGGCACCACCGGCGTGCGCAGCCGCTGGGGCGCCATCACCGGCACCCTCCCGCCCGGCCGCCACTACCTGTGGCTGCCGTGGGACCGGGTGGACGCCGTGGTGGACACCTCGACGGAGATCCCGTACTCGGCGCCGATCGTGGCCTGCCCGACGGCCGAGAACGTGCCGCTGAAGTCGATCGAGTTCTTCCTGAAGTTCAGGATCGTGGACCCGGTCGCGTTCGTCCGCACGATCGGTGCGGGCAACTTCGACCTCGTGCTGTCCAGCGCCGTGCAGGACGCCATCAGGCAGCGCAGCCGCCGCGTCAACACCGAGCGCGCGTACGACCTGCGCGGCTCCGACGTCGGCGACATGCAGGACGCGCTCAACCGCCAGCTCGGCCGCTACGGCGTGCGCATCACCGGCGCGAACATCCCCGACGTGCAGCTGCCCGACCAGTACCAGCAGCACCTGGCCACCCGCGAGAAGGTCGCCAAGGAGCTGTCGGCCTACGAGCGCGAGTGGGAGCTGACCCGCAAGCGCCGCATCGACACGCTGCTGATGGAGATCGAGCGTTCCAAGAAGACCCGTGACGCCCGCGTGGTCGAGGTCAAGGCCGCCTACAACACCGCGCGCAAGGACGTGGCGCGCATGCTGGAGGAGCAGGAGACCGAGGCGCAGCGCGTGACGTGGGAGATCGAGGCGCGCGGCAGGGCCGAGCTGACCGCCGCCGAGAACGAGGCCAAGGCGCTGCGGCGGCTGGCCGAGTCGTACCGGGACAACCGGGCCGTGCTGCAGTACGAGCTGGCCCGCAGGCGCCTCGATGTCGGCGCCAAGCTCGCGGAGAACGCGCCGCAGCCGCTGGTCGTCAGGACCCAGCAGGGCCAGTCGGACTCCGCGCTCAGCACCCTCCTGCTCGCCCAGTTGCTCCCCCGCATCTCGGGGACGGGGGCGGGAAACGTGAACGGCCACTCACCTTCCGCTTAGGAGAACCCCATGGTGTTCCGCAAACTGATGGCCGCGTTCGGCGCGGGCGTCGAGGTAGACACGGTGCTGACCGACACGAGTGTCAAGCCGGGCGGGCCGCTGCGCGGCGTCGTCCACTTCCGTGGCGGCAACTCCGACTACAAGGTCGAAGGCATCCACATCGACCTGACCGCCGTGGTCGAGGTGGAGTCGGGCGACAACGAGTACAAGACGAGCTACAGCTTCCTGCGCCAGCAGGTGGCCGGGACGTTCCAGCTCGCGGCGGGCGCGCAGCACCAGCAGCCGTTCGAGATCGCGATGCCGTGGGAGACGCCGATCAGCGCGGTCGCCGGGCATCCGCTGCACGGCATGAAGCTGGGCGTGCAGACGGAGCTGGCGCTCGCGGGCGCGCTCGACAAGGGCGACCTCGACCCGCTGTACGTCGGCCCGCTGCCTGCCCAGGACCACGTGCTCGGGGCACTCGACCGGCTGGGCTTCCAGTTCAAGAAGGCCGACCTGGAGCGCGGCACGCTGTACGGCTCGACGATGCCGTTCTTCCAGGAGATCGAGTATTACGCGGGCGGGCAGTGGCGTCGCCACTTCAACGAGCTGGAGCTGACGTTCATCGCCGGGCCGCGGCAGATGGACGTCATCCTGGAGGCCGACAAGCAGGGCGGCTTCCTGACCTCCAGCCATGACGCGTACAACCGGTTCACCGTGCGCTACGACGAGCCGCCGCAGGCGGCGGACGCGGCGCTGCAGCGCGGGCTGGAGCAGATGGCCCGCCGCAGGGGCTGGTTCTAGGCGTTCTGAAGCCGGGGTCACGGCGCGCAGATGGCCGCTGCCCCCAGCGGTGACGGCTCGCACTCGATCTGTCGGGCGGCGTCGAGCAGCAGCTCGCGCCGCCCGTCGCCGTGCAGGCAGCCGCGGAGACCGTGTTCGGACGTTCCCGCGGCGCAAGCGAGGCATCGTCCCCGTGCAGCCAGGGGTTTCCGTCTCCGCGTGACCTGGCAGCCACCAGGTGCGGTCGTTACCATGACGACGGGCACTGACTGATCGTCGGCACGGGCGGGGCGGGGCGCATGGGACGGTTGAAGGCGGCTTTGCGACGGACCGCCCCGTGGGCGGCGCGCAACGCCGACGGCGCCATCGCGCTCGCGCTGGCCTTCGTGGTCGGCGTGCTCGGCATCATGCCGCCGGAGATCTTCGGCAGCGAGGGCGACAAGATCCAGACGCAGCTGGTGAACTCGTCGTCCCTGGTCATCATGGCGCTGGTGGCCACCGCGCTGCTGCGCGACCGCGCCCGCCAGGCCCCCGTCGAGCGGACGATCACCTCGGGCGCGCTGGCCGAGCTGCCGATCCGGCTGGCCCGCCTGGAGGAGATCGAGACGCTGGCCCACAGCACCCGCCACGCGCTCGACGCGCTGCAGCTCGTCCGCGTGCTGGGCAGCAGGCAGGAGATCGCCCAGTGCCACGCCGAGGCCAGGCGCGACACCACGCGCTGGCTGTTCAAGGGCGGCACCGGCACCTACCTGCGGGCCGTGACGCTGCCGCAGTGCGTGGCCGCCGCCCGCAGGGACAAGCGCCACCTCACCGTACGCGTCGAGGTCATCGACCCGTCCGACCTCGAGGTGTGCGAGACGTACGCCCACTACCGCCGCTCGCTGTCCGACACCCCCGACGGCACCGGCGAGACGTGGACGACCGACCGGGTCAGGAAGGAGTCGTACGCGACCGTCCTGGCCGCCTTCTGGCACCGGCAGCGCTACGGCCTGCTCGACATCGGGGTCGGCCTGTCGTCCACGATGACCACGTTCCGCTGGGACCTGTCCTCCAGCCGCCTCATCATGACGGTCGAGGACCCCAACAAGGCCATGACGGCGCTCGCCGGCACCTTCTACTACGAGAACTGCGACACCGAGCTGCGGCTGAGCTTCGAGCAGGCGCGGCGGCTGCCGCTGGAGATGTACAGGAAGGTGCCGCTGAGCGACGAGCCCACGATCGAGGAGGTGCAGGAGTTGTTCGAGCGTGCGGGGCTGCCCCTGCCCAAGTCCTACAACGGGCACGACGTCGTCGACATCGCCCGTAAGGCGCTGCGCGCCGTGGACCCGTACGCATGAGCCGCCATCTCGTCCAAAGGGCGGTGGCCGAGGGGCGCGCCAGATCGTGGGCCCTGGCGGAGCTGGCGCGGCCCGGCCTGACCGCGGTGCGCCATCCGCTCGGGTTCGTCTGCCTGCCGCTGGAGCGCGACGGCGACGACGGCGTGTGCCTGCACGTGTGGTCGAAAGCGCTGGCCCATGCCGAGACCACCACCTCGCAGATCCACTGCCACAGCTGGGACCTGGAGAGCCACGTGCTCTACGGCCAGGTCCGCAACGTGCACGCGGTCGTCACCGACGCGGGCGCCGACGCCACCCACCGCGTCTACGAGGTGGTGAGCGGGGCCGACGGCGACCGCATCTCGCCCACCGGCCGCACCGTGCGGCACGCGACGGGGCTGGTGGAGGTCTTCGGGCCGGGCGAGACGTACACGCTGGCCGCCGACCGCTTCCACAGCAGCGTCGTGCCGGAGGACGGCGAGGCGGCCACCATCGCGCTCGGCAGCGGCCGGCCCGGTGGCCGTGACCTGTCCCTCGGCCCGCTCGGCGGCGGCGCGCACCACGTGGCCAGGCAGCCGCTCGACGCCGACGAGACGGCGCTGGCCGTCCGGCTGATCACCGCGCATCTCACCTGAGAGGGCAACGCCGATGGACCTGGATCACGCTCGCACGGTCGCCGTCGAAGCCGCCGAGGCCGCGGGGGCGCTGATCAGGGAGGGCACCAGGCGCGCGCTGCGCGTGCACGCCAAGGGCACGGCCGGCGACGTGGTGACCGACCTCGACCTGGCCTCGGAGAAGCTGCTGCTGGAGCGGATTCTGACGGCCTTCCCCTCGCACGCGGTGATCGCCGAGGAGTCGGGGCTGAACGGCTCCGCGGGCGGCGAGTGGACATGGCTGGTGGATCCGCTCGACGGCACCAACAACGTGGCGATCGGGCTGCCCGCGTACGTGGTGGGCGTCGCGCTGTGCCGGGCCGGGCTGCCGCAGCTCGGCGTGGTGCACGACCCCGTCTCGGGACAGACGTGGTCGGCCGTCAGGGGCGGGGGCGCGCTGGCCTCGTCAGGGGGGCGGCTGTCGGCCCCGTACGCGCCGAGCCCGCACGGCCCGCTGCTGGCCTGGATCCAGGGCTACGGCATCGCCAGGGACGACCCGACCGTGCTCAGGCTGAAGACGGCGCTCGACCTCAACGCCCGCAGGGTGCTGCAGCTGTGGACGCCGCTACTGTCGTGGGCGATGCTGGCCCGCGGCGACATCGACGGCATCGTGGGCTACCGCACCGGCGTGGTCGACCTGCCGGCGGGCGCGCTGCTCGCGCAGGAGGCGGGCATCGAGATCAGGGCGCTCGACGGCGGCCCGTACGACGAGTGCGTCAACGGCGCCTCCGACGTGCGCAGCTACGTGGCGGCTCACCCGCGCGCCCTGCCAGGGCTGCTCGCGCTCCTGCAATGAGGAGAAGTGCGCGCACGCAGTGTGTCGTTCTGCGATGAGTTCCGCCGCTCCGCGCGGTCTACTCAAGTGACGCCGGAACCCGGCGCACCGCGGAGAGGAGCCCGACATGATCACCACCACCGAGCTGGCGCAGGTGCTCTTCGTCACCCCCCTGCAGCCCTCCGACGGGCTGTCGCCCGCCCAGATCCGCTCGGCCGTGGACGAGCGGCTGTGCGCGTGCGGCGGCGACCCGTCGTGGTGCGCCGCGTACGTGGCGCAGGAGGCCGGCGACCACCCCGAGACGTACGCCCCGCGCATGCGGTGGGCGCTGGCCGCGGTGGCCGGCGCCTACGAGCCCGTCGCCGCGTGAGTCAGCCGAACGTGACCAGCGCCCACACCGTCGCCGCCGTGCCCACGACGGCCAGGCCGGCGCCGATGAGCAGGAAGCGCCGCATGGGCACGGCCACGTCGTGGCGGCGGCACGACTCGAACCACAGCAGCGTCGCCAGCGACGCCCACGGCGTGATGACCGGCCCGACGTTGGTGCCGGCCAGCAGCGCCAGCAGGTGGTCCTGCTCGGCGGCCGGGATGACGGTCTCGACCGCCTTGTACGCCGGCAGGTTGTTGATCAGGTTGGACAGCCCGGCCCCGACGGCGGCGGTGCGGTAGGGGTCGCTCTCGGTGCCGATCAGCCAGGTCATCAGCGCCGACAGGCCGTGCCCGCTCAGCGTCGGCACCACCAGGAAGAGCCCGGTCACGAAGATCACGAGCTGCCACGGGACGAGGTGCCAGGTCAGGCGCTCGCGGGCGCGCAGCACGAAGGCGGCCACGACGACGACGGCCGCGGCGCAGGCGGCCACCGCGACGTGCGCGCCGACCAGCAGCAGCACGATGAACAGCAGGCAGCCGGCCGCGGCCGCCCCGAACAGCACCCGGTCGCCGACGGGCTCCAGCACCGGCGGGGTGTAGCGCAGGTCGCGACGCTCGCCGCGGCGCCAGAAGAACACCCACAGGAACACCATCGTCACCGCGATCGCGGCGATCTGCGGAGCCCACATGCGGGCCGCGAACTCCTGCGTGCTGAGACCGATCTTGCGCATGCCGAGCAGGTTGGTGAGGTTGGAGACCGGCAGCAGCAGGCTGGCGGTGTTGGCCAGCCAGATCGTGGTCATCGCCAGGGGCAGCGCGGCGATGCGGGCGCGGGGGGCGAGGGCGAGCATGACGGGGGTGAGCAGGACGGCCGTCGTGTCGAGGTTGAGGAAGATCGTGACGAAGGACGCGAAGGCCGTGCAGAGGAAGAAGAGCGCGGCGTAGTTGCCGCGGCCCAGCACCGCCATCCGCGCCGCGATCGCGTCGAAGACCTGCGCCTCCTTGGTCAGCTCCGCCACCACGATGATCGCCACGAGGAAGATCAGCAGCGGGCCGATCTCGCTGAGGCTCTCGACGGCCGCGTGCCAGGGCAGCAGCCCGGTGGCCACGAAGACCAGCCCCAGGATCAGCAGCCCGATCCTGATCCAGTCGAGTACGCCAAGACGCCGCAACACCCGACGATGATCGCACACGGACTGCACATCGCCGACGCCACAGGGGATACTGACGAGATGGCACGTGACGGCAGGCCGACCGACATCTTCGTCAGCTACTCCCCCGCCGACACGGCCTGGGCGACCTGGATCGCCTGGGAGCTCGAGGCGGCGGGCTACAAGACCATGATCCAGGCGTGGGACTTCGTGCCGGGCACCAACTTCATCGACTTCATGGACCGCGGCGTCAGCGAGGCGCGGCTCGTCGTCGCCGTGCTCTCGCGCAACTACCTCGGCTCCCGCTACGGGCGCATGGAGTGGCAGGCCGCGCTGCGCGCCGACCCCGACAACCCGTCCAACAAGCTCGTCACCATCCGCCTGGAGGACGTGCCGCTCGAAGGGTTGCTGTCCACGATCACCTGGGTCGACCTGCTCGGCGTCACCGATCCAGGACAGGCCAGGGCGCTGCTGCTCGGCCGGGTCAGAGAGGCGCTGGCCGGCCGCGCCAAGCCCGAGGCCGCGCCCGCCTTCCCCGACGGCACCAGCAGGCCGGTCCCCGTGCCGACGCTGCCGGCGCCCGCCGAGCGGCCGAGGGCCAGGCGCACCCCGGTCACCGCGCCCACGTTCCCGCCGTCGGCCGCGGGCGGGCGGGGGCGCGAGACGATCAGCGTGCTGCACATCGGCGGGCCCCGCTTTGGGAGGGGGTTGCCCGAGCCCGGCGACCCGTTCACGCCCGAGGACATGCAGGCCCGCATCTGGGCCGACCTGACCGCCATGTACGACCGCGGCATGCCACGCCCCGACCTCATGGTCGTCGCGGGCGACCTCACCGAGTCGGGCACGCTCGGCCAGTTCGGCCAGGCCACCAGGTTCGTCACCGACCTGCGGCTGCTGCTCGGGCTCGAGCCGCACCGGCTCGTCCTGCTGCCCGGCCCGCGCGACGTCACCAAGGCCGCCGCCAGCGCCTACTTCATGACCTGCGAGGCCGACGACGTCAGCCCGCAGCCCCCTTACTGGCCCAAGTGGCGCCACTTCGCCACCCTGTTCGGCGAGGTCTACCAGGGGCTCGACGACCGGGTGTTCGACGGCGGGCAGCCGTGGAGCCTGTTCGAGGTGCCCGACCTGCGCGTGGTCGTGGCCGGGCTCAACTCGACGATGGCGATGAGCCACCTGGAGCGCGACGCGTACGCGCTGATCGGGGAGGCGCAGGCGGCGTGGTTCGCCGAGCGGCTCCGGCCGTACGAGGAGCGCGGGTGGCTGCGGCTCGGCGCGATCGGCCACCCGCCGGCCGAGCTGCGCGACGCCGCCACGTACGAGCGGCTGCTCGGCCGCCGGCTCAACCTGCTCTTCCACGGCGGCGCCGGCACGGCGGCCGAGGGCCGGGTGGCCGCACCGCGCGCCGGCCGGCACCAGGTGATCGAGATCGGCCCCGACGGGCTGCGCACCTGGCTGCCCGACGAGGGCACGCCCGAGCGGGTCAGGGCCAGGTGGCGGGCCGCGCAGACCACGTTCACCGGGCAGACGCCGGCCGCGCCGCCGCCCGCGCCCGAGCCGGAGCAGCGCGCGCCCAGCCCCGTCGAGCTGCTGCTCGACCGCATCGCCGAGGTGTGCGAGGCCCGCCACGAGCGGGCCAGGATCCGCAGGTTCGACGCCCACCTCGTGGTCACCCACCCCGAGGACGGGTTCGTCCGGCAGACCATGATCGGCGCGTACGTCGGCGAGCCCACCGTGGAGAGCGCCGACGGCTTCGTCCGCACCGCCCACGCCGCCGGGCTCGCGGCCGAGCTGGTCTACCAGGGCCCGCCCGCGCCGCGCTCGGTCCGCGAGGAGCTGATGCGCAAGGGCGTGCGCCTGCGCAGCTTCACCGAGTTCCAGGGCCTGCTCGACCTCAGCGGCTACGTCACCGAGCAGACCGCGCGCCTCGCCTCCGACCGCCGCTATCCGCCCGGCCTGTACGTCCCCCAGCGCTACCGCGAGCTCGACCGCCCCGGCAGCGCCGTCAGGGCCGGGCTGACCGACGAGATGATGCGGCTGCTGTCGGCCGACCACGGCCGCTTCCTGCTGCTGCTCGGCGACTTCGGCCACGGCAAGACGTTCGCGCTGCGCGAGCTGGCCCGCCGCATCCCCGCCGAGCTGCCCCACCTGACGCCGATCCTCATCGAGCTGCGCGCGCTCGACAAGGCGCACTCGGTCGACGCGCTGGTGGCGGCGCATCTGGCGAGCCACGGCGAGGAGGTCATCGACCTCAAGGCGTTCCGCTACCTGCTCAGGCAGGGGCGCATCGTGCTGCTGTTCGACGGGTTCGACGAGCTGGTGACCAGGCTGACCTACGACCGGGCGGCCGATCACCTGGCCACGCTGCTGTCGGCGGCCGAGGACAAGGCGAAGATCGTGGTGGCCAGCCGCACCCAGCACTTCAAGTCGCACAGCCAGGTGCTGACCTCGCTGGGCGAGATGGTGGGCGTGCTGCCGCAGCGGCGGGTGCTCGGCGTGGAGAACTTCGCGCCCGACCAGATCAGCTCCTACCTCGCCAACAGGTTCGGCGACGACGCCGAGGCCGGCGCCCGCATGGCGCTGATGCGGGAGATGGAGGACCTGCTCGCGCTGGCCCAGAACCCGCGCATGCTGAGCTTCATCGCCGACCTCGACGCCGACCGCCTGCGCACGGTCGCCGAGGCCCGCCACACGATCAGCCCTGCCCTGCTGTACGAGGAGATCCTCACCTCCTGGCTGGCCTTCGAGGAGCGGCGGGCCAAGGTGCCGGGCTCGACCGGCGGGCTCAGCGTCGAGGAGCTGTGGCGGGCGGTGACCGCGCTGGCGGTGCGCCTGTGGGAGTCGGGCGACGCGCTGCTCGGCGTGGACGAGCTGACCGAGATCGGCGAGACGCTGACCGACCTGGCCGACGGGCAGCTGTCGGCCGCGCACGCCGCGTTCCGCATGGGGTCGGGCAGCCTGCTCGTGCGCACGGAAGAGGGCATGTTCGGGTTCATCCACACCTCGGTGATGGAGTGGCTGATCGCCCGCCGCATCGCCGCCACCATGGACGACCCGGTCCTGCTGTCGCGCCGGCCGCTGTCGGCGCTGACCGTCGAGTTCCTGTGCGACCTCGCCGACGTACGCGCGCTGCGCGCCTGGGTGAACCACCCGCCGGCCGACGACGTCTCCCGCGCCAACGCCGTCAAGATCTCCGCCCGGCTGCGCACGCCGGCCCGCGCCGACCTGCGCGGCGCCAACCTCAAGGGCGAGGACCTGTCGGCCAGGGATCTGCGCGAGGTCGACCTGACCGGCGCCGACCTGTCCGAGGCGACGCTGGTCGGCACCAACCTGTCCAGGGCCGTGCTGAAAGACGCCCGCCTGACCGGCGCCAGGCTCGACGCCGCCCAGCTCACCGGGGCCGACCTGCGCGGCGCCGACCTGTCGGGGGCGCGGCTGGCGCAGGTGGACCTGAGCGACGCGGCCGTCGAGGGCGCCCGCTGGCACCGCGCCACGCTGATCGACGTCACCGGCACGCTGCCGCACCTGCCGGGCGCGGCCGTGGTGCCAGGACAGCCGGTCGAGGTGGAGTTCGCGCCCGCCGGCATCGGCGTCCCGTACGGCTACCACTTCCAGACCAGCCGCCTGCCCGAGCCGATCGCCTACAGCCCCGACGGCGCCACCCTCGCGGTCGGCAACGAGGACGGCGGCGTGCTGCTGTGCGTGGGCGGCGCGCCCGTGCGCACGCTGCAAGGGCACCGGGGCCGCGTCTACGCGGTGGCGTTCGCCGGCGAGCTGATGGCCACCGGCGCCAGCGACGGCGTCGTGCTGCTGTGGGACGCGCTGACCGGCGAGCCGCTGCGCCGCCTGGCGGGCCATCCCGACGGCGTCTGGCCGCTGCGGCTCAGCGCGTCGGGCGACCTGGTGGCGGCGGGCGGCGGCGACGGCGTCGTCCGCGTGTGGGAGAGCGCCACCGGCCGCCTCGTGCACGAGCTGGCGGGGCACCGGGCGCCCGTCTACACCGCCTCCTTCGGCCGCTCCGCCCTCGTCACCGGCGACGCGGCCGGCACCGTCCGCGTGTGGGACCTCGGCTCCGGGCAGATGAAGGAGACGCTCGGCGAGCACCGCGGCAGCGTCTTCCGCGCCGTGCACAGCCCCGACGGCCGGCTGCTGGCCACCGGCGACGAGGCCGGCACCGTACGCCTGTGGGACACCGCGACCTGGACCCGCCTGCACGAGCTGACCGGCCACACCGGCAGCATCTACTCGCTGGCGTTCGCGCCCGACGGCTCGCTGCTGGCCAGCGGCGACACCGCCGGCGCCGTACGCCTGTGGTCGCCGTCGGGCGAGGAGCGCGGCGTGCACACCACCCACGCGACCAGCGTCTACCAGGTCGCCTTCAGCCCCGGCGGGCAGATCCTGGCCAGCGGCGACGCCAACGGCGTCGTACGCCTGCAGCGGCTCGGCGACGGCAACAGGGTCGAGCTGACCGGGCACCGCAGCTCGGTGTGGCCGTTCGTGTTCAGCCCCGACGGCCAGGAGCTCGCCACCAGCAGCAACGACGGCACCGTACGCCTGTGGGACCCGCACAGCGGCCAGTGCCAGCGGGTGCTGCGCGGCCACGGCCGCCGCATCTCCTCGGTCGCCTTCAGCGCCGACGGCTCGCTGCTGGCCACCAGCGGCAACGACGGCGTCGTACGCCTGTGGGAGTCCCGCACCGGCCGCCGGCTGCGCGAGTTCACCGGCCACAACGACCGGCTCATCTCGGCCTCCTTCTCCCCCGCGGGGCCGGTGCTGGCGACCGCGAGCAACGACGGCGGCGTGCACTTCTGGAACGCTTCGACCGGCGATTACGAGCGCGAGCTCAACGCCGAGACCGAGCACGTGTGGGCCGAGGCGTTCAGCCCCGACGGCGACCTGCTGGCCACGGCCAACGACGACGACACCGTCCGCCTG
Source organism: Nonomuraea sp. NPDC049419 (assembly GCF_040676995.1). Taxonomy (NCBI): domain Bacteria; kingdom Bacillati; phylum Actinomycetota; class Actinomycetes; order Streptosporangiales; family Streptosporangiaceae; genus Nonomuraea; species Nonomuraea sp. NPDC049419. The sequence goes on along the minus strand of NZ_JBFAQB010000007.1, from coordinate 221,535 downwards.
TGGTACCGGCCGACCGGGCGGCTGGCGGGCAACCTGACCGAGCATCGCGGCCGGGTGCGCTCGATCGCGTTCAGCCCCGACGGCGACCACGTGGCCACCGGCTGCGACGACACGCTCGTCAGGGTCTGGCACCTGCCCACCGGCCGCCGGGTGACCGTCCTGCAGGGGCACAGCGACCGGGTCTACTCCGTCTCCTACTCCCCCGACGGCCGCTTCCTGGTCAGCGCCGGCAACGACGGGCGCGCCCTGGTGTGGGAGCTGCTCCCCGGCCACGCGCCGCGCCTGGTGCACACGCTGCGGCACGAGGGGCGGCTGTGGAGCGCGGCGTTCGGCGCGGCGGGCTCGGTGCTGGCCACCGGCGGCGACGACACGCTCGTCCGCGTCTACGACGCCGCCACCGGCGACCTGCGCCACTCCCTGTCAGGCCACAACCGCCGCGTCTGGTCGGTCGCCTTCAGCCCGGCGCCCGGCTCCGAGCTGCTGGCCAGCGCGGGCGACGACGGCGTGGTCATCCTCTGGGAGGGCGGCGCGCGGCGGGCGACCCTGCTGGGGCTGCCCGAGGGGTGGGCGGCCCTGGCGCCCGACGGCCGCTACAAGCTGCAGGGCGATCCAGGCGGGCAGTTCTGGCACGTGGTCGGGATGTCGCGGTTCGAGCTGGGCGAGCTGGACGCGTACCTGCCGGGAGTGCGGCAGGTGCCGCTCGACGCGCCCTTCTAGAACACCTCGATGCGGTGTCGCACGTGGAGGAGGTCAGGAACGTTGCGGCCGTCGCGGTGGAGCGGCGTCGGCCCCTCGCGCACCTCCGTGCAGCCGCCGTCCGCCGGGATCGCGACCCGGCCGCCGGTGACCGTCCACGGGTCGCTCATGCGGGCGATGGAGAGCTGCGCGGGGCCCCCCATGCCGCGCCCCGGGCCCGCCCAAAGGCCGGCGCCCACACGACGATCTTTCTGATCGTCGCGGCAGGATGTCAGGTCGTCAACCCACGGCGGCGCGGCGCAGGAGGTCGTCCCAGACCTCGGCGACGCGGGCGTCGAGCTCCTCGAGTGAGCCGTCGTTGGGGATCACGATGTCGGCCGCGGCCAGCCGGTCGTCCCTGCTCGCCTGGGCGGCGATGCGGGCCTTGGCGTCGGCCTCCGCCATGCCGCGGTGTTCGGCCAGGCGGCGGATGCGCAGCTCGTCGGGGGCGTCGACCACGATCACCACGTCGTACATGGGGGCCAGGTTGTTCTCCACCAGCAGCGGCACGTCGTACACCATGATCGTGTCGTTGCCGGCGCCCCGCTGCAGCTCCGCGACCCGCTCCCCCACCAGCGGGTGCACGATCGCGTTGAGCGCGGCCAGCTTCTCGGAGTCGGTGAAGACGATGGAGCCGAGCTTCTCCCTGTCGAGCGAGCCGTCGGGGCGCAGCACCCCGCCGCCGAACGTCTCCGCCACCCGCGCCAGCCCCGGCGTGCCGGGCTCGACCACCTCACGGGCGATCAGGTCGGCGTCGATCACCATCGCGCCCCTGGCCGAGAGCCGCTTGGACACCTCGCTCTTCCCGGAGCCGATGCCGCCGGTGAGCCCGATCTTCAACACGCCGGAAAGCCTATCGCCCGGATCTCACGCCGCCTGCTCCGGCGTCACGCGCAGCACGCTTCCCCTTGCCACGCTCCGGCGTCATGCGCAGCTCACTCCCCGTCCGCCGGCTCCGGTGTCATGCGGAGGTGGATGAGGGTCAGGTGGTCGTCCATGCGCTCGCGGTGGGTCTCGCGGTAGCCGAGCCGGCGGTAGAGCCGCAGGTTCCCCTCGGACAGGTGGCCGGTGAACAGGTCGAACGCCTTCGCCTGCGGCACCTGCTCGTGCAGGGCGCGCAGCAGGGCCGTGCCGATGCCCCTGCCCTGCAGGTCAGGGGCCACGACGAGGCGGCCCACCAGGCAGGTGGCGCCGGAGAGCCGCCCGCGTACGGCGCCGACGATGCGCCCCGACTCGACCGCCTTGAGCACGACCGCGCCCTCGATGACCTTGCGCATCTGCTCCAGCGACTCGACCAGCGGCGGGATGTAGGGGTCGCCGTAGAGCTGCGCCTCGCTGAGGTAGGCCGCCCGCTGCAGGGTCAGGACCTCGCCCGCGTCATCGGGCACCGCCCGCTCGATCACCACCCGCCGCAGCCTACTCCCCGCGCCCGGCCCCCGCCGTCAGCTCGCCGGGACACGACGTGCGCCCCTTGGGCGGCTTTCCGCGTACGAGGAAGTCGTGCACCCGGGCCCGCAGGCAAGCGGCCCGCAGCTTCCCGGCCCCCTGCAGCAGATAGGCGTCATGCCCGTCCCCGTGCCACAACACCACCGCACCGGGGATCCCCCGCCCCAGCCGCGCCGCCGGGGCAGGCGGACTGACCACATCCAGCCGCCCCACTCCGACCAGCACCGACGCCCGATCATCGGCTCCTACGCCACCGATGTCACCCGGCACTGCGGAACCTGCCGCACCGCGCTCAAGGCCGCCGCTTGCGCCGGCACGAGGCACGGCAGGACCGGTGTCGGTCTCCTGGCCGCCGCCAGCCCTGGGCCCGAGGTCGCTGCCGGTCCGCGCCGGCCGGTCACCGGCGTCTCCCGAGGAGGGCCGGCCCTCGCCTCCGGCCGGCGCGGACGCCTCGGCGCCGGTCAGGCGGGACCGGTCGAGTCGCGGGGTGTGGGGCGGCCAGCTCGGACGGGCCCGCAGCCCCAGGCACCTGCCGACCTCGTAGCGGCCGGTCAGCCAGCCCACCCGGGGCGCCACCTCTCGTAGCCTGGCCTCCATGCGCAGGAAGGTCCGGTAGCCGGGCACCGCGGGCATGAAGTCGTGGCAGTGCATCGCCCGGGAGACCGTGGCGGGCGCCTCGGCCCGCCGTACGTCGGCGAGCGCCAGCAGCGCCCGCGTGTCCCCCTCCTCGGCGGCGGCCAGCGCCCTGGCCAGCTCGGGCCACCGCTTCGGGTCGAGCCCGGCGAGCACGGCCGCGACGACGCGCCGCTCGTCCACCGCCCGCCTGCCGGGAACGACCCCTGGCCCTGCCTTGGACGATCGCCCGCCCGCCGAACCGCCGGCGACGACCGACGGTCCTCCACCGAGCAGCTCGCCGAGCCAGGGGCCCGCCTTGAGTGGCGTCTCGCCGAGCAGAGCGTCCAGCCCGGGACCGTCGGGCGAGCCTGCCGTCGGCTCACGAGGGCCGGAGGGCGGGCCTGGGTTCGCGGGCAGGAGCAGCTCGGCAGGCGAAGCCGTGCGCTGGGTGCCGCCGCCCGAATCGACACCGCCGACCCCGTGGGCGAGGAGGTCGTCCAGGACCTCGACGGCGTCGCCGTCCAGGGGGCAGGCCAGGTGGTTGACGCACCAGTCGCGGAAGTAGCGCAACTGGCGCTCGGCCGCCCTCGCGTGGGCGATGAGGCGCCGGCCCAGGCCGGGCTGGAAGTGGTCAGGGACGCCTTCCAGGTAGATCCGACCGGCCCGGCCGGGGAACAGCTCCAGGTACGCCTGCCCGTACACCGCCCCGTACCCGTTGCCGAAGTAGCGCAGCCGGCGCCGGCCGAGTGCGTCGCGCAGGGCGTCGAGGTCGTGTGCCACCTGCCAGGCCGTCAGGCCGTCGTAGGCGGGCCCGGCCGCGATCCGGCAGCTTCTGTCGTAGGCGGCGTTGTGACGGGCGTAGGAGCGCCATGCGGCCTCTCCAGAGGCGATCTGGAGCCGCCGGGGGTCGGGTGGCGGCACCGAGCAGCGCACCATGGCCGCGCTCCCCCTGTCGCCGATCCCGCGCGGCTCCACCAGCACCACGTCGAACCATCGGGCCAGCTCGCTCACCGTGTCGGGCCTGGCGCGCACGTCCTGGACGGTGGAGCCCGCCCCGGTGTTGACGACCAGCGGGCCGAGGCTGCGTGCGGGGTCGCGGGCGGGCAGCCAGGCGAGGTCGATCTCCGTACGCGTCCCGGACGGCCGCTTCCAGTCCACCGGCACGGACAGCTTCCCGCACCTCAGCCCGTCGCCGCACTCCCGCCACCGCACCCGCCCGAGCGCCGGGCCGTCCGGCTCGCCGGACCGGTCCGACCAGAAGCCGCCGCCCCGCTCGTCCACCGGATCCAGTGCGCCGTCCGTGGCGGCGGCGGCGGACGCCACGGACGCCACGGACGGTACGGCGGTGACGAGGACGGCGCTGGCGAGGACGGCGGCGGTCGTGAGGCCCGCCGCCGCCCTGATGACCGGCTGAACCATGCCCACGCAGATCGCTCCCGAGAGTCGCAGCCACCAAGCGCCGCCCAGTCTCCCAGCACTCACCGGCGCAGGTCACAGGCTTGCAAAGACCCTCAGGTAAAATCTCCATCGCGCCGCTGCAGGATCCGGAAAAACTCCCTTATACCGTTCACGAGCGAGGCGGGCGACGCCATGGCGACCATGTGGCTGGGGCTCTCGCCGCGTCCCCAGTAGACGATGTCGTTGCCGCGCTCGGCGATCCGCCGCAGCACCTCGGGCCCGCCGTGGGTGACCCCGGTCGGCACCTCCTTCTGGTCGACGGGCAGCCCGGCCGCCCCCTCGTAGTACGGCCACGAGGACGATCCGCCGGTGCCGGTCAGCCAGTACAGGCTGGCGTTGGTGAGCAGCAGGTCCCTGTCGATGGGCTCGGCCCCCGGCTCCCACCCGTCGAACTCCCTGAACCGCTCCACCAGGTACGCGAGCTGCGCCACCGGCGAGTCCACGAACCCGTACGCCAGGGTCTGCGGCCGGGCGGCCAGGTAGGGCCCGTAGCCGCTGCCGCCCGCCATGCGCCGCCCCATCTCCTCCAGCAGGGCAAGGTCCTCAGGGGCGGCCCCGTCCAGCTCGCCGGGCTCGCCCGTGGGGACGCCGAGCCCGGCCGTGATCACCGCGCCCATCACGTGCTCGCTGTCGAGGGCGGCCAGGCGCGGCGTGACGAGCGCTCCCGCGTCGTTGCCGTGCGCGACGTACCGGTCGTAGCCGAGCCGCCGCATCAGCTCGGCCCACGTGCGCGCCACCCGGTCGATGCTCCACGGCCGCGGGCCGGCCGGCTCGGGGAACGGCGAGAACGCGAACCCGGGCAGCGACGGGGCCACGACGTGGAAGGCGGCCGAGGGGTCGAGCCCGTGGCCGCGCGGGTCGGTGAGCGGGCCGATGACGTCGAGGAACTCGGCGACGGAGTTCGGCCAGCTGTGCGTCATGATCAGCGGCACGGCGCCCGGCTCCGGCGAGCGTACGTGCAGGAGATGCACCCGCTGCCGGTCGATGACGGTGGTGTACTGCGCGAACGCGTTCAGCCTGGCCTCCTGCGCCCGCCAGTCGAACCCGCCGGCCCAGTACGCGGCCAGCTCCCGCAGATGGTCCACGGGCACGCCCCGGTCCCACCCTCCCGGCAGCGCCCCCGCCCACCGGGTCCTGCGCACCCGCTCGCGCAGCTCGTCCAGGTCGGCCTGCGGGATATCGATACGAAAAGCGGTGATCTCTTCCATGCCCGGCACGCTAACGACGAACGCGGCAAGGAGCCTTCCGCAATAGCGCAGCCACGGAAGCGAACCCGCGAGGGCGCCGCGAACGAGCCGCATCGGCCGCCATCGGCCGCCACCGGAGCCGGCGCGCGAAGGCCCCCGCCGAGCGGCCGTGAGCGGAGGCGCCGCCCGACGAACCCGGCCGGGAAGGGCCGGGACATGCGGGAGGCCCCGCACGGAGAACCGTGCGGGGCCTCCCCCACTGCTGATGGCCGCCACCCGGCGCGAAGATCACGCCTCAGGCGGCCGGCGCCCGGTGCGGGGCGTCAGCTCTGGCCGCCCGCGAGCTTCTCGCGGAGCGCGGCGAGCGCCTCGTCAGAGGCGAGCGCGCCGCTGGCCGGAGCCGACGAGGAGCCACCCTGCTGGGGCTGGGTCTCGCCGCTGTAGGACGAGGGAGCGGCCTCGCCGGCCTCCGCCTCGGCCTTGCGGGCCTCCTCGATCTGCTTCCTGTGAGCCTCGAAGCGCTGCTGGGCCTCGGCGTACTGCCGCTCCCACTCCTCACGCTGCTTGTCGAAGCCCTCGAGCCACTCCCCGGTCTCCGGGTCGAAGCCCTCGGGGTAGATGTAGTTGCCCTGGTCGTCGTACGTGGCCGCCATGCCGTAGAGGGTCGGGTCGAACTCGACCTCGGCGCCGACACCCTCGTTGGCCTGCTTCAGCGAGAGGCTGATGCGGCGACGGTCGAGGTCGATGTCGATGATCTTCACGAAGATCTCGTCGCCGACCTGGACGACCTGCTCCGGGATCTCCACGTGGCGCTCGGCCAGCTCGGAGATGTGGACCAGGCCCTCGATGCCCTCCTCGACCCGGACGAACGCACCGAACGGCACCAGCTTGGTGACGCGGCCCGGCACGACCTGGCCGATCTGGTGGGTGCGGGCGAACTGCTGCCACGGGTCTTCCTGGGTGGCCTTGAGCGACAGGGAGACGCGCTCGCGCTCCATGTCGACGTCGAGGACCTCGACCGTGACCTCCTGGCCCACCTCGACGACCTCGGACGGGTGGTCGATGTGCTTCCAGGACAGCTCGGACACGTGGACCAGGCCGTCGACGCCGCCGAGGTCCACGAACGCACCGAAGTTGACGATCGAGGACACGACGCCCTTGCGGACCTGGCCCTTCTGGAGGGTGTTGAGGAACGTCTGGCGAACCTCGGACTGCGTCTGCTCGAGCCAGGCGCGGCGCGAGAGGACGACGTTGTTGCGGTTCTTGTCGAGCTCGATGATCTTGGCCTCGAGCTCGCGACCGACGTACGGCTGCAGGTCGCGGACACGGCGCATCTCGACCAGGGACGCCGGGAGGAAGCCACGCAGGCCGATGTCGAGGATGAGACCACCCTTGACGACCTCGATGACCGTGCCGGTGACGATGCCGTCCTCGTCCTTGATCTTCTCGATCGTGCCCCAGGCGCGCTCGTACTGAGCACGCTTCTTGGACAGGATCAGGCGGCCCTCCTTGTCCTCCTTCTGGAGAACGAGGGCCTCGACGTGTTCGCCGACCTCCACGACGTCAGCGGGATCGACATCGTGCTTGATCGAAAGCTCGCGCGAGGGGATGACACCCTCGGTCTTGTAGCCGATATCGAGAAGAACCTCGTCTCGATCGACCTTGACGACGGTGCCCTCGACGATGTCGCCGTCGTTGAAGTACTTGATGGTCTCGTCGATCGCCGCGAGGAAGGCTTCCTCGGACCCGATGTCGTTGACCGCTACCTGCGGGGTGCTCGAGGTGGCCTCAGTGCTGGACGTCATGTGTGGAATTGCTCCGAACGCGGACAGGATGTCGATGTGGCGGATGCGCGGCAGGCCCTCTTCCGCATCAAGCCGAGGAATTACGACATCGACGTGACCGAGCGCGAGCCCGCTCCGTCTGAGGCGCGCGCGAGCCCACAGCGCAGCGATCAGCATATGAGACCAACGCCACGGGGTCAATCCGGCGGGGCGTCAATAGGCGATGACCTGGCGCCCTCGCTTGGCGATGATATTACCTCGAACCTTCTCCGGGATGGAGATGCGGTCGGGGTCGCCGTCGCTGACGTAGCGCTTGCCGGGATGCCGGTCCAGCCAGTCGAGCCAGTATTGGGAGCACCACTTGCGGCACTCGCCCTTCTTGCCGTTGCTCTGGATGCGCTGGATCGCCCCGCGGTCGAACTTTTTCGCGTACGGCGAGAGCGAGGGCTCGGCCCCGGCGAGGAACACGCCCGCGAAATCATAACGCGTGCCGTCCCAGGAGCCGGTCCTGGCGGGCTTCTTCCCCTTGGGCAGGGACCCGTACGGCAAAGCCATGGTCTGGGACGGCGGCGCGCCGAGCTTCTTCAGCAGCCGCTCCAGCCGGACGATCTGCTCCTTGACCTTCTTGCGCTTGAGCGTGCGCAGGTCGGGGTGGCTCCAGGTGTGGTTGGCCACCTCGTAGCCGTGGCCGGTCAGCCACCGTACGGCCGCCGCCTGCGCGTCGTGCTCGCGCAGCCCGAACGGCTCCTTGCTGATCCAGAACGTGGCCACAGGACGGAAGCCCGGGTGCCGGGCGGCCACGTCCTGGATGACGCCCACGGCGGTGTCGGGCAGCGGCCGGCCGTCGGCGCCCAGCCCGAAGTGGCTCGGATGCCCGTCGTCGAACGTCAGCACCACGGGGAACTTGCCGGCCGGCACCCTGATCTCGCCCCTGACGAACTCGGCCGCGGTGATCGGCACGTAGCCGCGCTCGGCCAGCTTCTCCAGCTCCTTCCTGAGCTGGGCGGGCGTGCGGTCGAGCGAGGCGCGCCGCTTGGCGAGGATGCGGTGGTACATCAGCACCGGCACCAGCCCCGCCTCGTTGGCGCGCACCTGCTTGGCGAACTCGGGCGTGGACACCACCCCGGGCGGCTGCCCGACCGGGGTGGGCTCGGGCGGCTCGGCGCTGCCCTGGACGGTGGCGCCGGCCTGCGGCCTGGCGTGCGGGCGCGGCTCGCCCGGCATGAGAGCGAGCCCGATGACGGCGATCGTGATCACCACCGCGTTGGCGACGACGATGACCCGCGTGAGGGACGCTGATGACCGCACGAAACTCCCGGCCGCTCGGTGATGACGGCTCCACAGATTAATGCAGAACCGCCCACAGCGCGGCTTTCGCGGCTAGTGGCCCGCGTCCTCCCACGTGCGGCCGACGCCCACCGAGACCTCCAGCGGGACCCGCAGCCGGTAGGCGGCGTTCATCTGGTCGCGCACCAGCCGGCTGAGCCGGTCGAGCTCGCCCGGCGCCACCTCGAACACCAGCTCGTCGTGGACCTGGAGCAGCATCCGCGAGGCCAGCTCCTCCTCGCGGATCGCCTGGCGCACGTTGAGCATGGCGACCTTGATGATGTCGGCGGCCGAGCCCTGGATGGGCGCGTTGAGCGCCATGCGCTCGGCCATCTCGCGGCGCTGGCGGTTGTCGCTGGTGAGGTCGGGCAGGTAGCGCCGGCGGCCCATGATCGTCTCGGTGTAGCCGTCGGTGCGGGCCTGGGCGACGATGGCGTGCAGGAAGTCGCGGACCCCGCCGAACTCCTGGAAGTATTCCTCCTTCAGCGCCCGCGCCTCGGCCACCGGGATGTTGAGCTGCCCGGCGAGCCCGAAGTCGGACAGCCCGTAGGCCAGGCCGTAGTTCATCGCCTTGATGCGGGCCCGCAGCTCGCCGTCGATCTGCTCGGGCGGCAGGTCGAAGACGCGGGCGGCGGTGGCCTGGTGGAAGTCGTGGCCCGACTCGAACGCCTCGATCAGCGACTCGTCGCCCGACAGGTGGGCCATGATCCGCAGCTCGATCTGGCTGTAGTCGGCGGTCAGCAGCGTCTCGTAGCCCTCGCCGACCGTGAAGCCCTGCCGGATGCGGCGGCCCTCGGCGGTGCGGATCGGGATGTTCTGGAGGTTGGGCTTCTCCGACGACAGCCGCCCGGTGGCGGCGATGATCTGGTTGAAGGTGGTGTGGATGCGCCCGTCGTCGGCGATCTCCTTGATGAGGCCCTCGACGGTGGTGCGCAGCTTCTGCTGGTCGCGGTGGCGCAGCATGATCGTGGGCAGCTCGTGCTCGGTCTGGGTGGCGAGCCAGGCGAGCTGGTCGGCGTCGGTGCTGTAGCCGGTCTTGATCTTCTTCGTCTTGGGCAGGTTGAGCCGGACGAAGAGGATCTCCTGCAGCTGCTTGGGCGAGCCGAGGTTGAACTGCTCGCCGACCGAGCGGTGGGCCTCTTCGACGGCGTGCTTGACCGCGGCGCCGAACTCGGCCTCGAGGGCGGCGAAGTATTCGCTGTCGACGGCGATGCCGGCCCGCTCCATCTCGGCGAGCACGGTCAGCAGCGGCAGCTCGACGTCGCCGAGCAGCTGGGTGCCGCCGCGGCCGGCCAGGAAGGTCTCGAGGGAGTCGGCCAGCTCGCGCACGGCGCTCGCGCGCAGCGCGAGGTCCTTGGCCGGTGCGTCCTCGTCGTCGCCGAACAGCGCGGCCTGCCCGTTGTCCTCGTGCTCGGCGCGCAGGTCGCGGTGGAGGTAGCGGCGGGCGAGGTCTTCGAGCGCGAACGTGCGCTGGCCCGGCATCGCGAGGTAGGCGGCCAGCGCGGTGTCGCAGCTGAGGCCGCGCAGCTCCATGCCCTGCGCCCACAGGGCCAGGATGGGCCCCTTGGCGTCGTGGACGGCCTTGGGCCTGGTCTCGTCGCCCAGCCAGGCCCGCAGGGCCGCCTCGTCGCCCTCGGTGAGCTTGACGGGGTCGATGTAGGCGGCGGTGCCGTCGGGGGAGGCGATGGCGACGGCGTCGACGCGGCCGGTGCCGCGGCCGTAGGCGCCCTTGAAGGCGAGCCCGGCGCGGCCCTCGGGCAGCGCGGCGAGCCAGCCGGCCACCCGGCCGGAGCCGAGCAGCACGGTCTCGACCTCGAAGCCCTGCTCGGGCTCCTGCTCGCCGGTGCCGAGCACCTTGAACACCCGCTCGCGCAGCTCGCCGCGGATCTGCAGGGTGTCGAACAACTTGTTGATCTCCTCGCGGTCCCACGCGCCCTGCTCGAGCTCGCCCGGCTGGACCTCGACGGGGACGTCGCGCAGCAGCTCGGTGAGCCGGCGGTTCATCAGCACCTGGGCGACGTGCTCGCGCAGCTTGTCGCCGACCTTGCCCTTGACCTCGTCGACCCGGTCGACCAGCGCGGTCAGCGAGCCGAACTCGCGCACCCACTTGGCGGCGGTCTTCTCCCCCACGCCGGGGATGCTCAGCAAGTTGTCGCTGGGGTCGCCGCGCAACGCGGCGAAGTCGGGGTATTGCTGCGGGGTCAGGCCGTATTTCTCCTGGACCGCCTCGGGGGTGAAGCGGGTCATGTCGCTGATGCCGCGCCGGGTCATCAGGACGGTGACGTGCTCGTCGACCAGCTGCAGCGCGTCGCGGTCGCCGGTGACGATCAGGACGTCCATGCCCTGCTCGCGGGCGCGCGTGGCGAGGGTGGCGATGACGTCGTCGGCCTCGAAGCCCGCCTTGGACAGGTGCGGGATGCGCAGCGTGTCGAGCAGCTCGTAGATGAGCTGCATCTGACCGCGGAAGTCCTCGGGCGTCTCGCTCCTGTTGGCCTTGTAGTCGGCGTATTCCTCGTGGCGGAACGTCGGCTCCGACCGGTCGAAGGCCACCGCGACGTGGGTGGGCTGCTCGTCGCGCAGGATGTTGGTCAGCATCGAGGTGAACCCGTAGACCGCCTCGGTGTGCTGACCGTCGGTGGTCATGAGGTTGGCGTCTTTGAGCGCGTAGAACGCGCGATAGGCCAGCGAATGCCCGTCGAGCAGCAGCAGGCACGGGCGGCTGGGGGTCACTTCACTCTTCGGCACACAGGCAGCCTAGTCTGCGTCTCCGACAGAAAACCCGAGCTCGGAAGAGTGGAGGCGTCACTTTGACGCAGACCGACCCTATGGACGTCTCGATATTCGGCGACCTGCACGAAGGAACGCTCGCCGACCGGCTGGGCATCGAGTTCCTCGAGGTCTCGCCTGAGCGGGTGGTGGGCCGCATGCCGGTCGAGGGCAACACGCAGCCGTACGGGCTGCTGCACGGCGGAGCGTCGGCGGTGCTGGCCGAGACGCTGGGCTCGGTGGGCGCGGCCGTGCACGCCGGGGCCGGGCGGATCGCCGTGGGCATCGAGATCAACGCCACCCATCACCGCTCGGCCCGCTCGGGCTGGGTGACGGGGGTCGCGACCCGGCTGCACGGGGGCAGGACGCTGGCGACGTACGACATCGAGATCACCGATGAGCAGGGCAGGAGGGTGTGCACCTCGCGGCTCACCTGCATGCTGCGTGACGCCTGACCGTAGTGCCCCTTACGTCACTTCGTCCGACCCTTTGCGCATGCCCCCCGCGGGTCGCTACGGTTGTTTCACCAGAGCCCGCGGGGAGGCCAAGTAGAAAACGTGTCCGGCCCCGCGTATGCGGGGTGCTCCCGTGTATGGCCGGGGATGCCTGACATGGCCCCAACGGCCGCCCCCGCGGGCTCGTCCACCTTTATCTTCCGATCGTTACGAGATCGTTCCCTCAAGCTGCCAGGCGTCTACCGCGATTTAGCCCCTGACCTGCCGTGTTGTTTGCTCACATCACTGACACACACATGTCACTAATTGGTGACGAACGATACTGAACCGGGCGTCTCCGCAATAAGCTCCCGCCATTGCATCCCAGTTGTGCCTGCGATGCGCGCGTGTCGAGATGGAGGGGCACAACCCCGCCTTGACCTACTTGAGGGAGCACCATTGCGCAGAGCCGTGATCGCGTTCACGGCCTTTCTGAGTGGACTCATCTTCCTGCTCGCCGGCCCCGCGCACGCGGATCCGACGGATTGCCAGGGATTGAGGGGAACGCTCAAACTCCAAGGCCAGCCAGTGAACGGCGCCAAAATCGCCGTGACCACCGAAAGCGGGCAACCCGTCGAGGAGGTCACCACCAATCCCGAGGGCACGTGGGAAGTTCAGGTCGAGGAGCCGGGTAAATACAAGGTCACCCTCGACCCCAGCACCCTCCCGCAGAACGCGGAGGTGCGCGGCGGCAACAACACCCGTACGCCGACCGTCTACGAGGGCAACTGCTCGGCCGTCCTGTTCGCGCTCCAGCCCAAGGGCGCGCCCGGCCAGGAGCAGCAGGAGGACGTCGGCGCCGCCAGCACGTTCTGGGCCCAGGCCGCGCAGCTCACCTTCGAGGGACTCAACCTCGGCCTGATCATCGCCCTGGCGGCGCTCGGCCTGTCGCTGATCTACGGCACCACCGGCCTGACCAACTTCGCCCACGGCGAGCTGGTCACCCTGGGCGCCCTGCTGGCCTACGGCTTCAACGTCGGCCTGGGGCTGCACCTCGTCCCCGCCGCGCTCATCGCCGTCATCGCCGCGGCGGTCCTCGGCTACTTCCAGGACCGCCTGTTCTGGGGCCAGCTGCGCAGGCGCGGCACCGGCATCATCGCCATGATGATCATCTCGATCGGCGTCGCGCTCTTCATGCGCTACGTCTTCCTGATCTTCTTCGGCGGCCAGACCGAGTCCTTCGCGCAGTACAACGCCCAGCCCGGCATCGAGATCGGGCCCATCTCCGCCGCGCCCAAGAACCTGGTCGCGATGGGCATCGAGCTCGTCGTCCTGATCATCGTCGGGTTCGCGCTGCTGCGCACCCGCACCGGCAAGGCGGCCCGCGCCGTGGCCGACAACCCGGCGCTCGCGGCCTCCTCCGGCATCAACGTCGACCGGGTCATCAGGATCATCTGGACCGGCGGCGGCGCCATCGCGGCCCTCGCCGGCATCATGCTCGCGCTCTCCCAGAACCTGAAGTACACGATGGGCCAGGAGATCCTGCTGCTCATCTTCGCGGGCGTGACGCTCGGCGGGCTCGGCACCGCGTTCGGCGCCCTGGTCGGCTCGCTCGTGGTCGGCCTGTTCATCCAGGTCTCCACCTTGTGGGTGCCGCCGGAGCTCAAGAACGTCGGCGCGCTGGCAGTGCTCATCATCGTGCTCCTCGTCCGGCCGCAGGGCATCCTCGGCCGCCGCGAGCGGATCGGCTGATCGGGGGAGGATCAGAATGGACTGGATCACGATTCTCAGCACCACCATCAAGTCCGCGGTCAACGTGGAGACGGTGCTGTACGGCCTCGCCGCCATCGGCCTGAACATCCACTTCGGCTACACCGGCCTGCTCAACTTCGGCCAGGCGGCGTTCATGGGCGTGGCCGGCTACGGACTGGCCGTCACGGTCACCGTGATGGGCCTGCCGTTCTGGATCGGCATCGGCGTCGGCATCGTCGGGGCGATCATCCTGGCGATCCTGCTCGGCATCCCGACCCTGCAGCTGCGGGCCGACTACCTGGCCATCGTCACCATCGCCGCCGCCGAGATCGTCCGGCTCGTCTTCCGCTCGGTGACGTTCAAGGACGTCTTCGGCGGCTCCGACGGCCAGCGCGGCTTCAGCGACGGCTTCTACGCGCTCAACCCGTACCCCGAGGGTGACTACGGCTTCAACCTCGGGCCCGTGCCGTTGTTCTTCAACAACCGCTCGATGTGGGTGCTGACCGTCGGCTGGCTGCTCATCGTGCTGTGCTGCTTCATCGTCTTCCTGCTGATGAAGAGCCCGTGGGGCCGCGTGCTCAAGGCCATCCGCGAGGACGAGGACGCGGTGCGCAGCCTGGGCAAGAGCGTGTTCTCGTACAAGATGCAGGCGCTCATCCTCGGTGGCGTCATCGGCTCGCTGGGCGGCTTCATCTACGGCCTGGCGTACGGCTCCGTGCAGCCGGACGTGTTCGGCACCGAGACCACGTTCTACCTCTACACGATGATCATCCTGGGCGGCGCCGCCCGGGTGCTCGGCCCCGTCGTCGGCGCGGCACTGTTCTGGGTGCTGCTGGTCCTGCTGAACGGCACGCTCAGCGAGGCCGTCGCCGCCGGCTACATCACCATCATCGACACCAACCAGGTCGGTGCCCTGCGCTACGTCCTCGTCGGTCTCGGACTCATCCTGTTGCTCGTCTTCCGGCCACAGGGCATCTTTGGTGACAAGAGGGAGCTGGCAATCGATGCACGCTGAGACCCAGACGACGGCCGGCGACCGCAAGGCCGCGGCCCTGGCCGCGTTCAAGGACCTGGCCCGCGATCCCGGCGTGCCCAAGCCGGACCCCATCCTCGTGGTCGACAAGGTGCTGCGCCGCTTCGGCGGTCTCACCGCCGTGGACGTCGAGCACGTCGAGATCCAGCGCGGCTCCATCACCGCGCTGATCGGCCCCAACGGTGCGGGCAAGACGACGTTCTTCAACCAGCTCACCGGCTTCGACACGGCCGACGCGGGCTCGTGGACGTTCAACGGGCGGCCGATGAACGGCGTGCCCGCGCACAAGGTCGCGCGGGCCGGCATGGTGCGCACGTTCCAGCTCACCAAGGCGCTCTCCCGGCTGACCGTCATGGAGAACATGCGCCTGGGCGCCCAGCACCAGAAGGGCGAGAGCTTCTGGCGCGCCATGATCCCGGCCTTCTGGCGCGGCCAGGAGGAGGAGATCACCGAGCGGGCAGAGGAACTGCTGGCCCGGTTCAAGCTCGACGCCAAGCGCGACGACTTCGCCGGATCCCTGTCGGGCGGCCAGCGCAAGCTGCTGGAGATGGCCCGCGCGCTCATGGTCCGGCCGGAGCTGGTCATGCTGGACGAGCCGATGGCCGGCGTGAACCCGGCGCTGACGCAGTCGCTGCTCGGCCACGTCAAGGACCTGCGCGAGCAGGGCATGACGGTGCTGTTCGTCGAGCACGACATGGACATGGTCCGCGACATCAGCGACTGGGTGATCGTCATGGCGCAGGGCGCGGTGATCGCCGAGGGGCCGCCCTCGACGATCATGTCCGACGAGCGCGTGATCGACGCCTACCTGGGCGCCCACCACGACGCGCCGCTCTCGGAAGGCGACCTTGAGACGCAGCTCCACGAGGCCGAGGCGGCTCTGGAGGCCGAGATCGAAGAGGAGACGCAGAAGTGAGCGCCGACGAAGCGCCGACCCCCGACGCCCAGGAACCGGACACGGCGGGCTCCCAGCGGGCCGTCACCGACCGCAGCGACCACCTGGCGGGCGCCGAGAACGCGGTGCTGCGCTGCGACGAGCTCATCGCGGGCTACCTGCCGGGCGTCAACATCCTCAACGGCGCCGACCTGTACGTCCAGCAGGGCGAGCTGATCGGCATCATCGGCCCCAACGGCGCCGGCAAGTCGACGCTGCTGAAGGCCATGTTCGGGCTGGTCAACATCCGCAGCGGCACGGTCCTGCTCAAGGGCGAGGACATCACGAACATGAAGGCCCACTCGCTGGTCTCGCGGGGCGTCGGCTACGTCCCGCAGACCAACAACGTCTTCCCCAGCCTCACCATCGAGGAGAACCTCGAGATGGGCGCCTTCCAGGTGCCGGGGAAGTTCAAGGAGCGCTTCGAGTTCGTGGCCGAGCTGTTCCCCGCGCTCAAGGAGCGGCGCAAGCAGCGCGCCGGCTCCCTGTCGGGCGGTGAGCGGCAGATGGTGGCGATGGCCAGGGCGCTCATGACCGAGCCGTCCGTGCTGCTGCTGGACGAGCCGTCCGCGGGCCTGTCGCCCAAGCTGCAGGACCTGGTCTTCATCCAGGCCCAGCAGATCAACAAGGCGGGCGTGACCGTGATCATGGTGGAGCAGAACGCGCGCCGCTGCCTGCAGATCTGCCACCGCGGATACGTCCTCGACCAGGGCCGCAACGCCTACACCGGCACCGGGCGGCAGCTCGCCGACGACCCGAAGGTCATCGAGCTGTACCTCGGCACGCTCGCGAAGGCGTAACGGATCACTTTCGAGACGGGGAAGGGACTCCCGCGGGAGCCCTTCCCCGTCTTTTAATGTGCCGTGTGAACCGTTTAGCGACAGTCGCGCTCGTCCTGCCCCTCGTCCTCGTCGGCTGCCAGGAGTCGGCGTCCTCCTCGGCCAAGTACAGCACCGGAGGCGACCCCACCGACGACCCGTGCGCGCGCGTGGTCTCGGCCATCGGATACGCCGGCCTCATGCTGGAGCCCAGAGGTCAGGAGGACCGGCAGAACTTCGAGGACGCCGTCATCGGCCGCCTGGCCGAGGCCCACGGCATCACGCGGGAGTTCGCCGACCGGCTGCCCGGCTCGCTGCGGCCGGCCGCCGAGACCGTCAAGCTCACCACGGCCCGCCTGTCCAAGGGCGACGTCCCCAGGGAGCGCCAGGTGGCGCTGCTGAAGCAGTACCGCGCCGCCGCCGACCAGATCGTGGCCGGCTGCACGTGAGCGCACGCGAAAGGGCCCGGCCGTGACGGCCGGGCCCTTCTCTGACGAGTGCCGGGTGGTGCTCAGCCCTCGATGTTGCCAGTACGGTACTCCAGCGCCTTCACCGGGTACTTGTTGTTGTTGCCGTACTGGTAGATGCCGATCGTGGCGACGGCCGGGTCACCGGCGTCGTTGAACTCGACCGGGCCGCTGACGCCCTCGTAGTCGATGTCCTTGCCGGCCTTCAGCAGGTCCACGCACTCCTTGAAGTTCGTGCACTTCTCGCCGCCCTTGCTGACCTCGGCCAGCTTCGCGGCGATGTCCACGCCCGCGTCGCTCTTGGCGGCCTCGGCGGCCAGCGCGATCAGGTTCGCCGCGTCGTACGACTCGGGGGCGTAGGTGTAGTCCTCGAGCTTCGGGTTGACGGCGAGCAGCTTGTCGCGGAACTCGTCGGGAGCGGCGGCGCCGGGGTAGGTGCCCTTGACGCCGGTCAGCGTGCCCTTGGGCATCTTCTCGTAGTTGGTGTTCGACATGTTGCCGTCCACCATGTACCACTTGTGCTTGCTGGCCGGCATGCCCTGCTTGACCAGCTCCTGGACGACCTTGGCGGTCTCCTCGAACCCGATGAGCACGATGCCCTTGGGGTTCTTGGCCTTGAGCTTGGCGACGTCGGCCGAGAAGTCGGCCGCCTTCGGGTCGTAGTCGACGCGCTCGACGACCTCGCCGCCGCCGTCGGTGACGGTCTTCTGGACCTGGTCGGCCAGCCCGGTGCCGTACGAGTCCTGCATCGCCATGATGCCGACGGTGTCGTTGCCGTCGGAGATGATCAGGTCACCGAGGACGCGGCCCTGCAGCTTGTCCGGCGGAGCCGTACGGAAGTACAGGCCGTTGTCCTGGATGGTGGTGAACTTGTCCGAGGTGTTGGCCGGCGAGAAGTGCACCACGCCCGCGCCCGTGATCTTGTCGATGACCGACTCGGACACCGACGAGGACGCGGCGCCGATGATGGCGTCGGCCTTCTGGGCAAGCAGCTTGTCAACCGACTGCGAGGCGATGTTCGTGGTCGTGTCGCCGGAGTCGGTGTCGAACTTGGTGACGGGCTTGCCGAGCACGCCACCCGCCTCGTTGATCTCCTTCACCGCCGCGTCGACACCTGCGAACTCGGGCGGGCCGAGGAACGCCAGCGAACCGGTCTGGGGCAGCAGCGTGCCGAGGGTGAGCGTGCCATCGCCCTTCGCCGCGGGAGCGGAAGAGGCCGGTGCGGCACTCTCGGAAGTCTGCGTGGCGGTGTCACCGCCACCACCGCAGGCTGTCAGGGCCAGGCTGGTGGCGGCCACGACAGCCAGCGCCCGTCCCACGGGAGCAATGCGGATCATGAAGTGTCTCCTTCATTCCAGGCCGGGATCCGTCAGCACCGCCGAGCGTTCCCGATCGAATGCAGGAAACGTACAAAATCGTCGCATGCTCCAACCAGATGCGCTGAGGAACTGTCGGCACTTGGATGCGGAGTCGTAATCACTCCTCAACTTACGGGACCTGCGTAAGGATGCTTAATGTGCATCTGGTGAAGCGCATAACCCCCGCCCTCGTGACGGCGCTCCTCGCGGCGGGCTGCACCGGCGCCGCGCCGGCTTCCCCGCGGCCGGCCGCACCGCCGCCGGGGGTCACGGTCTCGCTGGCCCAATACCGTTCGGACGAGCCGGTGCACGTCCTTCAAGTGGCCGTCCGAAATATTCATGAAACACCGGTTTATTTCGCTGATGTCCAACTTGTCACGGCGTCCTTCACGACCCTGCCGCCGCAGCGCGCCGACGCCACGATCCGCAAGACCGCACGCACCGACCTGCCCCTCACCTACGGCCCCGCCAACTGCCCGCCCACGGGCCTGCCCGAGGTGGCGCCCGCCACCGTCGTCGCCCGCGTCAGCACCGGCGGCCGGCCGCCGCACGCCGTCGCCTTCCCCGTGCCGCACCCCGACCCCCTCCTGGCCAGGCTGCTGCGCGACGAATGCTCAGAACACCTCGTCAAGCAGGCCGTGACCATCGAGTTCGGCCCCGAGTGGAAACAGACCGGATCCGGCGCGGACGCGGTCATGCGGGGCGACCTCGTCGTCACCCGGCGCGGGCCCGGCGTCGTCCGCCTCACCTCCATGGGCGGCACCACCCACTACATCGTCGAGCACGCGGAGCCGCTCGGCACGCTCGACGCGGAGGCGCGGCAGGTACGCCTGCCGATCCGCCTCACCCCTGGCCGCTGCGACGCCCACGCCTTCGCCGAGGCCAAGAAGGCGTTCCTGTTCCCCGTACGCGTCGCCCTCGACGGCGGCGACGAACGCGTCGTCATCGTCACACCGCCCAAACCCCTGCAGGACAGGCTCATCCACTACGCCGCCCGCGCCTGCGGGCTGCCCCAGCAGTGAAACCCGGCAGTGAAGCCGGCAGTAAAAACCGGCAGCGAAAACCGGCAGTGAAAAAACCGCCCCTCCCGCGGGCGCGACGCGGGAGAGGCGGTCAGCCGGGGGGTCAGCCCGCGATGTTGCCCGTGCGGTACTCGATCGCCTTGCTCGGGTACTTGTTGTCGTCCCCGTACTGGTAGACGCCGATCGTGGCCACCTGCGGGTCACCGTTGTCGTCGAACTCGACGGGACCGCTGACGCCGTCGTAGTCGATGTCCTTGCCGGCCTTCAGCAGGTCGACGCACTCCTTGAAGCTCTTGCACTTCTCGCCGCCCTTGCTGACCTCGGCCAGCTTCGAGGCGATGGAACGGCCGCTGTCGTCCTTGGCGGCCTCCGCGGCCAGGGCGATCAGGGTCGCGGCGTCGTAGGACTCGGCGGCGTAGGTGAAGTCGTCGAGATCCTTGTTGATCTCCTTGAGCTTGTCCCTGAACGCGTCCGGCGCCTCGGCGCCCGGGATCGTGCCCTTGACGCCCTTCAGGGTGCCCTTCGGCATCTTCTCGTAGTTGGTGTTCGACATGTTGCCGTCCACCATGTACCACTTCACCTTGTCCGCGGTCAGACCCTGCTTGACCAGCTCCGCGACGACCTTGGCACCCTCTTCGAAGCCGATCAGCACGACCGCCTTCGGGTTCTTCGCCTTGATCTTGGCGACGTCGGCCGAGAAGTCCGCGGCCTTGGGGTCGTAGTCGACCCGCTCCACCACGCTCGCGCCCGCCGCCTCGGCCGTCGCCGTCACCTGGTCGGCCAGGCCCGAGCCGTACGAGTCCTGCATCGCGAGGATGCCGACCGTGTCGTTGCCGTCGGCCGCGATCAGGTCACCGAGCACCCGGCCCTGCAGCTTGTCCGGCGGCGCCGTACGGAAGTACAGGCCATCGTCCTTGATCGTGGTGAACTTGTCCGAGGTGTTGGCCGGCGAGAACTGCACCATGCCCGCACCCGTGACCTTGTCGATGATCGACTCCGACACCGACGAGGACGCGGCGCCGATGATGGCGTCCGCCTTCTGCGCGATCAGCTTGTCCACCGACTGCGAGGCGATGTTCGTGCTGGTGTCGCCCGAGTCCGTGTGCACCACGTCGATCGGCTTGCCGAGCACCCCGCCGGCCTCGTTGATCTCCTTCACCGCCGCGTCCACGCCCGCGAACTCGGGCGGGCCGAGGAAGGCCAGCGAACCGGTCTGGGGCAGGACCGTGCCGAGCGTCAGCGTGCCGTCGCCCTTCGCCGCCGCCGGCGCCGAGGAGGCCGCCGAGGTCGCGGGGGCGGCGGACTCCTGCGCGGCCGTGTCGCCGCCGTCACTGCCACACGCCGTCAGTGCCAGGCTCGCCGCGGCCGCGACCGCCAGGACGCGGCCGGCCGGAGCAATGCGGTTCATCAAGATGAGACTCCCCCTATCTCAACGAAGGGACGATCGCCTTCGCTGGGTTTACCGGGCTCAGCATGCCCGTTGTGGGGTGAAATGGGGAGTTCTTCCGATACTTTTATGCCAATTCGTAATGTCGTAAACACTGATAGTAATGGTTTGTTTCAGGAGAGTTACGGACATGACTCGCTAGGCAGGTCTGAGCGACGATATTTCCGGACACAGACCAAAACACCCCACGAGCCCCTTACATCCCAATTCCCGGGCACCCCGCTTCGCCCCAGCCGAAACCCACCAGGAAGCACCCCGAAACCCACACGGAACGCCCCTACCGGACACCGGCCGGGACCCTCGCACGCTCCGGCCTCAGGAGCGGTCCGCCGCGTCCGCGATGACGATCTGAGCGACCTCACGCATGCTCAGCCGCCGATCCATCGACGCCTTCTGGATCCACCGGAACGCCTGCGGCTCCGTCCACCCGTGCTGCGCCATCAACTGACCCTTGGCCCGCTCGACCAGCTTGCGCGTCTCCAAGCGCTCGGACAGGCTCGACACCTCGGCCGCCAGCGCCACCATCTCGTCATGCCTGCTGACCGCCATCTCGATCGCCGGCACCAGATCCGCCTTCGTGAACGGCTTGACCAGATAGGCCATCGCCCCCGCGTCCCTGGCCCGCTCCACCAGATCACGCTGGGAGAACGCGGTCAGGATGAGACAGGGGGCGATGCGCATCTCGGTGATCCGCTCGGCCGCCGAGATGCCGTCGAGCACGGGCATCTTCACGTCGAGGATGACGAGGTCGGGTTTCAGCTCGTCGGCCAGCCGGATCGCCTGCTCACCGTCACCGGCCTCGCCCACGACGACGTAGCCGTCCTCCTGGAGCATCTCCTTGAGGTCGAGGCGGATCAGGGCCTCGTCTTCCGCGATCACTACTCGCCGCTGCGTACTCACGAGCAGAAGAGTACAGACGTCCGGTAGATTAGATCCACGCTGGATCGATCCGGCCTCTGGTTAGGCTAGGATTCGAACGCGCAGGACCCCCATGCGTCCGGACATTCCCGGATCTCAGCCCCGGTATTCCAATTGGCAGAGAAGGCGGATTCAAAACCCGCACAGTGTGGGTTCGAATCCCACCCGGGGCACTGACACGACCGCCTGGCTACCGGCCGGGCGGTTTTGTCGTACGTGGCTGCGACACTCTGCGCATGTACGATCTCACAGTCCGTGAGCAGGCTCTCCGGCTGCTCGCCTCCGGGCTCAGCATAAGCGAGGCGAGCCGCCAGACCGGAGTCAGCCGCGCCGCCATCAAGGAGTGGCGCGACCGTCCGGCATCAGACTCTCCCATGACCGGCACGTGCCCCCGTTGCGTCACGGTCCCCCACCTCCCCGCCCCTGCCGGCACCTACGCCTACCTGCTCGGCCTCTACCTCGGCGACGGCTGCATCTCCTGGGTCGGAGACCGCGCCAAGCGCGTCTGGTCCCTGCGCATCATGTGCGCCGACACCTGGCCTGGGCTTGTGGGCGAATGCGTCGAGGCGATGCGGATGATCCGGCCGACCAACAAGGTCCGGGTGCTGCGGCGGCAGGGGTGCAGCGAGGTCAACTCCTACTCCAAGCACTGGCCACACCTGTTCCCCCAGCACGGTCCCGGCAAGAAGCACGAGCGCGCGATCACCCTCATGCCCTGGCAGCAGGAGATCGTCGCCACCCATCCCGGGCGCTTCGTGCGCGGGCTCATGCACTCCGACGGCCACCGGGGGCTCAACCGCGTGCGGCGCGAGCTGCCCGGCGGCGTCCGCTGCTACGCATACCCGCGCTACCTGTTCAGGAACGAGTCGGCGGACATCCTCGCCCTGTGCGGTGCGGCGCTCGACCTGCTCGGGGTCGCCTGGCGCTACAACAAGCGCAACGAGCTGTCGGTCGCGCGGCGGGAGGCGGTGGAGGTGCTCGATCGGTACGTCGGGCCCAAATACTGATCGGTCCCGTGGGGCTGGTGGGGTGGGAGGCGTCAGGGAGGGAAGGGTGAAGGATGGTGGGGTCGGGACTTTTCGGGATCCCGCCCAGCGGGAATAGCCGTTGCACGATCGATGAGACACGGGGGTGGGGTGGGATGCCGTTGAGCCTGGCGGATCGGGAGGCGTTCCTGGCGGAGCCGCACATCGCGAGCCTGGCCGTGGAGTCGGGTGACGGGCGGGGGCCGCTGACGGTGCCCGTCTGGTACGACTACCTTCCGGGCGGCGAGGTCAGGTTCCTGACCGACGGCGACTCGATCAAGGCCAGGCTGATCGCGAAGGCGGGGCGGTTCTCGCTGCTGGTGCAGCGGTCGAGCCCGACCTACCGGTATGTGTCGGTGGAGGGCCCTGTGGTGCGGTCGGGGCCGACGACGCTGGAGGATCTGACCCGCATCTCGTCCCGCTATCTGCCGCCCGACGCCGTGTCGGGATATGTGCAGGGTTCCGATCTCCATGTGCTGGTGACGTTCAGGATGCGGCCCGAACATTGGCTGTCGGCCGACCTGGGCGCTCTGGGCTGAGCTCAAGAACGGTATTTTTGGGCCCGTGACTGCTATCGACCCGACCTCGATCGGTGCCTTCGGCACCGGCCTGGCGACCATCGCCGCTGACGGCACCGTACTCGACACCTGGTTTCCCGCTCCCGAGCTGGGCGACGCGCCGGCCGCGGGGACGCGGCGGCTGTCCGGCGATGAGGCCGGGGAGCTGGCCGAGCTGACCGGCCCCGACACGGCGCGCGGCGTGGAGGTGGTGGCGGTGCGCACCGGCATCGCCAAGCTCTCCGAGCCGCCGGCCGACGCGCACGACGTCTACCTGCGCCTGCATCTGCTGTCGGCGCGTCTGGTGCGCCCTCACGGGGTGAACCTCGACGGCGTGTTCGGCCTGCTGGCGAACGTGGTGTGGACCAACTTCGGGCCGTGCCCGGTGGCGGACTTCGAGCGGACGCGGCTGCGGTTGCGCGGGCGGGGGCCGGTGACGGTCTACGGCGTGGACAAGTTCCCGCGGATGGTCGACTACGTGCTGCCTTCCGGGGTGCGCATCGCCGACGCCGACCGGGTGCGGCTGGGTGCGCATCTGGCGTCCGGCACGACGGTGATGCACGAGGGCTTCGTGAACTTCAACGCCGGCACGCTCGGCGCGTCGATGATCGAGGGCCGGGTGTCGGCCGGCGTGGTGGTCGGTGACGGCTCCGACGTGGGCGGCGGCGCCTCGATCATGGGGACGCTGTCGGGCGGCGGCAAGCAGGTCATCTCGATCGGTGAGCGCTGCCTGCTGGGCGCGAACGCCGGGCTCGGCATCTCGCTGGGCGACGACTGCGTGGTGGAGGCCGGCCTCTACGTCACGGCGGGCACGCGGGTGACCCTGCCCGACGGCACCGTGGCGAAGGCGGCCGAGCTGTCGGGTTCCAACGGCATCCTGCTGCGGCGTAACTCGCAGACGGGCGCGGTGGAGGCGCTGCCGCGCCAGGGCGGCAAGGTCGAGCTGAACGCGGCCTTGCACGCCAACGACTGACGCCCCGGCCTATGCCTGGTGGGCTGCTGAACGGGCGGCCCACCCCGATGCGTGACGGCAACGGCCTCACGCGGGATTGGTGAGGCCGGCGCGAAGGCGCCGACCGACCCGCCGCGGGCCCGCATGTGACGCCCGCTGACCCGCCGCAGGCCCGCATGTGACGCCCGCCGACCCGCCGCGGGCCCGCGTGTGGGGCCCGCTGGCCCGTGAGCCCCGGGCGGCAGGCCCGGGGGCTGGGCACGTGGGGGTCAGTGGGCGTGGGAGACCGCTGAGCCGATGGTGTGGACGCGCAGGGCGTTGGTGGAGCCGGGGGTGCCGGGAGGCGAGCCGGCCACGATGACGACCTTGTCGCCCTTCTCCAGCCGTCCGAGCGACAGCAGCGACGCCTCCACCTGCCGCACCATGTCGTCGGTGTGGTGTACGAACGGCACGTGGAAGGTCTCCACGCCCCAGGTCAGCGAGAGCTGCCCGCGCACGTGGGGCGCGCTGGTGAAGGCCAGCAGCGGGATGGGCGAGCGGTAGCGGGCCAGGCGGCGCGCGGTCTCGCCGGACATGGTGAACGCGATGAGCGCCTTGGCGCCGACGATGGCGCCCACCTCGGCGGCGGCCCTGGCGATGGCGCCACCGGTGGTCTCGGGCATGCGCTCGAGGGTGTGGGTGGCGTGCAGCGAGGACTTCTCGGCGGCGCAGGCGATGCGGTCCATCGTGGAGACGGCTTCGATCGGGTAGTTGCCGACGGAGGTCTCGCCGGACAGCATGACCGCGTCGGCGCCGTCCATGACGGCGTAGGCGACGTCGGAGGTCTCGGCGCGGGTGGGGCGCGGGGAGTTCATCATGGAGTCGAGCATCTGGGTGGCCACGATGACGGGGTGGGCCTTCTCGCGGCACAGCTCGATGATGCGGCGCTGGACGATCGGCACCTGCTCGAGGGGCAGCTCGACGCCGAGGTCGCCGCGGGCGACCATGATGCCGTCGAAGGCGTCGACGATCTCGGGGAGGCGGTCGACGGCCTGCGGCTTTTCGATCTTGGCGAGCAGCGGCAGGCGTACGGCCTCCTGCTCCATGATGTTGCGCACCACGTCGGCGTCGGACGGGCGGCGGACGAACGACAGGGCGATCATGTCGAAGCCGGTGCGCAGCGCCCAGCGCAGGTCGGCTTCGTCCTTGTCGGTCAGCGCGGGGGCGCTGACGTTGACGCCGGGCAGGTTGAGGCCCTTGTTGTCGGAGATCATGCCGCCGATGACGACCCGGGTGATGACGCGGTCGCCGTCGACGCGGGTGACCTCGAGCACGAGGCGGCCGTCGTCGACGAGGATGGTGTCGCCGGGGCTGACGTCGTTGGGCAGTCCCTTGTAGGTGGTGGAGACCTGTTCGCGGTCTCCCGGGACGTCTTCGCCGGTGATGGTGAAGACGTCGCCGAAGCCGAGCCGGACGGGGCCTTCCTCGAAGGTGCCGACGCGGATCTTGGGGCCCTGCAGGTCGGCGAGGACGCCTACACCGCGGCCGAGGTCGGCCGCCACCTCCCTGACCCGGTCGTACACCTCTCTGTGCATGTCATGGTTGCCATGGCTGAGGTTGAACCGTGCTACGTCCATGCCCGCGGCGATGAGCTCGCGGAGGCGTTCCTTGGACGATGTGGCGGGGCCTAGAGTGCAGACGATTTTCGCGCGACGAGTCACGAGTCCTACCTTAATTGGTACAGACCACTTGGCAGTCACTGACGACGGAGAACGTACCCGACGTATGAGAACAGAACGAGAACGGCGACCGCCAGTCGCGCCACGTTCGTGTACTCACCCGCGTAGATCACGCCTTCGATGTAGTGGTCGATGAAGCCGCTCGCGGGCAGACCTGCCCCGCCCGCGTGGCGACGTGCCCAGTCTTCCACGAGTGTGAGCGGGCATTCGACGCCGGTCACGACGGACAGCACTCCCCAGGCCGCGACGGCGAGGTGGATCCAGATCGTGCGGCGCCGGCGCCAGGCGAGGAAGCCGCCTAAGGTCAGGTAGGCGAGAAAAGCGAAATGTACCCCCATCGCGGCGTCGGCGAGGAGGCGGTACATCATGGCTGCGCGGTCGCCGCCTTCCAGGCGTTCACGATGCCGTGGCCGTAGAAGCCGTTGTCGTCGGTGTCGCCCTGGCACAGGTGTTTCTCGCTGGTGCCGAAGGCGTTGTAGGTGTACTCGCGCGGGCTGGGGCAGGCCTTGGGGGTGGCGGTCTTGTAGAGCAGGTCCTGGACGGTGTCGGGGGCGAGTTCGAGCCCGCCCTTGCCGGGCTTGCCGAAGCGGCTGATGAGGATGGCGGCGACGCCGGTGGCGTGCGGCGCGGCCATGGAGGTGCCTTCGAGGTACTGGTAGTAGGAGCAGGTGCCGCCGGTGCAGTCGCGTACGACGTCGGCGCCCTTGGGCTTGCCGTCCTTGCCGACGCGGCCCGCGGCGCGCAGCACGTGTTCCGGCGCGGCGGCGAGGATGGACCTGGTGACGTTGACGCCCTCCCCGTCGAGCACGTCGCCGCCGGGGGCCGAGACGTCGGTCTGCTCGACGCCGTAGTCGCTGTAGGCGGCCTTGCGGCCGGAGGGGCCGAGCGCGGAGACGGAGATGACGCCTTTGGACTCGGCCGGCACGTTGATGCAGGAGTTGTCGATCTCGCGTTCCTTCTCGTCGCCCTTGGGGTAGCCGGGGCTCTGCTTGTCGATCTTGGGGTTGCCGAGGTCGGTGGAGCCGTTGCCGAGGGCGGAGATGAGGGTGACGCCGCGTTCGCGCGCGTAGTCGAGTGCGCGTTGCATGCCGGTGATGATGGCGCGCTGTTCGAGCTGCTGTTTCTTGGTGTCGGACTTGTTGGCGCGGCAGTTGAACAGCCAGGGGTCGACGTAGTAGCTCATGTTGACGACGTCGACGCCGATGTCGGCGGCGTAGGTGAGGGCGTCGAGGCTGGGCTTGAGGAAGAAGAAGCCGGAGTCCTGGCCTGCCCTGATGTTGACGATCTGGACGCCGGGCGCGACGCCGGCGATGCCGATGCCGTTGATGGGCGAGGCGATGGTGCTGGCGACGTGGGTGCCGTGGCCGTCGTCGTCGGCGTCCACGGGGTCCTTGCAGTTCTTGGCCTCGCAGGGGCCGTCGAGGGTCTCGCCGTAGTCGTCCTTGGGGCGGTCGGTGACGAAGTTGCGGCTGAGCTCGCGGTTGAAGTTGGGGGCGATGTCGGGGTGCTTGCCGTCCACACCGGTGTCGATGACGCCGACGAGGACCTTCTTGCTGCCGGGGACCTTGGCGTTGGCGCGGTCGGCGCCGATCATGCGCATGTCCCACTGGCGGGGGGCGAGCGGTTCGCCGGCCCGCTTGGTGAACGCCTGCTCGTCGGGGAGTGCTCGCGTGGCGGGCTTCGATGCCGTACGTCCGATGCTGCGGTCGGGGCTGACCCCGACGACGGCGGGGTCGCCGCCCACGGCCCCCTGGAAGCCGTCGCCGCCGGCGGCGAGGAGGTAGCCGAGCTTGGTGTCGTCGGCGACGGTGGTGCCGCCGGCGCGTTCGACGGCGGCCTTGGCCTCACGTGCCCGGCCGTGCTCGTAGAAGACGAGGTATTCGGGCTGTCCCTGGCCTTGGGGGGTGGGTTTGCGGGCGGCCTCGCCGGGCTGGGGGGCGGTGGCCGAGCAGGCCGCGAGTGTGAGCGCGGCGGCCAGCGCCGTCATGCCGGAGGCGAGCCGCCGCATAGTTCCCCCTACGCCTGAATGCCGCAGAATCTGAATGTTCCCGACAGTCAACCAGTGATGCAACCGAGTGGTGAAATTTCGGTTGATGGTGGGCGAAGCGGACCTCTATCCCCCAGCCCGCTTCGCCCCTTCAGGCGCGTGTCAGTCGCGGTGGCTCAGCCGTACGTCAGGAAGCCGGGCCAGCAGCACCGCGGCGGCCAGCATGATCGGCCCGGTCCACGCGAACACCCCGGTGATCGCGTCCGCGAAGGCCAGCTGCGTGGCGTGCCGTACGGCCTCGGGCAGCGCCTGGACGGCGGCGGGGGTGAGCGCGGCCTGTCCCGGCGCGAGGCCGGCGGCGAACACGCCGCCGAGCACCGACACGCCCACCGCGCCGCCGGCGCCACGGGCGAACGTGACGGCCGAGGTGGCCGCGCCCCGGTCGGCCGCGGGCGTGGTGGTCTGGACGGCGAGCAGCAGGTTCTGCCCCATCACGCCCAGCCCGAGCCCGCACAGCACCATGTACGCCCCCGACGCGACCGTGCCGGTGCCGAGGTCCATGGTGGCGAACAGCAGCCCGGAGATCCCGGCGCAGACGGCCCCGCCCACGATGAGCCACTTGTACCGGCCGAGCCTGGTCACCAGCTGCCCGCCGAGCGTGGAGGCGACGATCATGCCGCCCATGAGCGGCAGCAGCAGCAGCCCGGAGTCGGCCGCCCCGGCGCCGCGCGCGAGCTGCAGGAACATGGGCAGGAAGGTCGCCAGGCCGAGCATCGCGGTGGCCATGAGCACGACGGTGACGACGGGCAGGGTGAAGGAGGCCGAGCGGAAGAGCCGCAGCGGCAGGATGGGCTCCTCCGCCGCGCGTTCTGCGAGGACGAACAGCAGGGCCAGCAGCACCGCGCCGGCGCCGAGCCCGATGATGACGGGCGAGGTCCAGGCGTGCACGGTGCCGCCCCAGGAGGCGAGCAGGGTCAGGCAGGTCAGCAGCCCGGCGATGAGCGCGGCGCCGAGCCAGTCGACGCGGTGCGGCGAAGTGCGCCGGGGCAGCTTGAGCACGGCGAAGGCGACGGCCAGCGCGACGGCGCCGAGCGGCAGGTTGATGTAGAAGATCCAGCGCCAGGAGACGTGCTGGGTGAGGTAACCGCCGACGAGCGGCCCCGCGATGGAGGCCAGCCCGAAGACGCCGCCGAACAGGCCCTGGAAGCGGGCGCGTTCGCGGGGGGTGGCGAGGTCGGCGGCGATGGTCATGGTGAGCACCATGAGGCCGCCCGCGCCGATGCCCTGGAAGGCGCGGAAGGCGATGAGCTGGCCCATCGACTGGGCGGCGCCGCACAGGGCCGAGCCGATGACGAACAGGACGATGGCCGCGAGGTAGAGGGTGCGGCGGCCGTACATGTCGCTGAGCTTGCCGAACAGCGGGGTGGCGATGCCGGAGGTCAGGGCGAACGCGGTGACCAGCCAGGACAGGCTCTCGAGCCCGTGCAGCTCCCCCACGATGGTGGGCATGGCGGTGGCCACGACGGTCTGGTCGAGCGCGGCCAGGAACAGGGTGATGATGAGTGACCCCATGCTGACCCAGAGTGTTCGTCTCGGGGTGGACTGCTGGGGGATTGTCGCTACCATGAGTCGACTCCTTGCTTCTTTTTCGCGAGAGGGCAGGAGTGATCCGCGGCGATCGGGGGTGCCACCCCGGTCGCCGCTTGTCTTTCCTCAGGAGAGTCAGAGCCCGTTTTCGAGCAGCGTGTACGCCTCCTCGAGCAGGTCCTCCACCGCTCCGCCGCCGGCCAGCGACTCCTGCACGGCCGAGATGGCCGCGCCGAAGGTGGCGATGACGAGCAGCCTGGCGTGCACGGCGCTGGTGACGCCTGGACGGCCGCTGACGGCGCCGAAGAGGCTCTCCATCAGCTTCGTCTCGTCGACGGCCCTGGCCTTGGCGGCCAGCTCGGGGTGGCGCCTGCGCAGCTCGGCGAACGGCTTCATGTCGGCCATGATCGGCCGCAGCCGCGCGGCGAGCGTGCGCGCCACGACCTTGAGCGACTCGAAGGCGGGCTCGTCCGCCGGCCTTTCCTGCAGCAGCCCGATGAACTCCTCGGGCGTCCACATGGGGCCGGGGGCGAGCGCCTCCTCCTTGGAGGCGAAGTAGTTGAAGAAGGTGCGCGGCGAGATGTCGGCCGCCGCGCTGATCGCCTCCACGGTGGCGGCTTCGAGCCCCTGGTCGAGCGCGATGCGCACGGCGGCCATCCTGATGGCCTGCCGCTTGTCGGCCCGGCGGCGCTCGCGCCGCTCCTGCGGACTCTCCATGCCTTGCACTGTACGCACTTTTTGCACGACCTGCAAGACATGCAGAGTCTGCAAAAAACAGAGCGCCCGCCACAAGGGCGGGCGCTCCTGAGAGACGAGCAGGTCAGACCAGCGGACGCGCGGTCGGCAGGATCGGGTACGGCAGCGCCGTGTCCCCGGTCAGGAACCGGTCGACGCCGGAGGCGGCGGCCCGCCCCTCGGCGATGGCCCACACGATGAGCGACTGGCCGCGGCCCATGTCGCCCGCCACGAAGACGCCGTCGACCTTCGACATGTACGTCTTGTCGCGCGCCACGTTGCCCCTGGCGTCGTAGAAGCCGTCACCGGCGACCTCGGCCAGGTCCTGCAGCAGCGAGCCCTTCTCCGGCCCGAGGAAGCCCATGGAGAGCGTGACCAGCTCGGCCGGGATCTCCCGCTCGGTGCCGGGGATCGGCTTGAAGCCGTTCTGCGGCCCCTCGACCTCGACCAGGCGCAGGGCCCGCACGTTGCCGTCGTCGTCGCCGACGAACTCGGTGGTGGAGACCGCGTAGACGCGCGCTCCCCCGCCCTCGGCCAGCTCCTCGTGGGCGCTCTCCATCTTGAACAGCATCGGGTAGGTCGGCCACGGCTGGCCGGCCGGCCGCGTGGCGGGCGGCTGCGGCATGATCTCCAGCTGCGTGACGGACGCGGCGCCCTGCCGGATCGCGGTGCCGATGCAGTCGGCGCCGGTGTCGCCGCCGCCGATCACCACCACGTGCTTGCCCTCGGCCGAGATGGGCGAGGCGGGGAAGTCGCCCTCCTGGACCTTGTTGGACAGCGGCAGGTATTCCATCGCCTGGTAGATGCCCTTCAGCTGACGCCCGGCCACCGGCAGGTCGCGCCACTGGGTGGCCCCGCCCGACAGCACCACGGCGTCGAACTGCTCGCGCAGCTCGGCGGCGGTGATGTCGACGCCGACGTCGACGGAGGTGCGGAACTCGGTGCCCTCGGCCCGCATCTGCTCGAGCCGGCGCTCGATGTGCCGCTTCTCCATCTTGAACTCGGGGATGCCGTAGCGCAGCAGGCCGCCGATGCGGTCGGCCCGCTCGAACACCACCACGTCGTGCCCCGCCCTGGTGAGCTGCTGGGCGGCGGCCAGACCCGCCGGTCCTGAGCCGACGACCGCGACCTTCTTGCCGGTCTTGACGGCCGGCGGCTGCGGGCGCACCCAGCCCTCGGCGAACGCGCGGTCGATGATCTCGACCTCGACCCGCTTGATCGCCACCGGGTCGGAGTTGATGCCGAGCACGCACGCCGCCTCACACGGAGCCGGGCAGAGCCGGCCGGTGAACTCGGGGAAGTTGTTGGTGGCGTGCAGCCGCTCGATGGCCTCCTGCCAGTCGGTGCGGTAGACCAGGTCGTTCCACTCGGGGATGAGGTTGCCCAGCGGGCAGCCGTTGTGGCAGAACGGGATGCCGCAGTCCATGCAGCGGGCCGCCTGCTTGGTCAGCTTCTCCTGGGAGAAGTCCTGGTAGACCTCGCGCCAGTCGCTGATGCGGACGTCCACGGGACGGCGCGCCGGCAGCTCCCGGTCGTGCGTGAGAAAACCCTTCGGGTCAGCCATGCGGTACGCCTCCCTTAACCCTGAACCGCGGCCGCCATGACGGCCTCGTCGATGTCCCTGCCTTCGATGCGGGCGGCCTCGGCGGCCTCCAGCACCCTCTTGTAGTCGGTCGGCATGATCTTGCCGAACCTGGCCAGCGCCGCGTCCCAGTCGGCCAGCAGCTGCTTGGCGACCGGCGAGCCGGTCTCCGCGAAGTGCTTCTCGACGGTCTCCTTGAGGAACTCGGCGTCCTCCTCGGTGAGCGCCTCGATGGCGACCATCTCGCGGTTGACCCGCTCGGGCTTGAGATCCAGCAGGTACGCGACGCCGCCCGACATGCCGGCCGCGAAGTTGCGCCCGGTCGGGCCGAGCACCACGGCCTTGCCGCCGGTCATGTACTCGCAGCCGTGGTCGCCCACGCCCTCGACGACCGCCGTCGCGCCGGAGTTGCGCACGCAGAACCGCTCGCCCACGACGCCGCGGATGAACACCTCGCCGGAGGTGGCGCCGTAGAGGGCGACGTTGCCGGCGATGATGTGGCCGTCGAGCGGCGCCTCGTCGTGCGGCCGCACCGTGATGCGCCCGCCCGACAGGCCCTTGCCGACGTAGTCGTTGGCGTCGCCGGTCAGCCGCAGCGTGATCCCGCGCGGCACGAACGCGCCGAACGAGTTGCCCGCCGAGCCGGTGAAGGAGATGTCGATGGTGTTGTCGGGCAGCCCCTTGCCGCCGTGCCGCTTGGTCACCTGGTAGCCGAGCATGGTGCCGACCGTGCGGTTGACGTTGCGGATGGGCAGCTCGAGCGTCACCGGGGTGCCGTCGTTGATGGCGCCCTCGGCGAGCTGGATGAGCGTGTTGTCGAGCGCGTGCTCCAGCCCGTGGTCCTGCTCGGCGAGCCGGCGCAGCGCGGTGCCGGCGGGCAGCTCGGGCCGGTGCAGGATCGGCGACAGGTCGAGGCCACTGGCCTTCCAGTGCTCCTCGGCCGCCGTCGTGTCGAGCAGCTCGACGTGCCCGATCGCCTCGTCGAGCGAGCGGAAGCCCAGCTCGGCGAGGTATTCGCGGATCTCCTCGGCGATGAACTCGAAGAAGTTGACCACGAACTCCGGCTTGCCGGTGAAGCGCTTGCGCAGCTCGGGGTTCTGCGTGGCGACGCCCACCGGGCAGGTGTCGAGGTGGCAGACCCGCATCATGACGCAGCCGGAGACGACCAGCGGGGCGGTGGCGAAGCCGTACTCCTCCGCGCCGAGCAGCGCGGCGATGACGACGTCGCGGCCCGTCTTGAGCTGGCCGTCGACCTGCACCACGATGCGGTCGCGCAGGTCGTTGAGCAGCAGCGTCTGCTGGGTCTCGGCCAGGCCGAGCTCCCACGGCGCGCCCGCGTGCTTGAGCGAGGTCAGCGGCGAGGCGCCGGTGCCGCCGTCGTGGCCGGAGATGAGCACCACGTCGGCGTGCGCCTTCGACACGCCGGCCGCGACCGTGCCGACCCCGACCTCGGCGACCAGCTTGACGTGGACCCTGGAACGCGGGTTGGAGTTCTTCAGGTCGTGGATGAGCTGGGCGAGGTCCTCGATGGAGTAGATGTCGTGGTGTGGCGGCGGCGAGATGAGGCCGACGCCAGGCGTGGAATGGCGGGTCTTCGCGATCCACGGGTAGACCTTGTGGCCGGGCAGCTGGCCGCCCTCGCCGGGCTTGGCGCCCTGCGCCATCTTGATCTGCAGGTCGTCGGCGTTGACCAGGTATTCGGAGGTGACGCCGAACCGTCCCGATGCCACCTGCTTGATCGCCGACCTGCGGGCCGGGTCGTACAGGCGCTCGGGGTCCTCGCCGCCCTCGCCGGTGTTGGACTTGCCGCCGAGCCGGTTCATCGCGATGGCGAGCGTCTCGTGCGCCTCCATGGAGATGGAGCCGTACGACATCGCGCCGGTGGAGAAGCGCTTGACGATGCTCTCGACCGGCTCGACCTCCTCGATGGGGATCGGCGTGCCCTTGCGCAGCTTGAACAGGCCGCGCAGGGTCATCAGCCGCTCCGCCTGGGAGTCCACGAGGTTCGTGTACTCCTTGAAGATCTCGTAGCGGCGGGTCCTGGTGGCGTGTTGCAGCTTGAAGACGGTCTCGGGGTTGAACAGGTGCGGCTCGCCCTCGCGCCGCCACTGGTATTCGCCGCCGACCTGGAGCTTGCGGTGCGGGTTCTCCACCCGCGGGTAGGCGTGGCGGTGGCGCTGCGCGACCTCCTCGGCCAGCACGTCGAAGCCGACGCCGCCGAGGCGGGAGGTGGTGCCGGTGAAGCAGGAGTCGATGACCTCCTGGCTCAGGCCGAGCGCCTCGAAGATCTGCGCGCCGGTGTAGGAGGCCACCGTGGAGACGCCCATCTTGGACATGACCTTGATGACGCCCTTGCCGTACGCCTTGATGAGGTTGCGCACGGCCTTGTGCTTGTCGGCCTTGAGCACCCCGCTGTCGACGAGGTCCTCGATGGTCTCGATCGCCAGGTAGGGGTTGATCGCGGCGGCGCCGTAGCCGATGAGCAGCGCCATGTGGTGGCACTCGCGGGCCTCGCCGGTCTCGATGACCAGGCCGATCTTGGTGCGGGTCTTCTCCTGGATGAGGTGGTGGTGCACCGCGCCCGTCAGCAGCAGCGACGGGATCGGCGCCCGCTCCTCGGAGGAGCCGCGGTCGCTCAGCACGATGATGCGGGCGCCGTCGGCGATCGCCCTGGACGCCTCGGCCCTGATCTCCTCCAGCCGCCGCAGCAGGGCCTCGCCGCCGCCGGAGACGTCGTACAGGCCGCTGATCACGTAGGGGTGGAAGCCCGGCAGGTCGTGCTCGTCGTTGATGTGGATGATCTTGGCGAGCTCGTCGTTGTCGATCACCGGGTACGGCAGCACGAGCTGCCGGCAGGAGCTGGGCCCCGGGTCGAGCAGGTTGCCCTCGGGCCCGAGCGTGCTGGCCAGGGAGGTGACCAGCTCTTCCCTGATGGCGTCCAGCGGCGGGTTGGTGACCTGCGCGAACAGCTGGGTGAAGTAGTCGAACAGCAGCCGCGGCTTCTCGCTCAGCACGGCCACGGGCGTGTCGGTGCCCATGGAGCCGATCGGCTCCTGGCCGGTGCGCGCCATCGGCGACAGGATGATGCGCAGCTCTTCCTCGGTGTAGCCGAAGGTCTGCTGCCGCTTGACGAGCGCCTCGTGGGTGGGGATCTCGCGCTGGCGGGCGGGCAGTTCCTCGAAGCGGACGAGCCCGGCGTGCAGCCAGTCTTCGTAGGGGAGCTCGGCGGCGAGCTCGGCCTTGATCTCGTCGTCCTCGATGATCTTGCCGCGGGCGGTGTCGATGAGGAACATCCGGCCCGGCTGCAGGCGGCCCTTCCGGACGACGTCCTCCGGCGCGATGTCCAGCACGCCGGCCTCGGAGGCCAGCACGACCAGGCCGTCGGCGGTCACCCAGAAGCGGCCAGGACGCAGGCCGTTGCGGTCGAGCACGGCGCCGGCGACGGTGCCGTCGGTGAAGGTGATCGAGGCTGGGCCGTCCCAGGCCTCCATCATCGTGGAGTGGAACTCGTAGAAGGCGCGCCGCGCCGGGTCCATCTCCGTGTGGTTCTCCCACGCCTCCGGGATCATCATGAGCACGGCGTGGGGCAGGCTGCGGCCGCCCATGTGGAGCAGCTCGAGTGCCTCGTCGAAGCTGGCGGTGTCGCTGCCATCCGGGTCACAGATGGGGAAAAGTCGCGAAATATCGCCCGGAATGTGGGCGGAGGCGAGCATCGCCTCGCGCGCCCGCATCCAGTTGCGGTTGCCCTTGACCGTGTTGATCTCGCCGTTGTGGGCGATGTAGCGGTAGGGGTGGGCCAGCGGCCAGCTCGGGAACGTGTTGGTGGAGAAACGCGAGTGGACCAGCGCGATCGCCGTCGCGTAACGCTCGTCGCTCAGGTCGGGGAAGAACGGCTCGACCTGGTCGGGCGTCAGCATGCCCTTGTAGACGATCGTCCGCGAGGACAGCGAGGGGAAGTAGACGTCGGCCTCGTGCTCGGCCCGCTTGCGCAGGCAGAACGCCAGCCGGTCGAGCTCGAGCCCGGCACGGCCGTCCTGGTCGGCGACGAACAGCTGCGCGAAGTGCGGCATCACGGCCCGCGCGCTCGGGCCGGGCAGGTCGCGGTCGACCGGCAGCTCACGCCAGCCGAGCACGCTCAGGCCCTCCTCGGCCGCGATCTCCTCGATCAGGCGGACGGCGAGCGCCCTGGCCTCGGAGTCGAACGGCAGGAAGGCGATGCCGGTCGCGTACGAACCGGCCTCGGGCAGCGTGAACGGCACGCTCGCCCGGTAGAACTCATCGGGGATCTGCGTCAGGATCCCGGCTCCGTCGCCGGTGTCCGGCTCGCTACCCTTGGCCCCCCGGTGATCGAGATTGCACAGCGCCGTCAGCGCCTTGACCACAATGCCGTGATCACGCCGACCGGCGACGTCGGCGACCATGGCGACACCGCAGGCATCGTGCTCGTTGGCGGGGTGGTAAAGACCCTGAGGCTCGGGGAACCCGAGGTGGGCAGCAGGCATTGAATCCCTCCCGTCGTCTTCGTCTGTCTGAAACTCCTGCACAGGCGAGGGACGACGTTGGCCCTGCTGCATATCGTGGGTAGAGGTT
Source organism: Nonomuraea sp. NPDC049419 (assembly GCF_040676995.1). Lineage (NCBI taxonomy): Bacteria > Bacillati > Actinomycetota > Actinomycetes > Streptosporangiales > Streptosporangiaceae > Nonomuraea > Nonomuraea sp. NPDC049419. Next base: position 185,302 of record NZ_JBFAQB010000007.1, on the reverse strand, counting down.
ACCTCACCCTGCCGGAATGGTGCCCGCCGCGTCCGCATTGCGAACCTTGTGAGCCGTCCCGACATCCGAACTCGCTATCCCAAACCCCGGACACCGCCCGCGAAATTCCCGCTCAGCCCACCGATTTCCGCCACCCGAATCGACTTCCCCGCCCCCACCCGCGCATCCCCCTCCACCGCCCAGCGCCCCAGGACCCCCACCGTCCCCTTCGCCCCCACTTCCGGCCCCGGCCTTACCCCAGCCCAAACCTGAATACCGGCCACCCACGCCCCATCGACACCACCGTCGCCGCTGCGGCACACGTGCAAGCGGGCCCGCCCTGTTGGGGGAATCGGCCTTCGACCCGGCGGGCGGCGGTGGGCGGGGATCTTGAGGGTAAGGCACCGATAGGGTTCGGTCATGGAGCGTGACGGGGTGGAACGGCTGCTCACCGAGGCCAGGGCCGACAGCAGGCGGCTGCGGCACGCCTTGGCCCTGCTGTGCGACGGCCAGTGGTGGACGCCGGCCGGCCTGGTGAGGGAGACCGCGACGTCGCGGCGTACCATCGAGGCCCTGCTCCGCGAGCTCACGCTGGAGCACGACGGCGACCGGATGCGTGTCCCTCTCATCGACACGCCCGCCTACCAGGACCTCATCGCCGTGGCACCGCCACCGGAGGACCCGGTGGCGCATCTCGTCCCCCACTACGCCCACGTGCTCGACCGCCTCACCGGCCTCATCGCCAAGGCGCCGCGTGCCCGCCACGTGCTCGACCACGTCTCCGCCACGCCCGAGACCGTGCTGCGGCGGGCGCTGCTGCTCGGGGCCCGCTTCTGGCTGCCCGGCACCCGGCTGCTGTGCGTGGGCGACCACGACCTGACCTCGCTGGCCGTCAAGCTGGTGCATCCGGAGACGGATGTGACGGTGGTCGACGTGGACGAGCGCATCCTGGCCTACATCGACGAGCAGCACCTCGGCGTCCGTACGCGCTGGGCCGACCTCCGGCTCGGCCTGCCCGCCTCGGCTCGTGACCACGACCTGGCGCTCACCGATCCGCCGTACACGCCGGAGGGCATCGGCCTGTTCGTGGCGCGCGCGGTGGAGGGGCTGCGGGACGAAGGGCGGGTGTTGCTGGCGTACGGGGCGAGCGAGCGCACCCCGATGCTGGCGCTCAAGGTCCAGCAGGAGCTGACCGAGCTCAACCTCGCCTACGAGGCCATGTACCCCGACTTCAACCGATACTTCGGCGCGGAGGCCATCGGCTCGGCCGCCGACCTCTACCTCCTGCGCCCCACCAGCAAGACCCGCCCCGCCGTGCAGTCGCGCCTGTCCCGCCAGTCCACCGCCATCTACACACAGGGCCCGCAGTCGATCGAGAGCGCGGGCCGGTCGGTGGCGCAGGCCGAGTCACTCGCCGATTTCGAGCCCGACCTGCTGGTCGGCGAGTGGCCGAAGGACCTCACCCAGCCCCGTGTCAGGCTCTCCACCTGGCTGGCCAAACCCCACGCCACCGTGCCGACCCGGGTGGCCGTCTCCGTGCCGCCCGGCCTGGAGGCCGCGATCCCGCGCCTGCTGCTGGCCACCCGCGCCGCTCACGTCCGCGTCGTGGGCGCGGCTCTGCCGCCCCTGCCGGAAGTGCTCACCACCGTGTACGACGTCCGCGACGCGACCGCGACCGCCTACAACGCCGTACGCCGTCCCCAGCCCACCGGCGAGGCCGAGGCGGTGCTGCGCAGGATCCTCGACAACGGACACGCCAAGATCGCCAACACGTGGCGCGAGGCCCTGATCGCCGTCGCCCGCGCCCAGGGCACGACCCTCACCAAGAACGAAGCCCGCGCCCTGATCCGCGAGGCCGCCGGCTGGTCCGACGCCCTGACCCCCCTCGAAACCCCGCTGCACCACCTCTCCGCGCTGCCGTCGGCAGTCACCACCACGGTCACCGCCCTCACCACCACAACCTGACCCGCCCGCCCGAACTCCGCGCGTTGAGACACCCACAGCTCAACCTGCGATCACGCCTGTCCTAGGGGACGCACCCACCACCCCTGACCCGAGCAACCCGGCACCCACCGCACCCGGCCCGGCACCCGTCACGCACCGCGCCCGGCCCGGTACCCGTCGCGCAGCAGACGAGCACCCCGCCACGCCCGGCCTGAGCATCCGGCACCGTCCGCCCGGCTCAGCACCGGCCATGCCGTGCCCTCATCGCGCGGCACCCGCGCACCGCCTGATTTCCGCCTGGCCCATCCATCACCCATCGCGCAGCGGGCAGGCGGACCCAAGCCGCGCGTGCGGGCGGAAGCCGGCAGGTCCTACGTCGCCGCCACGATGCGGCTCTGGACCACCCGTCCCAACCCGTCCAGGGCGATGAGGGCGGTGACCAGATCCTGTGCGGATGCCTTCCCGCCCACCCAGCTCACCGTCACGTAATGCCCCATCGCGCGAACCTGGGCGCTGCTGCCGGCGACCTCGAAGGGGATGTCCTGCCGCACGAACGCATCCTTGCGCAGGTCGGTCACCAGCGCGTCGGCCGCCCGCCCGTCGCTCAGGTTGAAGATGACGAACTGGCCCGCCACCGACCCGCCCTGGTACGTCGCCCGCAACGCCTGCGTGCACCCCTCGGCCGTGGTGCCCGACAGAAGCTCGGAGCAGTCGGTGAACACGTCGGCCGCGACCCGGCGCAGGGCGCCCAGGGCCGCGGCGGAGGAGGGGAAGACCTCGTCGGCGGTGAGCGGGGTGGCGTCGTGCTGGCGGCTGTCGATGGCCGCGTAGAAGGCGGAGGTCGCTTCGGTACGCAGGGCGGACGGCCGGGGCGTCTCCCTGCCCAGCCACATCCATCCGCCCACGGCGACGGCCACGACCAGCACACCGGCCGTCAACGACAGGAACACGCGCCGGGACATCAGGACGACGGCCCCGTGATCGACACGACACGACGGTAGACCGCCTTCTCGGCCCCGCGCAGGGCGAGGGTGAGCGAGACGTAGTCGTCCTTGGCGGTGGGCTCGGCGCCGTCCACCCGGCCCAGCCACACCAGCCCGACGTAGTGGCCGAGCGCGTAGCCGCCCGCCTCGGAGTAGCCGCCGGGCGGGAAGGCGGCCTTGCCGGAGGTCAGGGGCTGCACCCAGCCGCCCCGGTAGAGCACCTTCAGCTGCTCCACGAGGTCGCCCGCCGACTGGGCGTCCTTGAGGTTGAGCAGCGTGTACTGGCCCACGTAGCGGCCGTCGGAGCTGAGGTAGAGGCCGCGGGCGGTCTGCGTACAGCCTGCTTCGGCGGCCAACTCGATGAGCTCCGCGCCCTGCAACGCCTGCGAGCACTCGCGGTCGAGCTTCTTGGCGGCGAGCTTCAGCTTGAGCTTCTTGGAGACGGTCAGCTCCTTCTGGCTGAACACCTCCTTCTCCGTCAACGCCTTCCCGTCCTTCGTACGCTCGGCCACGGGGTCGAACAGCTTGGGCGAGTCCCAGCCGTGGAACACCTTGGGCAGCACCGCGTCCGGTGCGAGCACGGCCGCGGTGGCCTGCCGCTCCGGCGTGTACGTCCCCAGCGACCTGACCACCGTCACGAACCCGACCCCCGCCACGATCACGGCGACCACCGTGGAGATGATCACCAGGAGCCGCTGCCGCTCAGGCCGCATGCCCATGTCGGTGAGGATGGGGAACTGCCAGTCGGAACGCGGCGTCCGCCGCCGCTTCCGCCCGTTCCCCTCAACCTCACCACGGGCTACGCCCTCCGACGCCTCGCCACCATTCGCCGCACTCCCGTCCGCGGCAACCCGCCCCCGCTTACCACCCCGGGACAGCCCCTCCAGCGGCAACCCAAGGCCACTGTCGTCATCCTGGCCACCGCGCGCCCGCGAACCGGAGTCCACCTCATCCTTGGCCCGCCGGTCATCACCCTTCCCCCGGCCACGGAACCCCAGCCTCCGCCGCTGCCCACCCTCATCATCGGCAGCGCCGGAACCACTCCAGAAGTCCTCATCCCCATCAGCGGACGCCTCACCGGCCGCAGCCGCCCGCCTCCCCTTGGCAGCACCCCGTCCCCGACCACCGTCGACATCAGCCCGGCCATCACCACCAGCACCAGCGGCATCGCTCCCAGCACCAGCCCGGCCGAGGGGGTCGCTCGCGGCACCAGCCCCGCCAAGGGGGGCGCCTTCGACACCACCCCGGCCCCGGCCTTCGCCGACCGCCGCCGATGGGGCATCGCTGTCCACGTTCGCATGCCGGCGTCCTCGACCAGTAGCGGCACGCCTACCGTCCTCCGACCCGGGTGCCGGCGAACCACCGCCCGCAGCCCGGCCGCCCTCATCCGTGGCCGCTCGCCGCCCACGACCGGACGTCGCACGCCTATCCCCGTCCGGCCCGGTCGCCGACCACTCCCCGCTGGCCGACGCCGCGGACTGCTCGGCCCGGCGAGCGGCCCTGCGCCCACGACCACCCAAAGAACGCCTGGACGCCTCACCCTCGGCCCGGCCCTCGACAGCCGGCTCCCAGATGTCATCCGCCCCCGCTACCGACTGGCCGCTCTCCTCACGGGACGCCGCCTTCCTGCCACTGCCGGCCGCCTCCCAGCCACCGCTTCGAGCCCCTCCCCCATGCCTACCGGGATCCGTCCCAGCAGCCGACCAGGCATCGCTGGGCGTGCCCGCCCCCGCCACCGGCCACCCAGCGGCATCGGTGCCGCCCGCACCAGGCTGCCCGTGGCGACGCGCCCGCCGACCCCCCGAACGCGATCTCCTACCACCCTCGGCCCCGGCCCCCGGAACCGCCTCACCAACCGAACGACCATCCCCAGCAGCCCGCCCGTCATCAACGAACCAGCTGTCGGAGGCAGGCCGACCGTCATCCGCCGACCCGACATCACCAGCCCGCCACCCGCCAGTGCCCGACCGCCCATCAGCCGCAGCCCAACCACCGGTGCCTGAGCGGCCGTCGCTCGCAGGCCAACCGCCGGTGCCCGACCGACCGTCACCCGCAGGCCGACCACCCGAACTGGAGCGGCCACCACCAGCAGCCCAACCACCAGTCCCCGAACCACCGTCACTCGCGGGCCAACCACCAGTACCCGAAGAACCATCGGCCGCAGGCCAACCACCTGTGCCTGAGGTGCCATCGCTCGCAGGCCAACCACCGGTACTGGACCGGGCGTCGTCGGCGGGCCAGCCGCCGGTTCCCGATCGGCCGTCACCGGCGGGCGGGGCATCGCTCAGGGGCCGGGCGTTTCCGGCGGCACGCCTGCCACGGCCACGACTCCGCCCCCGGCTGTCGCCGAAGGCCTCCCACCCGTCGCCGCGCCGACCGCTCTCGGTGCCGGCATCCGACCAAGCTCCAAGGCCGACATCGCCAGCACCTGTCCGAGCACCACCAGCACCGGTCCCTACGCCGCCAGCGCCCATCCCTACGCCGCCGGCACCCGCCCCAGCACCGCCAGCGCCCGTCCCAACGCCGCCGACGCCCATCCCAGCACCGCCGCCGCGCGCCTCAGCACCGCGACCGCCATCCATGTGAGCGCCACGACTGCCGCGCCTTCCAGCGCTGCGCCTGCCTCGTGTCCCAGCATCACGGCCGTCGCCTGTCCTGGCGCCACCGTAGGCATCTCCCTGGCCCACGCCCGCACCGGCGACATAGTCCGTGCCGACGCCATAGCCACCGAAGCGCCCGGTGCCACCGTCCCGGCCGTCGGCGGGGACGCCCGCGCCGGGCCAGGCGCCTTCACCGGGCCCCTGCCCGGCTCCCGGCCCGTACCCCGGCCCGTACCCCGGCGCAGCCTCCGACCCGAACCCAGAACCCGACCCGAACCCAGAACCCGACCCGAACCCAGAACCCGACCCGAACTCGGAACCCGACCCGAACTCGGAACCGGAGCCGAACTCCGAGCCGGAGCCGGGCTCTGGGCCGGAGTCAGCGGCGGAGCGGCGGGAGTTGGAGCGGTTGCGGCCGGTGCCGTCGCCGCCGGAGCGGCCGGAACCAGGGTTGGCGCGTCGGCGGGCCATCACAGCCCCGCCGCCCCGATGACGTTGCCGAGGGCGAAGGTGACCGCTGCCGCCACCGCCCCCACCAGGAGTTGCCGCAGCCCGGAGTACCACCAGCGGCGGGCGGTCACCGCCGACACCAGCGCCCCTGCGGCGAACAGCGCGCAGCAGGACACCACAGCGGAGATCACCAGCTCGCGCGCCCCGAACAGGTACGGCAGCAGCGGCAGCGCCGCCCCCACCGCGAACGACACGAACGACGAGACGGCGGCCACCACCGGCGACGGCAGCTCGCCCGGCACCACGCCGAGCTCGTTGCGGGAGTGCACCTCGAGCGCGCGGTCGGGGTTGCGGGAGATCTGGCGGGCGACCTCGGCGGCCAGGGCGGGCGTCACGCCCTGGTCGACGAAGGTCTGGGCCAGCTCGGCCAGCTCGTCCTCGGGGTGGTGGGCCAGCTCGCGCCGCTCGACGGCGATCTCGGCCTGGGCCAGCTCGCGCTGGCTGGCGACGGAGACGTATTCGCCGCCCGCCATGGACAGGGCTCCGGCGGCCAGCCCGGCGACGCCGCCGAGCGCGACCACCCTGGGGTTGGTGCTGCCGCCGGCCACACCTGCGATGAGCGCGAAGTTCGACACCAGGCCGTCCATCGCGCCGAACACCGAGGGCCGTAGCCAGCCTCCGGTGACGTCGCGATGGTTGTGGTGGACCTCCGCGCGATCGCTCATCGGGGGTTCTTCTCCTTCGTCACGGTCTCGGCCTCCACTGGCCCCGCCTGCTCGCCCTCCTCCTGGGCCGCCGCAGAAACGACATCGTCGCCCTGCGCCGACGACCCGGACGCGGCCGGGTCAGCGCCGACCGAGTCGGAGGCACCGGACGCGCCAGAGGTGGAAGAGACAGGGCCGGCCGCGTCAGAGCCAGGAGCATCGGAAACGGACGTGTCAGCGGCGGAGGTGTCAGAGCCCGACGCGTCGGAGGTGGAGGCTTCGGCGCCCGGCCTGCCGGTGCCGGACGGTTTGTCGCCGTCAGCGTCATCGGCCGAGGAGGCTCCGGACGGTGGCTCCCCGGACGGGCCCTCGGCAGTCGTGGACGAAGAGCCGGCGGTCGTGGCCGAGGACTCGCCCGTGCCGGGGTCGGCCTGGCCGGCGCCGTGAGCCGGGTCGGGCTCGTCGTCGGGGCCGGACTCGGGCAGCGCCACGATCTCCTCGCCCGTCTTGTCACGGGTGGCGAAGAAGTAGACCAGCGCGAGCACGAACAGCACGATCGAGGTCCACTGGTTGATGCGCAGCCCGAGGAACTCGACCGCGTGATCGACGCCGCCGACCGGGTCGATGCGCAGCCCCTCGATCCAGAAGCGGCCGAGCGTGTAGCCGGCGACGTAGAGGGCGAACAGCCGGCCGTGGTGCAGCGCGAAGCGGCGCCCCGCGAAGATGAGCAGGAAGCCCAGCGCGACGTCCCACAGCGACTCGTACAGGAAGGTCGGGTGGTAGAGCACGCCGGGCTCGCCGCCGTGCTCGATGTCGATCTCGAGCCCCCACGGCAGGGTGGTCGGCGAGCCGTAGAGCTCCTGGTTGAACCAGTTGCCCCAGCGGCCGATGCCCTGCGCGAAGGCGATGCCGGGCGCGACCGTGTCGGCGATGGCGCTCATGGACAGGCCGCGTTTGCGTACGGCCAGCCAGACGCCGAGCGCGCCCAGCGAGATGGCGCCCCAGATGCCGAGGCCGCCCTCCCAGATGAACAGGGCCTGGTAGGGCTCCTTGATCGCGCGGCTGCCGAAGTAGGTCTGCCAGTCGGTGATGACGTGGTAGAGCCGGCCACCGATCAGGCCGAAGATGACCGCGGGAACCGCGATGTCCACGATCGTCCCCGCCTGGCCGCCGCGGGCGCGCCAGCGGCGCTCGCTCAGCCAGACGGCGACGATGACGCCGAGCACGATGCATAGCGCATAAGCCCGGATCGGGATGATTCCGAGATACCAGACCCCTTCTGAAGGGCTGGGAATCGAGGCTAGGGGCATGTCAAGCGAGGGTAGCGGAAGCGGGCCTACTTGGCCGCCTCGGTAATCTCATCACGCAGCTGCGACGGGCTGAACAGTACCTGATTGTCTATTTCTGTTCCGTTCAATTTCACTGTCGGCGTGTGATCGAGCTTCTGCTCTTCGGTGACCTTCTTGCTGTACGCCAGCTGCGCGTCGGCGTTCTTGTTGCTGGTCACGCACTGGTCGAAGCCGGGCGTGTCGACACCGGCCTCCTTGCCCCACTGCTTGAGCTGGTCGGGCAGGAAACCCTGCTCGGTCTCCGGAGGCTGGTTCTCGAAGAGCAGGTCGTGGAAGGCCATCCACTGCTTGCCGTCGGCGACACAGCGGGACGCGCTGCCGGCGCGTACGGAGTTGGCCCTCGTCGGATCCTGCGAGAAGATCGTGATCGGGTGATAGACGACCTTGGCCTTGCCCTCGGCGGCGAGGTTCTTGAAGGTCTGGCCGCTGACGCGCTCGAGCTCCTTACAGGCCGGGCACTGGAAGTCCTCGTAGATGTCGACGACCGGCCCTGTGACGCCGTTCTGGGCCATCACCGCGGTGCCGTCGGACTGCACGGCGATCGGCGCGAGGGCGCCGAGGGCCTCCTCGGAGCGCGAGGTGCTCGCGGCGTACCACCAGCCGAGGCCGACGGCCGCCACGGCGACCACGCCCGCGGTGGTGTAGGTCACGATGCGCCGGCGCTTGTCGCGGGCCCGCTGAGCGGCCTGCTGCGCCTTGATCTTGTCGCGCGCGGACTGTGACTTGGTCTTGGTGCGCTCGCCCTTGCTCATCCTTCGTCCTCCCCCTCATCAACACCATTGTCGCCCCCGAGACCGAGAGCTCCGTCGAGCGCGAAGCGGCCCGGCGGGAAGCGCACGGCCCACGCGCCGAGCAGCACGAGGCCGAAGTCGCGCAGGATGTCGAGCAGGTAGGTCGGCTCCTGTCCGGCACCCAGCTGGCCGCCGCCACCGAAGCAGCCGCAGTCGATCCGCAGGCCGTTCGCCCACGCCCAGGCGATGCCGAAGACGAACGCGAACATGAGCAGTGCGGCGATCACCGCGGCCGCCCTGGTCAGCAGACCGACGACCAGCAGCACGCCGACCACGATCTCCAGGATGGGCAGTGCGTAGCCCACCGCGACGGCGATCGATTCCGGCAGCAGCTGGTACGCCTTGACCGCGACCACGGAGTCGGCCGGGTTGCCGATCTTGAGCGCGCCCGCCGCGATCAGCACCCCGCCCAGAACCAGCCGGGCGACGGTTGTCACCCAGGGTATCGCCGTTCTCGCCATCAGTGACGATTGTGACGCGGCCACTAGTGTTCTCCTCTTTCTCTGCGCCGGAAAGCGCACAGTACCCGCGACTATCCGATCACGTCCGGGATAAGCGTCGGCTAAGCGCGTATCCCGCCATTGAACTGGGAGGTTCGCCGCAACCCAGCCTCAACCGGGCAAAGATCGATCCCCTGTCCGGAACGTCAGGAGCGCGCGCAACGCACGCTCACAGGGCGAGGGCAGGGCGGGCCCTGTCGGCCGCGCGCCGAAGGACGGCGGCAAGGCGCGCGGGGCGTCAGCACATGTGAGGTGACGGCCGAGCCCCGCCCAGGGGCGGAGAAGCAGGCCAACGGCGCACCCCACCGCGAGCGGCACGAGCCGGACCGGTGCCCCCGCACCTTGCAACCGGTGGAGGGGCAGGCCCTCGCACGTCCAAGGTGGTGGCCGTGGCTGCACGTCCGATGCGGCGTGCGATCGGCCCGGCGCGGCCTCGTACGGGCCGCGCCCAAGCGTCAGCGGCGGACGCCCTTCGCCATGTCGCGGGCCAGGGTGGCGATCGACTCGCGGCCGACCGCCTCGTCGGGGGCGTCGAGGATGCGGCGGATGAAGGCCGAGCCCACGATCACGCCGTCGGCGTAGCCGGCCACCTCGGCCGCCTGGGCGCCGGTGCCGACGCCGAGGCCGACGCACACGGGCAGGTCGGTGTGGGCGCGGGTGCGCTCGACCAGGCCCTGGGCGGCGACGTTGACGGTCTCCCTGGCGCCCGTGACGCCCATGAGCGAGGCGGCGTAGACGAACCCGGTGCAGCAGTCGACGACGGCCTTGATGCGCTGCTCGGTGGAGCTGGGCGCGACCAGGAACACCGTGTCGATGCCGGCCGCGGCGGAGGCCGCGCGCCAGGGCTCGGACTCCTCGGGCGTCAGGTCGGGCGTGATGGTGCCGACGCCGCCGGCGTTGGCGAGGTCGCGGGCGAACCGGTCGGCGCCGTATTTGTCGATCGGGTTCCAGTAGGTCATGACGAGCGTCGCGGCGCCGGTGGCGGCCACGCCTTCGACGGTACGCATGACGTCGGCGATGCGGGTGCCGTTGACGAGCGAGCGGTGCACCGCGTCCTGGATGGTCGGCCCGTCCATGAGCGGGTCGGAATAGGGCAGGCCGATCTCGATGACGTCGCAGCCGGCCTCCACCAGGGCCGCGGCGGCGGCGACGGCGCCGTCTTTCGACGGGAAGCCCGCGGGCAGGTAGCCGACGAGCGCGGCCCGGTTGTCCGCCTTCGCCTTGGCGAAGACCGTCTGAAGAGTCGTCATGTCTGTCCGTTCCGAAGGTCGAATCCCACCATGATGCCCTGCTCGGCGCCCGGCCCGAAGCCTTCGGGCGTCACCGGGCCGGCGGTGTCACAGGTTGAAGTACTTCATGGCCGTGCCCATGTCCTTGTCGCCGCGCCCGGAGAGGTTGACCAGGATGATCGCCTCGGGGCCGAGCTCGCGGCCCAGCTCGAGCGCGCCGGCGAGCGCGTGGGAGGACTCGATGGCGGGGATGATGCCCTCGGTCCTGGCCAGCAGCGAGAACGCGGCCATCGCCTGGTCGTCGGTGACGCCGTGGTAGGTGGCGCGGCCGGTGTCCTTGAGCCAGGCGTGCTCGGGGCCGACGCCGGGGTAGTCGAGGCCGGCGGAGATCGAGTGGGACTCGATGGTCTGGCCCTCGTCGTCCTGCAGGACGTAGGTGCGCGAGCCGTGCAGCACGCCGACCGAGCCGGCGGTGAGGGTGAGCGCGTGCTCTCCGCTCTCCAGGCCGTGGCCGGCGGCCTCGTAGCCGTGCAGCTGGACGCCCTCGTCCCCGATGAAGGCGTGGAAGGCGCCGATGGCGTTGCTGCCGCCGCCGACGGCGGCGCAGACCGCGTCGGGCAGCCGGCCGGTCAGCTCGAGCATCTGGCGGCGGGCCTCGACGCCGATGATGCGCGCGAAGTCGCGCACGATCTCGGGGAACGGGTGCGGGCCCGCGACGGTGCCGAACAGGTAGTGGGTGGTGTCGACGTTGGTCACCCAGTCGCGGAACGCCTCGTTGATGGCGTCCTTGAGGGTCTGGGAGCCGTTGGTGACGGGCACCACGGTCGCGCCGAGCAGCTTCATCCTGGCGACGTTGAGCGCCTGGCGCTCGCAGTCGACGGCGCCCATGTAGATGACGCACTCGAGGCCGAGCAGCGCGGCGGCGGTGGCGGTGGCCACGCCGTGCTGGCCGGCGCCGGTCTCGGCGATGACCCGCTTCTTGCCCAGCCGCTTGGTCAGCAGCGCCTGGCCCAGCACGTTGTTGATCTTGTGGGCGCCGGTGTGGGTGAGGTCTTCGCGCTTGAGTATGACGCGCGCGCCGCCCGCCTGCTCGCTGAAGCGCGGCACGTCGGTCAGCGTGGTGGGACGGCCCGCGTAGGTGCGCAGCAGGTGGTCGAACTCCTTGATGAACTGCGCGTCGTTCTTGGCCTTCTCGTAGACCGCGGCCACCTCGTCGAGCGCCGGGATGAGCGCCTCGGGCACGTATCGGCCGCCGAAGATGCCGAACTTGCCGTGCACGTCGGGGTCGTCGCCGTGCGCGCCGTTGCCCGCCAGGTCGGCGGCGGTCAGGATGGTGCCTTCGTTTGCCACTGCTATCCCTCTGCTGAGTGGTCGGGGCGCGTCGACGGATGAGCACCGGCGGTCACCAGCGCCTCCACTGCCTTGCGCGGATCCTTGCCGGTGACCAGGCTCTCGCCCACCAGCACGGCGTCGGCGCCGGCCCTGGCGTAGGCGAGCAGGTCGTGCGGGCCGCGCACGCCCGACTCCGCGATCTTGATGACATTATCCGGGATCTTGGGCGCGATCTTCGCGAAGACGTCGCGGTCGACCTCGAGTGTCTTGAGATTTCGCGCGTTGACCCCGATGACCCGCGCGCCGGCCGCGACGGCCCGCTCGAGCTCCTCTTCTGTGTGCACCTCGACCAGCGGGGTCAGCCCGATGGACTCGGCGCGCTCGATGAGCGAGACCAGTGCCTCCTGCTCCAGGCAGACGACCATGAGCAGGGCCAGATCGGCGCCGTGGGCGCGGGCCTCCCACAGCTGGTAGGAGGTGAGGATGAAGTCTTTACGCAGGATCGGGATGTCGACGCGGGCGCGGACGGCGGCGAGGTCGTCGAGACTGCCGCCGAACTTGCGGCGCTCGGTGAGCACGCTGATGACGTGGGCGCCGCCCGCTTCGTAGTCGGCCGCCAGCGCGGCGGGGTCGGCGATCGCGGCGAGCGCGCCCTTCGACGGGCTGGAGCGCTTGACCTCCGCGATCACCGAGATGCGGTCGCCCCCGAGCGCGGCCATGGCGTCTCTGGGCGGCTGCGCCCGCTCGGCCCGCTGCTTGAGCTCGTCCATCGAGACGGCCTGCTGACGTGCGGCGAGGTCGGCGCGCACCCCGTCGAGGATGTCGTCGAGGACACTCGGCCCTTCCGTCCGCTCACTCACGCGCTGAGGTCCCTCCGGTCGGCTTCTGGGGGTGTGGCGGAGAGTTCGCGTCGGCGTCCGCTCTCTGCCTTGTCCTGCGATGGTATCGGCCTCAGCGACGCGCCCTCACCACCGGTCCCCGCCTATGGGGCGAGGAACGCCCCGAAAGGCAGATTACGGACTACCCAGTAGACCATGACGACCACGATGAACGCCCACAGCCACGCCGGGTGCGGCACGGCGGTGCTCATGGACCTGCCCCGCCACGCGCGCACGACCCAGCGCCCCCACCAGAACAGCAGGATCGGCAGCATGACCACCAGCAGGGGGTTGAGACCGAGCGCCGCCACGGGGTCGAGGTGGGCCAGCGCGTGCATGGTGCGCAGCGTGCCGCAACCCGGGCAGTAGAGGCCGGTGATCCACAGGAACGGGCAGGTCGGGTAGTGGCCCGGCTCGTTGGGGTCGACCACGGCGGCGACCACGAAGGCCGAGCAGGTGACGGCCGCGACGCCGAGCGGCGGGAGCAGGACCTTCAGGCGCCGCGTGCCTGTCCGCTCGGTTGTCGCGTGGCTCATGTTTCCAGTATCCGCCTTCCCTGGATGCTCAGTAGTCGTACGTGGCGGTGGCCGCGGTGCTCAGCCCGATGAGCGAGAGCAGCATGCCGCCGAAGATGATCCAGCCCAGCACCCACAGCACGACGGTGATGTAGGAGGTGACCAGGCCGCCGACGGCCATGCCCGAGCCCTCTTCGCCGGTGCGCTTGATCCGGTTGAGGGCGATGTGGCCGAGGATCACGCCGGGGATGCTGGTGAGGCCGCAGAAGACCAGGCCGATGATGCCGAGGACGAGCGAGGCGACCGCCATGCCGTTGGTGGAGCGGGGCTGCTGGGGCGCGCCGTAGTAGCCCTGCTGCTGGTCGTAGCCGTAGCCCTGCTGCTGGGAGTAGCCCCCGCTCGGGGGCATCTGGCCGTAGCCGAGGTCCTGTGGGTAGCTGGGCGGCTGCTGGCCGTAGCCGCCGCTGCTCTGGGGCTGCTGACCGTAACCTCCGCCGCTCTGGGGCTGCTGACCGTAGCCGCCCCCGCTCGGCGGCTGCTGACCGTAGCCGCCCCCGCTCGGCGGCTGCTGGCCGTAACCTCCGCCGCCGCTGGGAGGCTGCTGGTTGTACCCGCCACCTCCGCTCGGGGGCTGCTGGCCGTAGCCGCCGCTCTGGGCCTGCTGACCATAGCCTCCGTCGTAGCCCGGCTGCTGCTGGCCGTAGCCGGGCTGCTGCCCGTAGCCGCCGCCCGGTGGTTGCGCGCCGTAGCCGCCGCTACCGCTCTGATCCCCGTAGCTCATGAGCTGGCTCCTCAATCATTCGTGGCGAGTTGATACGGCAGCTTAGTGAGGAATTCTTTGCCAAGAAGACAAGGACTCAGAACAGTGGAGGTTTCGACATCGGGCCGTGTTCAGCGGGTGTTCAGCGGCCTTCGGTGGGGTCGTCGCCCCTGTCGAGCGCCTCCCAGAGCGCCCTGTCGTCGCTGACCTGCGCCTTCGTCTCGCCGGGCGTGGCCTGGGCCCGGTCGTAGCGGGCGGACATGCCCGCCCACCGGGCGCCGCGCACGATCGCGGTGACGCCGCCGGCGAGCATCAGCAGCGCGCCCGCCGCCGCGACGGCGGGCCACAGCGGCGCGCTCTCCCACGGCACGTCGGTGGCGCCGCGCAGCGCGTTCTGCTCGGCGAGCCAGCCGGTCACATCGGACGCGCCGAGCGCCGTCCAGGTCGCCGCCGCGGCGCCCGCGCCGCACAGGGCGAGCACGGCGCCGACGACGCGGCGGCCGGTGCCCTTGCTGGCGAGCACGGCCACCACCCCGGCGAGCCCGGCCAGCGCCACGGGGGTGAGCACGGGGCTGAGGTCGCCGCCGGTGGGCGCGGCCACGCCGCTCTGGAGCACCCGCGCCCAGTCCTGCCCGGCCGCGACGAGCACCAGGAGGCAGCCGAGCACGGTCGCGGCGACCCAGATCCACAGCTCCCGCTTGTCGCTGCGCATGGTGTCAGCCGTTCACGATCTCGAACTGGCCGGCGTCGAAGCAGGTGCGGTCGCCGGTGTGGCAGGCCGCGCCGACCTGGTCGACCTTGACCAGCAGGGTGTCGCCGTCGCAGTCGAGCGCCACGGACTTGACGTGCTGGACGTTGCCCGAGGTGCCGCCCTTGACCCACAGCTCCTGGCGGCTGCGCGACCAGTAGGTGGCCCTGCCGGTGGTGAGCGTCCGATGCAGGGCCTCGTCGTTCATCCAGGCCAGCATGAGCACCTCGCCGGTGTCGTACTGCTGGGTGATCGCGGGCACCAGACCGTCGGGGTTGCGCTTCAACCGCGTGGCGATCTTCGGGTCGAGGGACATGCTGCCATTCAACCAGGCCACCGCCGCGCCCCCGTCGTCAGGCGAGCGCCTCGGGGAGGGTGTCGTAGATGGGGAAGAGCGGCGCGAGGTTCGTCCTGCGGAGCCTGCGCAGCACCTGGCCGTCGGGGGCGACGAGCGCCATCGTACGGTCGCGCTCGCGCAGTGAGGCGAGCAGCCGCACCAGCACGCCGAGGCCGGTGGTGTCGATGAAGGTCAGCGCTGTCAGATCCACGACGAGTTTGGAGTCGTGAGCGGCGACCGCTTCGTCCAGGCATTTCCGCACTTGGGAGACGTTGTCGACGTCCATCTCCCCCGCCAGTCTCACCACCACAGAACCCCCGTGATGGTGTCGCGACATCTCCAGCACATCCACGCCCATGCTCCTCATAACCCCTCCCGTGGGCGGCTCCGCCGAAAACGTACACCGGTCTGGGGCGGATCACGGTGCGTTTTGCTGAGAATGCGGTACGTGATCACATCCGGGCGAGTACTTTCTGACTCGACCGCGTGCTAGGGGAGGGCAGGATCGTGGTGCACGTCGCGGGCTCCGTTCTGGATCCGGATCTGGGCGATCATGTCTGCCTGCCGTTCGACGGCGAGCGGGAGCGGATGACGCTCACGCGGGCGTTCACCGTGAACGGCCTGCGCCGCCGTACCAAAGTGGTGATCATCACCCACACCGACACCCCCGAGCGCACGCGCAGGTGGCTGGCGCCGCTGGTGCCGGGGTTCGCCGACGCCGAGCAGGCCGGCCAGATCACGATCCTGGCCTGCGCCGACACCCACTTCACCGACGGTTTCCTCGACCTCGGGCGGCTGCACGCCGAGCTGGCCGAGGCCCGCGACCAGGCGCGCAGGGACGGCAGGCACGGCGTGTACGCGCTGGTCGACGCCTCCTGGGGGCTGGGCGACGTGCCGGGGCACGCGGCTTTCGAGGCGGCCGTCAACGAGCTGTTCGGCGAGGGCTGGCTGGCGGCGGTCTGCCAGTACGACCGCGGCGTCTTCCCCCGCGACGCCCTCGACCGCGCCGCCGCCGTGCACCCGATCTCCCCCGAGCAGGCGCTGCTGCGCTTCGCGCACGCCGAGTCGGGGCTGCGGGTGTGGGGCGACGTCGACCTGACCAACAGGCCCGCGTTCGCCTCACTGCTTGAGCGGCTGGAGAAGGAGCCCGGCGAGGTGGTGATCGACGCGGCCGGGCTCGAGTTCATCGACGCGGGCTCGGCCCAGCTGCTGACGATGACGGCGATGGCCAGGCCGCGCGGCACGACGACGGTGCTGTGCCGTGACCCGATGGCCCGGGTGCTGCGGCTGATCGGCGCGGACGCCTACATCGCCGTACGACGGGCGGACGATGTGTAGACAGGTGCTCTGCACCGCCTTCGCCCGCGGCCGCATCACGCTCCTGCGCAGGACCGTCACCGAGCACGCGAGAGCCGAGGGGCTGACCGGCCGCGGCCTGGAGGACTTCGTCCTGGCCGTCAACGAGATCGTCACGAACGCGGTCCTGCACGGCGGCGGTCACGGCCGGCTGCGGCTGTGGTCGCACGCCGGCCGGCTGTGGTGCGAGGTCAGCGACGAGGGCCCGGGGCTGCCCGCGGGGTGGATGGGCGACGGGCGCCCGCCCGAGGGGCTCGACTTCCGCGGGCGGGGGCTGTGGCTGACCGGCATGCTGTGCGATCAGGTGATGATCGTGTCGGGGCCGGCCGGCACGACGGTGATGTTCTCCGCCCTGCTGAGCGACGCCCCCAGCCGCGAGCCGGCCGCCGCCCTCCTATGAACGCCCTCCTATGAACGGGCCGCCGACACCCAGGAGGCGTGCAGGTCGGCGTACACGCCGGGCTCGCCGACCAGCTCGGCGTGCGGGCCGCGCTGCACCAGGCGGCCCGCGTCGAAGACCAGCACCTCGTCGGCGTTCTCCGCGGTGGACAGCCGGTGGGCGATGGAGATCGCGGTGCGTCCCCTGGTGACGCCTTCGAGCGCGCGGGCCAGGCGTACCTCGGTGGCCGGATCGACTGCGGAGGTGGCCTCGTCCAGCAGGAGCAGGTCGGGGTCGGCGAGGTAGGCGCGGGCCAGCGCGACGAGCTGCCGCTCCCCCGCCGACAGCGACTCGCCGCGCTGCCCGACCGGCGTGGCGAGGCCCGCGGGCAGGCCCTCCAGCCAGTCGGCCAGGCCCAGCTCGGTCAGCGCCAGCTCGATCTCCTCCGCGGTGGCCGACGGCTTGCCGTAGCGGATGTTGTCCTCCAGGGTGCCGTCGAACAGGAAGCCGTCCTGCGGCACCATGACGATGCGCTCGCGCAGCGAGGAGAAGCGCACGTTCCGCAGGTCGTGGCCGTCCACGGTGACGCGGCCCGCCGCCGGGTCCATGAGCCTGGTCAGGAGCTTGGCGAACGTGGTCTTGCCCGAGCCGGTCTCCCCCACCACGGCCACCCGCGAGCGCGGCGGGATGGCGAGCGTGATCTCGCTCAGCACGGGCGCGCCGCCGGGGTAGGAGAAGTGCACGTCCTCGAAGGCCACCTCGATGGGGCCGCGCGGCAGCACCACGCCCTGCTCACCCGGGTCGGCGACGTCGGGCGGGGTGTCGAGCACGCCGAGGATGCGGCGCCAGCCCGCGACCGCGTTCTGGGCCTCGTTCAGCACCTCGGTGGCGGTCTGCAGCGGCGAGACGAACAGCGTCACGAGGAACAGGAACGCCACCAGCTCCCCCTGCGTGATGCCGCCCGACAGGCCGAGTCGCACGCCGAGCAGCACGATGCCGGCGATGGCGACCGCGGCCACGATCTCGGTCAGCGGGAAGACGAACCCGACGATGGTCTGCGCCCGCACCTGCGCCTTCTTGTTGGCGTCCACGGCCCGGTCGACGCGCTCGGCGGTGCGCCGCTCGGAGGCGTAGGCCCTGATGACGGCGGCGCCGACCACCGACTCGCTGACCGCGGCCAGCATGTCGCCGGTGCGCTCGCGCACGGTCGTGTACGCCCGCGACAGCAGCCGCTGGAAGCGCGGCAGGGCGATCATCAGCGGGATGAAGCAGACCCACACCAGCAGCGTGAGCTGCCAGGAGTAGACGAACATCAGCACCGTGGCCACGAAGAGCTGGCCGAACGACACGATGATCATCAGTCCGCCCCACTGCATGAACGTGCTGATCTGGTCGATGTCGTTGGTGACGCGGGAGACCAGGGCGCCGCGGCGCTCGGTGTTCTGGGTGAGCACCGACAGGTCGTGCACGTGGCGGAAGCCGCGGACGCGCAGGGTGGCGAGCGAGGACTCGGTGGCCTTGTAGAGGCGGACGTTCATGACGTACCCGGCCAGGGCGGTCAGCACCACCGCGGCGGCGCAGATCACCACGGCCTTGGTGATGTACGAGACGTCGGGCGTGCCGTTCTTGAGCCCGGTGTCGATGGTCTGCTGCACCGCGACCGGCACGATGACCTTGCCCAGGGTGGCGATCACGGCCAGCGCCAGCGTGCCGAGCAGGCCCTTGCGGAACTCGGGCGTCAGCGACAGGCCCTGGCGGATCGTGGCCAGCGCGGAGCGCTCGGCGTTGCCGTGGATGCTCTGCGCGGTCATGCGCTGACCCCTTCTTCCTCGATGTCGATGTCCGCGTCTATGTCCGCGTCGATGTCCGACAGCTCGATCGCGGTGCGCTCGGCCTCCTCGCGCTCGTAGGCGGTCACCAGGTTGCGGTAGCCGTCGCAGCGCTTGATGAGCTCGTCGTGGGTGCCGCGGTCGGCGACGCGGCCGTGGTCGAGGTAGACGACCTCGTCGGCCAGGGCGATGGTGGCCATCCGGTAGGCGACGACCACGACGGTGGACGCCTCGGCGGCGTCCCGCAGGCCGTACAGGATCTTGGCTTCGACCTGCGGGTCCACGCTGGAGGTGGCGTCGTCGAGGATGAGCAGGCGGGGGCGGCGGGCCACCGCGCGGGCCAGGGCGAGGCGCTGGCGCTGGCCGCCGGACAGCGAGGCGCCGCGCTCGCCGACGCGGGTGGCGAGGCCGTCGGGCAGCCGGCCGACGAAGCCGTCGGCCTGGGCCAGGCGCAGGGCGCCCCAGACGTCGTCGTCGCTGATCTCATTGGTGGCCTCGGCTCCCAGGGCGACGTTGCCGCGTACGGTGTCGTCGAACAGGAACGTCTGCTGCGGCACCAGCGCCACCGAGGCGGCCACGGCGCCGTAGGGCAGCTCGCGCAGGTCCACGCCGTCGAGCAGCACCCGCCCCGAGTCGGGGTCCACCAGCCGCACCAGGAGCTGCACGAGCGTGGACTTGCCCGACCCGGTGGGGCCGACCAGCGCGACGGTACGCCCGGCGGGGACGTCGAAGGTGACGTCGTGCAGCACCTGGGCCTCGCCGTAGGCGTAGGAGACCCCGCTGACGCTCAGCTCGGCGGGGGCGTCGGAGGCCGGGGCGGCGGCGGTGCCGTACTCCATGGAGCCGTCGGCGTCGAGCACGGCCTGCACCCGCTGCCAGCCGACGACGCTGCGCGGCAGCTCGGCAAGCACCCAGCCGAGCGCCCTGATGGGAAAGGCCAGCAGCGTGAACAGGTAGGCCACCTGCACCAGGCCGCCGGGGTCGATCGCGCCCGCGGACAGCCGGGCCGCGCCGACGGCCAGCACGGCGAGCACGCCGAGCGTGGGCAGCGCCTCCAGCATGGGGTCGAACAGGCCGCGTACGCGTCCGACGGCGATGTTGGCGTCGCGCAGCTCGTGGGCGCGCCGCCGGAACCGGTCGGTCTCCAGCTCCTCCCTGCCGAGCGTCTTGACGACGAGCGCGCCGTCGAAGCTCTCGTGGGCGATCTCGCTGACCTCGGCGCGCAGCTGCTGCGCTCGGGTGGCGAGCGGGCTGAGCCTGCGCTGGTAGAGCAGGTTGAGCACGGCGATGGCCGGGAAGATGAGGAAGCCCACGAGCGCCAGCACCAGGTCGGTCACCACCATCGCGACCGCCGCGGTGACCAGCATGACGATCACGCCGACGGCCATCGGCAGCGGCGCGAGCGGCGCCCAGGCGGCCTCGGCGTCGGCGCTGGCGTTCGACAGCAGCTGCCCGGTCGGGTGCCGGTGGTGCCAGGCCAGCGGCAGCCGCAGGTACTGTTTGGTGACGTCGCGGCGGGAGCGGGCCTGCATGCGGTACTGCAGGACGCCGGCCAGGATGCGGCGCCCCGCCACGCCGATCGCCTTGAGCAGCGCGGCGCCGACGATGAGCAACACGCCGGTCCACATCGCGCCCGCGGCGACCTCGCCGTCGGCGAACGCGGCCAGCACCACGTTCTGGGTCGCCCACCCGAGGGCGGAGGCGGAGGCGACCGTCATGCCGCCGTAGACGGCGCTGGCCAGCACCGCAAGGGTGAAAACCAGCTTCTCGGTGCGAATGGCCACCCCAAGGACGCGGAGTCCTTGACGCATCACGGCCGAGGTGACCTTGCTCGCCACTCCGTGGGTTTCCTCTCATGTCTGTTGTTTGTACGTATGTCACTATCACGCCCGATCAGTCGGTTATTCCCAGCGGTAGGCTGATCCACGTGACTCACGCTCGTGGCGAACGCACCGCGCTCTGCGATCTGCTCGACCGGCTCGGCCCCGAAGCGCCGACCCTGTGCACGGGCTGGACCACCTACGACATGGCCGCCCACCTCGCGCTGCGCGAGCGCAGGCCCGACGCCATGGGCGGCATCGCGCTCAAGCCGCTCGCCGGCTACACCGCCTCGGTGCAGCGGCGGCTGAAGGACCGCCACCCCTACCCCGAGCTGGTCGGCCTGGTCCGCAAGCCGGGCGGCGTCTACGGCCTGCTGCCCGCGCTCGACGAGGCGGTCAACACGCTGGAGATGTTCGTCCACCACGAGGACGTGCGCCGCGCCCAGCCGGGCTGGGAGCCGCGCGAGCTGCCCGAGGACCTCGAGCGGCTCATCTGGAAGCGGGTCTCCACCGGCGCCCGGCTGATGCTGCGCAAGTCGCCCGTCGGCGTGGTGCTGCACCGGCTCGGCGGCGGCGTGGTGCTCGGCGGCCCCAAGGGACACGCCCGGGTCGAGGTCACCGGCAGGGCGGCGGAGCTGCTGATGTTCTGCTTCGGGCGGCAGGGACACGCCCGGGTGGAGCTCACCGGTGATCCGGCCGCGGTGGCCGCGCTGCGCGAGGCCACCCTCGGCGTCTGACCCTTCCCTGGTCAGGGCGGCCGAGGGTTTCGGATGCGCGGAAAAACCGGCGGGGCAGGCGCTCGCGCGCCGTCCGCTGCCCTTACCATGGCATAGGAAAGAAGCCCCCCGGTTAGGATCATGTACATCTTCAGAGATGCCTAAGGATCGCCCAGACTCGGGTATATACGGCTGGGAACGAACTGCAGGAGGCCCCCCATGCAGGTCAAGAAGGTGATCACCTACGTGGCTGTCGCGTTCGTGGTCTTCTACCTGTTCACCCGGCCGGCCCAAGCCGCCGCCGCGGTCAACGGTGTGTTCGACGGAATCGTCCACGGAGCCAATCAGCTGGCGGTGTTCTTCTCGAGTGTTCTGACCTGACGGGTGGTTCTGTCTGCGTGAGGTGCTTCCCCGCGCTGCCCAATCGTGTTACGCAGACAGGATGACAGATCGCCTCACCGGCACCAGACCTCATCAGCTCGACGCCGCCGCCCGGCGCGTCCTCGAACGAGCCGAGCTCGAGGGCATCGAGCTGATCCGTTTCCTGTACGCCGACCACGGAGGCGTGATCCGCGGCAAGGCGGCGGCACGGTCCCGGCTGGCCGAGCGGCTCAGCTCGGGCATCGGCCACACGGTGGCCATGATGGCGATGAACATGCTCGACCAGTTGCAGGAGGTCGAGCACATGGGCCCGGTGGGTGAGGTGCGCATCGTCCCCGACGCCACCACCTACGTCCCGCTGCCGTACGCGCCCGGCGCCGCGGCGATGCTGTCGGACCTGCGCATGCCCGACGGCTCTCCGTGGGGGGCCTGCCCCCGCACGTTCCTGAAGGACGCGGTCGCGCAGCTGCGCGCCGAGGGCTACACGCTGGAGGCGGCCTTCGAGCCGGAGTTCACGCTCGGCCGCCGGCTGCCCGACCCGTCGGGCGGGCCCGACCGGCTGGTGCCGATCGACGACTCGCTCTGCTACGCGGCGATCGGGTTCGACACCGCCCACGACTACGCGATCAAGCTGGTACGCGCGCTGGAGACGCAGGGGCTGCGCGTCGAGCACTACCATCCCGAGCTCGGCCCCGGCCAGCAGGAGCTGTCGATCCGCCACGCGCCCGCGCTGCGCGCCGCCGACAACCACGTCCTCTACCGCGAGACCGTGCGCGGCGTGGCCCTGCGCATGCAGATGTGGGCCTCGCTGGCCCCCAAACCGCTGGCCGACCAGGCCGGCAACGGCGCCCACCTGCACCTGTCACTGTGGAGCGACACGCGCAACGTCTTCGCCTCCGACAACGAGGTGCGTGACGGCTTCATCGGCGGCCTGCTCGCCCACCTGCCCGCCCTGACGGCGCTGACCTGCGGCAGCGTCAACGGCTTCCGCCGGCTGGCGCCGCGCATGTGGTCCAGCGCGTACGCGGTGTACGGCCCCGACAACCGCGAGGCCGCCGTGCGCGTCTGCTCCCCGCTGGGCGAGAGCGGCGAGCCCAACCTGGAGCTGAAGCCGTCGGACTCGGCGGCCAACCCCTACCTGTCGCTCGGCGCGGTCATCCACGCCGGCCTCGACGGCATCCGGCGCAAGCTCGACCCGGGCGAGGCGGTGGAGGTCGACCCCGACACCCGGCCGGGCCGCTATCCGCGCCTGCCGTCCTCGCTGGAGGAGGCGCTGGACGCGCTGGAGGCCGACGAGGTGCTCATGGAGGCGCTCGGACCGCTGCGGCGCAGCGCGTATCTGGCCGTCAAGCGGTCCGAGGCCGCGGCGTTCGCCGGCAAGGACACCTCCTACGAGCTCTTCCACCACTTGCGGGTGTTCTGAGCCCCGCTCAGCGGACGGGGTGGCCCGCGTTCCTGAGCGTCTCCTTGACCTCGGAGATCTTCAGCGTGCCGAAGTGGAACACGCTGGCCGCCAGCACCGCGTCGGCACCCGCCGCCACGGCCGGAGGGAAGTCCTCCAGGCGGCCGGCACCGCCGCTGGCGATCACCGGCACCCGCACGGCCGCCCTGACCGCGTGCAGCATCTCCAGGTCGTAGCCGTCGAGCGTGCCGTCGCCGTCCATCGAGTTGAGCAGGATCTCGCCGGCGCCCAGCTCCTCACCCCTGGCCGCCCACTCCACCGCGTCGATGCCGGTGCCGCGCCGCCCGCCGTGAGTGGTCACCTCGAAGCCGCTGGCCGTCCCGGGCGCCCGCCTGGCGTCCACGGACAGCACGACGCACTGCGCGCCGAACCGCCTGGACGCCTCGGTGAGCAGCTCGGGCCTGGCGATGGCGGCCGTGTTGAGCGACACCTTGTCGGCGCCCGCCCGCAGCAGCCGGTCGACGTCGTCGGCCGACCGCACGCCGCCGCCCACGGTCAGCGGGATGAAGACCTGCTCGGCCGTCCTGCGCACGACGTCGAGCATGGTCTCGCGCTCCCCTGAGGAGGCGGTGATGTCGAGGAAGGTCAGTTCGTCGGCGCCCTCCTCGTCGTAGCGCCTGGCCAGCTCGACGGGGTCGCCCGCGTCGCGCAGGTTCTCGAAGTTGACGCCCTTGACCACGCGCCCGGCGTCCACGTCGAGACAGGGGATGACTCTTACCGCCACGGTCATGTTCGCAGTGCCTCGATCTCGATCTCTACCAGCATTCTCGGGTCGACCAGCCCGGCCACCCGTACGCCGGTGCACGCGGGGCGCACCTTGGCGAAGACCTCGTGGATCGCCTTGCCCACGGGGTCGAAGTGACGTTGTTCCACCACGTAGTAGCGGACCATGACGACGTCCTCACGTGTCAGGCCGCCCATCAGGACGGCTTCGAGCGCGATCTCGATCGAGGTCAGGGCCTGCCGATACGGGTCTCCGACGTGGCGTACCTCTCCGTCGACCGTGGCCGTGCAGCCGGACACGATCACTCGCCCGCCCGCCACCACCGCGCGGGCGTAACCGTACTTCTCCTCCCAGATGCCGCCCGAGAACACCCGGTAACCGGTGCTCTCCATGCCGATGCTGCTGATACTCATCTCGCCCCCTCCCGGCACGGCTACACGCGTACCGCGGCAAGCGCATCTTCCAGGGTGAACGCGTGAGCGTACAGGGCCCTGCCCACGATGGCGCCCTCCAGTCCGTCGGGGACGAGGGAAGCCAGGGAGACCAGGTCATCGAGGCTGGAAACGCCGCCGCTGGCCACTACGGGCTTGTCGGTGCGGGCCAGGATGCGGCGGTAGAGGTCGAGGTTGGGGCCCTGGAGCATGCCGTCCTTGGTGACGTCGGTGACGACGTAGCGGGGGCAGCCGTCGGCCTCGAGCCGGTCGAGCACCTCCCACAGGTCGCCGCCGTCCTCGGTCCAGCCGCGGGCGGCCAGCGTGGTGCCGCGCACGTCGAGGCCGACCGCGATGCGGTCACCGTGCTCGGCGATGATCTTGCTGCACCAGGACGGGTTCTCCAGCGCGGCGGTGCCGATGTTGACCCGCCTGCAGCCGGTGGCCAGGGCCGCTGCCAGGGAGTCGTCGTCGCGGATGCCGCCGGACAGCTCCACGTTGACGTCGAGCCGGCCGATCACCTCGGTGATCAGCTCCCGGTTGCTCCCCCGGCCGAACGCGGCGTCGAGGTCCACGAGATGGACCCACTCCGCGCCCGCCTCCTGCCAGGCCAGCGCGGCGGCCAGCGGCGCGCCGTAGCCGGTCTCGGTGCCGGCCTCGCCCTGCACCAGGCGTACGGCCTGGCCGTCGGCGACGTCGACGGCGGGCAGCAATGTGAGAGACATTCAGGTCCTCCGGTCGAAAGCGAGAGTCACGACTACGGGCACGAACAGCACCGACAGCACCAGGACCGCGAAGCTGATCGGGAACGACCCCCACACCAGCCACGCGATCACCTGGACGAGCAGGAAGCCGAGCGCCACCACGGCGTTCTGGGCACGGTGGCGGCGGGCGAGCAGGCCGCCCTGCCGGTAGAAGCGCACCGGCCGTGCCATGGGACGGGGCGTCAGGCGGGTCAGCAGGGCGCGGCGCCTGGCCGCGCGGGCCTGCCGCTCCTCGTTGGCCCGGATCGCGCGCGCCCGCTCGGCCTCCCGCTCCGCCCTGCGGCGCGCACGCTCCTTGCTCACGTCAGCGCCTTCAGCCAGTTTCGCAGCAGGGTGGCTCCGGCGTCGCCGGACTTCTCCGGATGGAACTGGGTGGCCATGAGCGGGCCGTTCTCCACGGCGGCGACGAACGGCACGCCGTGCTCGGCCCAGGTGACGACCGGCTCGGCGAACCCGTCGCCAGGCCGCAGCACCCAGTCGCGCACGCCGTAGGAGTGCACGAAGTAGAAGCGGGTGTCGGCGTCGAGCCCGTCGAACAGCACGCTGCCGGCGGGCGCCTTGACCGTGTTCCAGCCCATGTGCGGCAGCACGGGCGCCTCCAGCCGCTCGACCGTGCCCGGCCACTCGCCGCAGCCCTCGGTCTCGACGCCGTGCTCGACGCCGCGCGCGAACAGGATCTGCATGCCGACGCAGATGCCCAGCACCGGCCGGCCGCCCGACAGGCGGCGGCCGATGATCTGCTCGCCGCGCACCGACTTGAGGCCCTCCATGCAGGCCGCGAACGCGCCCACGCCCGGCACCACCAGGCCGTCGCACTCCTGCGCGGCCCGCACGTCGGACGTCACCGTCACCTCGGCGCCCGCCCTGGCCAGGGCCCGCTCGGCCGAGCGCAGGTTGCCCGAGCCGTAGTCGAGCACCACGATGTTCTTCTTCACCACCACAACACCCCCGCCGTGATCGCCATCACCGCGCCGACCGCGCAGATCGCCGCGCCGATCTTCAGCCCCTGTCTGGCCAGGGAGAACACACCGCCGCCGAGGAACAGCCCGATGAACACCATCACCCCGGCGAGCAGGTTGTCGGTCATAGCACGCCCTTGGTGCTCGGCACCCCGCTGGCCCGCGGGTCGAGCTCGGACGCCTCGCGCAGCGCCCTGGCCAGCGCCTTGAACTGGGCCTCGACGATGTGGTGCGCGTTGCGGCCGTAGGGCACGTGGACGTGCAGGCAGATGGCCGCCTGCGCGACGAACGACTCCAGGATGTGGCGGGTCATCGTCGTGTCATATTCGGGGCCGATCATCGGCGCCATGCCCTCGGGCTCGGCGTGCACGAGGTAGGGGCGGCCCGACAGGTCGACGGTGACCTGGGCGAGCGACTCGTCCAGCGGGCACGACGCGCTGCCGAACCGCCGGATGCCGGACTTGTCGCCCAGCGCCTCGCGGAACGCGGCGCCCAGCGCCAGCGCGGTGTCCTCGATCGTGTGGTGGGAGTCGATGTGGAGGTCGCCCTCGGTCTTGACCGTCAGGTCGAACAGTCCGTGCTTGCCGAGCTGCGCCAGCATGTGGTCGTAGAAGCCGACCCCGGTGGCCACCTCGACCCGGCCGGTGCCGTCAAGGCCGACCTCCACCAGGACCGAGGTCTCCTTCGTGACACGCTCGACGCGACCTACGCGGCTCACATTGCTCCTTCCAGGGCGGCGCGGAAGGCCGCCATCTCCTCGCCCGTGCCGATCGACACACGCAGCCACTCGGGCGGGCCCACCTCGCGGATGAGCACGCCGCGCTCCAGCATCCCCTCCCACACCCTGCGCCGGTCGGGGAAGCGCCCGAACAGCACGAAGTTGGCGTCGGAGTCGGCCACCTGAAGGCCCTTGCCGCGCAGCCAGGCCACCGTGTCGTCACGCTCGCGGCGCAGCGCGTCGACCGTGCCGAGCAGCTCGCCGCGGTGGCGCAGCGCCACCCGCGCCGCCGCCTGGGTGAGCGTGGACAGGTGGTAGGGCAGCCGCACCAGCAGCAGCGCCTCGACCACCGCCGGGTGCGCCGCCAGATAGCCGACGCGGGTGCCGGCCATCGCGAACGCCTTCGACATCGTCCTGGTGACGATCAGCCTCGGGTGGGCGGGCAGCAGGGTCAGCGCCGACGGCGTGCCCTCACGGGCGAACTCGGCGTAGGCCTCGTCGACCACCACCATGCCGGGAGCCGCCGACAGCACCGCCTCGATCGTCTCCAGCGGCTGCGCCGTGCCCGTCGGGTTGTTGGGCGAGGTCAGGAACACCACGTCGGGGCGGTGCTCCTCGATCGCGGCGACCGCCTTGCCTGGGTCGATCGAGAAGTCCTCCTCGCGCGTCGCCCTGATCCACTCGGTGCTGGTGCCGCCGGTGATGATCGGGTGCATGGAGTAGGAGGGCTCGAACCCGATGGCGGTGCGGCCATGGCCGCCGAACGCCTGGAGGATCTGCTGGAGCACCTCGTTGGAGCCATTGGCGGCCCACACCTGCGCGGTCGTCAGGCCGTGACCGAGGTAGGCGGCCAGGTCGGCGCGCAGCTCGGTCGCGTCTCTGTCGGGGTAGCGGTTGAGCTCGCCGGCCCGCTCACCGATCTCCCCGGCCAGGTCGGCGACCAGCGCGGGCGAGGGCGGGTAGGGGTTCTCGTTGGTGTTGAGGCGCACGGGGACGTCGATCTGCGGCGCGCCGTAGGGCGTCTTGCCGCGCAGATCGTCGCGGATGGGCAGGTCGTCGAGGTTCACGCGGTCTCCGTCGGCACTCGCCAGTCGAATCGGGCGCGGATCGCGGCGCCGTGTGCGGGCAGGTCTTCGGCGTCGGCGAGCACCGACACGTGGGCCGCCGCCCCGGCGAGCGCCTCGCGGGTGTAGTCGACGACGTGGATGCCGCGCAGGAACGACTGCACCGACAGGCCGCTGGAGTGGCAGGCGCAGCCGCCGGTGGGCAGCACGTGGTTGGAGCCGGCGAGGTAGTCGCCGAGCGAGACCGGGGAGTAGGGGCCCACGAAGACGGCCCCGGCGTTGCGCACCCGCGCCGCCACGGCCGCCGCGTCGGCGGTCTGGATCTCCAGGTGCTCGGCGGCGTAGGCGTCGACGACCTTGAGACCGTCGTCGATGGAGCTCACCAGCACGATGCCGGACTGCCGGCCGCTCAGCGCCTCGGTGATGCGCTCGGAGTGGCGGGTGGCCGAGACCTGGCCGGGCAGCTCCTTCTCGACCGCGTCGGCCAGCTCGGGGCTGGTGGTGACCAGCACGGCGGCGGCGATTGTGTCGTGCTCGGCCTGGCTGATCAGGTCGGCGGCGACGTGGACGGGGTCGGCGCTCTCGTCGGCGAGGATCGCGATCTCGGTGGGGCCGGCCTCGGAGTCGATGCCGATGCGGCCCTTGAGCAGCCGCTTGGCCGCGGCCACCCAGATGTTGCCGGGGCCGGTCACCATGGTCGCGGGCTCGCACTCCTCGGTGCCGTAGGCGAACATCGCCACCGCCTGCGCCCCGCCCACGGAGTAGACCTCGTCCACGCCGAGCAGCGCGCACGCGGCCAGGATGGTGGGGTGCGGCAGCCCGCCGAACTCCTTCTGCGCGGGGCTCGTCACCGCCAGGGAGCCGACGCCCGCCTCCTGGGCGGGCACGACGTTCATCACGACGCTCGACGGATAGACCGCGCGGCCGCCGGGCACGTAGAGGCCCACCCGGTCGACGGGCACCCACCGCTCGGACACCGTGCCGCCCGGCACGACCTGGGTGGTGACGTCGGTGCGCCGCTGGTCGCGGTGGACCAGCCTGGCCCGCCTGATCGACTCCTCCAGCGCGGCGCGCACGCGGGGGTCGAGCCCGGCCAGCGCGTCGCGCACGGCATCGGCGGGGACGCGGGCGGAGGCGATCTCGACACCGTCGAACCTGGCGGTCAGCTCCCGTACGGCTGCCGCCCCGCGATGGCGCACCTCGTCGCAGATGGGCCGCACCTTCTCCAGGGCGGCCTCGACGTCGAGCTCGGCGCGGGGCAGCACGTCGCGCAGGTTCGCCGGCAGGGAACCGCGCATGTCGATACGGGAAATCACCCCCACAGTCTACGGAGTCCGGGCTCCGATTCAGGCGGCGTCCACCATGCGGACAGGCTGCTCGCCCGAGGGACGCCCCGCCGTGGAGAGCCGACGGCCGCGGGGGGCGGCGCTCGCCGACGCACGCCCCTCGCGGCCGTCCTGACCCCGGACCGGGCCTGCCGGGGCCGGCGCCGTGGCCGTCACGGGGGTACGGCCACGGCCGGGGAAAGCCAAGGGAAACTCCGCTGCCCCGCAGGCGCGCCCTCTAACGCACTTCCTCAAGAAAAACTTTGCGGCACTACAAGGTGACGTCGCGTGATTTTTGCCCACGATATCCCGCTGCCGCGCGGCGCGGGGCCGGGGGCGGGCCGCCGGCGGCGACGTCCGACATTATCTGTCCATTATGTCCGGACCTTTACCCTTACCGGCATGGGACAGTGGCACGGGCCTGACGGCCTGCTCGTCGAGGCGATCATCTTGGACGATCGCCCGCTCCTGCGTGTCTCCCACCGCGTCAACGGCCGCACCTACCTGCGCGGATACTGCGCCACCGTCGCCGAGCTCGGCGAGCACGGCGTGGACCTCGCCGAGCTCGTGGAACGCACGGAAGACAGGCCGCTTGACCATCTGTAGACCCCTGCCCGCCACTGTCGATCAAGCGGGCGGGGTACGGCATGCACCATGGTCCGGCTGCCGGTCTACACGCCCATGCTGGCCCAGGCCGGCACCCTGACCTCCGTCCAGGGCCCCGGCTGGGCCGTGGAGATGAAATGGGACGGCGTGCGCGCCCTCGCCTACGTCGAGGACGGCGCCGTCCGCCTGATGTCGCGCAACGCCAAGGACATCACGCCCGCCTACCCCGAGCTCCAGCTCATGGCCGCCGCCACCGGCGGCCACGACGCGGTCATCGACGGGGAGATCGTCGCCTTCGACGACGCGGGGCGGCCCAGCTTCGAGGCCCTGCAGCCCCGCATGCACCAGCGCAACCCGGCCGCCGTGGCCGCGCTGACCAGGACGGTGCCGGTGACGTACATGGCCTTCGACATCCTGCACCTCGACGACGCCGTCACCGTCGCGCGGCCCTACACCGAGCGGCGCGCGCTGCTGGAGAGCACGCTCACGCCCGGCTACCGGTGGCAGGTGCCCGTCTGGTTCACCGACCACGCCCAGCGCGCCTTCGAGTCCTCGCAGCAGCTCGGGCTCGAAGGGGTCGTGTGCAAGCGGCTCGCCTCGCCGTACCGGCCGGGACGGCGCAGCAGCGAATGGACGAAGGTCAAGAACGTCAGCACCGCCGAGGTCGTCATCGGCGGGTGGAAGCCGGGCAGCGGGCGGCGCTCGGGCACGATCGGGTCGCTGCTGCTCGGCGCGTACGACGACGCGGGCCGGCTGCGGTTCGTCGGCCACGTCGGCACCGGCTTCACCGACCAGGTGCTGCGCGACCTGCGCGACCGGCTGGCCCCGCTGGAGCTGCCCGGCCCCCCGTTCGGCGACGAGGTGCCGCGCGAGCACGCCCGCGACGCCCACTGGGTACGCCCGGAGCTGGTCGGCGAGGTCCAGTACGCCGAGGTCACCGGCGACGGCCGGCTGCGCCACCCCTCCTGGCGCGGGCTGCGCCCCGACCGCGAGCCCGCCGAGGCCCGCACCTCCGGACTGCTCCCCCACCAGGGCGACGCCGCCGCCGGCTGACGCCCGACACGCCACCCCTGACCACACATCGTCCCCTAATGGTGACTTAGAGTGACCAAAAGGTATGTCGAACGGTTCGGGGGACATAGTGCGCAGAACTCTCGTCACCACGCTGGCCGGACTCACCGGTTTCACCGGGCTCGCCGCCCCGCCCGCCACGGCCGACCAGCCGCCCCTCTTCTCCGCGGAAACCGAGCACCAGGCCCCGCCGCCCGTCTGGGGCGCCGCGTCCTCGCCGCTCATGCGTCCAGGGCAGGCCGTCAGATACTGGACCGCCGCCAAACAGGCCGAGGCCAGAGCCGCCGACCTGCCGAAGAGCCCCAAGGGAGCCGCGCGCACCGCCGCGCCCCTCAGCGTGCCCACCGCCAAGCGCCTCACCCCCGGCGGCGACGTCAACGGCTACGCCCGCGTCCGCAGGCCGTACACCGCCGTCCCCTACAGCCGCATCAGCGGCCGGCTCTTCTTCATCAACGCGGGAGGGCAGCCCGACTCCTGCACCGCCTCCGTCGTACGCTCCGCCAGCGAGCTGCTCATCGCCACCGCCGCCCACTGCGTCTACAGCGTCGCGGAAGGCACCGCCACCGGGCAGTGGCACCGCAACTTCCTGTTCATCCCCGCCTACGACGGGCGCGCCGCCGGCCTGCGGGGGCGCGAGCCGTACGGGCGGTGGGGCGGCCGGCGCGCCTGGAAGCCCGACGGCTACACCGGCCTGCACGGCGGCGACTGGAACTCCAGCTACGACATCGCCCTCATCGAGGTCGGCAGGCGCGAGCGCACCCTCCAGGACGCCGTGGGCGCCTTCACCCCCATGCTCAACCAGGGCGGCAGGCACACCATCGCCACCACCGGCTATCCCGGGCTGCTCGGCAGGGAGCCGTACGACGGGCGCGACCAGCTCTGGTGCCTCGGCAGGACCCGGCAGTCCGCCGGCGTCGCCCGGACGGAGACCATGCTCGCCGCCAACGCCACCGGCCGCCCCGCCGGAAGCGGACGCATGGAGACGCACAACTGCCACCTCTACAAGGGCCACTCCGGCGGCCCCTGGTTCCTCAAGAACACCGGCGACCTCATCGGCGTGCTCTCGGCCGGCAAGGAAGACGGCGAGGCCGACGGCAACTCCGTCGCCACCGCGCTCAACCTCGAAGGCTACGGCGCCATCGTCGGCAAGGCCGACCCCAAGGGCGTCTACGACGCGCTGTCCGTCAAGCTGAGCCGCCCCGCCAGGCCCGCGAGGCCCGTCAGGCGCGGCCGCACCACGACCGTCACCGCCACCGTCACCATGCGCGGGCTCATGGCAGCCACCCGGGTACCCGTCACGATCGCCGCGCCGCGCGGCGCCGCGCTGGCCGCCGTGCACGGCGTCGCCTGCGCGCCCACCCGCCGCCAGGCCACCTGCCTCATCCCGGCCGTCCGTCCCGGACGGCCGGTCAGGATCAAGGCACGCGTGCACGTCGCCGCCGACGCGCCGCGCCGCCTGCCGCTCGCCGCCCGCGTCACCTCGACCAGGCTCGACCCGACGCAGCGCGACAACACCGACGTGCTGCGGCTGTTCACCCGCGGCTGACCTCGGCGACGGGCTCCTTCATCGTGCGGGCCAGCAGCCAGGCCAGCACCGGGAAGACGATCAGGCAGGCCAGCGCCGTCCGCAGCGACGACGCCTCCGCCACCGCGCCCACCAGCGGGCTCGCCAGCCCGCCCACGCTCACCGCCAGGCCCAGCGTCACCCCGCCCGCCGTGCCCACCCGGCTCGGCAGCAGGTCCTGACCCAGCGTGACGTGCAGGGAGAACGGGGCGTACAGGGCGATCGAGGAGGCCGCCACGAACACGTACGCGGCCGGGCCTGGCACCAGCACCGCGCCCGCGACCGCCGGCACGGCCAGCGCGTACGCCAGCCGCATCGTCCGCACCCGCCCCCACCGCGCCGCCAGCCTGCCGCCCAGCACCGTGCCCACCGCGCCGCCCGCGAACAGCACGAACAGCGCCACCGCCCCTGCCGCTCCCCCGCCCATCAGCAGGGCCACGAACGCGCTCAGCCCCACGTACACCACCGAGCGGAAGACGATCACCAGCGTCAGCCTGGCGAACGCCGGCCAGTCGTCGCGCCCCCGCACCGCCGCCACCGCTCCCGGCGTCCGCGCGCCGCCCGACAGCGAACGCACCGCGGGCGACGTCGCCAGCGCGCCCAGCACGGCCGGCAGCACCAGGAACGGCGAGGCGCCCAGGCCGCCCGCCGCCAGCAGCGGCGTCACCAGCACCGGCGCCGAGGCGAAGCCCAGCGTCCCGCCGAGGGAGAACCAGCTCATCCGCACGTGGCCGCCCTCGCTCGCGATCCGCGCCAGGCGGGCCGCCTCCGGGTGGTACGCGGCCACGCCGAGTCCGGACAGTGCCACGGCCAGCCAGGTCAGCGCGTACGAGTCGGACAAACCGCCCGCCGCCACCCCCACCCCCGACACCACCATGCTCACCGGGATCAGCCACGGCATCCGCCACCGGTCCGTCAGCACCCCGAACAGCGGCTGCACGATCGACGACAGCAGCGTGGCGGCCAGCACGATGCCGGACACCGCGACGTACCCGTAACCGCGCCCGGCCACCAGGAACGGCACGAGCGCCGGGACCGCGCCCTGGTAGAAGTCCACGCAGGCATGGCCCGCGGCGAGCATGGGGATCCGCTTCACGCCTTCGATGATTCCTGCGGACGACGCTGGCACGCTTCCGATAAAATGCCAAATCATGTCGGAAATCCGCCACCTGCCCGAGGCTCCCACCGGACGCCGTCCCCTGACCTCGGGCGGCGGCATCGACGCCCACCGGCACGACACCCACCAGATCGTGTACGCCTGCCGCGGCGTCCTGTCCGTCACCACCGACGCCGGCACCTGGGTCGCCCCCGCCAACCGGGCCATCTGGGTGCCCGCGGGCACCGTGCACGAGCATCGCGCCCACGGCGACACCGACCTGCGCCTCGTCGGCCTCACCGGCGACCCGCTGCGCCTGGCCAGGCCCGCCGTGCTCGCCGTCGGGCCCCTCCTCCGCGAGCTGATCATCGCCTACACCGGCGAGCCGCCCGCGCCCGAGCCCGAGCGCGGCCGGCTCCTCGCCGTCCTCCTCGACCGGCTCCGGCGCGCCCCCGAGCAGCCCCTGCACCTGCCCACCGCCCGCGACCCCCGGCTGGCCGCCGTCTGCGCCGCCCTGCACCGCGACCCCGCCGACACCAGCACCCTCGCCAGGCTCGCCGCCCGCGCCGGCACCAGCGAGCGCACGCTCGCCCGCCTGTGCCGGGCCGAGCTCGGCATGAGCTTTCCGCAATGGCGCACCCAGCTCCGGCTGCACCACGCGCTCCTGCTGCTGGCCGACGGGGTGCCGGTGACGGTGGTCGCGCACCGGTGCGGGTGGGCGTCGGCGAGCGCGTTCATCGACGTGTTCAGGAAGGCGTTCGGGTACACCCCCGGCCGGGCCTTTACAATGTAGATTCGCTACACTGGGGTGTCGTGAGCAAACCCAAAGGTAAGGGCGGCACTCCGGCCACCATGGCGCTGACCAGGGCCAAGGCCGAGTTCACGCTCCACCCCTACGACCACGACCCCGACGCGCAGGCCTACGGCGAGGAGGCCGCCGACGCGCTCGGCGTCCCCTACGAGCGGATCTTCAAGACGCTGGTCGCCGAGGTCGAGGGCGGGCTGGCCGTGGCCGTCGTGCCCGTCGCCGGCAAGCTCGACCTCAAGGCGCTGGCCGGCGCGCTCGGCGGCAAGCGGGCCGCGATGGCCGAGGCCGCCAAGGTCGAGCGCGTCACGGGTTACGTCGTCGGCGGCATCAGTCCGCTGGGCCAGCGCAAACAGCTCCCCACGGTGGTCGACTCCTCAGCCCTCGACTTCGAGACGATCTACTTCTCCGCCGGCAAACGCGGCCTCCAGATCGAGACCGCCCCCGCCAACCTCATCACCCTCACCCGCGCCGTGACGGCCCCCATCGGCAGAGCCGCCTAGGGTGAGAGCACGTCACCCGGGCCGATGACCCTGCGGCGGCCCGCCGTTCCCTCCGGGACGATCACGCCCTGGATGAGCGCCGCCCTGACCGTCGGGACGCGACCGTCCAGACGGCTGTGAACGACCTGAGCCCTCCTCCGACCCCTGCGGCTGAACGCGACCGACGGAGCCGTCCTGCCGGGCCGGCTGGGGACGGGCGGGCTGGGGACGGGCAGGCTGGGGACGGGCAGGCTGCGAGCGGGCGGGCTGGGAGCGGGCCGGAGGGCGCGCGGGAGCCGGGGCCTGCGCCCTCTCAGGGGCCTGCGGCCTTTCTGGAGCCGGTGCGCTGCCGGGAGCCGGCGCCCTTCCGGGAGAGACCTGTTGTGGGGTGTGGGTGGCCGGGCGGTGGCGGTCGCGTGGGGGCCAGTCGAAGGTGAGCTCCGTGCGGCCCTGCCTTGGGGAGATCACTTCGTCCCGGCCCATCAGCCACTCGAACAGGCGGCGGTGGCGGCGCAGGAACGGGTGGGTGCGGCGCTTCCTGCGTTCCTCGTCGGCCAGGGCCTGCTCCAGGCCCGGCGTGTGGCCGCCGCCGAAGCGGGACATGTCGGGTTTGGGGAAGCCGCGCGGCTCCGTACGGCGCAATG
Organism: Nonomuraea sp. NPDC049419; assembly: GCF_040676995.1. Lineage (NCBI taxonomy): Bacteria > Bacillati > Actinomycetota > Actinomycetes > Streptosporangiales > Streptosporangiaceae > Nonomuraea > Nonomuraea sp. NPDC049419. The sequence continues at coordinate 150,007 of NZ_JBFAQB010000007.1, read as the reverse complement.
CCCGGCGCATCGACTCCACCCAGATCGGCCCCGGCAGCGACGCCCCCTGCACCGCCCCATAGTGCCGGTCACCGATCTGCACGCCCCGCAGCGGGAACTTGTACGACCCCCTGATGTCCCCCACGCTGACCGCCGCCGCCAGGTCGGGCGTGTGCCCGGCGAACCACGCGGAGGTGTAGCCGTTGTTGGTGCCGGTCTTGCCCGCGGCCGGCCGCCCGATGCTCTGCCCCTGCATGGTGCCCTTGTCGAAGACGCCGGTCAGCACGTGGTTGACGGCGTCGGCGACGCGCTGCTCGATGGCCTGCTCGCAGGAGGGCGGCACGTGCGTACGCCGCCCGTCCCTGCCGGTGATCTCCACGATGGCGAGCGGCCGGCAGTAGAGCCCGCGCGCCGCGAAGGCCGCGAACGAGGCCGCCACCGTCACGGGGTCCATCTCGTTGATGCCGAGCGTGAACGTCGGCACCTCCCGCAGCGGCGCCCCGTCGGCCCTGACGACGCCGAGCTTCTTCGCGGTCTTGACGACGTTGCAGAGCCCGACCTTGCGCTCCAGCATCATGTAGAAGATGTTGACCGACTTCCAGGTGCCGGTCTCGATGCTGTGCGGCCCGCCGTCGCCCTCGCCGCTGGCGTTGGTGATGCGCGTGTCGGGGTCGTTGACGGAGCGGCCGTCACAGTTCCGGTAACCCTGGGACGGCGACAAGGCGCCGGGCGTCTGGAAGCCGTCGCCGAAGCGCCAGCCCTGCTGCAAGGCGGTGGCCAGGGTGAACACCTTGAACGTCGAGCCCGCCTGGAAGCCCTGCCCGCCCCCGTGGGCGACGTCGGCCGGCAGGTTGAAGGTGGTCCTGGGGCCGTTCTTGCGGTCGCCCGGGTTGCGGCCGAAGCGCTTGCTCGCGGCCATCGCCCTGATGCGGCCGGTCCCCGGCTCGACCATGGCCTCGGCGGCCACCTCGGTGTCCTCGGGCGAGACGTGCCGGCGGATGGCCTGCTCGGCGGCGCGCTGGGCGACGGGGTCGAGGCTGGTCCTGACCACCATGCCGCCCTTGGCCATGCGGCGGCGCCGCTCGGCGGCGGTGTTGCCGAAGACGGGGTTGGTGAGCAGCTCCTGCTGGACGTACAGGCAGTAGAAGGGGTACTCGGACTGGGCGCAGCCGCCTGGCTCGGGCCGCAGCCGCAGCCCGAGCGGCGAGCTCTTGGCCTGCGCCGCCTCCTGCTGGCTGATCAGCTTGAGCCCCGCCATGCGGTCGAGCACGAGGTCGCGCCGCCCCTTGAGCCGCTCGCGGTGCGCGCTCCCGAGCGAGGGATCGGTCGAGTACGGCATGCGCACCGCCCCCGCCAGCGTGGCCGCCTGGGTGAGCGTGAGCCGGGCGGCGGAGGTGGAGAAGAACCGCCTGGCCGCCGCCTGCACGCCGTGGGCGCCCGCCCCGAAGTAGGCGATGTTGAGATAGCGCTCCAGGATCTCGTCCTTGCGGTACTTGCGCTCCAGCGCGAGCGCCAGCCGCAGCTCGTTGATCTTGCGGGCCAGGTTGGGCGCGCGGGCCTTGTCGCGCTCGGCGTCGGTGCGCGCGCTCTCCACCAAGATGTTCTTGACGAGCTGCTGGGTCAGGGACGAGCCGCCCTGCCGGATGCCGCCCGCCTGGGTGTTGGTCAGCAGCGCTCGCAGCGTGCCCCTGACGTCGAGGCCGCCGTGCTCGTAGAAGCGGGCGTCCTCGATCGCCACGATCGCCTGGCGCATCACGGGCGCGACGGCGCCGAGCCGCACGGTCGTCCTGTTGGCCTCGTAGAACTGCGCGAACGGCCGGCCGTTCCTGTCGAGCAGCCTGGTCACCTGGGCGAGCTGCTCCTCGCGCGGAGCGGGCGGCAGGTCCACGAAGGTGTTGACGGCGTTCTTCGCGGCGAGGCCGCCCCCGCTCACCACCGGGACGGCCAGCGCGGCCGCCAGCAGCCCGCCCAGCGCCCCCGCCAGCCCGAGAGCCCCGATGGATCTGAGTACGCTCACGTCAGATGTGTACGACGTCCCGATCAGCGGCAAACGCCCGGCTGCGAGCTCTTTACCGTTGCCTGCGGATGTTCAGACCGAGGGACGCGAACTGCTCGAACGGCCGGTGGTAGCCGCGTTCGATGTGGTGCACGCCGCGCAGCGTGGAGGGCCCGTCGGCGACGGCGGCGGCCAGCACGGCCGAGAAGCCGGCCCTGATGTCGGGCAGCGTCACGTCGGCGCCCCTCAGCTTGGACACGCCGCGCACGACCGCAGAGTGGCGGGCGTTGGTGTCGTGGTAGCGGCAGGCCGGGCCGCCGAGGCACTGGTCGAACACCTCGATCTCGCAGCCCATCTTCTGCAGCGCGGGCACGTACACCAGGCGGTTCTCGAAGACCGTCTCGTGCAGCACGGACATGCCCTGGCTCTGGGTGAACAGCACCATGAGCGGCGTCTGCCAGTCGGTCATGAAGCCGGGGTGGGTGTCGGTCTGCACGGCCGCCGAGCGCAGGCCCTCGGGGGGCGCGGTGGCGCACAGGTACTCGTCGTTGATGTCGAACCTGGCGCCCATCCTGGCCAGCGTGGTGATGGCGGTGACGAGGCGATCCTGGGGGCAGCCGTGCACGCGTACCTCGCCCTGGGTGATCAGCCCCGCCGCGAGGTAGGAGAACGCCTCGATGCGGTCGCCATTAAGCCAGGTGGAGGCGCCGCGCAGGCGTTCGACGCCCTCGATGACGATCCTGCGGTCGGGCGACAGCTCGATCCGCGCCCCCATCCGCTGCAGGAACAGCGCCAGCTCCACCACCTCCGGCTCGGTGGCGGCGTTCTTCAGCACGGTCTTGCCGTCGGCCAGCACCGCCGACATCAGCACGGTCTCGGTGGCGCCCACGCTCGGGTACGGCAGCTCGATGCGGGTGCCGTGCAGCCGGCCCGCCTTGGCGTAGATGCCGGCGTCCTGCACCTCCACTTCGGCGCCCATGGCGCGCAGCGCGTCCACGTGGAAGTTGACCGGCCGCCGCCCGATGGGGTCGCCGCCGACCAGCGGCACGAACGCCTCACCCGCCAGGTGCAGCAGGGGGCCGAGCATGAGGATGGGGATGCGGTTCAGGCCGGTGAACGCGTCGGGCACCCGGGGCTCGATCGCCGCGCCCCGCTCGATCCTGATCTCCGTACGGGAGATCTCGACGTCGATGCCCAGGGCGCGCAGCATGGCGGCGGTGATCTCGACCTCGCCGACCTCGGGGGCGTTGTGGATGCTGCTCTCGCCGTCGCCGAGCATGGCGGCGACCATGTGCTTGGACACGCCGTTCTTGGAACCGCGTACTTCGACGTCACCCCGGAGCGGGCCGGAGGGTTCTATCTGCCAGACCTCTTCTGCAATCACGAAGTGAGCCTAACCGGGAGATACCATCAAGCTGATTCGGACGTACATGTGAGGGGGAGTCGCGTGGCGAGGGAAGTACGCGCATTTGCGGTAACTGTCCTCACTCTCGCCACTCTCGGAGCCGCCGCCGGCCTGCTCTGGTCAGGGCTGACGCCCCGGGCCCCCTACCAGGTCGTCGGGCAGGGCGAGCCGGTGCTCGCGGACCCCACCACGCAGGCGCTGATCGCGGCCGACGGCTGGTTCGCGGTGATCACCGGCGGGCTCGGGCTGGTGTGCGGCGGCGTCGCCTGGTTCATCGCACGGCGGTGGATGCTGCCGGTGCTGCTCGGGCTCTGCGCGGGCGGGGTGCTTGCGGCGTTCTTGACGCTCTGGATCGGGTCCTCGGTGACGATCGGGGCGGTCACGGTGGAGGCCGCCGTGGCGGCGAACGCCGCGCCCGGGGTGTCGATCGTCCCCGGCGCGCTGGAGCTGACCGCCAAGGGCGTGCTGGTGTGCTGGCCGCTGCTCGCCGTGGGGTTCTTCGCGCTGCTCGAAGGTATGCACGGCTACCGCGAGTCGCCGCTGCGGCAGCCGTACGGGATCGAGCCCGGCGGCCCGCACACCGGCGTCTGGCGCTAGAGCGCGGGCCGCCGCCTGGCGTGGCCCGTGGCGAGCTCGAACGCGCGCGCCACCCGCAGCACCCTGGCGTCCTCGAACGGCCGCCCGATGATCTGCACGCCCACCGGCAGCCCCTCGGGGGTGAACCCGGCGGGCACCGACGCGGCCGGCGCGTGCAGCACGCTGACCCAGTACGCCGAGCGCATCCACGACAGGTAGTCGGGCAGCTTGTGACCGTTGATCTCGCTGACGTGCGGATGCTCGACGGGGAACGGCGGCACCTGGCTGACCGGCGCGATCAGCACGTCGTAGGTGTCGAAGAAGGCGGCCATGCGCTGGTAGAGGCGGCTGCGCGCGATCTCGGCCCTGGCCAGGTCGGCGCCGGTGACCTTGCGGCCCTGCTCGACGTTCCAGGCGGTGTTGGGGCCGAGGCCGCTCTTGTCGCCGTGGGCCAGCAGGTAGAACCAGGCGCGGTAGGTCCTGAACGCGTCGTCGGCGCCCTCCAGGTCGAGCTCGACCTGCTCGACGCGGGCGCCGAGCCCCTCGAACACGGCGGGCGCGGTCGCGGTGACCGCCGCCGTGCGCGGATCGACCGGCAGCCCGCCCAGGTCGGGGCTCCACGCCACCCGCAGCCCGGCCACGCCCTGCTCCGGCTCGGGCGCGAACACCTCCTTGATCGCGTACGGCGAGCGCCGGTCGAACCCGGCGACCGCCCCGAGCATGAGCGTCACGTCCTCGACCGTGCGCGCCATCGGCCCCGGCACCGACAGCGTGTACCAGGCGGCCGTGTCGGACGGCGCGGGCACGCGCCCCGGCGTCGGCCGCAGCCCGACGACGTTGCAGAACGAGGCCGGGTTGCGCAGGGAGCCGCCCATGTCGGAGCCGTCGGCCAGCGCGACCATGCCGGTGGCCAGCGCGACCGCCGCTCCCCCGCTGCTGCCTCCGGCGGACTTCGACAGGTCGTAGGGGTTCCTGGTGGCGCCGAACACCTCGTTGACCGTGTGGGAGCCGGTGCCGAACTCGGGGGTGTTGGTCTTGCCCACGGTGATCGCGCCGGCCGCGCGCAGGCGGCGCACCATCACATCGTCCTGCTCCGGCACGTGCTCGGCGAACAGCGGCGAGCCGTACGTCGTGCGGATGCCGGCGGTGTCGTGCAGGTCCTTGTGCGCGACCGGCACCCCGTGCAGCGGCCCGGTGGGCTCGCCGGCCGCGAGTGCCCGGTCGGCCGCCCCGGCGGCTTCGAGCGCGTGGCCGGCGGCGAGGGTGACGACGGCGTTGACGGCGGGGTTGACCTCGTCGATGCGGTCGAGATGGGCGCGCAGGACCTCCACGGCGCTCACCTGCCTGGTCTTGATCAGTCGGGCCAGCTCGGTCGCGGTCAGGTAGTGCAGTTCGCTCACGTTGTGATCCTCTCCCACGCGTGGCGGGCGGGCGACGGCGAGGGTTGCCGAAGGCCGCTCACGCGTTGAGGCAGGCCGGGCCGAGGAGCTGTTTAAGGTCGCCCATGAGCGCCGGCGACGGCGTGACCCGCAGCCGGTCGTCCACCCGCAGCACCGTCGTCCTGGGCCCGTTGCGCACCTGGAGGTGCACCTCGGACGTGCCGGGGTGGGTGGTGAGTATCTCCTTCAGCCGGCCCACGACGGGCGGCGTGCAGCGCGTCAGCGGCAGGCTGACCAGCACGGGACCGCCCGCCTCCTGGGTGAGGTCGGGCGCGGTCACCTCCATGGCGATGATCTTGGCGACGTCCTCCCGCTTGTCGATGCGGCCCTTGACGAACACGATCGCGTCCTCGGCCAGGATCGTCGAGCACAGCTGATAGGCCGACGGGAAGATCATCACCTCGATCGAGCCCGCGAGGTCCTCCAGCTGGGTCAGCACCCAGGTGTCGCCCTTCTTGGTGATCTTGCGCTGCACCCCGCTGAGGATGCCGCCCACGGTCACCACCTGCCCGTCGGGGCGGCTGTCGTCCTGCACGGCCGCGATCGAGCAGTCGGCCCCCGCCGCCAGGACGTGCTCGACGCCGAACAGCGGGTGGTCGGAGACGTAGAGGCCGAGCATCTCCCGCTCGAACTGCAGCAGCGTGGTCTTGTCCCACTCCCCCGGCGGGATCTGCACGTCGAACGTCTGATCCTCGCCCCCTTCGAGCGCCCCGAACAGCGAGTCCTGACCGATGGCCTCGTTCTTCTTGATGTCGATGATCGCGTCGACGGCCTGCTCGTGCACCATGACCAGGCCCTTGCGCCGATGCCCGAGCGAGTCGAACGCGCCCGCCTTGACCAGCGACTCGATCACCCGCTTGTTGCACACCACGGCGGGCACCTTGCGCAGGAAGTCGGAGAAGCCGGTGTAGCGGCCCTTGCTCCTGCGGGCGGCGATGATGCCGTCGACCACGTTCGCGCCGACGTTGCGGATGGCCGACAGGCCGAAGCGGATGCCGGTGCCGCGCGGCGTGAAGTCGAAGTCGGAGTCGTTGACGTCGGGCGGCAGGACCGTGATGCCCATGCGGCGGCACTCGTTGAGATAGAGGGCCGACTTGTCCTTGTCGTCCTTGACCGAGGTCAGCAGCGCCGCCATGTAGGCCGCCGGGTGGTTGGCCTTGAGGTAGGCCGTCCAGTAGGCGATGAGGCCGTAGGCGGCCGTGTGTGCCTTGTTGAAGGCGTAGTCGGAGAACGGCAGCAGGATGTCCCACAGCGCCTTGACGGCCCCGTCGGAGAAGCCGTTGTCCTTCATGCCCCGCTCGAAGGAGGCGTACTGCTTGTCGAGCTCCGCTTTCTTCTTCTTGCCCATCGCGCGGCGCAGCAGGTCGGCGGCGCCCAGGGAGTAGCCGGCCACCCGCTGGGCGATGGCCATGACCTGCTCCTGGTAGATGATCAGGCCGTAGGTCGTGTCGAGGATGTCCTCGAGCGGCTTCTCCAGCTCGGGGTGGATGGGCGTGATCTCCTGCTGGCCGTTCTTGCGCAGCGCGTAGTTGGTGTGGGAGTTGGCGCCCATCGGGCCGGGGCGGTAGAGGGCGAGCGCGGCGGAGATGTCCTCGAAGTTGTCGGGACGCATGAGGCGCAGCAGCGAGCGCATGCCGCCGCCGTCGAGCTGGAAGACGCCCAGCGTGTCGCCCTTGGCCAGCAGCTCGTAGCTCTTGCGGTCATCCAGCGGCAGCGCCGGCAGGTCGACCTTCTCGCCCGTCGTGGACTCGATCAGCTTGAGGCAGTCGTCCATGATGGTGAGGTTGCGCAGGCCCAGGAAGTCCATCTTGAGCAGGCCGAGCGTCTCACACGTCGGATAGTCGAACTGCGTGATGATCGCGCCGTCGGAGTCGCGGCGCATGATCGGGATGTGGTCGGTCAGCACCTCGCGCGACATGATCACGCCGGCCGCGTGCACGCCGGTCTGCCTGATCAGGCCCTCGAGGCCCCTGCCGAGGTCCATCGTGGCCTTGACGTCGGGGTCCTCGTCGTAGAGGCGGCGCAGCTCGCCCGCCTCGGCGTAGCGCGGGTGATCGGGGTCGAAGATGCCGGCCAGCGGGATGTCCTTGCCCATGACGGCGGGCGGGAACGCCTTGGAGACCCGGTCGCCGAGCGCGTAGGGGTAGCCCAGCACGCGCCCCGCGTCCTTGATGGCGGCCTTGGCCTTGATGGTGCCGAACGTGGCGATCATGGCCACCTTGTCGGCGCCCCACCGCTCGGTGACGTAGCGGATCACGTCACCCCGCCGGCGTTCGTCGAAGTCGATGTCGACGTCGGGCATCGACACGCGTTCGGGGTTGAGGAACCGCTCGAAGATCAGGCCGTGCGGGATCGGGTCGAGGTCGGTGATGCCCATCGCGTACGCCACCAGCGACCCCGCCGCCGAGCCGCGCCCGGGCCCGACCGGGATGCCCTGCTGCTTGGCCCACATGATGAAGTCGGCCACCACGAGGAAGTAGCTCGGGAAGCCCATCTGCTCGATGATGCCGATCTCATATTCGGCCTGCCTGCGGTGCTGCTCGTCGTAGCCCTCCGGCCAGCGGCGGGCCATGCCCTCCCAGACGGTCTTGCGGAAGAACTCGCTCTCGGTCATGCCGTCGGGGACGGGGAACGTCGGCATGAGGTTCTTGTGCTCGAAGAACCCGCTCGGATCGACCTTCTCGGCCACCAGCAGCGTGTTGCGGCAGCCCTCCGCCCACAGCTCGGAGGAGTCGACCGCGCGCATCTCGCCGGCGCTCTTGAGGTAGTAGCCGGTGCCGTCGAAGCGGAAGCGGTCGGGGTCGGACAGCTGCCTGCCGGTCTGGATGCAGAGCAGCGCGTCGTGGGAGGCGGCGTCGGACTCGTGGGTGTAGTGGGAGTCGTTGGTGACCAGCGGCGGGATGCCGAGCCGTCTGCTGATGCGGGTCAGGCCGTCGCGGACGCGGCGCTCGATGTCGAGGCCGTGGTCCATGATCTCCAGGAAGAAGTTGTCCTTGCCGAAGATGTCCTGATATTTCGCGGCGGCCTTGAGCGCCTCGTCGTCCTGGCCGAGCCGCAGCCTGGTCTGCACCTCGCCCGAGGGACAGCCGGTGGTGGCCATGAGGCCCTCGGCGTGCTCGGCGATCAGCTCGGCGTCCATGCGGGGCCACTTGCGCACGAAGCCCTCGGTGTAGGCGCGCGAGGACAGCCGCATGAGATTGTGCAGGCCGGTCTTGTCGCGGGCCCAGATCGTCATGTGGGTGTAGTGGCCGCCCGCCGAGACGTCGTCCTTGCGCTGGTGCGGCTCGCCCCACAGCACCGGCCGCTTGGTGTGGCGCGACTCGGGCGCCACATAGGCCTCGATGCCGATGACCGGCTTGACCCCGGCCGCCGTGGCCTGCTTGTAGAAGTCGTAGGCGCCGTGCATGTTGCCGTGGTCGGTGATGGCGATCGCCGGCATGCCCAGCTCGCCGGCCAGCTCGAACATCTGCTTGAGCCGCGCCGCTCCGTCCAGCATCGAGTATTCGGTGTGGACGTGCAGGTGAACGAACGAGTCACTGGACGACATGTAACCGCGCCTCCCAGTCGCTGAACGGACGTGCGGATCCGACTTTAATCCGCGCCACCGACAGGTCCTGCGGCCTCAGGAACGGCGTGCCGGGGGCCACCCGCACCCGCCGCACCCGATACCCTCGGAAGTCACCTTGAGTAGCCGAGGAGTGACACCGTGCGCACGGAGACGGACGAGGGATACCGAAAGGCGCTGGGTAACCGGCAGGTCCAGATGATCGCCATCGGCGGGGCGATCGGCGTCGGCCTGTTCCTGGGCGCGGGCGGCCGCCTGGCCGCCGCAGGGCCCGGGCTCGTGCTCTCCTACACCGCCGCCGGGCTGGCCGCCTTCTTCGTCATGCGGGCCCTCGGCGAGCTGGTGCTCTACCGCCCGGTCTCGGGCTCCTTCGTCGAGTACGCCGGCGAGTTCATCGGCCCGTGGGCCGCGTTCGCCAGCGGCTGGATGTACTGGATCAACTGGGCCTTCACCGGCATCGCCGAGCTGACGGCGATCGCCGCGTACATCCACTACTGGGCGCCCGCCTGGCCGCAGTGGCTGACGGCGCTGATCGCGCTCGGCATCGTCATGACCGTCAACCTGCTGTCGGTGCGGTTGTTCGGCGAGCTGGAGTTCTGGTTCGCGATGCTCAAGGTGCTGGCCATCACGACCTTCCTGGTCGTGGGGCTGGTGCTGGTGGTGTTCGCGGTGGGCGACGCGGGGCCGCACAACCTGGTCGCGCACGGCGGGTTCTTCCCGACCGGGTTCCCGCTGGTGCTGATGAGCCTGCAGTCGGTCGTGTTCGCGTACGCCTCGATCGAGCTGGTCGGCATCGCCGCCGGTGAGACGGCCAGGCCGCACGAGATCATGCCCCGCGCGATCAACGGCGTCGTGTGGCGCATCGCGATCTTCTACGTCGGCTCGGTCGCGCTGCTCTGCATGGTCCTGCCGTGGACCGCCTACAGCGCGGGCACCTCACCCTTCGTGACCGTCTTCGCCGGCCTCGGCGTGCCCTGGGCGGCCGACGCGATGAACCTCGTCGTGATCACCGCCGCCCTGTCGTCCTGCAACTCCGGCCTGTACGCCACCGGCCGCATCCTGCGCTCGATGGCCATGAAGCAGGAGGCGCCGGGCTTCACCGGCGTGCTCAGCTCCCGCCACGTGCCGATGGGCGGCATCCTGTTCACCGCGTCGATGCTGCTGGCCGGCGTGGCGCTGTTCTACTTCCTGCCCGAGCGGGCCTTCAACATCGCCACCGCCTGCGCCTCGCTCGGCGTCATCACCACGTGGGGCGTGCTGGTGTGGTGCCAGATCCGCCTGCGCCGCTCCGGCCACCGCTCCACCTTCCCGATGCCCGGCTCCCCCTACACCAACTGGCTGACGCTCGGGTTCCTCGCGCTGGTGGTGCTGCTGATGCCGTTCGCCGACGAAGACCAGCTCGTCGCCTTCTTCCTCATCCCGGTGCTCGCCGTCGGCATCGCCTTCGGCTGGCGGATGGTACGCCGCCGTCGCGACGCCGTACCCAGGGCCTGACCCGCCCGGCCATACCCGGCCCGGTGATCGGCTGGGTAGTCTCGATGGCGCAGTCGTGAGGAGTCGCCGCTCGGGGAGGTCGTGCTGGACGAGGCTGGACGCGGCACCAGGGGGTCGCTCATCAGGGCCGGAGCGGCGGTCGCGATCGGCGTGGCGCTCGCACTGGCCTGCCTGCCCCTGGGGGTCTATCCGAAGCTCTCCTGCGCGGTGCTCGACGCGGGCTGCCCGCCCGGCTCACCCGCGGGCGAGCTGCCTCGGGTGACCCGCCTGACCGCATTACAGGCCGCCCAGAGCGGCGCCTACGTGGCGCTGGGCGACTCCTACTCCTCCGGCGAGGGGGTCTACGACCTCGACAGGCAGCCGGTCAACGAGGGCGCCGACCGCTGCCACCGGGCCACCGGCTCGTACGTGCCGCTCGTCGCCGAGACCTACCGCTTCGGCGGCGGCACCGCCTTCTACGCCTGCAGCGGCGCCACCACCCGCCAGCTCCTCGCCGGGCAGCACGGCCAGCCGCCCCAGATCAGCCGGGTCGGGCCGGGCGCCAGCCTGGTCACGCTCAGCATCGGCGGCAACGACGCCGGCTTCAGCAAGGTGCTGACCGGGTGCATCGTGAAGCTGCCGTGGTCGTCGGCCTGCGTCGACCAGGAGACCGCGGTCAACCGGCGCATCGACGAGCTGCGTACGAGCGTGCTGCGGGTGCTCAGGGAGCTGCGCGTGCGGGCCCCGCAGGCGCGGGTGATCGTCCTCGGCTACCCGCGGCCGTTCCCCCAGGACCCGGTGGCCACCGTCGACAACCTGAGCGCGGCCGACCAGCGGTGGCTCAACGGCGTGACGCGGCGGCTCAACGACACGGTCGGGTCCGTGGTGAAGGACTTCGACCGGACGATCGCCGCGTTCGGCGCCCCCGGCAGCGCCGAGTACGTCGACGCCTACGAGGCGTTCAGCGGGCACGAGGTCGGGCAGCCCGCGCCGTACCTGAACGGGCTCGCCATGGAGGTGGGCGAGCTGCGCGTCAACGCCCGCAGCTACCACCCGACCGGCGACGGCTACCGCCGCTTCGCCGAACTGATCATCAAACAGATCGCCGACGGCCCCGGCCGCCCACTGAACAACCTCCAGCTCTCCCAGCCCACCCCCGGCTGACCCGCCAGGGTCACCGTGGCAGTCGGAGGGCAGTCGGAGGGCGGTCAGGGGGCGGCGCGGCGCGCGGCCCCCTGCGGCGGACGGGCCCCGTCAGAGGGCGTCAGCGCGGGTCAGGGGGTGGTGCGGCGCTCCGCGAGGCGCAGGCCGGCCTCGATGACGGCGTTCATGATCGGGGTGAGGCCGGGTTCGCCGAGTGACGGGGCGCGCTTGGCCATTCTGGCGACCAGGGCGCGTTCGCGGTCCATGTCGCGTCCTGCGAAGCCGCCCACCGGCTTGATGCGCTGCACGATGCCCGCCAGCTCCACCCGGCGTTCGAGCAGCGTGGCCAGGGCGGCGTCCACCCGGTCGATCGCGGCGCGGCACTCGGGCAGCGTGGCGGGCGACTCGGGGCGCAGCAGCCCGCCGGTGACGGTGACGGCCTCCTCCGCGAGCGCGCGGCCCTCGGGGCCGGCCACCAGCCCGTCCGCCCCGGCGGCGACGGCCGCGGCGGCGAGCTCCGGGCCGCCGGTGACGTCCACGAGCACGGGACGCTCTGACGCGGCCCGCGCCGCGCGTACGAGACCCAGATCGGGCCGCCCGCCCTCGCACAGGATCACCCGCCCGTCGCCCTCGACGGCGCAGTAGTCGGCCAGCCCCAGCCACTCCTCGAGCGACGCTCCCGGCCGCCGCTCCACGACGACCGGCAGCCCCGTCCCGGCCGCCGCCCGGACGAGGGGGATGTCCCGCGTCCACGACGCCCCCACGACGACCGCATCGGCATGCGCGGCGATCGCCGGCAGGTCCGCCGCGGTGTCCGGCTCAACGAGCGTGACCCCCTGCGCGAGCCCGGCGGACCGCCCGTCAGGCGCCGCAGCGGGCGGACCCGGGGGCAGTGCCGAGGTCGCCTCGTGGGCTGGTCGTCCGCGCAGGCTGACGCGGGTGGCGATGATCGCGGGGCGCCCTTCACCCACCGGCAGGCCGCCCAGCGTGATCGCCTGCCGCTCCAAAGTCGATGACATCCCGACTCCTCATTCGGCCGGCCCCTGGAGCCGGCGGGGGAACGAAAAAAGGCAGAGACGATGGTCTCTGCCTCGTGCCGACTCCAGGTGGTCGCTAGCTGACGACCGGCTCTCCCGGAGCCGGCTCGGTAAACGCGTAGCGACGACAAGTCATATCTGAACCTTACACCCCGGCCTCCACCTGCTGGGCGGCGCTTCTCACAGGACGGACTGGCCTTCGAGCGAGTCGCCGATGATCCCTGCCTATGGGAGTATTTCTTGGCCTAGAGGAGGGTTTGAGGCCGTTGATGTCGGATCGCAAGCAGGAGGGACGCCGCATCGCCGGCCGCTACCAGCTGCAGGAACCCATCGGCAGGGGCGGGATGGGCATCGTCTGGCGTGCCTACGACGAGCTCTTGGACCGCACGGTGGCGGTCAAGGAGGTCAGGTACGCCGCCGCCCTCGGCGAGGAGGTGCAGCTGCTGAACCGGCGCACGATGCGCGAGGCGAGGGCGGCGGCGAGGTTCGAGCATCCCAACGTGATCGTCGTGCACGACGTGATCGAGGAGGACGACCGGCCCTGGATCGTCATGCAGCTGGTCCAGTCGCGCTCGCTGGGCGCGGTGATCAAGCAGGACGGTCCCCTGCCGCCCAAGCGGGTGGCGGAGATCGGGCTGGCCGTGCTCGACGCTCTGCACCGCGCCCACGAGGCGGGGGTGCTGCATCGGGACGTCAAGCCCGAGAACGTGTTGCTGGCCGACGACGGCAGGGTGGTGCTGACCGACTTCGGCATCGCCACGCTGGAGACCGAGACGCAGCTCACGGTGACGGGCCTGGCGGGCACGCCGGCGTTCATCGCGCCCGAGCGGCTCAAGGGCCTGCCCGCGCGGCGCGAGTCGGACCTGTGGTCGCTGGGCGCCACCCTCTACACGGCGGTCGAGGGCCGCTCGCCGCACGAGCGCGGCATGGCGCTGGCGACCATGCACGCCGTGCTGACGGACGAGCCCGACCCCGCCCCGCACGCGGGGCCGCTGACCGACGTGATCATGGGGTTGCTGGTCAAGGAGCCGGTGCAGCGGCTGACGTACGAGGAGACGCAGCGCATGCTGCGCGCGGCCATCGCGGGCTTCTCGCAGCCGAGCGCGCCGCCCACCGCCCAGTTCCCCGCGGCGCAGTTCCCGCCCGAGCAGGAACTGCGGGTGCCGGAGCCGGCCAAGCGTCCTGCCCAGAGCCAGGCCCAGAGTCAGGCGCAGGGCCCGCGGCAGGGCTCGGGGCAGCAGCCTCCGAAGCCGAAGCGTCCTGGCCCCGCCAAGGCACGGCGGCCGTACGCGCCGGTGGAGGACGACACCCCCACCGACCCGAACCTCGCGAGCGCCCGCTCGCAGGCCGCGCCCGCCGCTGAGAACGTTCCCGAGACCGGCGTGCGCCTGTCCCAGGCGCCGACCGCAGAGCCGCGGCAACCGCCGTCGGGGCCGACCGGCGAGTCCACGTTGAACGCGTCGAAGGGCGAGCCGCGGCGCATGATCACGGTCGTCGCGGCGGCCGTGGCCGTGCTGCTGGTCGCGGGCGTGGGCGGCTATCTCGGCCTGCGTTCCGCGCCCGAGGACTCGGATGGCGAGGGCGCCCAGGCGGCGGTCGCCAGCACCGTCCCGACCGGGCCCAGCGCGTCCGCTCCGCAGACTCCTCCGGCGTCCGCGACTGCCACCCCCTCTGATGATGAGGAGGAGGAGCCGTCCCCGGCCCAGTCCCCGAGCCCCACGGCCGAGCCCGAGGAACCCAAGGAGACCAAGGAGACCAAGCCCGCGCTGCCGTCCGGCTGGAAGATGCACACGGACAAGAAGCTCGGATTCTCCATCGGCCTGCCCAAGGGCTGGGACGAGTGGCAGCGTTCGGGGATCGTCGGCAGCGGCGTCGAGTACAAGGGCCCCGGCGGGGCGCCCAACGCGCACGTCCGCATCGAGCGGGCCTCCAAGCTGGGCAAGGACCCGCTGAAGGGCTGGAAGAAGCTGGAGTCGCGGCTGAAGAACCGCTTCGGCGGCTACCAGAAGCTCAGCATCAAGGAGGTCGAGTACGGCAAGGCGGCGGCCGACTGGGACTTCATCTGGCCCACGCAGACGGGCAAGTCCCGCATCCGCTACCGGGGGTTCATCGCCGAGGACGGCAAGGCGTACGCGATCTACTGGCACACCCTGAACAGCCACTGGAAGGACGACCTCCGCTTCTTCGAAGGCTTCTGCGCGACGTTCTCGCCGAAGAAGTAGGCTGCGCGGCGTGCACGTCAGCAATCGTTACCGCCTCGTCGAGCCCATCGGCGAGGGCGGCATGGGGGTGGTCTGGCGGGCCTACGACGAGTTGCTCGACCGTACGGTCGCGATCAAGGAGGTCCGCTACACCGGGGTCGGCGACGCCAAGCGGGCCGAGCTCAACCGCCGCACCATCCGCGAGGCCAGAGCGGCCGGGCGGCTCGACCATCCGTCGGTGGTCGTCATCCACGACGTCGTCGAGGAGGACGGCCGGCCGTGGATCGTCATGCAGCTCGTCCGCTCCCGCTCGCTGGCCAGGGTGATCTCCGAGGACGGGCCCCTGCGTCCCGCGCAGGCCGCGGTGATCGGCGGCCGGGTGCTCGACGCGCTGCGGGCCGCCCACGCGACCGGCGTGCTGCACCGCGACGTCAAGCCCGAGAACGTGCTGCTCGCCGACGACGGGCGGGTGGTCCTCACCGACTTCGGCATCGCCTCCATGGAGGCCGAGGCCGGGCTGACCGCGACGGGCGGGCTGGTCGGCACGCCCGCGTACATGCCGCCCGAGCGGCTCAACGGCGAGCCCGCGCGGCCCGAGTCCGACCTGTGGTCGCTGGGCGCGACGCTGTACACGGCCGTCGAGGGGCGGCCGCCGTTCAAGCGCGACTCGTGGGCGGCGACCGTGGCGGCGGTGCTGCGCGACGACCCCGAGCCGCCGGCGCGGGCCGGGGCGCTCGGGCCGATCGTCATGGGGCTGCTGCGGCGCGAGCCGGGCGCGCGGCTGCCAGCCGCCGAGGCCGCCCGCCTCCTGTACGACCTCGCCGCCACCGCCCCACCCCGCCCCGCGACCACCACGGACGCCCCATGGCACGCCACCCCACCCGCCGACGGCTCCGGGCACACCACGCCACCGCCCCACGCCTCCTGGCAGCCCACGCCACCTCCCGACGGCTCCCTCTGGCACGGCACGCCTTCTCCCGAAGGTGTCGGGCACGCAAGGCCGCCTTCTGCGGGCTCCGGAGGGGCCACGCCTGAGCCGTCCTGGGCCGCCGCACCAGCGCACGCCTCCTGGCAGGGGACACCGCCGGGCGGCGGGTCCTACCCGGGTGGGCAGCCGACCGGGGATGGGCGGCCCGCCGGGCAGGGCCAGGCGACGATGGACCGGCCGCGGGGCGGGCGGCGCAAGACGTTGTGGGTGGGCCTGCCCGCGGCGGTGCTCGTCGTGGCGGTGCTGGGCGCCGGAGGCGTGCTGCTGTCCGATCGCTGGACGGGCACGACCGCCGCGCAGAGCCCCTCACCCACGGCGGACACCCCGACGGGCGAGCCCACGACGGGACCGCAGGAACCGACGCAGGAACCGACGGAGGAACCATCGGAGGAGCCGTCCGAGGAGCTAACGGACGACCCGGCGGAGGAGCCCAGAGACGAGCCTGAGATCCCGGAAGGCTGGCGGCCCTACCGGAACGCGGACGGCCGCTTCCAGCTCGCCGTGCCCGCCGAGTGGCAGGTGAAGAAGACCGACGGCCGCGACAGCGTGTCGGTCACCGGTCCGGGCACTCCCGGCAAGCTGCTGGTGGAGTGGACGGTCCCCGACATCACCTGGACGGACCCGGAACGGCACTGGATCCTCCTGGAGGCGGAGATCAAGAAGAAGGGCGAGTTCCAGAGATACCGGCGGATCGGCATCAAGTCCACCGAGTTCCTGGGCCGCCCGGCCGCCGACTGGGAGTTCACCAGGGTCCGCGACGGCGTGACGATCCACGTGCTCAACCGCGGCCTGCGCACCGCCGACGGCCGCCCGTTCGCCGTCTACTGGGAGACCACGCACGCGCGCTGGGCCCAGGACCGCCACTACTTCTACGACTTCCTCGAGACGTTCCGGCCCCTGTGAGTAGGACGCGTAAGTAGGACGCTATGAGTAGAACGCTGTGAGCAGGACGACCGAGGAGCGGGCGACGTTCTGGCGGCACCCGGCGGTGCCGGAGACCGACCTGCTGAAGGCCCGCTACGTCACCCACCGCTTCTCCCGGCACGTCCACGACGGTTACGCCATCGGGCTGATCGTCTCGGGGGTGGAGGAGTTCGACTACCGGGGCACGCTGCTCCGGGCGGGCGCCGGCGAGGTGGTGCTGGTCAACCCGGAGTCGGTGCACACCGGGCACGCGGGGGCGCCGGGCGGGTGGGCGTACCGGATGCTTTATCCGTCGATCGAGGCGGTGGCGGCGATCGCGCGTGAGCTGGGCGGGCCTGGCGGGACGCCGCACTTCCCGCGCCAGGTGGTGCGCGACGCCGACGTGGCGGCGCTGCTGCGGCGGGCGCACCAGGCGGCCGAGCAGGGCGACGCGCTGGCCGCGTCGACGCTGAGCCGCACGCTGTTCGCCCGGTTGCTGACGCGGCACTCCGCGCCGAAGCCGCCCGCCGCGCTGCCCGGCGAGGGCAGGATGGCCGTGCGCGCGGCGCTCGACCTGCTGCACGAGAGCCTGCTCGACCCGCCGACGCTCGACGGGCTGGCGGAGGCGGTGGGGGCGCGGCCGTTCCCGCTGCTGCGGGCGTTCAAGGCGGCGACGGGCCTGCCGCCGCACGCCTACCTGATCTCCCTGCGCGTCGCCAAGGCGCGGCACCTGCTCCTGAGCGGCATGCCGCCGGCGCAGGTGGCGGCCGAGTCGGGGTTCACCGATCAGGCGCATCTCAGCCGGCATTTCAAGCGCATCGTGGGCGTGCCGCCGGCGGCGTACCAGCGGGCCGCAGGATCGTACAAGAACCGACATTCCCGCATCTCATAGCCTCGGGAGGCATGGAACCGACAACTCACCGTTCCGCGGCAGTGCGGGACGGTCTGGGCGTGGGCCTGGCCGTGGGGCTGTCCGGGCTCGCCTTCGGCGCCGCGGCGATCACCGCGGGCCTGTCCGTGGCGCAGGCGTGCGTGCTGAGCCTGCTGGCGTTCACGGGCGCCTCGCAGTTCGCGCTGACGGGCGCGGTGGGCGCGGGCGGCGACCTGCTGGCCGCCGGCCTCGGCGCGCTGCTGCTGGGCGGCCGCAACACCCTGTACGGCCTGCGCCTGGCCGACCTCCTCCAGGTACGCGGCCCCCGCAAGCTGCTGGCCGCCCAGGGCGTCATCGACGAGACGACGGCCGTGGCGATGGCCCAGCCCGACCCCCGCTCCTCGCGTACGGCCTTCGTCACCACCTTCGCCACCCTCTACCTCACCTGGAACCTGACCACGCTGGCGGGCGCGTACGGCACCTCCTTCCTCGGCGACCCCGCCGTCCTCGGCCTCGACGTCGTGGGCCCGGTGGCGTTCCTGGCGATCCTGTGGCCCCGGCTGGCGGGCAGCGCCGAGCTGCGCGGGCTGGCCGCGGTGGCGGCGGTGATCGCCCTGTGCGCGACGCCGTTCTTCCCGCCCGGCGTGCCGGTGCTGCTGTCGGCCGTGGC
Source organism: Nonomuraea sp. NPDC049419 (assembly GCF_040676995.1). Classification (NCBI taxonomy): domain Bacteria; kingdom Bacillati; phylum Actinomycetota; class Actinomycetes; order Streptosporangiales; family Streptosporangiaceae; genus Nonomuraea; species Nonomuraea sp. NPDC049419. Next base: position 131,761 of record NZ_JBFAQB010000007.1, on the reverse strand, counting down.
GGTCCTGGTGGTGATGGTGCGATGACGTTGTGGTGGGCGATCGCCCTGGTGTGCGCGGGCTGTTACGCGCTGAAGCTCGCGGGCCTCGCCGCGCCGCGCGCGGTGCTGGACCATCCGAAGGTGCGCAGGTTCGCCGAACTGGTGCCGGTGGCGCTGCTCGCGGCGCTGATCGCGGTGCAGGTGTTCACGCAGGAGGGCGGGCTGAGCTTCGATGCGGCCCGTACGGCGGGACTCGGCGCGGGAATCGTCGCCCTCCTGCTCCGCGCCCCTTTTCTGGTCGTTCTGGCGGCAGCGGCGGCAATGACGGCGCTTGTCCGGTTTCTTCTGGGGTAGTCGCCGGTGCATGTCCGAATCCGCAGTGATGGTCGGTGGGCGTTACCGGCTCCTCAGGACGATCGGCAAGGGCGGCATGGGCACGGTGTGGCACGCGCACGACGAGGTGCTCGGCCGCGACGTGGCGGTCAAGGAGGTGCCTCCGCCTCCTGAGCTGACAGGCGCCGAGCGCGAGGATTTCGCTGTGCGCACGTTCAGGGAGGCCAGGGCGGCGGGCCGGGTGGCGCACCCGGGCGTGGCCACGGTCTACGACGTGCTGGAGGAACGCGGGCACCCCTGGATCGTCATGCAGCTCGTACGATCGCGCACGCTCGGCGAGCTGCTGCGCGACGAGGGCCCCATGACGCCCCTCCGCGCCGCGGACATCGGGCTGCAGCTGCTGGAGGCGCTGCGCGCCGCGCACGCGGCCGGGGTGCTGCACCGCGACGTCAAACCGGACAACGTGCTGCTCACCGAGGACGGCAGGGCCGTGCTCACCGACTTCGGCATCGCCACCACGGAGGACGAGGCGCCGGTCACGCGTACGGGCGTCCTGGTCGGCACCCCGGCCTTCGTCGCCCCTGAACGCGCGGCGGGCGGCCGGGCGCGGCCCGCGTCCGACCTGTGGTCGCTGGGCGTGACGCTGTACCTCGCGGTCGAGGGCCACTCCCCCTTCCACCGGGACAACGCGCTGGCCACGCTGGGCGCGGTGATGCACGCCGAGCCGGCGCCGCTGGCCAGGGCGGGGGTGCTGGCTCCCGTCCTGCACGGGCTGCTGCGCAAGGATCCGGCCGAACGGATGACGCTGGAGGAGACCGAGCGGCGGCTGGCCGGCATCCTGGCGGGCGGCTCGCCCGAGCAGACCGGGCCCGTCCCGCTGCCCGCGCGGACCGGGCCCGTCGTGGTGCCGCGCCGGCGGTCACTGGTGCTGCCCGCGGCCGCGATCGCGGGCGGCGCGCTGCTCGTCGGCATCGTCACGGGCGGAGCGGCCTGGTGGTCGAAGCAGGGCCGTGAGCAGCCGCGCGGCGGGCGGCCCGTACCGGCGGTGGCGACCACCTCGGCACCGGCCGACCGCGACACGACGACCAAACCGCCACCGGCGGGCGAGTCACCCCGCAGCGACACCGAGGTGGTCACTCCCCGCAGCGACACCCAGGTGGTCACTCCCCGCAGCACCCCACCACCCGCCCGCACCGAGCCGAGAACCCCGGACACCGGCGAACGCACCCAGAAGCGCCGCCCCCGCCCCGACGACACCCCGACCAGGACGCGGGACGAGACCGCCCGGAAGAACAAGACCGCCCAGGAGGACGAGACGGACCGCCCGCAGCGGCAGAGCGAGTCCCCCTCGGAGGAGACCCCCGGCCAGATCGAAGGCTCGGACGGCGGCTGAGCCCGCTCAGGGGGCCGCCGCAGGCGTGATCGGCGCAGGGGCCGCAGGGCACGAACCGCGCCCCGCGCGAGGGCCGCCGGGCACGGACCTCAGGCCGGCGGTCTGCTGGCCCGGGTCAGGACTCGGCGCGGACCAGGTCGAGGGCCTTCTGCAGGTCCTGCGGGTAGTCCGTGCTGAACGACATCCACTCCCCGCTCGACGGGTGCTCGAAGCCGAGCGCGACCGCGTGCAGCCACTGCCGGGTGACGCCCAGGCGGGCCGCGAGCGTGGGGTCGGCGCCGTACAGCAGGTCGCCGACGCACGGGTGGCGCAGCGCCGACATGTGCACCCGGATCTGGTGCGTACGCCCCGTCTCGAGCTTGATGTCCAGCAGGGACGCCGCCCGGAACGCCTCGACCGTGTCGTAGTGGGTCACCGAAGGCTTGCCACCGGCGACGACGGCCCAGCGGCCGTCGCCCGACGGGTGCCGGTCGATGGGCGCGTCGACGGTCCCCCTGAACGGGTCGGGGTGCCCCTGCACGAGCGCGTGGTAGCGCTTGTCGACCGTGCGCTCCTTGAAGGCCCGCTTGAGGAACGAGTACGCGTGCTCGCTCTTGGCCACGACCATCGCGCCCGTGGTGTTGGCGTCGAGCCGGTGCACGATGCCCTGGCGCTCGGCGGCCCCGCTGGTGGCGATGGTGTGACCGGCGCCGAGCAGCCCGCCGATCACGGTGGGCCCGGTCCAGCCGACGGTGGGGTGCGCGGCCACGCCGATGGGCTTGTTGACCACGATGACGTCGTCGTCCTCGTACACGATCGTCATGCCCGGCACCGGCTCGGCGACCGGCATGGGCGTGGTGACCGGCGGCGGCATCGTGACGTCGAGCCAGGCGCCGGCGTGCACGCGGTCTGACTTGGCCGGCACGCGGCCATCCACCAGCACCTCGCCCGCGCCGATCAGCTCGGCCGCGCGCGTGCGGGAGAACCCGAACAGGCGCGAGAGCGCGGCGTCGAGCCGCTCGCCCTCCAGCCCGTCGGGCACGGGCAGGCTGCGCTGCTCACTCATCCTTGGCCGCCTCCTCCTTCGGCCCGTCGATCTCCTTCGATCCGTCGATCTGCACGTTGCGCCAGGCCAGGATCACGGCCAGGATGCCGCCGCAGACGATGGCGGAGTCGGCGATGTTGAAGACGGGGAAGTAGTCGATGAGCGGGAAGTTGCCCGGCAGCACCTCGATGAAGTCGACCACGTGGCCCTGGAGCTGGGTGGAGCGCCCGAACCCCGAGGGGTAGCGCAGCAGCCGGTCGGTGAGGTTGCCGACGGCGCCGCCGAGCAGCAGGCCGAGCGCGATCGCCCAGGAGAGGCTGCCGAGCTTGCGCGCCGTGCGGATGATGGCGACGACCACGCCGGCGGCGATGAAGGTGAAGACGAAGGTCATTCCGGTGCCGATGCTGAAGGCGGCACCGGAGTTGAAGATGACCCGGAACTGGAGCACCCCGGGGATCACGACCAGGGGCGCCTCACCCTCAAGGGTGCGCAGCACCAGCGTCTTGGTGGCGAGGTCGGCCGCGTAGATCACGGCCCCCAGCGCGACGAGGACGGCGAACAGGCGCCCGCGTGGCCGGCCGGCGGTGCCCCCCTGTCCTACCGGCGCTCCTCCTTCTGCTTGCAGGCCACGCACAGCGTCGCCCTCGGGAACGCCTGGAGGCGTTCCTTGCCGATCGGCTTGTGGCACGATTCGCACACTCCATAGGTCCCTGCGTCGATCCTGGCGATCGCACGTTCGTTCTGCGCGACCAGATCGCGCGCATTCAGGGTAAGGGCGATCTCGCGTTCGCGCTCGTACGTCTTCGCGCCGGCGTCCGCCTGGTCGTCGCCCGCGCCCTGTGTGACGTCCCCAGAGGCTATCTCCGACTCGTGGCGCAGGATGTCCGCCTCGAGCTCGTCGATCTCCTGCTGGAGCCTGCCGCGTACCTCGGCCAGCTCCTCATCCGACCACATCGACGGTGTAGCGGTCTGCGTGACTGCCGCCATGGCTGCCTCCATGCTGATCAAGGCCGTGAATGGTGCGGGCAGCTTAGGATCCTGATAACGGAACGGCAAACGACCCGCCGGACGGTTTACCTAGCCCGTACTATCCCGCCTCGCGCATTCAACTCCTCCACACCGGCGTCCATTCCCACATCTTTGCGCCCTTTACGACTCACCTACCGCTGGGCGGTGATGAACCTCCTGACCCGGAAACCTGGAAGCCTTGACCCCGACTCTGCGTTATGGTTTAAGCCTGCAAGGCGTTGATGGGGCCCGCTGTGAGGGATATCACCCCGGAGCCGCCGGAAGAACGGCTCGTGAGAGCTCATTAGACCCGGCAGCAGTCAAACGAAGAGGGCCTCGCCCGCGGGCGGGGTCAAGAAGGGTGGTACCGCGGGGCCGCGAGGCTTCGTCCCTTCACGCCAAAGCCCAACCGGCCGATTCACGCGTGGAGGTCACGCCCGAGATGTCTTCCCCAACGTTCCGCTCTCTTCCCGCGCAGGTCGACCTGCCCGCGCTCGAGCGCGAGGTCCTGGACCGCTGGCGGGACGGGAAGATCTTCGAGCGTTCCGTCGAGCAGAACGCCGGCAACCCGTCGTGGGTCTTCTACGAGGGCCCGCCCACCGCCAACGGCCTGCCTGGCGTGCACCACGTCGAGGCCCGCGTGTTCAAGGACCTGTTCCCGCGCTACAAGTCGATGCGCGGTTTCAGCGTTCCGCGTAAGGCCGGCTGGGACTGCCACGGGCTGCCCGTCGAGGTCGGCGTCGAGCGCGAGCTGGGCCTGTCCGGCAAGAAGGACATCGAGACCTACGGCATCGCCGAGTTCAACGCCAAGTGCCGGGAGTCGGTGCTGCGCCACGTCGACGCGTTCGAGCAGATGACCGAGCGCATGGGCTACTGGATCGACCTGTCCCAGGCCTACCGCACGATGGACCCGTCCTACATCGAGTCCGTGTGGTGGTCGCTGAAGGTCGTCTTCGACAAGGGCCTGCTGTTCCGCGACTTCCGCATCACCCCCTACTGCCCGCGCTGCGGCACCGGGCTGTCCGACCACGAGCTGGGCCAGCCGGGCGGCTACGAGACCGTCTCCAGCCCGTCGGTCTACGTCCGCATGCCCGTCACCTCGGGCCCGCTGGCCGAGGCCGGCGCCTCGCTGCTGGTCTGGACGACCACGCCGTGGACGCTGGTCTCCAACACCGCGGTCGCCGTCCACCCCGACGTCACCTACGTCGCCGCCCGCACCGCCGACGGCGAGGTGCTGGTCGTGGCCGAGCCGCTGCTGCCGGTGCTCGGCGAGGGCGTCACCGAGGTCTCCCGCCACACCGGCCGCGAGCTGGAGCACACCACCTACAGCCGGCCGTTCGACCTGGTCGACATCCCCGGCGCCCACTACGTCGTGCTCGGCGACTACGTCACCGTCGAAGACGGCACCGGCCTGGTCCACCAGGCGCCCGCCTTCGGCGCCGACGACATGGCCGTCATCAAGCGCTACGACATGCCCGTCGTCAACCCGATCGGCCCCGACGGCCGCTTCCTCGACGACGTCCCCATGGTGGGCGGCCGCTTCTTCAAGGACGCCGACGAGGAGCTGACCGAGGACCTTCAGCGGCGCGGGCTGCTCTTCCGCGGCGGCCACTTCGAGCACAGCTACCCCCACTGCTGGCGCTGCCACACCCCGCTGCTCTACTACGCGCTCCCGTCCTGGTACATCCGCACCACCGCCGTCAAGGACCAGATGCTGGCCGAGAACGCCGGCACCAACTGGTACCCCGACACCATCAAGTGGGGCCGCTTTGGCGAGTGGCTGCGCAACAACGTCGACTGGTCGCTGTCGCGCTCCCGCTACTGGGGCACGCCGCTGCCGCTGTGGGTGTGCACGCAGGACGAGTCCCACGTCACGTGCGTCGGGTCGCTGGAGGAGCTGGGCGCGCTCGCCGACCAGGACGTCTCCGCCCTCGACCCCCACCGCCCCTACGTCGACGACGTCACCTTCGACTGCCCGTCGTGCGGGGCGCTCGCCCGCCGCGTGCCCGACGTCATCGACGCCTGGTACGACTCCGGCTCCATGCCGTTCGCCCAGTGGGGCGAGCGCGGCAAGCCCGAGGGCGTCTACCCGGCGCAGTTCATCTGCGAGGCCACCGACCAGACGCGCGGCTGGTTCTACTCGCTGATGGCCGTCGGCACGCTCGTCTTCGGCCAGTCCTCCTACGAGAACGTGCTCTGCCTCGGCCTCATCCTCGCCGAGGACGGCCGCAAGATGAGCAAGCACCTCGGCAACATCCTCGAGCCGATCCCGCTGATGGACCAGCACGGAGCCGACGCGCTGCGCTGGTTCATGGCCTGCTCGGGCTCGCCGTGGGCGGCCCGCAGGGTGGGGCACGGCACCCTTGAGGAGATCGTCCGCAAGGTGCTGCTGACGCTGTGGAACACGGCGTCCTTCTTCACCCTCTACGCCAACGCCGAGTCCTGGTCTCCGTCCCGGCTCTCCCAGGCCGTCCCGCCGGCCGAGCGCCCGCTGCTCGACCGCTGGGCGCTGGCCGAGCTGCACCGCACGGTGGCCGAGGTCACCGCGGCGCTCGACGACTACGACACCCAGCGCGCCGGCCGCCGCCTGGCCGACTTCCTCGACGATCTGTCCAACTGGTACGTCCGCCGCTCGCGCCGCCGCTTCTGGCAGGGCTCGGAAGAGGCGTTCGCCACGCTGTACGAGTGCCTGGAGACGGTGATCAGGCTGATGGCGCCCATCACGCCGTTCATCACCGACCACCTCTGGGACGTCCTGCGCGCCGACGACACCCCGTCCTCGGTGCACCTGACCTCCTGGCCGCAGGCCAGGGAAGACCTCATCGACCCGGTGCTGTCCGACCAGATGGCGCTCGTACGCCGCCTCGTCGAGCTGGGCCGCTCGGCCCGTGCCTCCTCCGGGGTCAAGACCCGCCAGCCGCTGCGGCGGGCCCTGGTGGGGGCGCACGACTGGCCGTCCCTGCCCGGCGAGCTGCGCGGGCTGGTCGCCGACGAGCTCAACGTCCAGGCTCTGGAGGACATGTCGGGCTTCAGCGCCGACCTCGTGTCCTACACGGTCAAGCCCAACTTCCGGGCTCTGGGCAAGCGGTTCGGACCGCAGACCAAGCTGGTGGCCGCCGCGCTGGCCGCCGCCGACGCCACCCGCGTGGCCCGCGCGCTGCGCTCGGGCTCCACCGTCATGGTGGAGGCCGAGGAGGTGGGCGAGGTCATGCTCGGCCCCGACGAGGTGATCGTCACCGAGCAGCCCCGCTCCGGCTGGGCCGTCGAGACCGGCGCCATCGGCACCGGCACCGGCGAGACGGTGGCGCTCGACCTGGAGCTGACCGACGAGCTGCGCCGCGCGGGCCTGCTGCGCGAGGTCATCCGCCTGGTCCAGGACGCCCGCAAGTCGACCGGCCTGTCCATCACCGACCGCATCGACCTGTGGTGGACGACGACGTCGCCCGAGCTGGCGACGGCGCTGCGCGCGCAGGGTCAGGTGGTGACCGAGGAAGTCCTCGCCGCCTCCCTCACGGAAGGCACCACCGCCGACCTCCCCGCCCACACCGACGCGGACCTCGGCCTCACCTTCCAGCTCCGCCGCGCCTGAACACTGCAGTGAGACGGCCCCTGGCGACCACCGCCAGGGGCCACTCATGGGCCCCCTCGGCCAGGGCAACGCCCCTCAGACAGAGCCGCCCCTGAGCGGACCCCATCGAAGACGCCTGGCGCGCCAAGCCACGTAGGAAGGCACGTCTCCCCACACCACGCAGCAGGAGGACGGCGCCGTGCCGCCGCTGCCCAGCCGAGCACACCCCGACACCGCTCAACTTGAAGCCTCACGCGCCACGGCACTCGTCCCGGATCACGGCGCTCAGGAGCAGCCGGCCCGGACGCCTTGCACAGCGGTGAGCGACGCAACCGCCTTCCGCAGAAGCCGGCGACACACCCACCTTGGCCAGCAGCGAGCCACCCGACCGCCTCTCGCAGGAGTCAGCGGCAGGACCAGCTCGCCGGCGGTGAGCACGCCGGCTGCCTTGCGGCGGTAAGGACAAGCTGGTCGTTCAGCTGACCGTTTGGCGGTCGTGTTGGCAGACTGGGCAGCTCGTCAGGCCGGCGGCCTCCGCGGCGGCGAGGGTCATCGTCTCCACGCCGTCGCCCGCTCCTCGGACCAGTGGGCAAGAAGTGCCGTGGTAGCGGCGGGTGCCGGTGATGACCTTGACCGTTTGCGGCCCTCGTGCCTTGTCGTTTCCGTTGTCCTTGGACCCGGCCGGCTCGTCGCCGGGCTTGGAGCTGGACGATCCGGCCTTGGAGCCCGCGTCCTCGGCGTCTGTCGTCCTGGAGTCCGCGGGTCCCGCATCGGTGGACTTGGAAGCGGTGGACTTGGAAGCGGTGCCGCCGTTGGACGAGCCGCCGCCCTCAGCTCGGGGTCCTTGCCCCTGCGAAGCACCGCCCTTGGCCGCCGGAGCCCCGCTGCCGGTGCCCCCTGAGGATCCGGAGCCGGGTCCTGAGGAGCCGGGCCGCTGGCCTGTGCCGCTGCCGGCGCCCTGCGGTCTGGTGCCCGTGCCGTCGGTGGTGGTGCTCTTGGGGTCGTCCGACGCCGTGGACGGGGTTCCGTTCTTGGAGCCTGAGCCGCCGGACGGCGGACGCTCGGCCCCGCTCCTGCCCGGGGTGGCTCCGGGAGTCCTGGACGGCGCGCCCGGAGGCAGCGGGCCCCTGGGCTTGGCCGTCGCCTCGGCCGAGGACGCGGGCCGCTCGTGCAGGATGACGGTCTCCCCCGGCGCGGGCTCGTCACCGGCGGGACCCTTGCCCGGCTTGCTCCCGGCCTCCGAGGGACGCTCCGAGGGACGCTCCGAAGCTCCGGACGGCCCAGGACGCTCCTGAGCCTTGGACGGGCCAGGACGTTCCGTCGCACCGGACGAGCCGGGACGCTCCGGCGCACCGGACTTGGGCGCCCCGCCCGCGGGCTTGGGCGCCCCAGGGCGCTGTGGCATGCCCGACGCCGTCACGCGTGGCTGCGGCGCCGTGGCGGGCCCGGCGGCGTCATCGTCAGCCTCACCGGCACCGGACGACGGCCCGGCCTTGCCGCCAGCCGACCCGGCCTGCTCACCGCCGGGCTTGCTCCCCTGCCCTGGCTTCCCGGACGCGGACCCACCGGCCGTACCGGGCTTGGCGCCCGTGCGGCTCCGGTCGGTGCCGGTGGCGCCTGGACGGGGTGAGGTGGAGCCCTGTGCGGGCTTGGCGGGGGTGGGGACGCTGGGCGACGTCTCGTCGTCGGAGGCGCCGGTCGTGTCGCCGGAACCACCAGCTGCGGTCGTGCCCTTCGCGGGCGTGCCCGGCTTGGCCTTCGCGGGTCCTGACGCCGGCGCTCCGGGCTTGCCGGAGGTGGAGTCGGCTCTGCGCGCGAAAGGCGGCGGCCGGAAGTAGGAAGTCTCTGCATCCGCCTGCTCGTCGTCCGAGCCACCACCGGTGTCGGTGCCGGTCTCGGGGGCGGCGGAAGGTGAGCCCGTTGCCTGGTCGGCCGGGGCGGCCGGGGGACGGCCGAACCACCCGGCGGCGCCTTCCTCGTGGGCGGCGGCAGGCTCCGGGCTGGGGGTGGAAGCCTTCGTGTCGGGCTTCGGCGGGGTGACCGGCGGACGAAGGTCGCGGGTCTCCGCGGAGTTGTCAGATCGGCTCTTGGCAGGAGCGGTGCCGGGGTGGGCCGCAGGCTCGGGGTCGGCGGCAGGCGGCAGCTGCCGTCCGCCGAGCGCGGCGTCGGGCAGGCACGTCGTGCAGGGCGTGAAGCCCTCCTCGCGTGCCTCCTCGTACGTCAGCTCCTCGTGATCCCGTCCGGCCAGTTGCCTGCACCCGGGGACGTGGTAGCGCTTGCGTCCCGGGATCACCAGCACGATCGCATCCGGCGCGATGCCGGCGGCCGCGGGGCGGCGCGGAACGGGGGCCGGAACGGTCGCCGTGCGCTGCTGCGGTGCCTGCGGATGCGGTCGGGACTGCGGGGGCGGCTGCTGAGCCATGGGGCCGGTCTGGGTGTACGGCTGCGCGGGCGGCATGAGCCCCTTCGGGGGGGTGGCCGGCGCAGCGGCCTGCCCACCTCCGGGAAAAAGCTCGTTCCGTCGCAGAAACGCCCCGATCACCAGGAACAGCGCGGACAGCACGCTGACCACGATGGACCACATGATCAGGAACGGCTTCGCCAGTACGAAGCCCGCGATCAGCAGCACCACTGCCGCGAGCACCAAACCAGCACTGATAAGGATCACAGGGGGCTCTTTCGAGTGGCAGGTCCTAGTGACCCGTTACTTTACCGCCGGTCGTTGTGGGGACCGTCACCGCCGGGGAAAGCGCCCTGCGGAGCGTCGCCGCCGAACGGGCCGGGGCCTCCGGGGAGAGGCTGCTGGCCGCCCTGGGGCACGGCGTGCGACATGGCGGGTGCCTGGCCCTGCGGACCACCGGACAGCACGGGGAACCCGCCGCTGCCTTCGGCGGAGACATTGAGCTCGGCGAGCTGGTTCTCCAGGTAGAGCTTGAGCCTGCTGCGGTATTCGCGCTCGAAGCTGCGCAGCTCCTCGACCTTGCGCTCGAGCTCGTCGCGGGTCTGCACGAGCGAGCCCATCGCCTGGCGGTGGCGCTCCTGGGCGTCGCGCTCGAGCGTCTCGGCGCGGGCCCTGGCGTCGCCGATGACCTGCTCGGCCTGGCGGCGCGCCTTGGTGAGGATCTCGTCGGCCTCGCGCCTGGCGCGGGTCACCGTCTCGTCCGCCTCCCGGCGGGCGTCGGCGATCGCCTGGTCGGCGGTCTGCTGGGCGAGGGCGAGCACGCGGGCCGCGGTGTCCATGTTGTCCTCCGCGGGAGGCATGTTCATGGCCACGGGAACCTGCGGCTGCTGCACCGGCGGCGGCTCGGGGGCCCGCATGGGCTCCGGCTGCGGCGGCTGCATCATCTCGGGCTTGGGCTGCTCCTGGACCGGCGCCGAGGCCATGGGCATGTTCATGCCGCCGGGCACCTTCCCGCGCAGGCACTCGGCCAGCTTCGCGCGGAGCTCCTCGTTCTCTTGGATCAGGCGGTCGAGCTCAGCCTCCACCTCGTCGAGGAAGGCATCGACCTCCTCCTCGTCGTAGCCCGGCCGGAGCCGGGTGGTACTGAACTGCTTGTTCCGCACATCAGCGGGCGTCAGCGGCATTTTTTGGTCTCCTTGGCGCGCTTGGAGTCTGTCCGGAGGACGGTAACCCGAATCACTTCAGCGCGGACACGAGTTGGATCACGACCGGCGGCCCCACGGGCCCCGCTCATCGTGGGCCGAGGGCCCCGGCGATCTGAATCAAGATCAGAACCACGATGAACAGGACAGTGAAGCTTAGGTCAAAGGCCACCGTACCCAACCGGAGCGGAGGAATGAAACGGCGGAGGAACTTGAGGGGTGGGTCAGTTGCGGTGTACGTGGCCTCCGCCACGACGAGCACCACTCCGGAGGGACGCCACTGCCGGGCGAACGCCTGCACCGTCTCAAAGATCATCCTGCCGATGAGCAGCACCAAATAGAGAGACAGGACTACGACCAAGATCCCACTCACGATCTCCACGGCCCGGCCGCGCCTCCACTTCTGATGTGCCTCCAGGTCTTGGGGTAGACCTGGTTGGGTCCGATAGGCATACAGAGACTCTAACTCTGATTGAAGAACCCGCGTTCCGCGATTCGAGCCTTGTCCTCGGCGGTCACCTCGACATTGGCAGGGGACAACAGGAACACCTTGTTGGTAACACGTTCAATGCTGCCATGTAGGCCGAAGACGAGACCTGCCGCGAAATCAACCAGTCGCTTGGCGTCGCTGTCGACCATCTCGGTCAGGTTCATGATGACGGGGGTGCCGTCACGGAAGTGCTCGCCGATCGTACGCGCCTCATTGTAGGTGCGGGGGTGCAGGGTGGTGATGCGGGCCAGATCGGTCGTGCGGCGCTCCACGATGGTGGTCGTGGGCCTGGGTGCCGGGACCCCCGCCTCGGGCTCGTCGTCGCGGTCCTGGACCGCCACGGGACGCTCCTCGCCGGGCCGCTGCACCTCGTCGTCGTAGGCGTAGTCGTCGGTGTAGGTTTCGTACCTCTCGTAGCGGTCGTCCTCCACGAGACCGAGGTAGACCGCCATCTTGCGCATCGCGCCGGCCATCGCTACGTCGTCCTCCTGCTCATGGTCGCACTCGCTCGGGCCCGTCGCCGTGCCCTGAGGCGGTAGGCGTACCCCCTGGAGCTCACCGCTGACTCGACCTCTACTTGATCATGGGCCTGAAGACCCACTTGAGGGGACATTACCTGACGAAGGGCTTGCGACGACCGAGCAACGCCGTACCGACCCGCACGTGTGTCGCGCCGTACGCGATCGCCTCGGCGAGGTCGGCGCTCATCCCCGCCGAGACCATGGTCGCGCGGGGGTGCTGCTCCTGCAGCGCCACCGCGAGGTCGCGGAGCCTGGCGAAGGCCTTGGCCGGCTCTTCGTCCAGCGGCGCCACGGCCATGACGCCGCCCAGCCGCACCCCGTCGGCCAGCGCCACCTCGTCGGCGAGCGCGAGCAGGTCGGAGGCCCTGGCGCCGCCCCTGCCCGGGTCGTCGTCGAGCGCCACCTGCAGCAGGCAGGTGATCTCGCGGCCCTGGCGGACGGCCTCCTTGCTGATCGCCTCCACCAGCCTGAGCCGGTCGACGGAGTGGATCACGTCGGCGTAGCCGACCACGGAGCGGACCTTGTTGGTCTGCAGCTGACCGACGAAGTGCCAGGTCACCGGCAGCCCCGCGAGCTCGCGGGCCTTCGGGGCGGCCTCCTGGTCGCGGTTCTCGCCGACGTCGCGCACGCCCAGCTCGGCCAGGACGCGGACGTCGTCGGCGGGCCTGGTCTTGGTGACGGCGATCAGCGTGACCTCGCTGCGGTCGCGGCCCACGGCGTGGCACGCCGCGGTGATGCGCTCGTCGACCTCGGCGAGACCGGCCGCGATCTCGTCCCTTCTCACGTGCCTCTCCCTCTTCGCTTTCACCAGGTGACCGGCTTTTGGCGCGTTCCCGCCACCGTACGCACGACGGCGCCGCTCCCGGATCCCTGCGGGGAGCGGCGTCAGGCGGGACAACGTGGCACCGGCTATTTGAGGAAGTCGGGAACGTCGAGTTCCTCTTCCTGCTCCTCGAAGATCACCCGGGGACGTTTGGGGGGCTCCGACATGCGGGAGGTGATGGGCGTGGGCGGGTTGGCGGGCTCGGGCGTGGGCCGGGGGATCGAGACGGGGCCGGACGGCCCGTCGGCGGACTCTCCCAGCTCGGACCTGTCGTCGCGATCGCCCGAACCCGAACGCTCGGACCCCTGGTCGTGCACCGGCTCGACCGGCCGCACCGGCTCCGGCCTCGACTCGGCGCGCGGCTCCGGACGGAACTCCGAGCGCGGCTCGGGCCGGGATTCGATGCGCGGTTCGATGCGCGGCTCGACGCGGGGCTCGGGACGCGGCTCGGGTCTCGCCTCGGCGCGCGGCTCGGGCCTGATCTCGGGACGCGGCTCGGGCCGGAAGTCCGTACGGGGCTCAGGACGCACCTCAGCGCGCGGCTCAGCCCGCAACGGCGGCGGGTCGGACTTGATGCTCGGGGAGGCCACGTTCGGCCGCGCAGGCGACGACACGGGCGGCGCGGGAGGCGCGGCGGGACGGCCCGCCGGCCGGGGCGCCTGCTTCTCCGCCGGGCCGGGCACGTCGTCGAAGCCGGCCGCGATCACGGTGACCCGCACCTCGTCGCCGAGCGCGTCGTCGATGACCGTGCCGAAGATGATGTTGGCGTCGGGCGCCGCGGCCATCGACACGAGCTGGGCGGCCTCGTTGATCTCGAACAGGCCGAGGTCGGAGCCGCCCGCGATCGACAGCAGCACGCCGTGGGCGCCGTCGATGCTGGCCTCGAGCAGCGGGCTGGAGACGGCCATCTCGGCGGCGGCCACCGAGCGGTCGTCGCCGCGGGCGTGGCCGATGCCCATGAGGGCCGAGCCTGCGCCCGACATGACCGACTTGACGTCGGCGAAGTCGAGGTTGATCAGGCCGGGCGTGGTGATCAGGTCGGTGATGCCCTGGACACCGGAGAGCAGCACCTGGTCGGCCGCCTTGAAGGCGTCGAGGACGCTGACCTGCCGGTCGGAGATCGACAGCAACCGGTCGTTGGGGATCACGATGAGCGTGTCGACCTCGTCACGCAGCGTCTCGATGCCCGCTTCGGCCTGCGATGCCCTGCGTCGTCCCTCAAAGCTGAACGGACGGGTCACGACGCCGATGGTGAGCGCGCCGAGCGACCTCGCGATGTTGGCCACGACGGGCGCGCCGCCCGTGCCGGTGCCGCCACCCTCGCCCGCCGTGACGAAGACCATGTCGGCCCCCTTGAGGACCTCCTCGATCTCCTCACGGTGGTCCTCGGCCGCCTTGCGGCCGACATCGGGGTTGGCGCCGGCGCCGAGCCCGCGCGTGAGCTCACGGCCCACGTCGAGTTTCACATCGGCGTCACTCATCAGCAGCGCCTGGGCGTCGGTGTTTATCGCGATGAACTCGACGCCCTTGAGTCCCTCCTCGATCATCCGGTTGACGGCGTTGACTCCGCCGCCGCCGATGCCGACGACCTTGATGACCGCGAGGTAGTTCTGCGGTGCTGCCACGACGAGGGGCCTTTCCGCTCGTTGACTTGCCATTTCGGTGCGGATTGTCTCCGCTTTTTGTCAGTTCGGGTAACTCTCAACCTCAGGTTGAGATTTAGATTTATGTCAACCTGAGGATTGATACGGACAGTAGGAGTTACGCTCCGGGCCGGTCAACTAACCGCGCCGCAAGCACGTCCGGCGTGTCGCGCGCTGTCCGTTTCGCTCCGCAGTCACGCCTGGTGGCGAGCCTCCTATGCCGAAAGTCCGGCTTACAGGCTCTCATGTCGCGGGCCCCGCCCGGCACAGGCTCGGCGATGCCGTTGCCCCGGACTTGCCGGGCGCTGACGATCACGATCACTTCAGCGTCACCACGTCCGGGGAGCTGACGTCGTAGAAGGTGGCGGATCGTTCCTTTTTGAGAAGCGAGGCCAGGATGCGGCCCTTCTCCTCGGGACGGTCGGGCCCGCCCCAGAGCACCGTACGCCCGTCGGACAGCACCAGCGTGACGCCCTCGGCCGTGCCCGCGCGCACCTGCCTGACCTTGCCCGCGACCTCGGACGGCATCGCGCGCACGACTTTGAGTGCCGCCGTCATGACCGGATCGCCGGGAACGGGACGGTCGACCTTGAGCACCGGCAGCAGGGGCGGCACGGCCGACTCGACCTCGATCACCACGCCCTGCCCGTCGACGATCGCCACCTTGCCGCCGGTCTCGATCGCCGCGACCGGCTCACGCTCGACCACCTCGATCTTGAGCGTGCCCGGCCAGACGCGATCGACCTTGGCGGAGGCGAGCTGCCTGATGCCGAGGACGCGGCCCTCGACGTCGGCGAGGTTCACGGTGGCCAGGGGATGCAGGTCGGGCACGCCCGCCTGCTGCTTGATGCGCTCGCTCGGCACTGTGAGATTTCCCACGATCTCGATCGAACGCACCCCCAGCACCGGCGAGAAGAACACCAGCCACGCGGCCGTGCCCACCACTCCCGCCGTCAGCAGCACCAGGAACGCCGTGCGCGCCTTCATCGCCCTCCCACGTACATGCGGCTCATGTCGGCACCGAACCTACGCCGACGGCGGCGTGCGGCCCGCGCGCCACGCCCAAAGCGCGGGCGCTCAGGACAGGCGGGCGACGATCTGCGGCCCCAGCTCGGTGACGTCGCCCGCGCCCATCGTCAGCACGATGTCGCCGGGCCGCGCCCGCTCGGCCACCAGCCCGGGCACGGCCGACCTGTCGGGCGCGTACGCCACCCGCCCGGCCGGCAGCGGCACCCGCTCCGCCACCATGGCGCCGGACACCCCGGGCTCAGGGTCCTCCCTGGCGCCGTAGACGTCGAGCACGATGGCCTCGTCGGCCAGGCCCAGAGCGGCGCCGAACTCGTCGGCGAAGAACCGGGTGCGTGAGTAGAGGTGCGGCTGGAAGATCGCGATGACCCGGCCGGTGCCGGAGTAGGAGGCCACCACGTCGCGCGCGGCCCGCAGGTCGGCGGCCAGCTCGGTCGGGTGGTGGGCGTAGCTGTCGAAGACCGCGACGCCACCCGCCTCGCCCTTGGCCTCGAAGCGCCGCTTGGCCCCCGTGAAGGCGCCCAGGCCCTCTCTGATCTCCTCGAACGGCAGCCCCAGCTCGTCGGCCACGGCGATCACCGCGGTGGCGTTGAGCGCGTTGTGGGCCCCGGGAACGGCCAGCCTGACCTCTCCCCTGCCCTCGATGGAGAACACGGTGCCGAAACCGTCGGGCCTGACCTCGCCCACGCGGTAGTCGTCGCCGCGCAGACCGTACGTCTTGACCCGCAGCCCGCGCTCGGCGGCCCTGCGCGTCAGCTCGGCCGCCCCCGGGTCGTCGGCGCACAGGATGAGCAGCGAGCCGACCCGGTCGGCGAAGCGCGCGAAGCTGTCGTGCACCGCCCGCGGATCGCCGTAGTTGTCGAGGTGGTCGGCCTCGACGTTGGTGACCACCGCGATGTCGGGGGCGAGCATGAGGAAGGAGCCGTCGCTCTCGTCTGCCTCGGCCACGAACACCCCGCCCTGGCCGTCGTCGGCGCCGAGGCCGGTGGTGACGAGCTGGCCGCCCACGCAGTAGGACGGGTCGGCGCCGCACTTCTGCAGCGCCACCGTGAGCATGGAGGTGGTGGTGGTCTTGCCGTGGGTGCCGGCGATGGCGACCGCGGTGCGGCCGGCCATGACGGAGGCCAGCGCGGCGGCCCGCGGGATGATGCGCAGCCCCTGCTTGAGCGCCTCGCCCAGCTCGGGGTTGGAGTCGCGGATGGCGGTGGAGACGACCACGGTGTCGACGTCTCTGATGTGGGAGGCGGCGTGGCCGATGTGGACGGTGGCGCCCAGCTCGCGCAGCTCGGTGATCAGCTCGGAGCTGCGCGCGTCGCTGCCGGTCACGCGTACGCCGCGCTTGAGCAGGATGCGGGCGATGCCCGACATGCCGGCGCCGCCGATGCCGATGAAGTGCACGCGCCCCAATTCTTCGACGGCGACGGGATCGACCAGCTTCACGAGACTCATCCGGCTATCTCCAACACTTTCCTGGCAAGCATGATATCGGCGTCCTTGCTCCCGAGTCTGGAGGCGTTCTCCGACATGACGGCGACCCGCTCGGGGTCGTGGAGCATGGGCAGCACGTGGTTGATGATCCATTCGGCGGACAGCTCGGCGTCGTCGACCACCAGGCCGCCGCCGCCCGCCACGATGCGCTCGGCGTTGATGCGCTGCTCGCCGTTGCCGTGCGGCAGCGGCACGTAGGCGGCGGGCAGCCCCACCGCGGTCAGCTCGGCGCACGTGAGCGCGCCGCTGCGGCACAGGGCGACGTCGGCGGCGGCGTAGGCGAGGTCCATGCGGTCGACGTAGGGCAGCAGGACGTATTGCGGGTCGCCGGGCGGCGGCTCGTGCTCGACGGTGTTCTTCGGCCCCAGCACGTGGAGCACCTGCACCCCGGCCCTGCGCAGCGCGGGGGCGGCGGCCAGCGCCGCCTGGTTGATCGAGCGCGCGCCCTGCGAGCCGCCGAACACCAGCAGCGTCGGCCGGTCGTTCTCCAGCCCGAACCACGAGCGCGCCTTGTCGCCCATGGACAGCCGGTCGAGCGAGACGATGTCGCGGCGCAGCGGGGTGCCGACGTATTCGGCCTTGGGCAGCAGCTGGGCGTCGGGGAAGCCGGTGAAGACGTGTTCGGTCAGCCGGGCGCCCAGGCGGTTGGCCAGCCCTGGACGCGGGTTGGCCTCGTGGACGACGATCGGCAGGCCCCGCCGCTTGGCCGCCAGGTAGGCGGGCGTGGCGACGTAGCCGCCGAAGCCCACCAGCACGTCGGCCCGCACCCGGTCGAGGATGCTCGCCGTGGCGTTGATCGCCCCCGCGAGCCGGCCCGGCACCGTGAGCAGGCTCGGGGTGATCGTCCTTGGCAGGGGCACGGCGGGCACCAGCTCCAGCTCGTATCCCCGGGCAGGCACGAGCCGCGTCTCCAAGCCGCGCTCCGTGCCCACGCAGGTGATGCCGACGCTCGCGTCAAGATGGCGCAGCGCGTCCGCAAGGGCGAGCGCGGGCTCGATGTGCCCGGCCGTCCCCCCACCGGCGAGGACCACCCTCATCTCGGTCACTCCCTAACGTGTCGCTCGGCCTCTGGTCGTACGCCGCAGGCCCAGCCAGCTTAGGGCCCGGGCGGCGGGTCCGGGGCCACGTGCCGCCAAGGCCTCGCGCGCGCCGGGCTCGCGCCGCGCGAACGACAGCAGCATGCCGAGCGCGGAGAGGGTGGGCAGCAGGGACGAGCCGCCGTACGAGACCAGCGGCAAGGGGATGCCGGTGATCGGCAGCACGCCCAGCACCGCCCCCATGTTGACGGTCGCCTGGCCCACCACCCAGGCCACCATGGCGGCCGCGGCGAGCCTGGTGAAGGCGTCGTTGACGCGCACGGCCACGCGCAGCCCCGCGTAGCCCAGCAGGCCGAACAGCGCGACCACGATCAGCGTCCCCATCAGCCCCAGCTCCTCGCCGAGGATGGCGAAGATGAAGTCGCTCTCGCCGTGGGGCAGCCAGCTCCACTTCTGCCTGCTCTCGCCCAGGCCGACGCCGAACCAGCCGCCAGAGCCCATCGCGATCTGCCCCTGCACGGCCTGGTAGCCGGCGCCCTGCGCGTCGGCCCACGGGTCGAGGAAGGCGCCGATGCGCGCCATCCGGTACGGCTCCACCTTGATCATGATGACAGCGGCCAGGACCGCGAGCGCCATGATGCCGCCGAACAGCTTGATCGGCGCCCCCACGACCCACAGCAGCGCCAGGAAGATCATGAACAGCACGAGCGTGGTGCCGAGGTCGCTGCCCAGCATGACCATGACGGCCAGGATCGCGGTGCCCGGCATGAGCGGGATCAGCATCTGCCGCCACTCGATCTTGCCCTGCCTGGCCCGCCTGGCCAGCAGGTCGGCGCCCCACAGCACGAGACCGAGCTTGGCCGGCTCCGACGGCTGCACGGTCAGCGGGCCGATGTAGATCCAGCGCTGCGCGCCCAGCTCGGACGAGCCGATGAACAGCACCATGACCAGCGCGATGATCGACAACGCCATCAGCGGGTAGCCGGCCCAGCGGAAGAACTTCACCGGCAGCCGCGAGCACGCGTACATCAGCGGCACGCCGATCGCGGCCGACAGCGACTGCTTGATGAACCACGAGAACGGGCTGCCGGTCTTGTTCAGCGCCTCGATGCTGGAGGCCGACAGCACCATCATCAGGCCCAGCGCGAGCAGCAGCGCGCTGCACATGATGATCAGGTAGTAGGTGGTCAGCGGCTTGTCGAGCAGCTCCTTGAGCGCGACGAGCTGCTCGCGCAGGAACTTCTGCGGGCTCTCCTGGGCGCGGGCCGGCGGCCGCACCCGCTCCTCAGCGCTCGTGCTCACGTCGTGCCCTCAGCTCGCGTACGGCACGCGCGAAGGCCTCCCCCCGCGCCGGATAGTTCGCGAACATGTCGAAGGAAGCCCCCGCCGGGGAGAGCAGCACGGTGTCGCCTGGCGAGGCCAGCCGGGCCGCTTCGGTGACGACTTTGTCCATCGCACCAGTGTCCCGATCCGCGATGTCCACGAGGGGGACATTCGGCGCGTGTCGCGCGATGGCTTCGGCGATCCTGGCGCGGTCGGCGCCGATCAGCACCGCGGCGCGCAGCCTCGGGGCGGCCTGGCGTACCAGGTCGTCCACGTCGGCGCCCTTGAGCAGGCCGCCCGCCACCCACACCACCGAGGGGTAGGAGGCCAGCGCCGCCGCCGCGGCGTGCGGGTTCGTCGCCTTGGAGTCGTCGACGTAGTCGACCTCGCCGATCCTGTCCACGTGGGCGAGCCGGTGCGGGTCGGGGACGAAGTCGCGCAGCCCCTGGCGTACGGCCTCGGACGGCACGCCGAGCGAGCGGGCCAGGGCGGCGGCGGCCAGCGCGTTGGCCACGTTGTGGGGCGCGAACGGCTTGACGTCGTCAAGCGTGGCCAGCTCCTCGGCCGCCTCCACGGGGTCGGCCACGAACGCGCGGTCCACCAGCAGGTCCTCCACCACGCCGATCTCGCCCCGCTTGGGCACCCGCAGGGTGAACCCGACCGCCCCGGGATAGGGCGCGGCCAGCCGGGCCGCCTCGGGGTCGTCGGCGTTGAAGATCACCGTGCCGGCCCGCTCGAACACGCGACCCTTGGCGGCGGCGTACTCCTCCATGGAGCCGTGCCAGTCGAGGTGGTCGGGCGCCACGTTGAGCACCGCCGCGGCGTGCGGGGCCAGCGTGGAGGACCAGTGGAGCTGGAAGCTGGACAGCTCGACGGCCAGCGCGTCGTACGGCTCCCCCACCGCGCGCACCACGGGCACGCCCACGTTCCCCACGGCCAGCGCCTTGCGGCCGGCGGCCAGCAGGATCGAGGTGAGCATGCGCACGGCGGTGGTCTTGCCGTTGGTGCCGGTCAGCGCCAGCCACGGCGCCGCCTGTTCGGGGCGCAGCCGCCAGGCCAGCTCGACCTCGCCCACGACCTCGACCCCCGCCTCCAGCGCGGCGGCGATGAGCGGGTGGTGCGGCGGCCAGCCGGTGGTGACCAGCCGGGTCACGCCGTCGGGCAGCGCCATCTCGCCGAACCTGGTCTCGACGCCGGCCCCGGCCAGCGCCGCGGCGGCGGCGAGCTGCCGCTCGCCCTCGGTCGCCTCGACCACCACGACCCGCTCGCCCCGCGCGGCCAGCACCTCGGCCACGGCGGTGCCGGACACGCCGAGCCCGGCCACACACGTGAGCGTCATGGCCGCGGCATCCACTCGACGTAGAACAGGCCGAGGCCGAGCGCCGCGCACAGCATCGCGATCAGCCAGAAGCGGACCACGATCGTGGTCTCCGCCCAGCCCTTGAGCTCGAAGTGGTGCTGCAACGGCGCCATCCTGAACACCCGTCTCCTGGTCATCTTGAAGAACCCGACCTGGATGATGACCGACAGGGTGATGATCACACACAGGCCGGCCAGGATGATGAGCAGCAGCTGCGTACGCGTGGCGATGGCGAGGCCGGCCAGCACGCCGCCCAGCGCCAGCGAGCCGGTGTCGCCCATGAAGATGCGGGCCGGCGGGGCGTTCCACCACAGGAACCCGATCAGCGCCCCCAGCACGGCGGCGGCCACCACGGCGAGGTCGAGCGGATCTCGCACCCAGTAGCAGTTGGGGCCGAGCTGGTCGATGCAGTTGTTGCGCAGCTGCCAGTTGCCGATCAGCACGTACGCGGCCAGCACCGTGCCGGTCGCGCCGCTCGCCAGGCCGTCGAGGCCGTCGGTGAGGTTCACCGCGTTGGAGAACCCGACGATCATGATGAGCACCCAGATGGTGAACCCGACGATGCCGATCGAGGGGCCGATGTCGCGCAGGAACGACACCCGGGTCTCGGCGGGGGTGATGCCGTAGACGTTGGGCTGGCGTACGACGAGGACGGCGAAGACCGCGCCCACGACGAGCTGGCCGAGCGCCTTCGCGCCGCTGCGCAGGCCCAGGCTGCGCTGCTTGTAGATCTTGATGAAGTCGTCGAGGAAGCCGACCGCGCCGAGTCCCGTCATCAGGAACAGCACCAGCATGCCCGACACGGTGATGGGGGTCAGGGTGGCCAGGTGGGAGGCGCCGTAGGCGAGCAGGGCGGCCAGCACGAACACCGTGCCGCCCATGGTGGGGGTGCCCCGCTTGCCGAGGTGGGCCTGCACGCCCTCCTCGCGGACCTGCTGGCCGATGCCGCGCCGCGAGAACAGCCGGATCGCCAGCGGGGTGCCCAGCATCGAGAGGATGAGGCCAACCGCGCCGGCGATGATGATGTTGGTCACTGGGGGGCACCCCCGAGCACGAGCTCGGCCGTCCGCTCGAGGCCCATCGCCCTGGGGCCCTTGATCAGCACCGCGTCACCGGGCCGCAGCCACGCGGCGAGCTGCTGCGCCGCCGCCTCGGCGTCGACCACGTGCACGACCGTCGTCGGCTGCCCGTACCCACCGGGCGGCCCGAGCGGCGGCCCTCCGGGCGGGCCCTGCCACCCCGGCACCGGCCCTCCCTGTCCGTGGGGTCCGGGCACGGGAGCGCCAGGGGCCTGCGGGCCCGGGGCGGGGGTGCCGGGGACCGCGGCGGGAGGCTGGAAGGTGTTCTGGGATTCCATGGCGGCGGCCGTCTCCACGGCGGCGGCGCGGGCGCCCTGGAGGACCGGCTCGGCTTCGGGGCCGGCCACGATGAGCCCGGCCAGACCGGCGGCGCCGGCCATGCGGCCCAGCTCGGTGTTGAGCGCCTCGCTCTCCTCCCCCAGCTCGCGCAGCGCCGCGATGACGGCGAAGCGCCGCCGCCCGCGCCCGATGACGTCGAACGCCTGGAAGGCGGCCCGCATCGAGTCGGGGTTGGCGTTGTAGGCGTCGTTGACCACGGTCACCCCGTCGGGCCGGTCGGTGACCTCCATCCGCCACCGGCTGCGCGGCGTGGCCGCCGACAGCTCCTCGGCGATCGTGGCGACCGGCAGCCCCAGCTCGTAGGCGGCGGTGGCGGCGGCCAGCGCGTTCTCGACGGCGTGCGCCCCGATCAGCTTGAGCGCCACGTGCGCCGACCCCGAGGGGGTGCGCAGCGTGAACGAGGCCCGCCCGCGCGCGTCGACCACGACGCCCTCGGCCCTGACCGAGGCGGACTCGCTCTGCCCGAAGTACGTGACCCGCGCCTCGGTGCGCGATGCCATGCCGCGCACGAGCGGGTCGTCGGCGTTGAGCACCGCGACGCCGTCGCGCGGCAGCGCCTCGACCAGCTCGCCCTTGGCCTTGGCGATGGCCTCCTTGCCGCCGAACACGCCGAGGTGGGCGGTGCCGACGTTGAGCACGACGCCGATCTTCGGGGGCGCGATGCGGGTGAGGTCCTTGATGTGGCCGATGTTGCGGGCGGCCAGCTCGAGCACCATGAAACGGGTGTCGAGGCCGGCCCGCAGCACGGTCAGCGGGTGGCCGAGCTCGTTGTTGAAGCTGCCGACGGGCGCGATGGTGGCGCCGATCCGCCCGGTGAGGCGGGCCAGCAGGTCTTTGGTGCCGGTCTTGCCGGCCGACCCGGTCACGCCGATGACGGTGACCTCGGGCAGCGTGCGCGCCTGGGCGGCGGCCAGCTCGGCGAGCGCGGCGGCGACGTCGGGGACGATCACCGCGGGCGCGTCGACGGGGCGGCTCGCGAGCACGGCGACGGCGCCGTCGCGTACGGCCTGGGCGGCGAAGTCGTGACCGTCGACCCGCGCGCCCTTGATGGCGACGAAGAGGGATCCCGGTTCTACGGCCCGCGAGTCGATCACGACGGGCCCGCGCACCACCGCGCGGGGATCGGCCATGCCCGACAGGGCGCCCGAGGTCATCTCGGCGATCCTGGCCAGAGGCAACGGGATCATTAGTGCTTCCTGCTTTCCTTGCGTGCGTCGATCGCTTCGGCGACCACTTCGCGGTCGTCGAAGGGGATCACCTCGCCTGAAACGTACTGGCCCTGTTCGTGACCCTTGCCCGCTACGACGATCACGTCGCCGCGCCCGGCCCGGGCGATCGCCAGGCCGATGGCGGCCGCGCGGTCGGGCTCAATGATCACATGAGCGCGGTCGTGCTGCGGAACGCGGAGCGCCCCTTCCATCATCGCCGCGAGGATGGCCAGCGGATCCTCGGACCGCGGATTGTCGTTCGTGAAGATGGCCACATCAGCCAGTTGTGCGGCGATCTCCCCCATGATGGGACGTTTACCGCTGTCGCGATCGCCGCCGCAGCCGAGCACGATCGTCAGCCGCCCCTCCGTGACCGACCGCAGCGAGCGCAGCACCGACTCGACGGCGCCCGGCTTGTGTGAATAGTCCACGACGGCCTGGAACTCGTCGTCCGCGGCCGTGACGCGCTGCATGCGGCCGGGCACCCCGGCGAGCGTGCCGAGGCCCTCCACGGCCGCCTGGAGCGGCACGCCGGCCTCGACGAGCGTCACCACCGCGCCGAGCGCGTTGGCCACGTTGTACGGCCCGGGCAGCGCCACGCTCGCGTCGGCCTCGACCCCGCCGGGGCCCACCACGCGGAAGGTGCTGCCGTCGGCGCCGAGCCTGGTCTCCACCGCCCGCCAGTCGGCCTCAGGATCGCCCAGCGCCGAGAACGTCGTCATCGGCACCTTCGCCAGGCTCAGCAGCTCGCGCCCGTAGCGGTCGTCGAGGTTGGTCACCCCGACGCGGCTCAGCTCGGGCTGGAACAGCTTGACCTTGGTCATGAAGTAGTCCTCGAAGTCCTTGTGGAAGTCGAGGTGGTCCTGCGACAGGTTGGTGAACAGCGCGACGTCGTAGTAGACGCCGTCGACCCGGCCGAGCGCGAGCGCGTGGCTGGAGACCTCCATGGCCGCCGCGGTGACGCCCAGCTCGCGCATGAGCGCGAACAGGCCGTGCAGCTCCGTCGCCTCCGGCGTGGTGAGCCTGGGCTGGAAGCGCAGCTCGCCGGCGTGGATCTCGACGCCGCCCACCAGGCCCGTACGGTGACCCGCGGCCCGCAGGCCCGCCTCGATCATGAACGTGGTGGTGGACTTGCCGCTGGTGCCGGTCACGCCGAGCACCTGGATGTCGTGGGCCGGCTGGCCGTAGATCCAGGACGCGATCTGCCCGAGCAGGGCGCGCGGGTCGGGCACGATGAGCACGGGCAGCCCGGTGGCCACCGCCGCGTCGCGCCCGGCGCGGTCGGTGAGCACGGCGACGGCTCCGCTCGCCATCGCGTCCGCGGCGAACGCGGCGCCGTGGACCCGGTTGCCCGGCAGGGCGACGTAGAGGTCGCCGCGCCGGACGTCACGGGAGTCGATGGTGACGCCGGTCAGCGCGGCGTGCGGTGAGCGCGAGGTGCCCGAATCGGCATCGAGCATGGTCGCGAGCCCGCTCAGCGGGCGAGGCGGGCTGGTCGTGGGACGCATAGACGACGGGGGACGCACGGCGAGAGCGTACCTTCCCTGGTCACTGTCCCGCGCGGTTCCGCACCGGCGGGGCGGCGGAGCCTGTGGGAGGAATCTTCTTGCTCTTGATGGCGAACGTCATCACATCCTTGAAGACGGGGGCCGCGAGCTGCCCGCCGAAGTGGCCGTTCTTCGGGTTCTGCAGCACCGACAGCACCACCAGGCGGGGGTCGTCGGCCGGCGCGAACCCGGCGAACGAGGCCGTGTAACCGTCGTAACGGCCGAGTTCGGCATCGTAGCGGTTGGCGGTGCCCGTCTTGCCCGCCACCCGATATCCGTCGATGGCGGCCAGCTGGCCGGTGCCCTCCTCACCCACGGCGCTCTCCAGCATGGTCGCGATCTCCTTGGCCGTCGTCTCACTCACCACCCTGGTCTGCTTACCTGCGGGAGCGGGGACGAACCTGCCGGACGCGTCGGTCGTGCCCGCCACGATCTGCGGCTCCATCTTGACGCCGCCGTTGGCGATGGTCTGGTAGACGCTGGCCATCTGCAGCGCGGTCACCGAGACGCCCTGCCCGTAGGCGACCGTGCAGTTCTGGCTGCCCGACCACTTCTTGTAGTCGGGCAGCAGACCGGCCTCGGCGCCGGGAACGCCGCCGCCCGGCCTGGTGCCGAACCCGAACGCCTTGAGCATGGCGTGCAGCCGCTCGCTGCCGACCTTGCGCGCGGCCATGACCGTGGCCACGTTGCTCGACTGCGCCATCGCCTGGCGGAACGTCATCGACTCCACCTTGTGGCTGTGGGCGTCGCGCAGCACCTGGTCGGCGCACTTGATGCGGTCGGGCACCTGGTAGACCGTGTCGGGCGTGACCGCCTTGGCCTCCAGCGCCGCGGCGGCCGTGATCACCTTGTTGGTGCTGCCCGGCTCGAACACGACGGCGGCGGCCTTGTTCACGAAGCTCTCCGCGGGGGCCTTGCGCCAGTTGTTCAGGTCGAGCTCGGGCGCGTTGGCCATGGCGACGATCTGGGCGGTCCGCACGTCCATGACGATGACGGTGCCGCTGTCGGCGCCCGACTTCTTCACCTGCTCGGCGATGGACTTCTGGGCGGCCCACTGGATGTCGCGGTCGATGGTGAGCCGGACGTTCCTGCCGTCCACGGGCGCGGTCTGCTGGCTGGCGGTCATCGGGATCTGCTGGCCGTCGCGGCCGGTCTCGACGCGCTGCTCGCCGTCGCGGCCCGCCAGCAGCTTGTTCTGGGTACGTTCGACGCCGCCGAGCCCGGTGCCGTCGTCGCCGACGAACCCGATGAGGCTGCCCGCGAGGTCGCCCGCCGGGTAGAGCCTGCGGTAGGTCTTCTTCGCCGAGAGCGCCGGGATGCGGGCCTGCATCAGCCGGGTGGCGACGACCGGGTCGACGTCTCTGGCCAGCAGCTGGTAGTGGGTGCCCGTCCTGGCGAGCTTGGCGGCGATGTCCTGCTCGCTCTTGCCGAGCTGCTGGGCCAGGATCGCGGCCGCCTTCGCCCTGATGGCCTCGGGCACCTTGGTCGGGTCGATCGACACCTCGCGGGCCTCGACCGTGACGGCCAGGTTGTGGCCGTTGACGTCGGTGATCGCGCCGCGCTTGGCCGGGATCGTCACGGTGTGCAGGCGCTGCTCGGCCGCCGCGGCCTCGTACACCTTGGAGTCGAGGCCCTGCATCTGGATGAGCCGGCCCGCGAAGATGGACAGCACGAACGTCATGCCGATCAGGCCGATGTTGATGCGCCTGCGCGGGTTGCCCAGCCGCAGCACGAGCGGCGGGCGCGGCGGCGGGCGCCGCGGTCCCCTGGGCGGCGGCACGTCGGCGCCGCCCCGCGAGCCCCCTGCGGCGCCGCTGCGGGAACCGGGGTGCGGGCCGCGCCGGGCCGTGGCGCCGTCGCGCCCCCGCGCCGCCTCGGGCCGCGCACCCGCCGCCGGCCTGGGGCTCCCCGACGGGGTACGCCGCAACGCGTCCTGCCCCCGCCCCCTGGAGTCCTCATCGGCGGTACGCCGCGTCTTACCCCCGGCCTGCCCGGCCCCTCTGGCGCCGGCGCCGGACCCCGGCCTGCCCGCCGAACCGCCCGCACGACCGCCTGGGCCACCGGACGGACCGCCCGCACGCCCCCGATCGTCGTCCCGCCCCTGCACGCGCCCACGCAGCCGATCGGCATCGTCACGGGGACCGCGCCCACGCGGCCGGTCGTCGTCGTCACGGGGGTTCCGGCCGCGCGGCCGGTCGTCGTCGCGGCCCTGGGCTCCCCGTGACCGCGGGCGCTCGTCGTCGCCCGGACGGCGGCGGCCGCCCGCGTCCTCGTCGTCGCGGGGACGCCTGCGGGCGCCGGGACGGTCGGCGTCGCGGGCGGCGCCGTGGGCCGGGTCGTCGGCCGGGTCGGGGCGGCGGCGGTTGCGGCCGTCGTCCGGGCCGAACGTCTCGCGTCCGAACGGCAGGTCGAGCGGGTCGTCGCGATCGCGCGGCCGCCGCGGCGGGTTCTCCTGCGACGGCGGACGCCCCTCACCTGAGGAGCTCCCGCGCCCCGGGTCGCGCCCGGAGTCACCGCGCGACGCGCCGCCCTGACGTGCCGTCCTCCCGGGCCCGCCCGGCGTACGACGAGCGGCGCCTGGCCCTCCCTGAGAGCCGGCGCCGCCTGCGCCGCGGCCGGGACCCTGCCCCCTGCCGCCTGTTTCCCTCACCGCTGCGTGTCCGCCTGGCTCGCCTGGTCACCGGCGCTGCTGTAGGCGTTGACCTCGTCCCAGTCGGTGTGCTGGCCCTGCATCTCGGCCAGCTTGGCGATGTTCCCCGGCTGGGTCTTGAGCTGGTATTCCTGGTCGATCTTCTCGTTCTCGCGCTTGGCCACCGCGATCTCCTCGCGCAGCTTGGCGTCGGTGATCGTGTCCTGGGCGAGCATGGTGTTGAGCAGCAGCAGGCTCACCAGGCCGCCACAGAGCAGGCCGACGACGAGCAGCACGAACGGCGTGCGCTGCCGCCGCGCAGGCCCACGGCCGCCCGCGGGACGTGCCGCCGGCGCCTTGACGCGCGCCCGGCCCTTGGGCGCCTCCGGACGCTCGGTGACGGGCGCCTTCCCGGGAGCCGCGGTCTTGCCCCGCGAAGGAGCGGCCGTCGTGCCCCGCTCGGGCGCCGCGGCCTTGCCGCGTGCGGGCGCGGCCTTGCCCCGCTCGGGAGCCGGCGCCTTGCCACGCACGGGAGCGGGCGTGCCCCGCTCGGCGCTCGCGCTCTTACCGCGCACGGGAGCCGCCCCGCGCGCGGTGGCCTGCTTGCCACGCTCGGGCGCGGGCGCCTTGCCGCGGGCGGCGCCGGGCGCGCCGGCGCGCCCGTCGAGGAGGGCGCGTTCGGCGGCGGCCTCCGCGCGTGCCCGCTCGGCGGCCGAGCGCGTGCCCCCGGCCTCGGGCCGCGTGTCGATGCGGGGCCGCGGCTTGGGCTGCTGCGACACGGCCGACCTGCGGGTGCCCGTCTTGGGCACCGCGCGGCGGACGGGAGCCCCCCGGCCGGTCTCCTGCTCAGTCGTCAACACGGATCCTCTCTGCCGCCCGTAGCCGGGCCGAGGCCGCCCGCGGGTTGCGGGCGAGCTCTTCTTCGCTTGGGAGCTCTGCTCCCCTCGTCAGCAGGCGGAACCTCGGCTGGTGAGCCGGCAGCGGGACGGGCAGCCCGGGAGGGCTGGTGTCCCTGGTTCGCGCCGTGAGGGCCTGCTTGGTGAGCCGGTCCTCGAGTGAGTGGTAGGAGAGCACGACGACTCGCCCACCCAGCGCCAGCGCGTCGAGTGCCGCGGGCAGCGCCGCCTCCAGGGCGGACAGCTCCGCGTTCACCTCGATGCGCAGCGCCTGGAAAGTCCTCTTGGCGGGGTTTCCCCCGGTGCGCCGGGTCGCGGCGGGGATGGCCTCGCGAACGATCTCCGCGAGCCGCTTCGTCGAGGTTATTGCCTCTTTGGCACGTTCTTTGATGATCAGGCCCGCGACACGCTGAGCGAATCTCTCCTCGCCGTAGTCGCGCAGGATGCGGGTCAGCTCGGCGGCGGAGTAGGTGTTGACCACTTCTTCCGCCGTCAGCTCCTGCGAGGTGTCCATGCGCATGTCGAGCGGCGCGTCGTAGGAGTAGGCGAACCCGCGCTCGGCCTCGTCGAGCTGCGGCGAGGAGACCCCGAGGTCGAACAGCGCCGCGTCGATCGTGGTGCGCCCGGCGCGCGCGAGCACGTCGGCCAGGTCTTCGGACGAGGCGTGGACCAGGGTGATGCGGTCGGCGTAGGGGCTCAGCCTGCGGGTGGAGTGTTCGATCGCGAAGGGGTCGCGGTCGATGCCGATCAGGTGCAGCGCGGGATGTGCGGCGAGCAGCGCCTCGGAGTGGCCGCCGAGGCCGAGGTTGGCGTCGACGACGACGGGGGCGGGGCCGGACAGCGCAGGGCCGAGCAGCTCCAGTACGCGGTCGAGCATCACCGGAACGTGACCGCCCTTGGCGACGCTGTCGTCCATCTCCAACCCCCCTCTCGCGTCCTTGCTCGCGGATGACGCGTTCATCGGTCGATCGCCGGTCCTTCCTGGGTCCCCACCCGGCGCCGCCCGGCCAGGTCCCCATCCGCACCCTCTTCGTGGACGCCCGCCATCTGACACCGGGGAAGGTGCATCAGCTGGCGGACAGTGGTTGCGGGTGGAGACCTCGCCGAACGACATCACCGACGGATCGACCGTGGTTCCTACAAGATTCCTGGCAGCACCTCCTCCGACAGTTCGGCGAACGCCTGCTCCTGTGCGCTGAGATAGGTGTCCCAGGCCTGCGCGTCCCAGATCTCCAGCCGGGTGTTGGCCCCGATGACGACGCAGTCACGTTCCAGGCCCGCGTACGCGCGAAGGCCCTGCGGGATCGTGATGCGTCCTTGTTTGTCTGGTTTCTCGTCGGACGCACTGGCGAAGAAGACGCGGCTGTAGTCACGTACCGCCTTGGCGGTGACCGGGGCGGTGCTGAGAGCCTCGGTAATGCGCTGGAACTCCTCCACGGGAAAGACGTAGAGGCATCGCTCCTGGCCTTTGGTGATCACAAGACCCTCCGCCAGCTCCTCACGGTACTTAGCCGGCAGGAACAGCCGTCCCTTGTCGTCCAGACGCGGTTGATGGGTGCCGAG
The DNA here is from genome assembly GCF_040676995.1 of Nonomuraea sp. NPDC049419. Classification (NCBI taxonomy): domain Bacteria; kingdom Bacillati; phylum Actinomycetota; class Actinomycetes; order Streptosporangiales; family Streptosporangiaceae; genus Nonomuraea; species Nonomuraea sp. NPDC049419. The sequence goes on along the minus strand of NZ_JBFAQB010000007.1, from coordinate 101,881 downwards.
GAACACCGGCCCCACCTCCCGTGCCTCGTGAAGCGCTCAGCGCTGGTGCACCGGGCCCTCCACTGCGCACCACCATACTCCACTTCTCCCCACCGTCAACTGATTCGAACCGTCTTCATCATCGGTTTCCCTTGCGTTACCGCAGGTCAGAGGCATGGCCCGGGGTGGGGCGCGGTGGGGTGGCGGCAACCGCCATGGGCGTGTCGGGGCTTTGAAACGCCGTTCAAATAGGCCCTTCGCGGGGGGCGGCGAAGCTCTGGGGGGAGGAAAGTGGGGCGCTTCGCGGGGCACATGGTGGTGCGCTGTGTCACGGGATTCGCACGACCATGCCACAAGAACCGGAACATCGCCGGTGTTCCCTGAATATCCACAAATGTCGCTACAGAACCCGCAGCGTCGTAGGGTCGTACAGACAATGGAAAAGGAATGGCATGGCTCCCGCAAAGGCACCGTACCGGGACAGCCGTCGCACTTCGCATGGAGGCCTGGTGGCAGTAACCCATGACGTCCCTCCCCAGCTCGACGAGCTGGTCACCACCGCCCACCGGATCCGGCAGGCCATCGAATCGGTGATCGAGGGCAAGAGCGACGCCGTCCGCCTCACCCTTACCGTCCTGCTCGCCGAAGGCCATCTCCTGATCGAGGACGTGCCGGGAGTCGGCAAGACGATGCTCGCCAAGGCGCTCGCCCGCTCCATCGACTGTCCGGTACGCCGCGTGCAGTTCACCCCCGACCTGCTGCCCAGCGACATCACCGGGGTCAGCGCGTACAACCAGCAGACGCGGGAGTTCGAGTTCAAGCCCGGTCCCGTCTTCGCCAACATCGTCGTCGGCGACGAGATCAACCGTGCCTCGCCCAAGACGCAGTCCGCGCTGCTGGAGTGCATGGAGGAGCAGCAGGTGACGGTGGACGGGCGGACGTACCAGCTCGACGCGCCGTTCATGGTGATCGCCACCCAGAACCCCATCGAGATGGAGGGCACCTATCCCCTGCCCGAGGCGCAGCGCGACCGCTTCACCGCGCGCGTGGCGATGGGCTACCCCGAGCCGACCGCCGAGCTGGAGATGCTCGACGTGCACGGCGGCACCTCACCGCTCGACAAGCTGGAGCCGGTCGCGACCACCGCCGAGGTGCGCGCCCTCATCGAGGCCGTACGCGGCGTCTACGTCTCCCAGCCGGTCAAGAAGTACGCCATCGACCTGGTCGTGGCCACCCGCCACTCCCCCGACCTGCGGCTGGGCGCCTCCCCGAGGTCCACGCTGCAGCTCGTACGCGCCGCCAGGGCGCACGCCGCGCTGTCAGGCCGCGACTACGTCATCCCCGACGACCTGCAGGACCTCGCCATCCCCGTGCTGGCGCACCGCCTGCTGCCCAGCATCGAGGCCCAGGGCCAGCGCCGCCTGCCCGAGCAGGTCGTGACCGACCTCGTCAGGCGGGTCCCGGTGCCGGAGACGCGGGGGGCCTGATGGCCGACATCCAGGACCCGCGCCCGCCGGAAGAGGCGCGGTGAGGGCCGGGCTGCGGGCGCTGACCTCCCGGGGCAGGTCGTTCCTGGCGTCCGGGATCGCGGCGCTGGTCATGGCCGTGCTCCTGGGCGAGAACGACCTGTTCAGGATCGGCGTCCTGATCACGGCGCTGCCGCTGCTGGCCGCGATGGTGGCGGCGCGGACGCGCTACCGGCTGAGCTGCGCCAGGCGGCTGGACCCGGCGCGGGCCGAGGTGGGCGGCGAGGCCACCGTGACCCTGCGCCTCGAGAACGTCACCCGCCTGCCCACCGGCCTGCTGCTCATCGAGGACACGGTGCCGTACGCGCTGGGCGTGCGGCCCAGGTTCGTGCTGGACAGGGTCGAGGCCAGGGGCGTGCGGGAGATCGACTACCGGGTGCGCTCCGACCTGCGCGGGCGCTACACGATCGGGCCGCTGTCGATCCGCATCGCCGACCCCTTCGGGCTGGTCGAGCTGGCCCGGTCGTTCACGATCAGCGACACGCTCGTGGTGACGCCGCAGGTGGTGGCGCTGCCGCACGTACGGCTGTCGGGTGAGTGGACGGGCGGCGGCGACAGCCGTACGCGGAGTGTGGCGGCGGCCGGCGACGACGACGTGGCACCGCGCGAATACCGGCAGGGCGACGACCTGCGGCGGGTGCACTGGCGCTCGACGGCCCGCCACGGCGAGCTGATGGTGCGCCGCGAGGAGCAGCAGTGGCAGAGCCGCGGCGCGCTCCTGCTCGACACCCGCAGGCACGCGCACCGCGGCGAGGGCCCGCGCTCGTCGTTCGAGGTGGCCGTCTCGGCGGCGGCCTCGATCGGCGTGCACCTCGCCCGCGAGGGCCTCGGCCTGCGGCTCGTCACCGACCAGGGTGCCGAGCACCTCACCGACCAGGGCCTGAGCCACTCCCTGCTGGACACCCTCGCCGTGATCAAGCACAGCCCGGCCCGCTCCCTGGAGATGGGCGTCTCGGCGCTGCGCCAGGGCGGCGGCGACGGGCTGATCGTCGCCGTGCTCGGCGCGATGGAGCCCGAGGAGGCCAGGGAGCTGGGCAGGCTGCGGCACAGCGGTATCACCGCGGTGGCGGTGCTGCTGGACGTCAGCTCGTGGGAGGGCGGCGACGGCACCGCCGCCGAGAACCAGCGGGCCGTCGAGACGGTGCTCGCCGGGTACGGCTGGCGCATCGTCACCCTGCCCGCGGGCACCTCCATCGCCACCGTCTGGCCGGACGCCGCGGGACGCGGCAGATACGTGCTCGATCCCACGGGAGGGGCGGCATGAGACTGACGATCGCCTCGGGGGTGGCCGCGTTCACCGCGGCCGTCCTCCTTTACCCCCTCTTCGCGGGCGGCGCCTGGTTCTGGACCTCGCTCGGCGCGGTGCTGGCCGTGGTCGCGGCGGGCCTGCTGAGCAGCCGCCTGTCGCTGCCGGCGTGGGCGGCGCCGCTGGTCGGGCTGGCGGCCACGGGCATCTTCCTGACCGTCTCCTTCGCCTCGGAGGAGGCGTGGGCGCTCATCGTGCCGACGAAGGACTCGGTGGCGGAGCTGGTCAGGCTGCTCGGCGTCGGGTGGGCCGACATCCAGCGGTTCGCGGCGCCCGTGCCGGACACCGACGGCATCACGCTGCTGACGTCGGGCGGCGTGGCGCTCATCGCGATCGCCGTGGACCTCCTCGCCGCGCGGCTGCGCCGGGCGGCGCTGGCCGGGCTGCCGCTGCTGGCGCTGGCCACGGTGCCGGCGACGATCCTGACCGACCCGATCAGCTGGCCGGCGTTCATCATCGCCGCGCTCGGGTTCGTGGGGCTGCTCATCTCTGACGGACGCGAGCGGATCGGTCACTGGGGCCGGGCGGTGCTGGTACGCCGGACCCGCGTGGTCAATTCGTCCCAGGCGACGCATCCGCGCGACACCGCCGACACCAGCGGGCTGCGGCTGTCGGGCAAGCGCATCGGGTTCGCGGCGATCGTGCTGGCCGTGCTGCTGCCTGCGGCGCTGCCCGCGATGGAGCCGGTGTCGTTCTTCACCTTCGGCGTCGGCGGGCGCGGGGCGGGTCCGGGCAACTCGATCAGCATCCCCAACCCCATCGCCAACCTCAAGGGCCAGTTGCAGCTGCCGGACCGGCGGGTGGTGCTGACCTACACCAACAACGACGACCAGCCTCGCTACCTGCGCATCTACGCGCTCGACACGTTCGACGGGCAGCAGTTCGGCATGACCCAGCCGAAGGGCGCGCCGCAGAACAGGACCGAGAACGGCCCGCTGCCCGCCCCGCCGGGGCTGGGGCGCGACCCCAAGATCAACAACGTGATCACGAACGTCAGGATCAGCGACGAGATCGCGCGGCTGCAGTTCCTGCCGCTGCCGTACCCGCCGCGGCAGATCAAGGTGGACGGCGACTGGCGGGCCGACGTGGACACGCTCATGGTCTTCTCCACCCGCGAGGAGGCCGCCGGCATCGAGTACGACGTCAGCACCAGCGAGCCCCAGCCCACCGCCGACCTGCTGGACGCGACCGACAACACGCCGCCCCAGGTGGACGACCGCTTCCTCGCCCTGCCCGAGAACCTGCCGCCCGGCATCCTGGAGCTCGCCGAGAAGGAGACCGCCGAGGCGAACACCAGGTACGAGGCCGCGGTGATGCTGCAGAAGTTCTTCACCACCGACGGCGGCTTCACCTACAACCTGGAGACGCAGGGGCACAGCAACTCGGCGCTCAGCGACTTCCTGCTGCGCTCGCGCGCGGGCTACTGCGAGCAGTTCGCCGCGTCGATGGCGGTGCTGGCCCGGCTGATCGGCATCCCGTCGCGGGTCGCGATCGGCTACACCGGCGGCACCAAGGTCGGCGACCACTGGGAGGTCGGCACGAACGACTCCCACTCCTGGCCCGAGCTGTACTTCGAGGGCGTGGGCTGGCTGCCGTTCGAGCCGACGCCGTCCGGCGCCGCGGGTCAGGGCAGCGCCCGGGTGCCCGAGTACTCCCGGCCGCGGCCCGAGCCGGCCGCCACCACCAGCGAGCCGTCGCCAGGCGCCACCAGCTCCGAGGCGGACGCCCCGCAGGACCCGCAGGCCCGGCGCAACATCCGCGAGCTGGACCGCGAGGGCACCGTCGCGACCGGCACGCTGCCGCCCGACGACTCGATGCCGCTGGCCGGCAAGATCGGCATCGGGGCGGGCGCGCTGCTGCTCGTCCTGCTGATCCCGGCGGGTCTGCGGCTGGTCTCGCGCAACCGGCGGGTACGCCGCCTCACCTGGAAGGTCTCCCAGCCCTCAGACGAGCTGACCGCCAGGATGGCCGTGGGCCGCGGCCAGACCACCGTCGCGGCCGTGTGGGCGGAGCTGGACGACGTCCTGTACGACTACGGCATGGCCCGCCTGCCCAGCGAGACCCCGCGGGCGCTGGCCCGGCGGCTCACCCAGCAGTACGAGTTCGACGCCGAATCGGCCGCTGCCATGACGACCATCGCGGGCAACGTGGAACGGGTGCTGTTCGCCCGGGAGCCCGGCAGGATCGCGCCCATGGGCAAGGACCTGCGCAAGGTGCGCCTGGCGCTGGCGGCCACCGTGTCACGCGGTCGGCGGATGCGCGCCGTCCTGATGCCGCCGTCCACGCTGCGGCGCATCCGGATGCTGGGCGAACGCCTGCTCGACGGCTTCGACCTGCTGGAGACGATCAGGCTGCGCCGCACCTCCCAGAAGGGCGCATGACCCCGAAACAGCGACCCCCCGGCCCCCGTACGGGGGCCGGGGGGTCGCGTCACTTGGGGCGCTGAACACGGCATCGGCCGGGCCTGCGAGGGCCGGGCGCGTCATGTCACGACTGCTGAGGCGCTGAACCTCCTCCCCCTGGACCGCACCGGTCGGGTGGCCGCGGCTGCTGTGCGGCGCGCGCCGGGCGGGCTGGGGTGGGGCGGTGGGTGGTGGGCATGCGAGCGGCCGCCCCGTGCCGGGGGGTGGTGGGCATGCGAGCGGCCGCCCCGTGCCGGGGGCGGCCGCGTCAGCTTGCCTGGCGGGTCAGCGCTCGTCGTGGCGACGGCGCCAGCGCTCTTCCATGCGCTCCATGAAACTGCCCCGGTTGCCCCGGCGGGCCTGCTTGCCCGGAGGGGTGGCCGTGCCTGCGGCGGGGGCGGAGTCTCCGAACCCGTTCATCTTTTTCCAGCTGGACAGACCCCACAGACACGCGGCGAGCATGACCACGAAACCGCCGACGCCGAGCGGGATCAGGCTCATCACCACGCCGACCATCATGATGACGACGCCGAGGGCAAAGCCGATGGAGGCTTTGACCAGGCGACGCTTGTAATGGCTGCGCGGGTCGCTGATCCTTACGGTGTTGGCCCACTTCGGGTCCTCGGCGTAGAGGGCCTGCTCGATCTGGTCGAGCAAGCGCTGCTCGTGCTCAGAGAGCGGCACGGCGCCTCCCAAGGACGGCCCCAGGACGGGGAAGACGGCAACGGACGACACGGGGTGTCCGAACCTCGCGGTCGGTTATCCCCAGAATACGAGGCTGTAGACGTAGGCGAAAGCAAACGTCCAACGCAGACCAAACCGGAGGTGACGTCATGGCTCTATTGTGGCCCATCTCGCCCCCCTCTCCCCAAAATCCTGACACGGACGCCCCCAGCAAGTCCTGACATCGAACGTCATGTCTCTATTTCATCAAGCTTGCCACGTACCAGCGACGCAGGGAGCACCGCATCGGGACCGAATCTGCGAATCGCGCGATCCATGGCCCGCTCCGCCTCGCGCCACCCGGTCTCCCTCTCGCCGAGACTGAGCTGCCGGGTGGCCTCGCCGGCCGGTCGGAGGTTCTCCATCCGGACCCCCACCAGGCGCAGCCGCACCCGCTGGAGCCCGGCCGCCTCGTACAGCTCGCAGGCTGTGGCGTAAATCACCTGAGCCACGTCGGTCGGCTCACGCAGCGTGCGCGACCGGCTGATCGTGGTGAAATCGGCTCGGCGTAGCTTCACACTTACAGTTCTTCCCACGTGACCGGCCTTACGCATGCGAGCGGCGACCCGCTCCGACAGCCGCAGCAGCTCACGCTTGATCACGTCGGGATCGTCGACGTCGGCGGCGAACGTCTCCTCGTTGCCGATGCTCTTGTCGGGGACGTGGGCGGTCACAGGACGCTCGTCGCGCCCCCAGGCCAGCGCCGCCAGATGGCCGCCCACCGCCTGCCCCAGCTCGCGCTGGAGGGTGGTGGGCGGGACCCTCGCGAGGTCGCCGACCGTGCGGATGCCGAGGCGTACCAGGGACTGCTCGGTGCGCTCGCCGACGCCCCACAGGGCCGAGACGGGCAGCGGGTGGAGGAAGTCGACCACCTCGTCGGCGGGCACCACCAGCAGCCCGTCGGGCTTGCACTGCTTGGAGGCGAGCTTTGCGATGAATTTGCTGCTCGCCACGCCCACGGAGCACGTGATGCCGTAGCGCTCCGACACCTGCTCCCTGATCATGGCGGCCACCGTCGCGGGCGGGCCGAGCCGCCGCCTCGCACCTCCCACGTCGAGGAACGCCTCGTCGGACGCGATGGGCTCGACCAGCGGGGTGATGGCGTGGAAGATCTCCATGACGCCCTTGGAGACCTCGGAGTATTTGCCGTGGCTCGGCGGGATGATCGTGGCCTGCGGGCAGAGCCGGCGCGCCCGGCTCATCGGCATCGCCGAGTGCACGCCGAACGCCCTCGCCTCGTAGGTGGCGCTGAGCACGACGCCGCGCCCGGCCGGTGAGCCCACGATCACCGGACGCCCCTTCAGCTCGGGCCGCTCGAGCAGCTCGACGCTGGCGTAGAAGGCGTCCATGTCGACGTGGAGGATCGGGCAGCCGCTGTCATCGACCCCGGTCCGCGGAGCGGGGCCGATGCCGGTGATCTGCTTGCGAGACACGCCGCCGATTCTATCCGAACAAGCGTTCTACACCGAGGGGAGCGGTCATCGATTCTTCCCTTCCGCGGGCTCAGGGCCGGTGGGCGAGCACGTGCAGCTGCGTCGCGACGTCGCGCAGCACGGGATGGGTGGAGGCGGCCTGCTCCAGCGCGACCAGCGCCTCGGCGGCGCCCGGCTCGCCGTCGAGCAGCCGGCTCGGCACCAGGTCGGCGAAGACGCGTACGCCGTGGATGGAGCCGATCGTGAACCCGGTGGCGCCCAGCAGCTCGGTCAGCGTCTCGGCGGAGAAGCGGCGCGGCGTCGGGTCGCGGTCGCCCCAGGTGCCGCCCGGGTCGCCCAGCACGGCCCTGGCCTCGTCGAACTGCCCGGCCAGCGCCCGGTGGATGGCGCTGGCGACCGGGTTGGCGGCCAGCACGCTGACCGTGCCGCCCCTGCGCAGCAGCCCGGCCACCGCGGTGAGCGCGCTGATCGGGTCTTCGACGTATTCGAGCACGCTGTGGCACAGGACCAGGTCGGCGGCGTCGCGGCTGAGCAGCTCGCCCAGGTCGGCGGCGTCGCCCTGGAGGCCGCGCACGCTCACGCCGCGCTCCTTGGCGCGGCGCTCCAGCGCGGCCAGCGAGTCGGGGCTCGGGTCGACGACGGTGACGGAGTGGCCGAGCTCGGCCAGCGGCACGGCGAACCCGCCGGTGCCGCCGCCGGCGTCGACGATGTCGAGCGACGTCCGCCCGGTGGCCGCCGTGCGCTCGGCCAGCATGGACCGCAACGCGTCCCAGACGACGGCGGTGCGCACCGCCGGGGTCCTCGTGGTGACGCCTTCTGCACGCAACCTCGGCTCGCCTCCCTCTCCGCCGCGACCGGCGCCCCACGGGCGGCTCCCGGGTCGACCGGGCGGCCGCCGCGAGACGCGGCTCGCGCGTCTCGCGAAACGTGCACTTCGCGGACGGCTTTCTCCATGGACGGGCCCCAGCCTACGCCGTACGCGGGAGCATCCGCTCCCCGCTGAAGGACCCATTACCGGAAAGCCGTCACGCCACCGTCTGAGCGGCGCTCGGCCCTGTGGGCGGCGGCCGGGGTCATTCCTCGTCGCGGTCAGCCGCGCCCGTGGCCGTCAGCCGGCTCTGTGGCGGCCGCCAGGCCCTTGGGAGCGCGCAGCCGCCACGCCTCCGCCAGCAGCTCGCCCAGCTCGCCGGGATCGACGGCCGCCAGCCGCACGAGCACGATCGCGTGCCCGTCGTAGTGGGGCGTGGTGGTGAACGTGGCGGGCTCCGCGGTCAGGAGCTCGTGCTTGTGCTCCTCGGACGGCACCGGGAGCACCAGCAGGTCGCCCTCCTCGCGCATCCGGGCGAACCACTTGCCGCGCACGTAGAAGGCGGGCGTGCCGTACATGGCGCGCTCGGCGGTCTCGGGCAGCGCGAGCGCCAGCCGGCGTACGTCGTCCTCTGTCACCATGCGGTCACCCTAGCCAGCGGCACCGACGAAAAACCGGTCGCTCAGCTGCGAGAACGGGAAAAGGGCGCGTCGCGGCTGGTGACGCGCCCCTTATCCGTACGGACCGGCGTGGTTGGAAACGTACCCCGAACATGGCCCTCCGGTCCCCCGAAACGGGGTACCTAATGGGTGTCTAAAGGGTGAGGCTTGGCTTGAGTTGCTTGAAGCGCGCCAGCAGCCCGTTGATGAACTGCGGCGACTCGTCGGTGGACAGCTCCCCCGCCAGGTGCACCCACTCGCTGATGACCACGCCCTCGGGCACGCCGGGCATCCACAACAGCTCGTACGTGCCGCCGCGCAGCAGATTACGGTCGACGGCCGGCATCCGGTCGAGTGTCCAGCCCTCGGCGTAGGTCGTGATGAGTTCGTCGATGCGCGCGTGGTGCCTGGCGACCCCCTCGACGAGGGCCGAGGTGTATTCGTTGACCGGCGGCTCCTGCCGCTCCACGCGCTCGGCGAGGATCTTCAGCGGATCCTCGTCGCGCAGCTCGGCCTCGAAGAGGATGTCGAGCGCTCTCCTGCGTGCTTTGCCGCGTGCCGACACCTCAGGCCCGGCCGAGGTATTCGCCGCTGCGGGTGTCGACCTTGACCTTTTCGCCGGTGGTGATGAACAGCGGCACCTTGATCTCGGCGCCGGTCTCCAGCGTGGCCGGCTTGGTGCCGCCGGTGGAGCGGTCGCCCTGCAGGCCGGGCTCGGTGTTGGAGATGGTCAGCTCGACGGCGGCGGGCAGGTCGACGTAGAGCGCGGAGCCCTCGTTGAACGCGACCGTGGCCAGGGTGTTCTCCAGCATGTAGTTGGCCGCGGTGCCGACGGTGCCGGCCGGCACGTTGACCATGTCGTAGGTCTCGGTGTCCATGAACACGAACTCGTCGCCGTCCTTGTACGAGTACTGCATCTCGCGCTTGTCGACGTTGGCCACCTCGACCTTCACCCCGGCGTTGAAGGTCTTGTCGACGACCTTGCCGGAGAGGACGTTCTTGAGCTTGGTGCGCACGAACGCGCCGCCCTTGCCCGGCTTGACGTGCTGGAACTCGACAACGCTCCAGAGCTCACCGCCCTCGAGCTTCAGCACCATGCCGTTCTTGAGGTCGTTGGTCGTCGCCACTCGTTCTTCTCCCGCGTGCGGCCGCTCTAAAGGACGAGCAGCTCCTTGGTCGTCTTGGTGAAGAGTTCCGGCCCGCCCTCACGTGTCACGAGCGTGTCCTCGATGCGAACCCCGCCCCGGTCCGGGAGGTAGACCCCCGGCTCGACGGTGATCGGAACTCGATCCTCTAGTCTACCGGTCCTCGACGGGCCGAGGAACGGCTCCTCGTGGATCTCCAGGCCGACACCGTGGCCGAGACCGTGCCTGAAGTGCTCGCCGTGGCCCGCCCGCGCCACGACCGACCTGGCCGCGGAGTCGACCTCCCGGGCCCCGGCGCCAGGGGTCAGGGCGTGCCGTCCGGCCCGCTGGGCCTCGGCGACGAGGTCGTACAGCTCGCGCTGCCAGGCGGCGGGCGGGCCCAGGCTGACGGTGCGCGTCATGTCGGCGTGGTAGCCCTGGTAGCGGGCGCCGAAGTCGATGGTGACCAGGTCTCCGGCGCGCAGCTCGCGGCCGGTGGGGCTGTGGTGCGGCACCGCGCCGTTCTCCCCCGCCGCCACGATCGTGTCGAACGCGGGCTTGTCGGCGCCCAGCTCGGCCATCCGCTGCTCCAGCAGGCGGGCCAGCTCGCGCTCGGTCATGCCGGGGGCGATGCGCGGCGCGACGTCCGCGAACGCCTGGTCGGTGATCGCGCAGGCGGTGCGGATGAGGTCGAGCTCCTGCTCGTCCTTGACCGCGCGCAGCCGCTCCACGACCGGCCCGAGCGGCACGAGACCCTCGCCCAGCCGCAGGTACGTGGCCACGCTCATGCACGCCGCCTCGATGCCCACCCCTCTGGTGCCCTCCTGGGCGCCGGGGCTGGGCGTGAGCAGCCGCGCCGCGACGTCGGCCGCCTCCACCACGGGCAGGTCGAGCGCCCTGGCCGCGCCGATGTAGCGGTTGTCGGTGGCCAGCACCGCGCCGCCGTCGGCGCCCACCAGGACGCCGGCGTTGGAGCTGGCCAGGCCGGTCAGGTAGCGGACGTTGACCGGCGAGGTGACGAGCAGCGCGTGGACCTCGTGGCCGGCCAGCGACGCGGCCAGCCGCGCCCGCCGCGCCGCGTAGTCGAAGGTCATTCCGCCAATCTACGCCCCCCGGGCGGCAAGGACACCGCCGCACGCGCCCGCCCCGGCCCGTGCTGGGCGCGGCCCCCGGGTGGTGGTCAGTGGCCGGGCACGCGCCAGTCGCGCATGAATTCGGCGGCCGGGCCGGAGGACCGCATGTCGCCCTTCTCCTGGGCACGCAGCAGGTCGCGGTAGACGCCGGCCACGTGGTTGAGCGTCGAGTCGAGGTGGCCTTCGCCGAGCTTCCTCGCGGCCTTCCTGAGCTTCTCGCGGGCCTTGCCGGAGACGCGGGGGTCGATGCCGCCCGCCGCCTCCTGCGCCATGAGGGCCTGGTCGAAGCGCTTGAGCCAGGTGTCGTACCCGCCGGCCGGCTCGGACCTGCCGCCGAGGGTGGCCTTGGGCGTCACGGCCTCGTTCAGCGAGGTGATGTCGTCCTCGCCGATCGTGGCCACGGTCTCCGGCGTGGGGTCGGGGCTGGGCGGCGGCGAGCTGGGCTCGACCTCCTCCAGCGTGTCGGTCGGGACGACGGTCGGGGTGGTCTCCGCGACCGGCTGCTCCTCGCGCTGCCCCGCGATCGAGACCATGACCACGGTCACGGCCGCGATGACGGCGACGGCGATGCCGATCTGCAGGATCAGCTTGCGGTTACGGGCTCCCGACGGCGGCTCGGGCTCCAGGTCGGCGGCCTGGAAGACGGCGGTGTCACCGGCCCGCGGCGGCACGGCGTAGACCTCGGTGGCGCCGGCCCCCTGCCCGAGCCCGGCCCCGCGCAGCGAGGCCCCGGTCTGCGGCATGCCCCCGGGTACGGGGCCGGTCCGGGGCGGGACGCCGCCATGGGGAAAGGCGCCGGTCTGGGGCGCGACGCCGCCGTCGGGGAAGGCGCCGGTCTGGGGCGTGGCGGCGGGCTTGGGGCGGGCGATGGCGGCGAGCGTACGCCTGATGGACTCGCCGCTGCCCGGCCGCCTGGCGGGGTCGTCGGCGAGCATGGCGAGCACCAGCCGGTCCAGCTCGGCGGGCACCTCGGCCCTGATGCTGCTGGGCGGCGCCACCTGGCCCCTGGGCGCGTCGTCGTCGAAGGGCGGGCGCCCGCACAGCAGCTCGTAGCAGACGCAGCCGAGCGCGTAGATGTCGCCGGGCGCCTCGGCGGGCTCGCCGGGGACCCGCTCGGGGGCGGCGTAGCGGCCGCTGCCGCGTACGGGCTCGCGCCCGTCCATCCCGAACCCGACGACCTTGAGCACGCCGCTGGCGGCCATCCTGAAGGCGTCGGGGTCGACCTGCCCGTGCACGACGCCGGCCCGGTGCGCGGCGTCGAGCCCGGCGGCGGCCTGCCCGATCAGGTCGCACACCTCGACGATGGTCAGGCTGCCGCGCGCGGCGAGCTCCTCGCCCAGGCTGAGCCCGGTCAGGTGCTCCATGACGAGGAACGGCGCCCCGTCGTGCTCGCCGACGTCCAGGACCATGGCGACGTTGGGGTGGATGACCTTGGCGACGGCCTGGGCGTGCTGCCTGAGCACCTCGCGGGTGGCCGGGCCGGCCGCTCTGGCGCCGAGCACCTTGACGGCCACGACCCAGTCGGCCCGCGTGTCGTACCCTCGCCACACCTCGCCCATCGGGCCGCTGCCGATGCGCTCGTCGAGCCGGTACCGGCCGGCGATCAAGGAGGGCGCGCGCTCCGCGTCGGACATATCCCCGCCAAATACTCAGAAATCAGGATTATCAGGATTTCCGACTTACCATAGGCCCCCGCGGCCCCCGACGCCCCGCGTACACGCTGCCAGGCCGCGTACGGGCAGGAAAAAGGGGGGCGGTGCACCCGCCCCCCTTCCTCACGGGCTCAGGCCGTCGCGGGCTCCGCCACGCGGGTCACGCGCGGCTGGTCGAGCGGCTGCGGCGGCGCGTTGAAGACGGCCGTGTCGAGGCGGCCCTCCGAGCGCGCCACCAGCACCGGGACGACCATCTGCCCGGTCACGTTGGTCGCGGTGCGGATCATGTCCAGGATCGGGTCGATGGCCAGCAGCAGGCCGACGCCTTCCAGCGGCAGGCCCAGCGTGCTGAGCGTGAGCGTCAGCATGACGGTCGCGCCGGTCAGGCCCGCCGTGGCGGCCGAGCCGACCACGGAGACGAACGCGATGAGCAGGTAGTCGCCCACCCCGAGCTGGATGCCGAACACCTGGGCCACGAAGATCGCGGCGAGCGCCGGGTAGACCGAGGCGCAGCCGTCCATCTTGGTGGTCGCGCCGAACGGCACGGCGAAGGAGGCGTAGTCGGCGTCCACGCCGTTGCGCTCGACCGAGACCCGCTGCGTCAGCGGCAGCGTGCCGACCGAGGAGCGGGAGACGAACGCCAGCTCGATCGCGGGCCAGGCGTTGCGGAAGAACCGGACCGGGCTCACCTTGCCCCAGAAGGCCAGCAGGGCCGGGTAGACGGCCAGCAGCACGATGAAGCAGCCGATGTAGACGCCGGCGCTGAACTTGGCGAGCGGGGCGAGCAGGTCCCACCCGTACGTGGAGACGGCCTTGCCGATCAGACCGGCGGTGCCGATCGGGGCGAGCCTGATGACCCACCACAGCGCCTTCTGCACCAGCTCCAGGACGGAACGGGCGAGGTTCAGGAACGGCTCGGCCTTGTCGCCGGCGGCCAGGGCGGCCGCGCCGAGCACGACGCCGAGGAAGACGATCTGGAGGACCTCGACCTCGGTGAAGGCGGTGACGATGTTCGTGGGCAGGATGCCGGTGACGAAGTCGAGCCAGGTGCCGGCGTGCTCGGGCGCCTTGGCCGCGCCGGTGTCGAGGGTGACGCCCTGGCCGGGGTTGATGAGCAGGCCGAGCCCGATGGCCAGCGCCACCGAGACGGCCGCGGTGATGAGGAACCAGACCAGCGTCTTGGTGGCGAGCCTGGCGGCGCCGTTGACGTTGCGCAGGTTGGCCACGCTGACCAGGACCGCGGTGAAGACGAGTGGCGGTACGGCGAGCTTGAGCAGCTGGACGAAGATCGAGCCGACCTTGGTGAGTGTCTCGGCGAGCCAGGCCACGTCCCAGATCTTGGCGACGAAGCCGAGGGCGATGCCGACGGCGAGGCCCAGCAGCAACTGCAGGGAGAAGGTGAATCTCTTCACGGGGGGATGCCTTCGCATGCGGGCATGCCAGAGGCATGCCGGGGTGAGGGAGTTGACGACAGGGACGAGAGCGGCGTCAGCTACAGAGCGATCCGTGCAGCCGGCACAGATCGATGTGCAGCCGCTCGATGAGCCACACGATCACCACGGAAAACCTCACAGCCCGGCATAACCATCAGGAAATGTGGCAAATTCCCCGACGGAGTGTGATCTACGCCACGATCTCCTTGATCTGCTCGATGAGCCTCACCCGGTCCTCGTGCGTCTTGGCGATCGGCGCCACGTTCAGGGTGGTCACCCCCGACTCCTTCAGCGCCCGCACCCGGTCGCGCACGAAGCCCTCACTGCCGATGAGCGAGGTCTTCTCCAGCAGCTCGGCCGGGACCAGCGCGGCGGCCTCGTCCTTCTTGCCCTCCAGGTAGAGGTCCTGGATCTGCTCGGCCTCCTTCTCGTAGCCGTAGCGCCTGGCCAGGTCGTTGTAGAAATTGCGGCCCTTGGCGCCCATGCCGCCGATGTAGAGGGCGGCCATCGGCCGGCCGAACTCGCGCAGCCCCGCCACGTCGTCGCCGATCGCCAGCGTGGCGTGCGCGACGACGTCGAGCTCGCCCAGCTCGGGGTCGCGCTTCGCCTTGCCCGCGGCCAGCGAGGCGCCCCAGACGTCGGCGGCCTTCTCCGGCAGGTAGAAGATCGGCTCCCAGCCCTCGGCCAGCTCGGCGGTCAGCTCGACGTTCTTGGGGCCGATGGCGGCGATCATGATGGGGATGCGGGGGCGTACGGGGTGGTTGATCAGCTTGAGCGGCTTGCCCAGGCCGGTGCCCTGGCCGGGCGGGAGCGGCACGGTGTAGTGGCGGCCGTCGTACTGGACGCGCTCGCGCCGCCAGACCTGGCGGCAGATCTCGATGACCTCCCGCGTACGCCCGAGCGGCGCGGTGTACGGCACCCCGTGGAAGCCCTCGATCACCTGCGGCCCCGACGCGCCGAGCCCCAGCGTGAACCGCCCGTCGGAGACGTAGTCGAGCCCGGCGGCCGTCATGGCGAGCAGGGTCGGCGTGCGCGAGTAGATCGGCAGGATGCCGGAGGCGATCTGCAGCCGCTCGGTCCTGGCCGCGATGTAGCCCATCTGGCTGACGGCGTCGAAGGAGTAGGCCTCGGCCACGAACACGATGTCCAGCCCGGCCTTCTCGTAGTCGGCCAGCTCGGCCACCGACTCCTTGAAGCCGCCCGCGTAGTTGAGTGCCATACCGATGCGCATTCAGGGCTCCCACTGACCGAATGATGTTCTGTTGAGACGGCACCATGCTATCGCGCCGGTCCGCCGGGCAGGAGCGGCTAGCCTGGATCAGGTGCTGAAGCGGGTCGTCATCGTCGTCTCTGTCGCGGTTTCGGCGGCCCTGGCGGGCCATCGGCTGATCCCGGCGCTGGGTGGGTTCACCCCCGTCCTGGAGAGCCTGCTGCCGTGGATGGGCCTCGCGGTGCCGCTGCTGCTGGCCTTCGCCGCCGTCGCCCGCTCGACCGGCGCGGTGGCCGCCGCGCTGCTGCCCGGCCTGATCTGGGCCGCCATGTTCGGCTCCACGCTGCTGCGCACCCCGCCTGGCGGTCCGAGCGACCTGGCCGTGGGCACCGTCAACGTGGGGGTGACCAACAACGCGTCGGGCGAGGCCGTACGCGCCATCGCCAAGGACCTCGACCTGCTGGCCGCGCAGGAGCTGACCAGGGGCGGCCCGGCGGCCAAGCAGCTCAACAAGATGTTCAAGCACCACTACGCGGTCAGCACGGTCGGGCTGTGGAGCCGCTACCCGCTCAGCGAGACCAAGCCGCTCGACGTCGGCATGGGCTGGCCGCGCGCCCTGCGCGCGGTCGTCACCACCCCCAAGGGCAAGGTCACCGTCTACGTCATGCACCTCGCCTCGGCCAGGCCCGGCCACACCGCCTCGCGCGACGTCTCCCTGGCCAGGGCGCGCGAGCTCGTCGACGCCGACCCGAGCAAGCGCATCCTGCTGCTCGGCGACCTCAACACCGCCACCACCGACCGCGGCATGAGCGGCCTGACGCCGCCGCTGACCGACGCGCAGAGCGAGGCGGGCGACGGGTTCGGGTTCACCTGGCCGGCCGAGTTCCCGATCACCAGGCCCGACCACATCCTCCACCGCGGCATGACGACGACCGAGGCGGGCGTGGCGCCCGCCACGGGCAGCGACCACCGCGCCGCGATCGCCTCCCTGCGCTTCTAGGAGGGAGGCAGCAGCCGGTCGAGGTCGGCGGGCGTGTCGATGTCGGACGGGTCGCCGTGCCCGTCGCACGGCACCTCGGTGACCAGCTCGGGATGAGCCTTCAGGTACGCCCGCGCCCCCACGTCGCCCACGGCCAGCTCCGCCACCCCGGCGAAGTGCGCACGGGCGATCAGCACCGGGTTGCGGCGCCGCCCGCCGTACGTGGCGACCGCGAGCCCCGCCCCCGAGCCGATCAGCGCGCGGACCGCGCCGGGCCCGATCAGCGGCTGGTCCACCAGCGCCACCACCACCGCCTCCGCCTGCGCGGGCAGCGCGGCCAGCCCGGCGCGCAGCGAGGAGCCCATGCCGCTCGCCCAGTCGGGGTTGCGCACGGTCACCGCGCCGCGCACCTGCACCGTGGCCGCGCCCAGCACGACCACGACCGGATGGCAGCCGCCCTCGGCCAGCAGCCGCACGCCGCGATCGACGAGCCGCTCACCGGCGTACTCGACCAGCGCCTTCGGCCGCCCGAGCCGCGACCCCTCGCCCGCGGCCAGCAGCAGCCCGGCCACCCGCGCGTCCTTCACGGCGTCTCGTGGTGGATGCGGCCCTCCGTGGTGGTCAGCGGCCGGCCAGAGCCGCCCCAGCGCAGCTGGATCAGCTCGGCGGCGATCGACACCGCGGTCTCCTCGGGGGTGCGGGCGCCGAGGTCGAGCCCGATGGGCGAGCGCAGCCTGGCCAGCTCGTCCTCGGTGAGCCCCGACTCGCGCAGCCGCGCCATGCGGTCGTCGTGGGTGCGGCGCGAGCCCATGGCGCCGACGTAGCCCGCGTTCGTGCGCAGCGCCACCTCAAGCAGCGGGACGTCGAACTTGGGGTCGTGGGTCAGCACGCAGATCACCGTACGCTCGTCCACCCGCACCGAGGCGAGGTAGTCGTGCGGCCACTTGACCACGACCTCGTCGGCGTCGGGGAAGCGCTTGGCGGTGGCGAAGACCGGCCGCGCGTCGCACACGGTGACGTGATAGCCGAGGAACTTGCCCACCCTGGCGACGGCGGCGGCGAAGTCGATCGCCCCGAACACCAGCATGCGCGGCGGCGGCGCGAACGACTGCACGAACACCGTGAGGTCGTCCAGCCGCCGCTCCCCCTGACCGCCGTAGTGCCGCAGGCCGGTCAGGCCCTGGGCGAGCATGCCGCGGGCGTCGTCGTCCACCGCGTCGTCGAGGCGCTCGAGGCCGAGGCTGCCGGTGGCGTGGTCGGGCCAGATGATCCGGCGGGCGCCGACCTGGCCTGGCCCTGACACGATGGTGGCCACGGCGACCGGCCGGTGCTCCTCCACCGCCGCCGCGATCTCGCCCAGCTCGGGGAAGGTCTCGATCGAGACCGGCTCGACGAGGATGTCGATGATGCCGCCGCAGGTGAGGCCGACGGCGAAGGCGTCGTCGTCGCTGACGCCGTACCGCTGCAGCAGGGGCGCGTCGGCCTCGGCGGCCAGCTCGAAGACCGCGCCCTCCACGCAGCCGCCCGAGACGCTGCCGACCACCTCGTCGCCGCGCACCGCCATGGCCGCGCCTGGCTGCCGGGGTGCGCTGCTCCAGGTGCCCACCACGGTGGCCAGTCCGAACTTGAGCCCCGACCGCCACCACTTCATGATCTCCGGCAGCACGTCACGCATGGGCGAGCCTTTCGCTGAGTCGCTCGTACGCGGCCAGGCTGTGCCCGGCCACCAGGTCGTCGAGGTGGGGCAGCGCGGCCCGCATGCCGCCCGTGAGCGGCTGGTAGTCGTCATACCCCTTGTGTGGATTGACCCAGATCACCCGGTGCGCCTGCCGGGCGAGCCTGCCCATCTGGGTGCCCAGCAACGCGGGGTCGCCACGCTCCCACCCGTCGGAGGCGATCACCGCGATCGCGCCCCTGGCGCTGTAACGGCCGAGGAACTCCTTCAGTTCCTCACCGAGCCGGGTGCCGCCGCTCCAGTCGGGGATCACCTTGGACACCTCGTTGAGCGCGGTCCCGGGGTCGCGGTGGCGCAGCTCTGCGGTGATCGGGGTGAGCCTGGTGCCGACCGAGAAGACCCTGGTGGCCCTCGGCTCGGTCCTGACCAGCGCGTGGGCGAAGCGCAGCAGCGTCTCGGCGTACGGGGCCATCGAGCCGCTGACGTCCACGAACAGCACGACCTGGCGCGGCCTGGTGGTGTGCCTGCGGCGGCGGAGCCTGGCCACGTCGCCCTTCCTGAGCGCGTCGCGGACGGTGCGGCGCCGGTCGAGGCCGCCCCTGCGGGCGGGCTCGAACCGGCGCGAGCGGCGCCTGGCCCGGCCGTGGCTCAGCAGGGCGAGCATGCGGTGCACCTCGGCCCGCTCTGCCTCGCTCAGCCGGGCCACGTCGCGGTGCCGCAGCACCTCGGCCCTGCTGGCGGCGGCGGGCGCGGCGGTGCCGTCGTCCTCGCCGTCGTCGCCGCCCTCGTCGCCGCCGGGCTCGGCCAGGTGGCGGGTGACGGTCGCGGTCGCCGTACGGGTGAGCGCGGCCTTGTGGCCCCCGAAGTACGCGGCGAAGCAGCGGTCGTAGCGGGGCAGGTCTTCGGGCCCCGCGCACAACGTCAGCCGCCCGGCCCAGTAGACCTCGGCCGGGTCGGTCACATCGAGGTGGTCGAGTGCTCTGAGCAGGCTCTGGGTGCGTTCGTGGTCGGCGGCGACGCCCGCGGCGCGCAGCGTCCGGGCGAACCCCGTCATGGTGGCGACCAGCTCACTCATGGCCGGGCAGCACCTTGTCCAGCAGCCCGTTGCCCAGCACTGCCGCGACGTCCTCCCGGTATTTCAGCGCCGCGCCCAGCGTGGCGGCGGCCCGTCCTGGGTCGAGCTCCTTGGCGCCGAGCGTCAGCAGCGCCTCGGTCCAGTCGAGCGTCTCGGCCACGCCCGGCGGTTTGACCAGGTCCGCCTGCCGCAGCCGGCCGGCCGCGCGGGCGACCTGCGCGGCCAGCGTCTCGGTGCAGGCGGGCAGGCGGCGCCGCAGGATCGCGACCTCGCGCTCGAAGCCGGGATGTTCGAGCCAGTGGTAGAGGCAGCGCCGCTTGAGCGCGTCGTGCACCTCGCGCGTCCTGTTGGAGGTCACCACGACCACCGGCGGGGTCGCGGCCTTCACCGTGCCCAGCTCGGGGATCGAGATCGTGAAGTCGGAGAGCACCTCGAGCAGGAACGCCTCGAACTCGTCGTCGGCCCGGTCGATCTCGTCCACCAGCAGCACGCTCGGCTGCGTCTCGATGGCCTTCAGCAGCGGCCTGGCGATGAGGAAGCGCCGGTCGTAGATCTCGCCCTCCAGGCGGCCGACATCGGTGATCCCGGCGGCCTCCGCGGCCTTGAGGTGGAGGAGCTGGCGGGCGAAGTCCCAGTCGTACAGCGCCTGGGCGGCGTCCAGCCCTTCGTAGCACTGCAGCCTGATGAGCGGCGCGTCCAGCAGCGCGGCCAGCGTCTTGGCCAGCTCGGTCTTGCCGACCCCCGCCTCGCCTTCGAGGAAGAGCGGCCGGCCCATGCGCAGGGCCAGGAAGGCGGCCGTGGCCAGCCCTTCGTCGGCCAGGTAGGAGTGCCGGTCGAGGAGCTCGATCAGCTCGTCGGGCGACTCGATGTCCGTTGCCCTGATTGTCCGCCGCAGCACGCCTTCAGGCTACGTCGCCACCGCGCTCCAGGCGATGGCCGGCGCGGATCATTGCGACTCGCGCGCCTCGCCGCGCTCTCTGATCAGGGCCTCCAGCTCGGCGGTGGCCTGGCGGGCGCGGGCCTTCTCGGAGCCCTGGATGCCCATGGCCCCGATCGTGCGCCCGTCGGAGAAGTCGATGCGCGGCCAGGGGTCGCCCACCAGCAGCGTCACCTCCAGGACCTCGGGCCAGGTGTAGCGGTGGGTGCGGACGGCGTTGACGATCGTGACGCCCTCGTCGTCGGCCTCGACCCTGACCCGGCCGAGCAGGTGCAGTACGTACGCCACCGCGCACCCGAACGCCACGATCGCCACCCGGTCGGCGATCTGGAACGGCGGGGCGATGAGCACCGCCATCACCACCGCCCCCACCACGATCAGCGCGGCGAAGCCGTAGGCGACGACGCGGGCCCGGCGCGGACGCCAGGTGACGGGCAGGGGCGGAGGGGATACGGGCTCTGGCACGAAGGGAAACCTATCGCAGACCGGCCTCGGGGACGCGGAGCCGGCGCAGCAGCAGGGCGGTCTCGAGGGCGGCGACGGCCGACTCGTACCCCTTGTCCTCCTTGCTGCCGGGCAGGCCGGAGCGGTCGATCGCCTGTTCCATCGACTCGCAGGTGAGCACGCCGTTGCCGATCGGCGTCCCCTCATCCAGCGAGATGCGCGTCAGTCCCGACGTCACCGAGTCGCAGACGTAGTCGAAATGGGCGGTCTCCCCGCGGATGACCGCGCCCAGGGCCACCACCGCGTCGCACTGCCGCGCCAGCGCCTGGGCGACCACCGGGATCTCCAGCGAGCCCGGCACCCGCACCACGGTCGCGCCGGCGCCGCTGTCGTCGCAGGCCCGCAGCGCCCGCGCCACGAGCTGGTCGGTGATCGCGGCGTGCCAGCTCGCCGCCACCACGCCGACCGTCAGCCCCGACGCGTCCGGCGCGCTCGCGACCGGCCGTCCTTCCCCGCTCATGACGCCTCCGAGATGTCGTGGCCGAGCCGTTCGCGCTTGGCCGTGAGATAACGCTCGTTGTACGGGTTCATCGCCACCGGCATCGGCTCCCTGCCGACGACCTTGATGCCGTAGCCGTCCATGCCCTTGAGCTTGGCCGGGTTGTTGGTGAGCAGCCGGACGGACTTGACCCCGAGGTCGGCCAGGATCTGGCCGGCGTTGGAGAACTCCCGCGCGTCGACCGGCAGCCCCAGCTCGACGTTGGCGTCGACGGTGTCGCTGCCGTTGTCCTGCAGGCTGTACGCCTTGAGCTTGGCCAGCAGCCCGATCCCCCTGCCTTCGTGCCCGCGCAGGTAGACGACCACACCGCGGCCCTCGCGGGCGATGGCCGCCATGGCGTTGTCGAGCTGCACGCCGCAGTCGCAGCGCAGCGAGCCGAACACGTCGCCGGTCAGGCACTCGGAGTGGGCCCTGACCAGGATGTTCTCGCCGCCGGTCAGATCGCCGTAGACGAGCGCGACGTGCTCGCCGCCGTCGAGGGCGCTGGCGTAGCCGTAGGCCCGCCACATCCCGTACGCGTTGGGCAGCCGCGTCTCGGCGACCCTGGTGACCATGCTCTCGGCCCGCCGGCGGTGATCGACGAGCTGCTCGATGGAGACCAGCGCGAGGTCGTGCTCGTCGGCGAAGCGGCGCAGCTCGGGCAGCCTGGCCATGGTGCCGTCGTCGTTGACCACCTCGGCCAGCGCCCCGGCCGGCGACAGCCCGGCCAGCCTGGCGAGATCGACCGCCGCCTCGGTGTGGCCGCGCCTGGCCAGCACCCCGCCCTCGTGGTAGCGCAGCGGGAAGACGTGACCGGGCCGCACGAGCTCGTTCGGCTCGGTGGCCGAGTCGGCGAGCGTGCGGATGGTCCTGGCCCGGTCGGCCGCCGAGATGCCGGTGGTGACGCCGTCGCGGGCGTCCACGGTGATCGTGTACGCCGTGCGCATGCGCTCCTTGTTGTGGAAGACCATGAGCGGCAGGCCCAGCCTGTCGAGCTCCTTGCCGTCCATGGCCACGCAGATCATGCCGCTGGTGTGCCTGATCGTGAACGTGCACAGCTCGGGCGTGGCCTTCGACGCGGCGAAGATGAGGTCGCCCTCGTTCTCGCGGCTCTCGTCGTCCACGACGACCACCGGCTTGCCGTTGCGGATGTCGTCGATCGCGCGCTCGATCGGGTCGAGCTTGATGTCACTCATCGAGCCACTCCCTCGGGGGCCGCTCCCCCGGTCACCGGCACGCTCAGCGGCGCGGATCGAGACTCCCGCAGCCACTTGACGAACCCGACCACCACCAGAACGAAGAACACGCCGTAGACGGCGCCCGAGACCACCAGGCCCGAGCTGAACGCCAGCGGGACCCCGACCAGGTCGACCGCCAGCCACACGATCCAGAAGTCCACCAGCGCCCGGCCCTGCGCCCAGGTCGCGAGCGCGCTGCCGACGAAGATGTAGGCGTCGGCGGCCACCAGGACCGCGCCCTCCGGCAGCGGCACGTGCGCGCCCCACGACAGGCCCGTCACCCAGAACAGCACAGCGACCGCGATGGTGCCCACCACCGCGACGACGACCAGCAGCAGCCGCTCCCACCATGCGCCCTGCCTGATCGCCAGCCGCCTGCCGTCCTGGGTGCCGCGCCGCCAGGCGTACCACCCGTAGATCGCCAGGCCGGCGAACAGCACCTGCTTCAGCGCGTTGCCGGTGACGTGCGCGCTGATCGAGGCGATCAGCAGCAGCACCGCCCCGGCGAACTGGACCGGCCACGTCCACATCGACTTGCGCATCGCCAGCACGACCGTGGCCAGGGCGGCGATGTTGCCCACCAGGTCGGTCCACAACACATGCGTGCCGAATATCTCGAATCCGGCCTCGGCCCAGCTCATTTGCGGCCCACCAACCTCTCCACATACTTCGCGATCACGTCGACCTCGATGTTCACCACGTCACCCACCTGGCGCTCCCCCATGGTCGTCAGCTTGAGCGTGGTCGGGATCAGGCTCACGCCGAAGCTTTCGTCGTCAACCGTGGTGACCGTCAGGCTGATTCCGTCGATCGCGATCGAGCCCTTCTCCGCGACGTACGGGCTGAGCGCGGGCGGCAGTGTGAAGCGCAGGTCGTCCCAGCTCTCGCCGGGCTCGCGGGACAGCAGCACGGCGGTGCCGTCCACGTGGCCCTGCACGATGTGGCCGCCGAGGCGCTGGTCGGCGCGTACGGCGCGTTCGAGGTTCACCGCCGAGCCCGCTTTCAGGCCGCCCAGGGAGCTGCGGTCGAGCGACTCCCTGATCACGTCCACGGTGAACACGTCGCCCGCGACCTCGACCACGGTCAGGCAGACGCCGTTGACCGCGATGGAGTCGCCGTGCCCCGCGTCGGAGGTGACCAGCGGGCCGCGCACCGACAGCAGCGCGCCGCCGCCCGCCTGGTCGATGGCCGTCACTTCGCCCTTTTCCTCAATGATTCCGGTGAACATCTAGCGCTCCTCGCCTGGTTGCCGGTGGGTGGGGACGGGCCTGGCGATCAGCCGCACGTCCGGCCCGATTACGGAAATTTCGTCAAATGTCAGGTGGTGGAGCTCGCCGATCGTGCCCACCCCCACCGTGCCCAGCGCGGCCCTCCCCGAGCCGAGCAGCGCGGGCGCCACGTACGCCACCACGCGGTCCACCAGCCCCTCCCGGACGAACGACCCGGCCAGCGCGGGGCCGCCCTCCAGGAACACGCTCACCACCTGCCGCGCGGCCAGCTCCTTGAGCAGGGCCCGCAGGTCGAGCCCCGCGTCGTGGCGGGGCAGGCGCAGCAGGTCGGCCTTGAGGTCGGTGTTCACGTCGTCGGCCACCGCGATCAGCGTGGGGGCCCGGTCGTCGAGGACCCGCGCCGACGCGGGCGTGCGCGCGTCCGGATCCACGACCACCCGCAGCGGCCCCTTCTGGACACCGCTCGGGCCGGCCGCACCGCTTTGACCAGCCGCACCGGCCGGGCGGGCCGTCAGCTGGGGGTCGTCGGCCAGCACCGTGCCGATGCCGGCCATGACCGCGTCGGAGGCGGCACGCAGGCGGTGCACGTCGGCGCGCGCCTCGGGCGAGGTGATCCATTGGCTGGTGCCGTCCTCGGCGGCCGACCTGCCGTCCAGCGTGGCGGCGAACTTCCACGTGACGTGGGAACGCCCGAGCCGTACGAAGGTCAGCCACTCCTCGTTGACCCGCTCGGCGGCCTCGGCCAGCACCCCTGAGGTGACGGCCACGCCGTGGGCACGCAGCCGCGCGGCGCCGCCCGCGGCCTTGGGGTTGGGGTCGGGGACCGCGATCACGACGCGGGCCACGCCGGCCTCCAGCAGCGCCAGGCTGCACGGCCCGGTGCGGCCGGTGTGGTCGCAGGGCTCCAGCGTCACGTACGCGGTGCCGCCCCGCGCTCGCTCTCCCGCCTGCGCCAGGGCGGCGACCTCGGCGTGCGGGCCGCCCGCGTACGCGTGGAAGCCCTCGCCCGCGGCCTGCCCTGCGGCGTCGAGCACGACGCAGCCGACGACGGGGTTGGGGGTGGTGCTGCCGTGTCCACGACCGGCCAGTTCGACGGCGCGCGCCATGTGCGCGGCGTCCTGCTCGGGTATCTCCACCCGGGTCTCCTACTCGCCAGTAGCTCCAAGCCACGGCGGGCCCCGGGGGATCTATCGCCGAGACGCATGCCATACGTCACGGCAGGCGCCCGGCTGGGACACCGGACACCTCGCGCGCTTCCTCCCATCCGGACTTTAACCGTCGGTCCCGGAATTTCACCGAGTCAACCGGCCGATGGCATCGGCCGGGTCGCGGACTGTCACCGCCGGTTCGGACTTCCACCGACCCCGGAGCACGCTAGCTCTCTTTCGCTACCAGTCTGCCACGTCCTTCGCAAAGCACGCGACCGCCCCTCATCTTTTGAGCAAGCGCTCGCTCAGGCGGCCATCAGGCGGCGGGCCCTGCGCGCCGCCGGGCTGTGCAGGACGTGCCCGGGGACCAGGCCGATCCCGGTGTGCAAGGTGCGCAGCGTCGCCGTCGCCCACAGGTCCCCGACCGGCGTGGCGGGCAGGCCGTACAGGCGCCTGGCCCAGCGCGGCAGGGTGGCGAACGACAGCAGGGTCAGCGCGGGCAGCGCCGGCTTGAGCGGCGTGAGCAGCAGCGGGAGCGGGGCGTTCAGCGACATGCGCAGCGGATGCGACGCCTCGGGCACGAACCGCAGATGCGGGCGCTCCGCCTCGATGTAGTCACGCAGCTCCGCCACCGACCCCGGCACGTCGTCCGCGGCCAGCCCCACCACCTCGGCGGCGCGCCGCCACTCCGCCACGAACGCGTCCGCGTCCTCGTCCGACAGCCGCACCCCCGCCCTGCGGGCCACCGACAGGTAAGAATCGACCTCGCCCACGTGCACCCAGCGCAGCGCGGCGGGCTCGTCGAGGCGGTAGGTCTCGCCGGTGTCCGGATCGTGGGCGGTCAGGCTGGCGTGGATCTTCCGCACCCGGCGGCCGGCCCGCTCGACCTCCGCGTGCGTCCCGTACGTACGCACGCGGACGAACTCGGTCGTCCGGACGAACCGGGACCAGGCCTCGTTCGGGTCCATGAGCGCGGAGTTCTGGAGCACTCCGCGCATCGCCCTGGGGTGCAGCCCCTGCATGAGCAGCGCCCGGATCCCGCCCACGAGCAGGATCGGCTCCCCCATCACCCGCCACGTCACCGAGCGAGGCCCGAAGATCCCATAGTCGCTCATAAGTGAAGAATTACCCAGGTGACAGACATTTCATGTCACTTCACGATTGCACAGCCAGAGCCCTGATCCCGCACTCCGGCCGCCGCACGGGGACGTGGGGCGGGGACGTGGGGCGGGGACGTGGAGCTGGGAGGCCTCAGGAGGTGGCGCGGTCGGCGGCGGCGCGGAGCTCGTCGATGGCGGCCACCGGGTCGGAGGCGCCGTAGACGGCGCTGCCCGCCACGAACACGTCGGCGCCCGCCTCGGCGCACCGGCCGATGGTGTCGGCGTCGACACCGCCGTCGACCTGCAGCCAGACCCGG
The DNA here is from genome assembly GCF_040676995.1 of Nonomuraea sp. NPDC049419. Taxonomy (NCBI): domain Bacteria; kingdom Bacillati; phylum Actinomycetota; class Actinomycetes; order Streptosporangiales; family Streptosporangiaceae; genus Nonomuraea; species Nonomuraea sp. NPDC049419. The sequence continues at coordinate 75,813 of NZ_JBFAQB010000007.1, read as the reverse complement.
CCGCCGTGCCGGGTGACCAGCTCACGGGCCCGCCGCACCTTCGGCAGCACCACGTCGAGGAACTTCTGTCCGCCGAACCCCGGCTCGACGGTCATCAGCAGCAGCATGTCGATCTCGGCGAGCAGGTCTTCGTACGGCTCGACGGGCGTCGCCGGGTTGAGCGCCAGCCCGGCGCGGGCCCCCAGGGACCGGATCTCCCTGAACGTCCGGATGGGCGCCTTGGCCGCCTCGGCGTGGATGGTCACGCTGCCCGCCCCGGCCTCGGCGTACTGCGGCGCCCAGCGGTCGGGGTCGGCGATCATGAGGTGGCAGTCGAGCGGTGTGTCGGTCGCCTTGCGCAGCGCCTCGACCACGGGCAGCCCAAGGGTCAAGTTGGGCACGAAGTGGTAGTCCATCACGTCGACGTGCAGCCAGTCGGCATTGGGGACGGCGGCGGCCTCATCGGCGAGCCTGGCGAAGTCTGCGGCGAGGATGCTGGGCGAGATCTGTACGGCCATGATGCCCCAAGTCTAGTGACCTCGCCCGTGCCCACCGCCCCCGCCGCTCCGGGCCCCGGCGCTCACCGCGGGCTCACGGCGGGCTCGGCGGTGGCCGCCGGCTCCATCAGCCCCAGCCGGATGAACAGCACCGGTGCCCCGAGCTGCACCCACAGCGCCAGCACCGCGAACGCCACGAAGGTGGACAGCCCGCTCTCGGGCAGCACTTCGCGCTCGGCGTACCAGATGGCCACCGCCACCACCGTGCCCAGCACCCAGCGGGCGGCCCGCAGCCCGAGCGGCCCGCCCGCATCGAACCATCCGATCCGGTACATCACCGACGTCCCCGCCAGCGTCCCGAGCAGCACCCCGGACATCACGACGACGGTGTCCAGGCTCTCGGGATCGACCATCCCGGCCGCGCTCCAGCCCGCAGGCACGGCCCAGTCCCCGTACGGCGCACCGGCCAGCGCCGCCGCCCCCAGCAGCACCCCCGGCGCCGCCATGGAGGCGCACAGCTGCACCCACAGTGCCTGCCTCCGCCACCAGAGCGTCGCCGGCCGCTCCACCCGCAAGACGACCACCAGCACCACGACCCCGAGCGCCACCCCTACCACGACGTCAGAGATGAAGTGCACCCCGAGATAAACCCGGCTCAAGCACACGAGCGCCATGGTCACCACCGCCACCCACCACGCCCACGTCCGCCCGACCGCCACCGCGAACCGCCCCATCCCCGCCGTGCCGACCTGCGCATGCCCGGAGGGCAGCCCGAAGCTCTCCTCAACGGAGAACGCCCGGATTCCGGGGTCGATCCAGTAAGGCCGCGGCTGATGCAACGCCAGCTTCCCGATGGCGTTGGTCCCCGCAGCCACCATCACCGTGAACCCGAGCCGCAACGCCAACGCCGGATTCACACACCAGTACAGAACCGGCAGGACGAGCAGAAAGAACGTGTTGGTGCCGAACACCGACACCAGCTCCATCACCGGCCTGACGACATCCGGCCAGCCCTGAAGCCAGGCGATCGGCCCGAGCTCCGCCCTGTGAAGATCGTCCAGAAAGTCCACGCCGCCGATCGGACCACACCTCCACCCCCCACCGCCACACAACTCCCCCACACCCCCCGAATCCGCCCGCCCCACCCCCTGCCCCGCCCCCACCCAGCAACACGTCGCACATCTTCATCCGCGGACGAACGCGCAGGTCAGAGCGGGCTTTCAGGCTGAGCTGGCGCGCAGGTCAGAGCGGGCTTTCAGGCTGAGCTGGCGCGCAGGTCAGAGCGGGCGTTCAGGCTGAGCTGGCGCGCAGGTCCGGACGGGCGTTCAGGACGGCTGAGGCTTTTTGCGGAGGAGGGCCAGGAACATGGCGTCGGTGCCGTGTCTGTGGGGCCAGAACTGGGCGTGCGGGCCGTCGCCGAGGCCCTCGACCTCGGGCAGGTAGTCGCGGGCGTCGAGTTGCTCGACGTCGTCGCGGCGCGCCAGCAGGTCGCCGACCACGACGCGGGTCTCGGCGAGGTGCGGCGAGCACGTCACGTACGCCACCACACCACCGGGACGCACGGCGTCGAGCGCGGTGCCGAGCAGGCGCCGCTGGAGCTTGCCCAGCTCGGCGATGCCGGCGGGGTCGCGCCGCCATCGCGCCTCGGGCCGCCGGCGCAGGGCCCCGAGCCCCGTGCACGGCGCGTCGAGCATCACCCGGTCGAACACGCCGGGCCGCCACGCGGGTTCGGTGCCGTCGGCGGTGATCACCGAGGCGTCCTTGGTGGTCTCCCAGACCAGGCGGGCCCGGTGCTGCTGCACGTCGGCGGCCAGCACCCGAGCCCCGCCGGGAAAGGCCACCCCTCCCCGTGACGAGGCGAGCGACTCCCCGGACGAGGACGCGCCCGGTGTGCGCGCTTCATCGGCGAGGCCGGCCAGGTCGCCGTGGGTGGCGATGGCGTCGAGAAGGCCCGCCTTGCCGCCGGGGCCGGCGCACATGTCGAGCCACAGCTCGTCCCCGTCACCCTCGACGGGCACCCGGGTCAGGGCCAGGGCGACGAGCTGGCTGGCCTCGTCCTGGACGGCGGCGCGCGTCTCGGCGACCGCGTCGATGCCGCCCGGGTCGCCCTCGCGCAGGTAGGCCGCGTACGGCGAGTAGCGGCCCGGCAGGGCGCCCACGTCTTCGAGCTCCTCGGCCGACGAGCGTCCAGGCCGGGCGACCAGGGTCACCAGCGGCCGGGCGTTGTCGGCGTCGAGCAGGTCGGGCATCTCGTCGGGCGCGCCGAGGGCGTCGCGGAAGGCGGAGACGATCCACCGGGGGTGGCCGTAGGCGATGGCGAGGTGGCCGACCGGGTCGTCGGCCGGGTCGGGCGCGACGATGGGCAGCCATTCGTCGAGCGTCCTGGAGCCGATCTTGCGCAGCACCGCGTTGACGAACTTGGCCGCGCCGGCGCCGATGCGCAGGCGTACGAGGTCGACGGTGGTGCCGACGGCGGCGTGCGGCGGCACGCGCATGCGCAGGAGCTGGTGTGCGCCGATGCGCAGGGCGTCGCGTACGTCGGGATCGGGCGCCCGGTCGCCGCACACCTCGATGATCGCGTCGTAGGTGCCGAGCCCGCGCAGCGTGCCGTAGGCCAGCTCGGTGGCGAGTGCGGCGTCGCGCCCCTTGATGCCCCGGTCGCGCAGCAGGCGTGGCAGCAGCAGGTTGGCGTACGCGTCGCGCTCGTCCACCGCGCGTACGACGTCGTAGGCGGCGTTACGGGCGGGATCACGCGTCGGCCGGCGCGGCCCGCGCGCCCGGTTACCGCCGCCGGACCCCTGATGCCCCCTGGTCTTCATGCCCACGAACCCTCACTCACGCCCGGCACAGCACCCCATGGAAAACCCTGTCGGGAACCCCGTCGGAAACCACGCGACAAGCCACCACCCGAGCGCCGAAGCGACCGCCGCCCGCACGGACGGCCGAAGGGCCGCGAGACCCGCCGGCCCAGGCCGAAGGGCCGCGGGAACCGCCGACGCCGGCCGCTGTCACTGAAAGGTCTCCTTGCCCTCGAGGCGCACCCCGCGGGCCCACTCCCCCGCTCCCATCAGCCGCTTGCCCTGCGGCTGAACCTCGCCCAGCTCGACCGCCCCGGTGGCGGTGCCGACGAGCACGCGCGCCTTGGTGGCGGCCAGCTCACCGGGGGCGAGCTTCTCGCCGGGCGCCGGGCGCACGGGGCCGAGCTTGATCCGCTGGCCGCGGAACTCGGTCCACGCGCCCGGGTTGGGCGTGCAGGCGCGGATCAGCCGGTCGACGTGCATGGCGGGCTTGGCCCAGTCGACGCGGGCGTCGGGGACAGTGATCTTGGGGGCGACGGTCACGCCGTCGGCGGGCTGGGGGCGGGGCTCGAGCGTGCCGTCCTCGATGCCGTCGAGGGTGGCGGCGAGCAGCCCCGCCCCGGAGACCGACAGCCGCTCCAGCAGCGCGCCGCTGGTGTCGGAGGTGCGGATCTCCTCGGTGACGACGCCGTAGACGGGCCCCGCGTCGAGCTCCTTGACGATCTGGAAGGTGCTGGCCCCGCCGATCTCGTCGCCGTGCAGGATCGCGTGCTGGACGGGCGCCGCGCCGCGCCAGGCGGGCAGGATCGAGAAGTGCAGGTTGACCCAGCCGTGCTTGGGCACATCGAGGGCGCTCTGCGGCAGCAGCGCGCCGTAGGCGACGACGGGACAGCAGTCGGGCTCGTACGAGCGCAGCTGGTCGAGGAAGGCGGGGTCGCCGGCCTTCTGCGGGCGCAGCACCTCGATGCCGGCCTCCTCGGCGAGCTCGGCGACCGGGGAGGGGTGGACCTTGCGCCCCCGGCCCGACTGCGCGTCGGGACGGGTGACGACCGCGACGACGTCGTGCCGTGGCGAGTCGATCAGGGTGCGCAGGGACGGCAGTGCCGTCTCGGGTGTGCCCGCGAAGACCAGACGCATGCTGTCAGAGTGCCTTTCCGCCGGTGGCGTGGGGCGAGAACTTGACCACCGGCGCGGCCAGCCCGCTCCACTCGGCCTCGCGCACGGCCTTCATCGCGAGCTTGCGCTGCTTGGGGTCCATGCGGTCGATGAACAGGATGCCGTCGAGGTGGTCGGTCTCGTGCTGGAAGCAGCGCGCCATCATGTCGGTGCCCTCGAGCGTGACGGGCTCGCCGTGCATGTTGAATCCCTTGGCCACGGCGCGCACCGCGCGCGGGGTGGGGAACGACAGGCCGGGGAAGGACAGGCAGCCCTCCTCACCCTCCTCGTCGAGGTCGGACGACAGGTCGAGGTCGGGGTTGATGAGGTGGCCGAGCTGCTCGTCCACGTAGTAGGTGAACACCCGCAGGCCCACGCCGATCTGAGGGGCGGCGAGACCGGCGCCCGGGGCGTCCATCATCGTGTCGGTCAGGTCTTTGACCAGCTTGCGCAGCTCCTTGTCGAAGTCGACGACCGGGGCCGCCGGGGTGCGCAGCACCGGATCTCCGAACAGCCGGATGGGCTGGATCGCCAAGGGGGTCACTCCGTTCTCATGCGTGGATCAGCCCAGTTTAGTGCAGGTGCGGGCCTCACCGGAGGCCGTGCGTCCTGGCGTGCTCCAGCGTCCTGGCCTTCAGCGCGGCCTTGCGCGCCGCCTTGACCACGGCGGGGTCGTCGTGGGCGGCGGCGAGCATGTCGAGCACGGCGACGGTGTCGGGGTGGCCGACGGCGGGCATCTCGCCGATCAGCTTGATGAGGTCTTCGCCGGGCTCCGGCGGGTCGAGGCGGCCGGCTGCGGGGCCGGACAGGTGCATGAGGGCCGCCAGGGAGTCGACGGCGATCCAGGTGTGGTCCTCGGGGCTGAGCGCGGGCGCGGGCAGGTCGCGGATGTGCAGCCAGGAGGCGGCGTAGCGGCGCGTGAGCGGGTGGTCGAGGGCCTGCCTGACGGGGGCCTCGGCCTCGGGCCCCAGCTCCTCCATGATGGCCCCGACGGCGCCGCGCTGCCCTGCGGTGCCGGACGCGGCGATCTCGATGAGGTCGCGGGCCGCGGACTCGGGCGAGCGGCGCTCCAGCCACCCGGCCACCGCGCTCTGTGTGGCGCTGCCCTTGACCAGCGCCTCGACGAGCTCGGCGGCCGACAGGTCGGCGAACACCTCGACCTCGGCGGTGGTCGGCGCGTCGTGGCCCTCGCGCAGCAGGTCGCGGCGGATGGCCCACACCCCGAGCGGGGTCAGCGCGGTGCGCCCAGCGGGGGTCTGCTCGACCAGCCCGCAGTACGCCAGCAGTGAAAGCGCCTCCAGCAGCTCGGCCGGCAGCGCGGCGGCGATCTTGCGCATCTCGGCGGGGCCGGGCGCGCAGGCGACCTCGTGCGACTGCAGGATGCCGCGGGCCAGGTTGGCGGTGGCGACGCCCGAGCGTACGGAGTAGATGGTGGCGAGCATCTCGGCCAGGTGGCCGTCGACCACGGCAGAACCGGTCAACCCGTCGTCGGCGCGGTCGAGGACGTCCATGACCACGCCGTCCCAGAACTCCAGCGTGGCCTCGACCGTCAGCTGCATCGACAGCGGGCCGCGGGTGGCCTGGCCGCCGAGGATCTGCAGCAGGCCGGTGTTGACGGCGACGACCCAGATGAGGCGCAGGCGCGTGAGCGGGACGCCGAGGTGGGCGGCGGCCGCGGCGGCGTCGGCCGCGCTCAGGTGGCCGTCGGCGCCGACCTTGCGGGTGCCCGTCCAGGTGGTCAGCCGGATGGCGTCGGCCACCAGCGGCACCGTGGGCACCGCCGCGGCCAGCTCGGCGTCCGGCGCCGGCAGGACCGGCGGGAACGTCAGGGCCTCGCGCTCCTCCGGGGTCTCCTCAGGGGGCCGTGGAGGCACGGCGGCCTGCTCATCGATCAGCTTGCGCAGCTCGGCGAGGTCGAAGACGTTGTTTGCCACCCACGAAACTTACTGCACACCGGTCACATGAGCGTACTCAACGGATGGCTCGGGACCGGGCCTTGAACGCGGCCTTGCGCGCGGCCTTGGCGACCGTGCCGTCGGGGATGGAGCGTCCGAGCAGCTCCAGCACGTCGACCACGTCGGGGTGGTCGACCCGCCACATCTCCTCGATCAGATGGGCGGGCGGGCCCGAGGCGGCCATGTTCTCGGCGAAGATCTCCGGATCGGCCTCGGCGGCGGGCATGGCGAGGGCCAGCATGTCGACGCTGACCCACAGCAGCTCGTCCTGCGTGAGGGGCGGCGCGGACAGCTTACGGGCCGCCAGCCAGTGGATGGCGTGCGGGCGCAGCTCCTGGTCCTCCAGGTAGCCGCGGACGGCGGGCTCGGCCTCGGGGCCGAGCCGGTCGACGATGGTGATGGCGATGCCGCGCGCCACGGCGGGCGCTCCGGAAGCGGCGGCCAGCAGCTCGCCGGCGGCCTCGACCGGCATCCGCCCCGCCAGCCAGCGGTCGATGTCGGCCTCGGCCAGCTCGGTGGGCACGCCTTCGAGCAGCCCTTCGATGAGCCCGAGCGCGTCGGCCTCGGCCAGGTCGGGAGCCTCGGGCGCCTCGACGCCAACCGACAGGTAGTGCTCGCGCAGCGCCCAGACGGCCACCGGGGTCAGCTCGGCGGTGTCGCCGGTGACGCTGAGCAGGCCCGTCCACTCCAGCCGGTCGAGCACGGCGGGCAGGTCGATCGCGCGGTCGCCGGCGATCTCGTCGAGGTAGTCGCCGATCACCGTGACAGGCACCCGGGTCTGCAGCCGGTAGAGCATGTCGAACAGGTCGTAGAGGCCCTCGTCGAGCTCGGGAGAGCCGGTGACGGCGCCGCCGGTGTCGTGGTCGAGCAGGTCGGCGACGCGCCGGGCCCACGCGGCCAGCGGGTCGCCGTCGCCGGTCAGCGGCTGCTCGGCCAGCATGGGGACAGCGGGCAGCGCGGCCCGCAGCTCCTCGGGCTCGGCGAGGCGGACGGCGGGCAGCGGCGTGCAGGCCGGGCAGTCGCAGGGCGCCTCGCCGAGGTCGGGCAGCTCGCCGGACGGGATGGCGATCGACTGTTCGAGCGACTCTGGGCCGATGGAGCTGAACAGGCTCTTGGCCATGCCGAAGTTCGCCGGGTCGGCGAGCGCCTCCGGCATGCGGGGCTCGATGTCGTCGAGCCTGGAACGCATGGCCGCCGCCGTCTCGGCCCTCACCTGGCCGGCCTCGCTGAGGTAGTCGACGAGCGTGCGGGCGGCGGCGATGGTCTCGGGCGCGCTCTCGGGCGGAGCGATGACCTTGCGGGGATAGATGGACAGCAGCAGCTCGTCGAAGGTCTCGGGAGTGAAGTCGCGAAGTTCGTTGACGTTGAGGTAGTCGCTGGCGTAGTCGCAGAGCAGGCGGACCTCGTCCGCGTCCACTTCGACGTCCCGCGTGCGCCCCCAAGCACGCAGGTCGTCGATGGCCTGGTTCACCCATTCGATCGACACAGGGGCACGCTAACGGCTGGCCAACGGATGAGCGAATCGGGGAAACGGGCTAAATCAGGTCGAGGGGGTCGACACTCACCCTCACGACATCCGGCGTCTTGCGCGCCGCGCGTACGCCGCTGGCGCCCTTGAGCGCGGCCGACAGCGCCGCGCCGCCCGCCCTGGGCACCCGGATCATGGCGCGTTCCTGTCCGTCGTCATCGACCGGTACGGGGCCGAGCACCTGGGCGTCGGACGGCAGGCGGGCCTCGTCGATCATCTGCCTGACCGCGCTGGCCGGGCCGGTGAGCGTGGCCATCCGTACCGCCGGCGGGAACCCCAGCTCGGCCCGGTCGGCCAGCTCGCGCTCGGCGTGGGTGACCGGGTCCCAGCGCAGCAGCGCCTGTACGGCCGGCAGCGCCGCGTCGCCCAGCACCACCAGCTCGGCCGCTGGACGCAGCAGCGCGGCGGCGTTCATCCAGCGGCGCACGGTCTCCTCCCCCGCCCGCAGGTCGGCCCGCCCGAGCAGGGCCCAGCCGTCCAGCAGCACCGCGGCCGTGTAGCCGCCCTCCGCCACCGGCTCCGCCCCCGGGGTGGCGACGACCAGGGCGCGGGCGGCGGGCACCGTGGCCAGCACGCCGTCCCTGCCCGACGTGCGCACCTGCACGGAGGGGAACGCCCTGCCCAGCTCCTCCGCGGTCCGCCTGGCGCCGGTGACCACCGCGCGCAGCCTGGGGCTGCCGCAGGACGGGCAGCGCCAGTCGGCGTCGACCCGGCCGCACCAGCGGCAGTAGGGCGCCGCGTGCCCGCCCCGCAGCGCGAGCGGCCCGTGACACCGCGGCCCCGCGACCGCCTCACCCGGCTGCCGGGCGGTCTCCTGCAAGGTGGTGCCGAGCTGCGGCGCGGCCTGCTGCGCCGGGAACGTGCTCTGCCCGTGCGGCGGGACGTCCTGGGCGCTCCTGGTAGGCGGCAGGACGCAGCGGGCCGGGGCACGGCAGTGGCGGCAGGCCAGCGCGGGCAGATAGCCGCGCCTCGGCACCTGCACCAGCACGGGGCCGCTGTCCAGGCCGTGGCGCAGGGCCCGCCAGGCGATGCTGGGCAGCCGGGCCTGCCGGGCGGCCTGGTCCTTGGCCAGCTCGGCGTCCTCGCCCGCCGGGCGCACGCGCGGGGCGAGGCTCCTGATCGTCGTACGGGCCGCCACGATCGGCCTGGCCCAGCCGCTCGCGACGAGCTGGGTGGCCTCGGCGGTACGCGCGTAGCCGCCGATCAGCATGCCCGCGCTCACCCGGTGGGCGCGCAGCCCGAGCACCTCGCGGGCGTGCGGGTAGGGGGCAAGCCGTTCGGCGTGCAGGTCGTCGCCGTCGTCCCAGATCGCCACCAGGCCCAGCTCGGCGACCGGCGCGAACATGGCCGCCCTGGTGCCCACCACCGCGCGCACCTCGCCCCTGAGCAGCCGCAGCCATCGCCGGTAGCGCTCGGCGGGGCCGAGGTCCGCGGTGAGCGCCACGTGGGCGCCGGGGCCGAGCAGGCGCAGGAACGCGGCGTCGGCCAGCGCGACGTCCTTGCCGTCGGGGACCACGACGACCGCTCCCCTGCCGCCGTCGAGGGTGGCACGCACGGCTTCGGCGATCGGGTCCGCCCAGCCGGTGGCGCCGGGTAGCGCCGACCACACGGCCCGCGGTGCGCGGCCGTCACGCAGGGCGGCGAGGAAGGAGGGGCCTGCCGGGTACGCGTCCCAGGCGCTCGGGGAGGGCGCCTGCGGGCGCTCCTGCGGCGGGACGGGTCTGGGCTCCTCGCCTTCGGCCCTGGCGTGCCGGGGCGGGACGGCCAGGCGCAGCACGTCGGTCAGGGTGCCCGCGTACCGGTCGGCCACGGCTCTGGCCAGGCCGGCGATCTCGGGGGTGAGGACGCGCTCGGGCGACACGACGCGTTCGAGGGGGGTGAGCCTGCCCTCGTGGTCGCTCTTGGGGACACGCTCGAGGAGGAAGCCGTCGATGAGCTTGCCCGCGAACCGCACCCGCACGCGCACGCCGGGCTCGGCCGTCTCGTGCAGCTTGGCCGGGACGAGGTAGTCGAAGGGCCGGTCGAGGTGCGGCAGCGGGCTGTCGACGACCACCCTGGCCACGGGGTTCTCGGGGGCGGGGAGCACCGCTCCCCTGGTGTCCTTCTCGGACGCCGGGGGCCGCACGGCTTCGAGCGGCAGGAGGGCGTCGTCGGAGGAGTCGGTCACGAACAACGTCTACCAGACCCCCGGCCATGACCACCCCACCGGAACGCCGGCCCGTCCGGCACACCGGAGACGCACGCGGGGACACCGGAGACGCACGTGGGGACCTCGCCATGACGGCGTGTGCCGGGCGTGCGCGGGCCGCCTCGCTGTCCGGCGGCACGGAAAACACCGAGCGGTGCCGCCCTCCTCCGCGGGAGAGGCGGGCGGCACCGCTCGGCTCGCAGCGCACGGCCGGCGGCGTGACGCCGGCCGGTGACGGGGTCAGAGACCGGCGGCGGTCCTCAGGGCCTCGGCGCGGTCGGTGGACTCCCAGGAGAAGCCCTCGCGGCCGAAGTGCCCGTAGGCGGCGGTCTCGGAGTAGATCGGGCGCAGCAGGTCGAGGTCGCGGATGATCGCGGCAGGACGCAGGTCGAAGACCTGCAGCACGGCCTCCTGGATCTTCTCCACCGCCAGCTTCTCGGTGCCGAAGCACTCGACGAACAGGCCGACCGGCTGAGCCTTGCCGATCGCGTACGCCACCTGCACCTCGCACCGGTCGGCCAGCCCGGCGGCCACGACGTTCTTGGCCACCCACCGCATGGCGTAGGCGGCGGAACGGTCGACCTTGGACGGGTCCTTGCCGGAGAACGCACCGCCACCGTGGCGGGCCATGCCGCCGTAGGTGTCGATGATGATCTTCCGGCCGGTGAGCCCGGCGTCGCCCATCGGGCCGCCGATCTCGAAGCGGCCGGTCGGGTTGACCAGCAGGCGGTAGCCCTCGGTGTCGAGCTCGAGGTCGGCGAGCACGGGGTCGACCACGTGCTCCTTGATGTCGGGGGTCAGCATCTCCTTGAGGTCGATCTCGGCCGCGTGCTGCGTGGAGACGACCACGGTGTCGAGGCGGACCGGCGTGTCGCCGTCGTACTCGATCGTGACCTGCGTCTTGCCGTCGGGGCGCAGGTAGGGCACCGTGCCCGACTTGCGCACCTCGGACAGGCGCTGGGCCAGCCGGTGGGCCAGCGTGATCGGCAGCGGCATCAGCTCGGGCGTCTCGCGGCAGGCGAAACCGAACATGAGGCCCTGGTCACCGGCGCCCTGGCGGTCGAGCTCGTCGCCGTCACCGGCCACCCGGTGCTCGTAGGCGTCGTCGACGCCCTGGGCGATGTCGGGCGACTGCGCGCCGATGGACACCGACACGCCGCACGAGGCGCCGTCGAAGCCCTTGTGGGAGGCGTCGTAGCCGATCTCCAGGATCTTCTCCCGGATGACGCCGGGGATGTCGACGTAGGTCTCAGTCGTGACCTCGCCTGCGACGTGGACCTGGCCGGTAGTGATCATCGTCTCGACCGCGACCCGGCTCTTGGGGTCGTCTTTGAGCATGGCGTCGAGAATCGCGTCACTGATCTGGTCGGCGATCTTGTCCGGGTGGCCCTCGGTGACCGACTCGGAGGTGAACAGGCGACGTGACAACTCAGTGGCTCCTCATGCAGCGGCTGCTGACGGATGTGAGGCCCGGGACCAATGGGCATGGCCGGGCCTCGCCGAAGTCTAGCCCTACCTGGTGCCCTGCGGCGAAACCGTCCACGATCTGTCTCCCATCACAGTTCGGGTAAAGGGTCGGGCGGCAGCGTCTCCGGCGCGAAGATCTCCGCGTCCGCAGCCGAGATCACCGCCGCGTACTCCTCATCAAACTCGAACACCATCGAGCCAAGCTCGAGAGCGTTGCCCGGCAGGATGGGGCCGAGCCTCGTGTGCCGCGGAAACTCCGCGAACACCGACACGGGACGGTCGGTCCTCAGCGTCCTCGTCGCCAGCACGGAGATGGCCGCACGCGTGACCACGATCAGAAAGTTCCCCGTCCCCGCCGGCCCCGAGGAGAAGGCGGGAAAGAGGTAATGAATCTCCCCTTGGTCACCCAGCAGCGTCCTACAACGATCTCTAACAGCGGAACCCACCGGCATTCCATCCCCCTTTGCCCCAAGTATCCGCAGGCGTGCGGGGGTGTTGCAACAGGTGATCGAGTAGTGGGATCTGCACGCTTTGTACGCCCTACAACCCCCACATCCCATTACCCCCACGTCTTCCCAGCCTCGCGAGTCTCACCAGACCCGGGAGGCGGGGGGCGGGCGAGAGCGGTCGAGGAAGTCGGGAGGCGACCACCCACCGCCACAGAAGCAAGGGCGGGTGGCGGGCGGTGAGGTCAGCGAGAGCGGGCCACCGCCCACACCCGGCTCAGCCGCCGCAGGCGGTGCAGCAGAGGCAAGAGGGCGATCACCGGCCCCGGAAGGGCGAGGGCCGGTGGGTTCAGGAGGGGCCGGGGGCGACCGCCCAACCCGAAGGGGTCAGGACAGGCCCGGGGCGACCGCCCAACCCGAAGGGGTCAGGACAGGCGGGTGGCGACCAGGTCCCAGACGGTGTCGGCGAGGTCTTCCTTGGGGCCGAACGGCACCTCGACCGGCTCTCCCCCGGCCACCAGCACCGTGGCCGCGTTGCCGGCCGTGCCGAAGGCCAGCCCCTCGCCGACCTGGTTGACGACCAGCAGATCGCAGCCCTTGCGGGCCAGTTTGGCCTGTCCGTTGGCGAGCACGTCGTGCGTCTCGGCGGCGAATCCGACGATCACCTGCGGCCCGGCACCATGACCGGCCGCCTTTTCCTGCCCCGCGCCGATCCCGGGCGTGTCGCCCCTGACCAGCTCAGCCAGCTCAGAGGGCGTCCCGGGCGCGGTGGGCGGGCCTGACCTGGCCTCGCGGCGGCGGTCGCCCAGCTCCGCGAGGATGTCGGGGTTCTTGACGAGGTGGATGGCCTCGGGTTCGCCGTCCGTTTTCTTGATCTTGGTGTCGTGGCGCGCGGCGGGCCGGAAGTCGGCGACCGCGGCGGCCATCACGACCACGTCGGCGTCGGCGGACGCGGAAAGCACCGCCTCGCGCAGCTCGGCCGCCGACTCCACGCGTATGACGGCGGCCCCGGCGGGGTCGGGCAGCGAGACGTTGGCCGCCACGAGCGTCACCTCGGCCCCCCGAGCGGCGGCGGTGCGGGCCAGCGCGTAGCCCTGCAGCCCCGACGAGCGGTTGCCGATGTAGCGGACCGGGTCGATGGCCTCGCGGGTGCCGCCTGCGGAGACGACGACCTTGCGCCCTGCGAGGTCGAGCGGCCGCCCCCTGGCGACCCGCAGGCAGACCTGGAAGATCTCGTCAGGATCGGGCAGCCGTCCGGGACCGGTGTCGGCGCCGGTGAGCCGCCCGGAGGCAGGGTCGATCACGACGGCGCCCCGCGAGCGCAACGTGGCGACGTTGGCGCGGGTGGCGGGGTGCTGCCACATCTCGGTGTGCATCGCGGGCGCGAACACGACCGGGCAGGTGGCCGTCAGCAGCGTGTTGGTGAGGAGGTCGCCGGCCAGCCCATGGGCCGCCTTGGCGAGCACGTCGGCGGTGGCGGGCGCGACCACGACGAGGTCGGCGCTCTTGCCGATGCGTACGTGGGGCACCTCGTGGACGTCGTCCCACACCTCGGCCGAGACCGGGTTGCCCGACAGGGCGGCCCAGGTGGGCGCGCCCACGAACTTCAGCGCCTCGCGGGTCGGCACGACCCGCACCTCGTGCCCCGACTCGGTGAACAGGCGCAGCAGCTCACACGCCTTGTAAGCGGCGATGCCGCCGCTGACGCCCAGGACGACCTTCATCGAAGGGGTCAGACCGCGCCTTCGATGGGCTCGGCGGTGAGCAGGCCCTCGGAGACCTCACGCAGCGCGATGGACAGCGGCTTTTCCTGGGCGTGCGTCTCGACCAGGGGACCCACGTATTCCAGCAGGCCCTCGCCGAGCTGGGAGTAGTAGGCGTTGATCTGGCGAGCGCGCTTGGCGCCCATGATCACCAGGGAGTATTTGCTGTCGACGATGTCGAGCAGCGCGTCGATCGGCGGGTTGGTGATGCCCTCCGCGGCCGGGATGGTGCCTGCCACGATTGTCAGACCTCTCGGTTGGTGGTTGTCGTGACCCCCTGAGGGTCAGTCATCAAGGCTATCAGCCGATGGCACACGTCTTGGACGTTCGTGTTGACGAGCGTGACGTCGAACTCGTCCTCGGCGGCCATCTCGATGCGCCCGGCCTCCAGCCGGCGGGCGATGACCTCTTCGGGCTCGGTGCCGCGCCCGCGCAGCCGCTTCTCCAGCTCCTCCCACGAGGGCGGGGCCAGGAAGACCAGCAGCGCCTCCGGCATGCTCCTGCGCACCTGCCGGGCGCCTTCGAGGTCGATCTCGAGCAGGGTGGGCACGCCCTCGGCGAGCTTCTTCAGCACCGGCTCGCGCGGGGTGCCGTAGCGGTTGCCGGCGAACTCCGCCCACTCCAGCAGCTCGCCCGCCTCGACCAGCCGGTCGAACTCGGCGCCGTCGACGAAGAAGTAGTGGACCCCGTGCACCTCGCCGGGCCGGGGCCTCCTGGTGGTCACCGAGACCGACAGCCACACCTCGGGGTGTGCCCGCCGGAGCTCGGCGACTACCGTGGACTTGCCGACGCCCGACGGCCCTGAAAGGACCGTCAGCCGCCGCTCGCTCAAGGGCAGGAAACCGACCTCCGCTCCTGGCCCGACCGCCTCGTGGGCACTGACATCGCCGGACCAGGACCTCTCGGTCACTTCCTACCCCCCGTTGAACCCGCGTTTCCGTGTGGAACAGAGATTAGCTCTCGTTGCCACCGAACTCGCGCTCGAGGGAGGCCCTCTGGTTCGCGCCGAGGCCCCGCACGCGGCGGGACTCGGCGATGGCAAGCCGCTCCATGAGCTGCTTGGCGCGGACCTTGCCCACGCCGGGGAGCGATTCCAACAAAGCCGAGACCTTCATCTTGCCGATGACGTCGTCGGTCTGCCCATCCTTGAGCACCTCAGCCAGAGAAACCGCGCCATGCTTGAGCCGGTTCTTGACCTCGGCACGCTCTTTACGGGCCTTGGCAGCCTTCTCCAGGGCTGCGGCGCGCTGCTCAGGGGTCAGGGGAGGAAGAGCCACGCCGGGTCACCTCGAATTTCTGTCGATGTACTCGGACGGGAAGGGAAACTAGCTGGTCATCGCCCCCTAAGCAACGTCAAGAGCGGTTTCTCTCGCGACAAAATCCACTTCATCACTCTCCGTGATCGTAAAATCACCTTGAGCTGATCAAATCGCCCTCACATCCGCCTACACGCGTCGGCTCGCGCCGATGTCGCGAAACGCAACGATGATCGACTTCGGGCGACCCTACGATGTCCGAAACCCCTGCCACACCTGGGCCGAAACCCATTCCGGCGATCTTGCACGCGGCTCGCACGGATGCCTTATGATCTTGTGAGCGGGGCACTCCCGCGCCCTCGGCGCACTGTGCTCACAGGCCGTCACCCTGCCCTGTGCGCCGCCCGGCCTGACGACGCGCGTCAGGACGCGCGGCGCAGCGAGGCGGCGATCGCGGCGGCCGCCGCTCCCGGGTCGGGCGAGCCCGTGATGGGCCGGCCGATCACGAGCAGGTCCGCGCCGTCGGCGAGCGCCTGCTCCGGGGTGGCCACGCGCTTCTGGTCCTGGGTGTCGGCGCCCGTGGGCCGCACGCCGGGCGTGATGAGCGTGATGCCGTCGCCGACCTCGGCCCGTACGCTCGCGACCTCGTTGGGCGAGCACACCAGCGCGGTGGCGCCCGCCTCGACCGACAGCGCTGCCAACCGGCGTACGGCGTCGTCGGCCGGACCGGCGATCCCGATGCGCTCGAGATCGGCCTCGGTCAGCGAGGTGAGCACCGTGACGGCGGCGATCTGGGTGTGCGGCGCGGACTCGACGGCCTCCCTGATCATCGCGGGGCCGCCGGCGGCGTGCACGGTGAGGATCGAGGGCCGCAGCCGCCCCACGGCCTTGGCGGCACCGGCGACGGTGTTGGGGATGTCGTGCAGCTTGAGATCGAGGAAGACGCGCACGCCGCTGGCGCCGCGCACGGAGGCGATGACGTCGGGCCCGTAGCGCAGGTAGAGCTCGAGGCCGACCTTGACGGTGCTGACGTGGGGGGTGACCAGGGCGGCCCACCGCGCGGCGGTCTCCAGGTCGGGTGCGTCGAGAGCGACGGCGATGGGTGCGGGGGTCAAGGGCGTCAAGACGTGCTCTCCAGGCGCTCGGGAGTCAAGGCGTGCTCTCCTCGGTGTCTACCAACAGGTGCCGGGGTGCGCTCCCCGGCGGGCGGTGGGCCAGGCCGACGGCGTCGGCCAGCCGCTGGAAGCCGCGAGCCCTCAGAAGGTCCTCAAGCTCGCGTTCGATGCGCAGGCAGGCGTAGGGGTCGTGGAAGAGCGCCGTGCCCACTCCGACGACGCAGGCGCCCGCCAGGACCAGCTGGAAGGCGTCCCTGCCGCTCATCACGCCGCCGATGCCGATCAGCGGCACGCCGGGCAGCGCCGCGTGGACCTGCCAGACGCACCGTACGGCCAGCGGCAGGATGGCCGGGCCGGACAGCCCGCCGGTGACGGCGGCGAGCGAGGGACGCAGGGCCTCGGTGTCGATGGCCATGCCCAGCGGGTTGTTGATCATGGACAGCGCGTCGGCCCCGGCGTCCACGCAGGCGCGGGCGACGGAGACGATGTCGGCCACGTCGGGGGCGAGCTTGGCGACGACGGGCACGTCGTAGCGCATGATCGAGCGTACGGAGGCGATGACCTCGGCGGCGGCGCTGCCCTCGCGGGCGAAGACGCGCCCGCGGTCCTCCATGTTGGGGCAGGAGAGGTTGACCTCCAGCGCGGTCACCCCGGGCGCGTCGGCGAGCCTGCGGGCCAGCTCGGAGTATTCGGCGACGGTGCCGCCGCCGATGGAGACGATGGTCTTGATGCCGCGCTGGGCCAGCCAGGGCAGCTCGCGTTCGAGGAACGCGTCGATGCCGGGGCCCTGCAGCCCGACGGCGTTGAGCATGCCGGAGGGCGTCTCGGCCATGCGCGGCGTGGGCCGCCCCGCGCGGGGCGCCATGGTGATGGAGCGGGTGGTCAGGGCGCCGAGCCGGTGCAGGTCGAAGAACTGCGCCAGCTCGCGCCCAGAGGAGGCGCAGCCGGCGGCCGTGGTGATGGGGTTCGCCAGCTCCACGTGCGCCAGAAAAGTCCGCATATCAACTGACATGTCGTGCACCGCCCCCGGGGGCGCCCAGCGCGTCGAACGGGATCGTTCCCACGTCCTCGAAGCGCACCCGCTCCCCCCGGAACACCGGCCCCTCGGCGCACGCCCTGACCATCCTGGTCGAGCCGTCGTCGCCGATGACGGGCAGCACGCACGTCATGCACACCCCGATGCCGCAGGCCATCGCCTCCTCGACGGCCACCTGCACCGGGATGTCGAACTCCATCGCCACCGCCGTCACCGCCCGCAGCGTCTCCATGGGCGCGCAGGCGTAGACGACGTCGGCCCGCGTGTCGGCGATCACCGACGGCAGCGCGTCGGTGACCTTGCCGCGCAGCCCGAGCGAGCCGTCCTCGGTCGTCAGCGTGGTCGTCTCGGCCATCCTGCGGGCCCGCATCGCCCCGAACACCCGCTCGGCCCCCGCTCCCCCCAGCACGAAGTCGACCCGGCAGCCGCGCGCCAGCAGCGCGTCGGCCAGCGGGAACAGCACGGCCGAGCCGTACTCGGCGCCGACCAGCACGCAGTGCACCGGGTCGCGGGGCAGCGGGAACGGCCGCCCGAGCGGCCCGACCAGGTCGAGCGTGTCACGGGCGCGCCGCTCCGCGAGCCACGCCGTGCCCGGCCCGCGGGTGGTGAAGACCAGCTCGACCGTGCCGCCGTAGTCGGACTTCACATCGTGGATGGACAGCGCGCGGCGCGTCACCATCGAGGTGTACGCCCCGCCGACCGCCACCGAGACGAAGTGGCCGGGGCGGTAACGCTCGGCGATGCCGGGCGCCACCACCGTCAGCGCATGGTAGGCGTCGACCCGGCGCGTCGTCAGCACCGTGCCCGTCACCTGCACCGGTGTACCGGCCAGTCGTCTTCACCTCCCGTGGCGGGGTCAGCCCCTGATTGCCTGCGCGTGCTCCTGCAGGGACCGTACGCCCACATCGCCGCGTACGATCGCCTGGATGCCCGCCGCCGCGGCGGCCAGCCCCGACACCGTGGTGATGCACGGGATGCCGCGCAGCACGGCGGCCGTGCGGATCTCATAGCCGTCGAGCCGCGGCCCCGACTGCCCCGGGCTGCCGAAGGGCGTATTGACGATCAGATCGACCTCGCCGTCGAGAATGGCCTGCACACTTGTGGGCTCACCTCCGGGACCCGCTCCCTCGCTGTGCTTTCGCACGATCTTGGCATGGACGCCGTTGCGGCGCAGCACCTCGGCGGTCCCCTCGGTGGCGAGGATCTCGAATCCGAGATCCGCCAGCGCCTTCACAGGGAAGATCATCGCACGCTTGTCCCTGTTGGCCACGGATACGAACGCGCGTCCCTTGGTCGGAAGCTCACCGTAGGCCCCGGCCTGCGACTTGGCGAAGGCGATGCCGAAGAACTCGTCGATGCCCATGACCTCGCCGGTCGAGCGCATCTCGGGCCCGAGGACGATGTCCACGCCCCTGAACCGGTTGAACGGCAGCACCGCCTCCTTGACCGCGATCGAGGAGTCGAGCGGCAGCGTGCCGCCGTCGCCCGTGGCGGGCAGCATGCCCTCGGCGCGCAGCTCGGCGATCGACGCGCCGAGCATCACCCGGGCCGCCGCCTTGGCCAGCGGCGTGGCGGTGGCCTTGGACACGAACGGCACCGTACGGCTGGCGCGCGGGTTGGCCTCCAGGACGTACAGGACACCCGCGGACATGGCGTACTGGACGTTGAGCAGCCCGCGCACGCCGACCCCCTGGGCGATGGCCCTGGTGGCCTCCCTGATGGCGGTGATGTCGGCGCTGCCCAGCGTGATGGGCGGCAGCGCGCACGCCGAGTCGCCGGAGTGGATGCCGGCCTCCTCGATGTGCTCCATGACGCCGCCGAGGAACAGCTCCTCGCCGTCGTAGAGCGCGTCCACGTCGATCTCGATGGCCTCGTCCAGGAACTTGTCGATGAGCACCGGGTGACCGGCGCCCTCGGGCTGCTCCTGGGCCGCCATGTAGCCGGTGAGCGTCTCCTCGTCGTAGACGATGGCCATGCCGGCTCCGCCGAGCACGTAGGAGGGCCGCACCAGCACGGGGTAGCCGATCTCGCCGGCGATCTCGCGCGCCTCGGCGACGGTCAGCGCGGTGCCGTGCTTCGGCGCGGGCAGCCCGGCCTCGGCCAGCACCCGCCCGAACGCGCCGCGCTCCTCCGCGAGGTGGATCGACTCGGGCGAGGTGCCGACGACGGGCACGCCGGCGTCCTTGAGCGCCTGGGCCAGGCCGAGCGGCGTCTGCCCGCCGAGCTGCACGACGACGCCCGCGACCGGGCCCGTCTGCTGCTCGGCGTGGACGACCTCCAGGACGTCCTCCAGGGTGAGCGGCTCGAAGTAGAGCCGGTCGGAGGTGTCGTAGTCGGTCGAGACGGTCTCCGGGTTGCAGTTGACCATGACGGTCTCGAACCCGGCCCTGGACAGCTCGAACGAGGCGTGCACGCACGCGTAGTCGAACTCGATGCCCTGGCCGATGCGGTTGGGCCCCGAGCCGAGGATGATCACCTTGCGGCGCTCGCCGTAGGGGACCTCGCTCTCCTCGTCGTAGGTCGAGTAGAGGTAGGGCGTCTTGGCGGCGAACTCGGCGGCGCAGGTGTCGACGGTGTTGTAGACCGGCCGCAGCCCGAGCGCGTGGCGCAGGTCGCGCACCCGCGCCTCGTCGATGCCGCGGATCTCGCCGATCTGCACGTCGCTGAACCCGTGGCGCTTGGCCCGCTCGAGCACCTCGGCGGTCAGCTCGGGCGCCTGGGCGACGGCCTCTGACTCCTCGTGCAGCAGGAAGAGCTGGTCGATGAACCACGGGTCCACGCTGGTGGCCTCGTACAGCTCATCGGGCGTGGCGCCGGCCCTGATGGCCTGCTGCATCGTGCGCAGGCGGCCGTCGTGGGGCGTGCGGCAGGCGGCCAGCAGCTCGTCCTTGGCGGCCACGTCGCCGGCCCAGGTGAAGGAGGAGTCCTTCTTCTCCAGCGAGCGCAGCGCCTTCTGCAGCGCCTCGGGGAAGGAGCGGCCGATGGCCATGGCCTCGCCGACCGACTTCATGTGCGTGGTGAGCGTCGGGTCGGCGCCGCGGAACTTCTCGAACGCGAAGCGCGGCACCTTCACCACGATGTAGTCGAGCGTCGGCTCGAAGGAGGCCGGGGTCTCCTTGGTGATGTCGTTGGGGATCTCGTCGAGTGTGTAGCCGATGGCCAGCTTCGCGGCGATCTTGGCGATCGGGAAGCCGGTGGCCTTGGAGGCCAGCGCCGACGAGCGCGACACCCGCGGGTTCATCTCGATGACGATCATGCGGCCGGTCCGCGGATCGACCGCGAACTGGATGTTGCAGCCGCCGGTGTCGACGCCGACCTCGCGGATGACCGCGATGGCGACGTCACGCATGTTCTGGTATTCGCGGTCGGTCAGGGTCAGCGCGGGCGCGACGGTGACGCTGTCGCCGGTGTGGACGCCCATCGGGTCGATGTTCTCGATGGAGCAGACGATGACGACGTTGTCGGCCTTGTCGCGCATGACCTCCAGCTCGTACTCCTTCCAGCCGAGGATCGACTCCTCCAGGAGCACCTCGGTGGTCGGGGACGCGTCGAGCCCGGCCCCGGCGATGCGCCGCAGGTCGTCCTCGTCGTAGGCGAAGCCGGAGCCGGCGCCGCCCATCGTGAACGAGGGCCGCACGACGACGGGGTAGCCCAGCTCGCCGGCCGCGGCC
Organism: Nonomuraea sp. NPDC049419; assembly: GCF_040676995.1. Lineage (NCBI taxonomy): Bacteria > Bacillati > Actinomycetota > Actinomycetes > Streptosporangiales > Streptosporangiaceae > Nonomuraea > Nonomuraea sp. NPDC049419. The sequence goes on along the minus strand of NZ_JBFAQB010000007.1, from coordinate 54,959 downwards.
AGGCACTCGTCCATGGTGTGGCAGATCTCCGACCTGGCCGACTCGGCGTTGAGCCCGTGCTCGCGGGCGACCTTGGCGACGATCTCCTTGAACCGCTCGCGGTTCTCGCCGGCCTGGATGGCGTCGAAGTCGGCGCCGATCAGCTCGACCTCATACTTCTCCAGCACGCCCGACTCGTGCAGCGCCACGGCCGTGTTGAGCGCGGTCTGGCCGCCCAGCGTGGGCAGCAGCGCGTCGGGCCGCTCCTTGGCGATGATCTTCTCGACGAACTCGGGGGTGATCGGCTCGACGTACGTGGCGTCGGCGAACTCCGGGTCCGTCATGATCGTCGCGGGGTTGCTGTTGACCAGGATGACGCGGAACCCCTCGGCCCGCAGCACCCGGCACGCCTGGGTGCCTGAGTAGTCGAACTCGCACGCCTGGCCGATCACGATCGGTCCAGAGCCGATCACCAGGACCGATCTGATGTCCTCACGCTTGGGCACGGCTCATGACCTCGCAGAACTCGTCGAAAAGATAGGCAGCGTCGTGCGGGCCCGCGGCGGCCTCTGGGTGGTATTGGACGCTGAAGGCGCGCCCGTCGATGAGGCGCAGCCCCTCCACGCAGCGGTCGTTGAGGTTGACGTGGGTGACCTCGGCCGGCCCGAACGGGGTCTCGAACGGCCCGTCGAGCGGCGCCTCGACCGCGAACCCGTGGTTGTGGGCGGAGATCTCCACCTTACCGGTGCGCACGTCCTGGACCGGCTGGTTGACGCCGCGGTGGCCGTAACGCAGCTTGTACGTCGGCAGCCCCAGCGCCCGCCCGAACAGCTGGTTGCCGAAGCAGATGCCGAAGAACGGCACCCTGGCCTCCAGCACCTTGCGCAGCGCCGTGACGTCGGCCGTGGCGGGGTCGCCGGGGCCGTTGGAGAAGAACACGCCGTCGGGCTTCACCGCCATGATCTGCTCGAACGTGGCGTCGGCCGGCAGCACGTGCACCTCGCAGCCGCGCTCGGCCATGCGCTGCGGGGTCATGCCCTTGATGCCGAGGTCGACGGCCGCGACCGTGAAGCGCCTGGTCCCGAAGGCCGGCACGACGTAGGTCTCGCCGGTGGCGACCTCGCGCGCCAGGTCGGCGCCCTCCATTCCGGGCGACTGCCTGACCCGCTCGACCAGCTCCTCGACCGGCGCGTCGGGGGCGCTGAAGATGCCGGCCCGCATGGCGCCGCGCTCGCGCAGGTGGCGGGTGAGCGCGCGGGTGCCGGAGATCGCGATCCCGACCACCCCCTGCTCCTTGAGGTAGTCGCCGAGCGAGCGGGTGGCCCGCCAGCTGGAGACGACCCTGGACGGCTCGCGCACGACGTACCCGGCCACCCAGACGCGGCCCGACTCCGGGTCCTCGTCGTTGACGCCGGTGTTGCCGATGTGGGGCGCCGTCATGGCGACGATCTGCCGGTGGTAGGACGGGTCGGTCAGGGTCTCCTGGTAACCGGTCATGCCGGTGTTGAAGACCATCTCACCGAACGTCTCGCCTTCGGCGCCGTACGGAGATCCGTGGAAGACGCGGCCGTCTTCCAGGACGAGCACCGCTGTGTTCAAACCAGCTTCCCTTCGAGTACGGTCGGCCTGCCGCGCAGGAACGTGGCCGCTACCCGGCCGGGCAGCGTCATCCCCTCGTAGGGGGTGTTCCGGCTCTTGGACGCGAAGGCGGACGGGTCGACCTCGGTGCGTACGGACGGGTCGTACAGCGTGATGTTGGCCGGCTCGCCCACGGCGAGCGGCCTGCCCTGACCGGCGAGGCGGCCGATGCGGGCGGGCACGACGGACATGCGCTCGGCGACGGCCGCCCAGTCGAGCAGCCCCGTGTCGACCATGGCGGCCTGCACGACGCTGAGCGCGGTCTCCAGGCCGACCATGCCCATGGCCGCCGCGCCCCACTCGGTCTCCTTGTCCTCGACCGGGTGGGGTGCGTGGTCGGTGGCCACGATGTCGATGGTGCCGTCGGCCAGCGCGGCGCGCAGCGCCTCGACGTCGGCGCGGGTGCGCAGCGGCGGGTTGACCTTGTAGATGGGGTTGTAGGCGCCGACCGGCGACTCCTCCACGAGGTCGTCGGTGAGCAGCAGGTGGTGGGGGGTGACCTCGGCGGTGACGTTCCAGCCCTTGGACTTGGCCCAGCGCAGGATCTCGACCGAGCCCGCGGTGGAGACGTGGCAGACGTGCAGCCGGGAGCCGACGTGGGCGGCCAGCAGGCAGTCGCGGGCGATGATCGCCTCTTCCGCGACGGCGGGCCAGCCGGTCAGGCCGAGCCGGCCGGAGACGACGCCCTCGTTCATCTGGGCGCCGGCGGTCAGCCTGGGCTCCTGAGCGTGCTGGGCGACGACGCCGTCGAACGCCTTGACGTATTCGAGGGCGCGGCGCATGAGCACGGCGTCGTCCACGCAGCGGCCGTCGTCGGAGAAGACGCGGACGCGGGCGGCGGAGTCGGCCATCGCGCCCAGCTCGGCGAGCTGCCTGCCCTCCAGGCCGACGGTGACGGCGCCGACGGGGTGCACGTCGCAGTGGCCGAACTCGCGGCCGAGCCGCCACACCTGCTCGACCACGCCCGCGGTGTCGGCGACGGGCGAGGTGTTGGCCATGGCGTGCACGGCGGTGTAGCCGCCGCGGGCGGCCGACTGGGTGCCGGTCTGGACGGTCTCGGCGTCCTCGCGGCCCGGCTCGCGCAGGTGGGTGTGCAGGTCGACGAGGCCGGGCAGCGCGACGGCGCCGGCGCCGTCGACGGCCTCGTCACCTTGCAGTCCTGGGCCGATCTCCGCGATCACGCCGTCGGCGATGCGGAGGTCCACGGGCTCGCCGCCCAGGATCCTGACGTTTCGTATGATCATGCGGTCTCTCCCCCGAGCAGCAGGTACAGGACGGCCATGCGGATGGTCACACCGTTGGCGACCTGTTCGACGATCGTGGAGCGCGCCGAGTCGGCCACCTCGGCGGCGATCTCCATGCCCCGGTTCATCGGGCCTGGGTGCATGACGATCGCGTCGTCCGGCATCTTGGCGAAGCGGTCGCGGTCGAGGCCGTAGCGGCGGGAGTATTCGCGCTCGCTCGGGAAGTACGCGGCGTTCATCCGCTCCTTCTGCACCCGCAGCATCATCACCACGTCGGACTTGGGCAGCACCGCGTCGAGGTCGTAGGAGACCTCGCACGGCCAGCTGCCGACCGAGACGGGCAGCAGCGTGGGCGGGGCGACGAGGGTGACCTCGGCGCCGAGGGTGTCGAGCAGCAGCACGTTGGAGCGGGCGACCCTGCTGTGCAGCACGTCGCCGACGATGGTGACCTTGCGGCCCTCGAGGTTACCGAGGCGGCGGCGCATGGAGAAGGCGTCGAGCAGCGCCTGGGTGGGGTGCTCGTGGGTGCCGTCGCCGGCGTTGACGACGCTGCCGTGCACCCAGGTGGCCAGCCGGTGCGGCGCGCCGGACGCGCTGTGGCGGATGACGACCGCGTCGGCGCCCATGGCCTCCAGGGTGAGCGCGGTGTCCTTGAGCGACTCGCCCTTGGACACGCTGGAGCCCTTGGCCGAGAAGTTGATCACGTCGGCCGACAGCCGCTTGGCGGCCGCCTCGAAGGAGATCCTGGTGCGGGTGGAGTCCTCGAAGAACAGGTTGACGACCGTGCGCCCGCGCAGCGTGGGCAGCTTCTTGATGGAACGTTCCGAGACGCTCGCCAGCTCCTCGGCGGTGTCGAGGATGAGCAGCGCGTCGTCCTTGGCCAGGTCTCCCGCGGAGATGAGGTGCCGCTTCACCGGGAGCCCTCCTTCATGAGCAGGACGGCGTCGCGGCCGTCGGTCTCCTGCAGGTAGACCTTCACCTTCTCGCTCTTGGCGGTGGGCAGGTTCTTGCCGACGTAGTCGGCGCGGATGGGCAGCTCGCGGTGGCCGCGGTCGACCAGCGTGGCGAGCTGCACGGCCGTGGGGCGGCCGATGTCGTTGAGCGCGTCGAGCGCGGCGCGCACGGTGCGGCCCGAGTAGAGGACGTCGTCCACGAGCACGACGACCTTGCCGTCGATGCCGCCGGAGGGGACCTCGGTGTGGCCGAGCGGGCGCACGGGGCCGCGGCGCAGGTCGTCGCGGTACATCGTGATGTCGATCGAGCCGACGGGGATCTTCAGCCCCTCGAACTGCTCGATGCGCTCGCCGAGCCGGCGCGCCAGCGTGGCGCCGCGGGTGGGGATGCCGAGCAGGACGACGTCGCCGCCGCCTTTGGTGCGTTCGAGGATCTCGTGCGCGATCCGGGTCAGCGCCCGGTGGATGTCGGGGGCTTCGAGAACCGCCCGGGAGTCCTTCTGGGCAGGCTCCCTGGTATCGGGTTCTGCGGACATGGCGAAGCTCACCACCTTTCCCGCCTCACGGGACGGGTCTTAAAAGGGTGTTGGTCGGGACACACAGTACCAGGGGCTACCAGCCACAACACGAGGCCCCTCCCGGCGGCGCGATCTCCCTGATCAGGTAATTTCCCCGCCCGCGCCCGTGTCGGAGCGGCCCGCGCGGGGCACGTGACCCGGGCGCGGCGGCGGGCCGGCGGGCGTGAGTACCGCCGCCGGGAGGGGGATAGAGCAGAGATGACCTTTCATGTGGACAGCGAGGTCGGCCGGCTGCGGCAGGTCCTGCTGCACAAGCCGGACCTGGCGCTGAAACGGCTGACCCCCACGAGCAAGGACGCCTTCCTCTTCGACGACGTGCTGTGGGTGCAGCGGGCGATCGAGGAGCACGAGGAGTTCCAGCAGGTGCTCACCAGCCGCGGCATCCGCGTCCACCTGCTTTCCGACCTGCTCCAGGAGACCGTCGAGATCCCCGAGGCGCGCAAGCACATCCTCGACGCCGTCGTGGACGAGCGCTGGCTCGGCCCCGTCGCGATCGACGACGTGCGCAACACCCTGGACGGCATGGACTCGGCCACCCTGCAGATGTATCTGACCGGCGGCATCACCAAGCGGGAGCTGGTCGGGCTGGGCTGCGACCCCAAGGCGCTGACCTTCCACACCACGGCCGACGACGACTTCGTGCTGCCGCCGCTGCCCAACCACCTGTTCACCCGCGACACCTCCTGCTGGATCTACGACGGCGTGTCGATCAACGCGATGAAGAAGAAGGCCCGCATGCGGGAGACGGTCAACATGGAGGCCGTCTACATGTACCACCCGACGTTCGCGGACGGCTTCAACCGGCCGGGGCAGGGCGGCTACCACTGCTGGATGCCGGGCAGGGCCGTCGCGCCCGCCACCATCGAGGGCGGCGACGTGCTGGTCATCGGGCGGGGCGCGGTGCTGATCGGGATGAGCGAGCGCACCCAGCCGCAGGCGGTCGAGATGCTGGCGCAGCGGCTGTTCAGGGCCGGCTCGGCGAGCCGCATCGTGGCGCTCGACATGCCGAAGGCGCGCGCGTTCATGCATCTCGACACCGTGATGACGATGCTGGACGTGGGGGTGTTCACCAAGTACGCGGGTCTCGGCATGCTGCCGGCGTACACGATCGAGCCCGGGGAGACGTCCAAGGAGCTCAAGGTCACCGACCACCCCCCTGAGGACATGCACAAGGCGATCGCGCACGCGCTCGACCTGCCGGACATCACGGTCCTGACGGCCACCCAGGACGTCTACGCCGCCGAGCGGGAGCAGTGGGACGACGGCTGCAACGGGCTGGCGCTGGAGCCCGGCGTGGTCGTGGCCTACGAGCGCAACGCCACCACCAACAACTACCTGCGGGACAACGGCATCGAGGTGATCACGATCAGGGGCAGCGAGCTCGGCAGGGGGCGCGGGGGGCCGCGGTGCATGAGCTGCCCGCTCGAACGTGACGCCGTCTAAGGGGGAACACCGACCGATGGGCGACGATCTGCGCAACCGCAGCTTCCTCAAGGAGCTGGACTTCACGCCCGGCGAGTTCGGCCGGCTGGCGGAGCTGGCGGCCGGGCTCAAGGCCGCCAGACGCGCCGGCGCCGAGTGGCCGCGGCTCACCGGCCGCGCCGTCGCGCTGGTCTTCGGCAAGACCTCGACGCGGACGCGCTGCGCGTTCGAGGTGGCGGCCCGCGAGCAGGGGGCGCACACGACGTACCTCGGTCCGGGGGACTCGCAGCTCGGGCACAAGGAGTCGGTCGCCGACACCGCGCGGGTGCTGGGCCGCATGTACGACGGCATCCTCCACCGCGGCGGCGACCACGCCGACGTCGAGGAGCTGGCGGCGCTGGCCGGGGTGCCGGTGTGGAACGGGCTGAGCGACTCCTGGCACCCGACGCAGACGCTGGCCGACGTGCTGACGATGAGCGAGCACGCCGGCCGGCCGCTGAACGAGGTGGCCCTCGCCTACCTGGGCGACGGGCGCAACAACATGGGCCACTCGCTGCTGGTGACGGGCGCGATGGCGGGCATGGACGTCCGCGTGGTCGCCCCCAAGGCGCTGTGGCCCGACGCCGGGCTCGCGGTGGGCCCCGCCGAGGAGGTGGCCGCCGCGACCGGGGCCAGGATCACCGTCACCGACGACGTGAACGAGGGCGTCAGGGGCGCGGACTTCCTCTACACCGACGTGTGGGTGTCGATGGGCGAGCCCGCCGAGGTGTGGGACGAACGGATCAAGCTGCTGCTGCCGTACCAGGTGAACGACGCCGTGGTGCGGGCGACGGGCAACCCGGAGGTGCGGTTCATGCACTGCCTGCCGGCCTTCCACGACCGGCGGACGAAGGTCGGCGCCGAGATCTTCGACCGCACCGGGCTCGACGCGCTTGAGGTGACCGGCGCCGTCTTCGACTCGCCCCGCTCGATCGTCTTCGACCAGGCCGAGAACCGGCTGCACGCGGCCAAGGCCGTCATGGTCGCGACGCTGGAAGGCTGCTGAGGTGCGGGTCATCGTGGCGCTCGGCGGCAACGCGGTGCTGCGGCGCGGCGAGCGTCCCGACGCCGCCACGCAGGTGGCCAACGTGCGCGCCGCGGTCAGGACGCTGGCGGGCCTGGCAGGACGGCACGAGCTGGTCATCACCCACGGCAACGGGCCCCAGGTCGGGATGCTGGCCATGCAGAGCGCCGCCGACCCGGGACTGAGCGGCCCCTACCCGTTCGACGCGCTCGGCGCGCAGACGCAGGGCCTGCTCGGCTACTGGATGCAGCAGGCGCTGCAGAACGCGCTGCCCGGCCGCCAGGTGCTGGCCATGGTGACGCAGACGCTGGTGTCGGCCGTCGATCCGGCGTTCGCGGCGCCCGCCAAGTTCGTCGGGCAGGTCTACGACCGGGAGGAGGCCGAGAAGCTGGCCGCCGAGCACGGCTGGACCGTCAAGCAGGACGGCTCCCACTGGCGCCGCGTCGTGCCCTCCCCCGCGCCGCAGCGCGTCGTGGAGACCCGGCTGATCCGCCGGATGATGGGCGAGGGCGTGATCGTGGTGTGCGCGGGCGGCGGCGGCATCCCCGTCGTCCGCGACGAGCGCGGCCGGCTGACCGGCGTCGAGGCGGTCGTCGACAAGGACCTGACGACCGCGCTGCTGGCCGAGGCGCTCGACTGCGACGCCTTCCTCAGCCTGACCGACGTGCCGAACGTCATGCGCGGCTTCGGCACGCCGGAGGAGCGCGCGATCGGCCACACCACGCCGCACGAGCTGCGCGCCCTCGACTTCCCCGCCGGGTCGATGGGGCCGAAGGTGGAGGCGGTCTGCCGGTTCGTCGAGACGACCGGCGACATGGCCGCCATCGGCCGTCTTGACCAGGCCGAGAGCATACTCGGCGGCACGGCGGGAACGATCGTGACGCCCAACGGCAGGTGGCCGCTGACGAGCACGCTGTAGGGGGTGTCCGTGACGCTGGCCCGACGGCTCTTCCGTACCAAGCCGACCGGCCGCATCGTGGCCGAGGGCGGGCACGGTGAGGGCGGCGAGCTGCGCCGCACGATGTCGCTGTGGCAGCTGACGCTGTTCAGCGTGGGCGCCACGCTGGGCACGGGGATCTTCGTGATCCTCGGGCAGGCGGTGCCCAAGGCGGGGCCCGCGGTGGTGCTGTCGTTCGTGCTGGCGGCGGTCACGGCACTGTTCTCGGCGCTGTCGTACGCCGAGCTCGCCGGGACGATCCCGGTGTCCGGCTCGTCCTACTCCTACGCGTACGCGACGCTGGGAGAGCTGGTGGCCTGGATCTGCGGCTGGTGCCTGATGCTGGAGTACGCCGTCTCCGTGGCGGCCGTGGCGGTCGGCTGGGGCGAGTACGTCAACGCGTTCCTGCGCTCGCTGTTCGGCTTCACGCTGCCCGACGCGATCACCCGCTCCCCCGGCCAGGACGGCGGCGTGGTCAACGTCACCGCCATCGTCATCGTGCTGCTGGCCACCTGGCTGCTGCTCTACGGCGCGTCCGAGAGCGCCACGGCCAACGCCGTCTTCGTGCTCGTCAAGGTCGCGGTGCTGGCCTTCTTCTGCGTGGTGGCGTTCACCGCCTTCGAGTCCGGCAACCTCGCGCCGTTCGCGCCCATGGGGGTGGCCGGCATCACGGCGGCGGCCTCGCAGGTGTTCTTCTCCTACATCGGCTTCGACGCCGCCTCCACCGCCGGTGAGGAGGCCAGGAACCCCAGGCGCGACCTGCCGCTGGCGATCCTGCTGTCGCTGCTCATCGTGACCGTCGTGTACGTCGCGGTGGCCCTGGCCGCGATCGGGGCGATGCCGTGGCAGGACTTCGATCCCGACAGCACCGAGGCGAGCCTGTCGTACATCGCCGACCTGGCGGTCGGCGCCACCTGGCCGGGGCTGATCGTCTCCTTCGGCGCGGTCATCGCGATCGCCAGCGTCGTGCTGACCGTCATCTACGGCCAGACCCGCATCCTGTTCGCGATGTCGCGCGACGGCCTCATCCCGCGCGTCTTCCAGCGGGTGAACCCGCGCCGCCAGGTGCCGGTGCTCAACACGCTGATCGTGGCCGCGTTCATCTCCGTGCTGGCCGGGCTGGTGCCGCTCGGGCAGCTCGCCGAGGCGACCAGCATCGGCACGCTGTTCGCGTTCGCCATCGTCAACGTCGGCGTGCTCGTGCTCCGCTACCGCAGCCCCGAGCTGCCGCGCAGCTTCCGCACGCCGCTTTTTCCCGCCACGCCCGTGCTCGGCGCGATCCTGTGCGTCGTGGTCATGGCCGGTCTCGCCGGGGTGACGTGGCTGGCCTTCGGGCTGTGGATGCTCGCCGGCCTGTTCTGCTACTTCCTGTACGGCTATGGCCATTCGCGGCTGAATGCCGAGGTGCACTGAATGAAGCTCGACGACGTGCTGGCCGGATACGTGCCGGGGCCGCGGGGACACGACGGGCTGGCGCTGGCCGTCCTGCTCGCCTCCCAGGCGGTGGCCCGGCTGTCGGTCGCGTACGTGCGGCCGCCCGCCGTCTCCACCCCGGGGCCCGCGCGGGCTGAGGAGAGCGCCTGGCGGGCGTACCTGCGCGAGCAGGCCGACACCGCGCTCGCCCAGGCCCGCGAGCTGGCCGGAGACGAGGCCGGCTACGTCGTCACCGCCCACCGCGGCAGCGGGCGCGGCCTGGTGGAGCTGGCCCGCAAGCGGGGCGCCGACGTCGTGGTGATCGGCCCCGCGCCGGGCGGCGGCAGGGGCCGCATCGCCCTGGGCAGCACCGCCGACCAGCTGCTGCACTCCTCCTCCGTTCCCGTCCTGCTCGCGCCGCGCGGCTTCGGCGAGGCGCCGCCCGCCGCCTTCGACCGCATCACGCTCGCCTACCGGCGTGGCCCCGGCTGCGACCAGGCCGTGAAGGTCGCCGCCGCGACGGCGGCCACGCTGGGCGTGCCGCTGCGCCTGGTCACGCTGGTGCTCAGCAGCGGCAGGCGGGCGCGGATCGAGGAGGAGATGCTCGTCCGCCTGCGCGACCAGGCCGCGGCGGACCTGCGCACGGCGGCACGCGGGCACCGGCGCTCGCAGGCACCCGTGGAGGTCGAGGTGCTTGAGGGCCGCAACGTGGCGCAGGCGCTCGGCGCGACCTCGTGGCTGCCCGGCGAGATGATCATATGCGCTTCCAGCGACACCGGGCCACTCAGGAGGGTCTTCCTCGGGGACACCTCCATCAAGATCATCAAGGCGGCGAGCCGCCCCGTCCTGATCCTGACCAGGCAGCCCTGAGCAGGTGACGATTCCTCGTCAAACTCTGACGAAGTAGTGTTACCAGCGCGACAATAGGGGCGAATGTGGCGATCCCTACCGGACCGGATTCGGCATCTTTTTTCCAATCAGCTTGACCTCAGGCGTCCACCCCTTTACCGTCACTGTGCGTAACCACACCGCGCGGCGTTCTGGGGTAAACCCAGGGCCATGGCTACCGATGGTGCCGAGCCTGGCACCAGACCCCCCGGTGGCCCGGGCATACGCCGCAAGGGAGCACAATCTACTGAGAGCGATACATACGAGAGCCGGGGGGCCACACCATGCCGTCTGAGTACGCAAAGTCGCTGGGTGCACGACTCCGCGCCATCCGCACCCAGCAGGGCCTGTCCCTGCATGGAGTCGAAGAGAAGTCGCGTGGCCGGTGGAAAGCCGTCGTCGTGGGGTCGTACGAGCGTGGCGACCGCGCCGTGACCGTGCAGAAGCTTGCCGAGCTTGCCGACTTCTACGGGGTGCCCGTCTCCGAGCTGCTGCCGGGCGGAGCCGCCCCCAGCCCGCTCGGGCCGACGCCCAAACTTGTGATCGACCTGGAGCGCCTCGCCACGCTGCCGAAGGAGAAGGCCGGCGCACTCGCTCGATACGCCGCCACCATCCAGAGCCAGCGCGGTGACTACAACGGCAAGGTGCTGTCGATCCGCCAGGAGGACCTGCGCTCCCTGGCGGTCATCTACGACAAGTCGCCGAGCGAGCTGACCGAGGAGCTCATCAGCTGGGGCGTCCTCGACGCCGAGGCCCGCCGGGCCGTGGAGTCGTTCTAACCACCCGTCGTTCCTGGCCGACGCCGGAACAGGCCCTCTCCGACCCTGCGCGGCAGGAGACCGGCCACCCCGGCCCCCACCGGCCCGGAACCACGGTGGCACGTTTGCGAGGTCACCCGCTCATCTGAAGGCTCGCCGGACACCCGGCGAGCCTTCAGCACATCCACCTGACCCAGCCCTCCACCCGAACGTCCCAGAACGGTCATGAAAGCCACGCAGAGCCCGGAGTGACCGGTCACCCACCCCCCACGCCTAAACCCCCGCAGAACGCAACCAAGCACCGCCCAGCCCCACATTTGCGCGCCGGCACGAGGACCGCCGAGTGGGCAAGCTCGGCGGAGCAACCGGGAGGCAGGGCAGGTGGGGCGTTGGGGAGCGCGCACGCAAGCGGGGCGAGCGAAGCCCGGCGACAAGGAGGGAATCACGCCACACGGAGGCTCACCGGACTTCGGCCGACGGCCAGAGCGGCGTCTGAGGACCCGCGCGCCGTGGTGGGGACGGTCAAGCTTGCCGTGACGGCGGCTCACTGTCCGGCCGGATGGGACGCAACCGCTGCGACGAGGCAGCGCCGGCACGGGATATGCGGACAGCCGATCGTAACGGGGGGCAGCCCACTGCCCAGCCACAGGTCTCGAAGCGAAAGGGGACGCAACCGCTGCGGCGAGCCGGCGTCAGCACGGCGGGATAGCGGAACCTCGCGTGCATACCCCGGCGAGGGGTGCAGGGGCGGCTGGGCGCGGGTGAAAACGTGTTCGCCCGTGTCCGTGGTGTCAGTCCCCGCGGCGGGCAGGCGGGGTCTCCCGTCGGTTGCCAGGGGGTTGGGGGTGGCTGGGGGTCAGCCTGCCAGTGGGACGTCCACTGGCAGTTGTGGCTGGCCCGGGACGCCGAGGAGGTCTTCGATGGTGGAGACGAAGGTCTCGGCCTCGGCGAGGATCTCGTCGGCGTCGGCCTGGCTGACCCGCCGCACCATGCCCGCCTCGGCGGCGGCGCGCTTGGCGGCGGTCATCGAGAAGTAGGCGGCCCACTCGGCCAGTGCGGGCTCGGCCTCGGGCAGTTGCTCCCACGCGCTGCGCAGGCGTCGCCTGCGGCCCTCCGTGGGCCTGGGGCGGGCGGCCAGCAGGGCCGCGGCCGCGCGCAGGGCCGCCAGGTGGGCGGCGACGTAGCGGGATGCGGGGGTGCGAGCGGCGCTCGCCTCCGCCAGGCAGGAACGAGAATCGGTCAGGTGTGCCCGAACCGCAGGCGACAGCCGGGGCCCGGGCGTTTCTCTAGGCCGTGGTGCCATCTTGCGCGCCTCCTTTGGAGTCGTGGGCGGCGCCGGCGTCTCCGCCGGTGGTGACAACAATCGCAGACGCCACCGACATTTCCGCCGGGCCGGCCGGACGAGGAGCTTCCCCTCTCCCCGTCCGGCCAGGACACGCCCACTCGTCTCCGCCGACGACGAGGACGTGCCCTTCGCCCGAGGAGCCTGGCCGGGGCTCGCTTGGGGAAGCGATGGCCCGCGACCAGGTCCTGGTGACGTTGAGCCGCGAGCCTCACCGTCACTAGATCGAACATAATTTCGATCACGCCCAGTTGTCAACCGGTTCGCGAACAAAGGTTCGATGACCTTGAAGCGAAGGGCGTACGGCACAGGAAGGCCACAAGAAGGCACAGGAAGCAGGGCGTGCGGCACAGCGAACCGCCGCCGCGACCCAAGGTCGCGGCGGCGGCGGCATAACGGTGTGACGGGCCGCTGTGGACGGCCCTCATGACGGGATCGGACTGCCCGGAGGCCACTCCCAGGACGGGGTCGGCGAGCCCCCAGAGATCGCCCCCAGGGCGGTGTCAGACGATCCGGAGACCGCCGGGAACCGCCCAAGGGCGGTGTCAGACGGCCCGGAGAGTGGTCCTCACTCGACTGAGATCGCCCCCGACGGGCAGAGGGTCACAGCGCGGCGCACGGCGTCCTCCAGCTCCTGGGGCGGCACGTCCTGCAACAGCACCACCGTGCCTTCGTCCTCGCTCTGGTCGAAGATCTTGGGCACCGTCAGCGCGCACATGCCCGCCCCGATGCACACCGATTCGTCTGCCTTGATTTTCATGGTGACCTACCAAGTGACAGGGAGGCGGTGCACCCCGTAGATCGACATTTTCGAGCGCATCGGCACCTCCTCGGGTGTTACCGCCAAGCGTAGGCCAGGCAGGCGCCCCAGCAGTGCCGGGTACGCGATGCGCATCTCGGCGCGGGCGAGCTGCTGGCCGAGGCACTGGTGGATGCCGTGGCCGAAGGTGAGGTGCCCGCCGGCGGGACGGGTGATGTCGAGGTGGTCGCCGCCGGGGAAGCGCTCGGGGTCGCGGTTGGCGGCGGGCAGGTGGAGGGTGACGGTCTCGCCCGCCTTGATCGTGACGCCGTCGATCTCGACGTCCTGCCTGGCCACGCGGGTGGGCCCGAGGTGGATGATCGTGAGGTGCCGCAGCAGCTCCTCGACGGCGTTGTCCACCAGGGAGGGGTCGTCGCGCAGCGCGGCGAGCTGGCCGGGGTCGGTCAGCAGCGCGTACGTGCCGAGCCCCAGCATGTTGGCGGTCGTCTCGTGCCCGGCGATCAGCAGCAGCACCCCGACCCCGGTGAGCTCGTCGTCGTTCAGCTCACCGCCCTCCAGGAGCCCGCTGAGCAGGTCGTCGGCCGCCCGCTCGCGCTTCTGCTGGATGAGCCCGTGCAGGTACGCCCAGACCCGCCCCAGCGCGGCCATCGCGTCGTCCGCCGACGCCTCGATGTCGAAGAGCTTCTTCGACTCCGTCTGGAACATCTCCCTGTCGTCATACGGCACCCCGAGCAGCTCGCAGATGACCAGCGAGGGGATCGGCAGCGCGAACTCCTCCACCAGGTCCACCGGCCCGCCCTTGGCCTCCATGGCGTCGATGCGGTCGCGGGTGATCTCGGCGATGCGCGGTTCGAGGGTCTTCATCCGCCGCACGGTGAACTGCCCGGTCAGCAGCTTGCGGTAGCGGGTGTGCTCGGGGGCGTCCATGCGCAGGAAGAACCCGGGCGGCAGCTTGAAGCCGCGTTCGGCGAGCTCGGCCCGGGTGGAGGCGATGGGCGGGTGGTGCCCCTCGGGGTTGTTGCTGAGGTGGGGGTGGGCGAGCACCGCGCGGGCGGCGGCGTACCCGGTGACGAGCCACCCCAGGTGCCCGTCGGCGTATCTCATGCGGTGGATCGCCCCGTCCCGTCGCAGGCCGGTGACCTCGTCCGGCGGGTCGAGCGGGCGCTGGCGAGCGGTGACCAGGGTGACTTCGGACATGTTCGGCTCCTTTCCTCGCTGCCTCTCCAGAAAACCTCACGAGATGAAAATTTGCAACGAGTGTAAAAAATAACCGAGTGCACTATAGTGCCGCCATGGCTGAGGGACTGCGAGAGCGCAAGAAGCAGCGCACGCGCCAGGCGCTGATTCAGGCGGCGATGCGGCTGTTCGAGGAGAAGGGCTTCGAGGAGACGACGCTCGCGGAGATCGCCGCGGCGGCCGACGTGTCCACGCGCACGTTCTTCAGCTACTTCGCCAGCAAGGAGGACGTGCTCTTCTACGACGCCGGCGCCCGCCTCGAAGGGGCGCTGGCACGGCTGTCGGCCAGGCGGCCCAGCGACACGGTGGCCGACCTGCTGCTGCAGCTCATCGACGACAGCATCGGGCAGGCCATCGCGGGCGCCGGCACGTTCGACGCCGCCGCGGTGCGCGCGCGGCTCGTGCTGACCGTGCCGTCCCTCCAGGCGCGGGCGCTGCACGTGCTGCTGGACAGCCAGCTCACACTGGCCAAGGCGCTGCACGAGGCGTTCCGCGACCGGCTCACCCTCTCCGAGGCGGGCGCGACGGTCGGCGCGCTGATCGGCGCGATCATGGTGGCGGTGATGACGGACGTCGACGAGGACCGGTCCGTGGAGGAGATCATGGCCACCGTCCGGCGGGCGGGCGAGATCGCGCTGGCCGGGCTGCGCGCGCTCGGCTAGCACCGGCATCCGGTGAGAGGCTGTCTCCAAGAACCCCGAACGAGCGGAGAGGAGCGCGCATGGCGCGAATCGGGCGACCGGCCGGGCTCGTGCTGCTGGCCCTGGGCCCCGTGCTGGTGGCGGCGTACGCGGGCGCCGGCCACCTGGGCGTCCGCGCGGCGGTGCGGGCGCAGATCGCCGACCCCAAGTGGGAGGGCGGCACGATCGACGACTCGGGCATGACGTCCACGGGCACGGACGCCTGGCACATGATCCTGCTGACGGCGCTGCTCGCCGGGCTGGTGGCGCTCGCCTACCTGGTCATCGGCCTGCTGCTGCGCCGCCCGCGCAGGGGCCGCACGGCGTTGCTGGTGGTCTCGGGCGTGCTGGTCCTGCCGTACACGCTGGCCTTCGCCGTCGCGCTGATCAACCCGGCCAGGGCGCTGGCGGGTCTGACCGGGCAGTCAGGGTTCGTGGCGGGCCTGCCCGACTGGCAGGCGTACGCGGCGTACCTCATCCTGATCGGCGGGCTGGCGCAGGCCACCGGCATGGTGCTGGCCGCCGCCGACGGCAGGCGCGCGGCGGCGGCCGGGAAGGGCCGGGAGAGCCCGCAGAGCTCAGCGGCCGAGGCGCGGAGCTAGCGGCGGAACCTGCCCCTGACGTGCACCGGCACGCCCTTGCCGAGCAGGCCGGGCAGCTCCTCCGCGACGTTCATCGGCATGCGGACGCAGCCGTGCGAGGCAGGATGGAGGGGCACCGACAGCGCGCCGTGGAAGGCGATGCCGCCGTTGAAGAAGATGGGGTTGTAGAGCTGGCCGAGGTAGGACTTGTGCCACCCGCTCACCCGCCACGTCGTCCGGTAGTCGCCGGTGGGGGTGCTGGCCGAGCCGCAGAAGCGCTGCTTCCTGCCCTGCCAGGTGGTGGTCTCGCAATAGGGGATGTTGCTGCCCGACGACACGTGGGTGATCAGCTTCACCTTGCCGCGCACGTACAGGACCATGACCTGCTTGGTGAGGTCGACCTCCGCGCGGGTGGGCCGGCCGTTGCGGGCCAGCACCCGCGGCGCCTTCGGCGTCTCCAGCGCCTGCCAGGTGCGGCGGGCGACGGTGCTGGTCGGCTTGATGCCGTTGACCTTCTGGAACGCCCATACGGCGGCCAGCGTGGTGCCGCCGTAGCGGCCGTCGGCCTTGCCCGGCCGGTAGCCGAGCTCGATCAGCCGCTTCTGCAGCCACTTGACCGCCGATCCCTTGGCACCCAGCCGTAACGTCTTGCGGGGCGCCTCGACCGCGGGGTCGGGCTCGGCGGAAGGGGCGCTCTTCGCCGCCGCGGGAGGCGCGACAGGAGGCGCGACGGAGGCGGCGGAGCCGCTCGGGGGCGGGGCGGCCGTACGCGACGCGATCTGCGTTCCGCACCCCGAGACGACGACCGCGCCGGCCGTCAGGAGGGCAGCCACCCCGGGCAGCCGTGGAAACCCCACAGGTACCACCTCTCACATTCCGTACATAACTGATCACGGGACCCTACACCAGGACCCTTGTGGGAGTAATCGGGCGGCCAATCTGTTTAGAGTGTCCCCATGCCTGAGAAGTTGCCGCCGAACGCCGTCGTCGTCGAGTCCGCGCTGCGCGAACGCGGAGCACACGGCGAGATCGTGGTCCTGCCGGAGAAGGCCCCCACCGCCGCGGCCGCCGCGGCCCAGCTGGGTTGCGACGTGGGCGCCATCGCCAACAGCCTGATCTTCGACGCCGACGGCGCGCCGCTGCTCGTCCTGACCAGCGGCGCCCACCGCGTGGACGTCGAGCTGATCGCCCGAACGGCGGGCGCCGAGCGGGTACGCCGGGCCACGCCGGAGTTCGTCAGGGCGGCGACCGGCCAGCCCATCGGCGGGGTGGCCCCGGTCGGGCATCCCACTCCGGTGCGGACACTGGTGGACAACTGGCTGAGCAAGCACGAGGTGGTGTGGGCGGCCGGCGGCCACCCGCACACGGTCTTTCCGACGACGTTCGACGAGCTGGTGCGGATCACCGGGGGTACGCCGGTGGACGTCGAGTAGTGTGCGACGGGTGATCGAGTTTCGCGGAGCCGGTCCGGCCCAGTTCATCGAGCGGCTGGACACGGTGATCGACATCTACACGGCGGCCATGAACCCGCCTCTCGACCAGATCACCGGCCGCCAGACCATCATGCGCAATCACGCGACATATCCCCATTTTCAGTGCTATTTCGCGGAATTGCGTGATTCATCCCCAGATTTGGCAGCTCCGGAACCCCGGATCGTGGGCTTCGCCTACGGCTTCAGGGGCGCGCCGGGCCAGTGGTGGCACGACGTCGTCGTCCGCGGCCTGGCCGACCGCATCGGCCAGGAGGCCGCGCACGCCTGGATGGGCCACGCCTTCGAGCTGGCCGAGATCCACGTGCACCCCGACTACCAGAGCAAGGGCATCGGCCGCCAGATGATCAGGACGCTGTGCGCCGGGCGTCGCGAGCGTACGGCCATCCTGTCGACCCACGACCAGCCCACGGCGGCCCGCCACCTTTACGCCGGCATGGGCTTCATGGACCTGCTCACCAAGTTCGTCTTCCCCGGCGGCCACGAGGAATACGCCATCGCGGGCCGCCGCCTCCCCCTGACCTGAGCAGCCCGGCAAGCTGAAGACGGCGTGACCCCAGGTTTACCGGCGATGACGCACGGGCACCATTCATGACAGAAAGTAGCCGACCCTTTACCCACCGTCTAGTGTCCCCTGCCCGTCACCCGCCCGGTCCCCCTGCGGGCGGGTGGCGGGCCCTTTCTACGCGGGCCCTTTCTACGCGGGCAGGCTCTACGCGGGCAGGCTCGCGAGCTCCAGCCGCTGGAACACCTCACGTGACGCGCTCGACCGGTTGAACGTGATGAAGTGGATGCCGGGAGCGCCCTCGTCGAGCAGCCGCTGGCACAGCTCCACCCCGTGGTCGATGCCCAGCCGCCGCACCGCCGCCGGGTCGTCCTTGACCGCCTCGAAGCGGGCCGCGACGTCGGGCGGGAACGGCGCCCCTGACAGCTGCTCGGAGCGGGCGATCGTACTCATCTGGGTGACCGGCATGATGCACGGGATGATCGGCGTGTCACAGCCCCTGGCCGCCACCCGGTCGCGCAGCCGCAGGTAGTCGTCGGCCTGGAAGAACATCTGCGTGATCGCGTAGTCGGCGCCCGCCTCGCACTTGCGGACGAAGTATTCGGTGTCGGACTCGATGGACGGCGAGCGCGGATGCTTGTAGGGGAAGGCCGCCACGCCCACGCAGAAGTCGCCGGACTGCCGGATCAGCCGCACGAGGTCCTCGGCGTAGAGCACGCCCTCGGGGTGGGGCACCCAGTCGGCGGTGGGGTCGCCGGGCGGGTCACCGCGTACGGCGAGGATGTTGCGCACGCCCGCGTCGGCGAAGCGGCCGACGAGGTGGCGCAGCTCGCGCACGGAGTGGTTGACGGCCGTGAAGTGGGCGACGGGGGTGAGTGTGGTGTCGTGGGCGATGCGCTCGACGATGTCGACCGTGCGGTCGCGGGTGGAGCCGCCCGCGCCGTAGGTCACCGAGACGAACGTGGGCCGCAGCGACTCGAGCTCCCTGATCGCGCGCCACAGCTGCCGCTCGCCCTCGTCGGTCTTCGGCGGGAAGAACTCGAACGAGAACGACCGGGCACCGGAGGCCAGCATGTCGCGGACCGTGGGGACGCGATCGGGCCGGATGGAGGGTCGACCAAGAGCCATGCCGACAAGGCTACCCCGACAACCTCCGCGCGGACCGGCCAGAGCGGCACCTGGAGATCGAAGCCGAGATCGAAGCCGAGATCGAAGCCGAGATCGAAGCCCGCTCCCCCGGCCACTAGTCTCAAAGCATGACCACTGACGCCGCCGGCATGGAGATCCTGCGCGCCCAGGTGGAGCGCGCGCTCGCCGAGTTCGTCGAACGGAAGCTCCCCGCCGGGGGCGAGCCCGAGTTCGCGCCGTTGCGCACGGCCGCCGACGCGTTGCTGTCGGGAGGCAAGCGGCTGCGGCCCGCGTTCTGCTACTGGGGGTGGCGGGGCGCAGGGGGCACCGACGTGCCCGCCGTCTTCACCGCCGCCGCCTCCCTGGAGTTGCTGCAGGCCAGCGCGCTGGTGCACGACGACGTGATGGACAAGAGCGACCTGCGCAGGGGCATGCCGTCGGCGCACCGCCGCTTCCAGGCGATGCACGAGGAGGCGGGCTGGCACGGCTCGTCCGGGCAGTTCGGCGAGGGCGCGGCGATCCTGCTGGGCAACCTGCTGCTGCTCTGGTCGGGCGAGATGTGGCGGACGTCCGGGCTGCCGCGCGAGGCGCTGGACGCGGCCCGGCCCGTCCACGACCACATGCGCAGCGAGCTGATGTGCGGCCAGTACCTCGACCTGCTGGAGCAGGCCACCGGGGAGAACACGTTCGACTCGGCGCTGCGGGTGGCGCTGTTCAAGAGCGGCAGATATTCGGTGGAGCAGCCGCTGCGGCTCGGCCTGGTGCTCGCCGCCCGGCAGGAGGCGCCGTGGATGGACGAGCTGTGCACCGGCTACGGCCAGCGCGTCGGCATCGCCTTCCAGCTGCGCGACGACATCCTGGGCGTCTTCGGCGACCCGGCGCGGACGGGCAAGCCGGCCGGTGACGACCTGCGCGAGGGCAAGCGCACGATGCTCGTGGCCCGCACCCTCGCCGCCGCCTCCCCCGCCGCCGCGGCGACCGTACGCCGGCTGCTCGGCGATCCCGACCTGGACGAGCAAGGCGTGGCGGAGCTGCGCGGCATCATCGAGGACACCGGGGCGCTGCAGGAGTGCGAGGACCTGATCGCCGGTTATCTCAGCCAGGCGCTGGCCACGCTGGACGCGGCGCCGGTCACGCCTGAGGCGCGCGAGGCGCTGACCGAGCTGGCGATCGCGGCGACGTCCCGCAAGACCTGACCCCGCCAAGCCCGCAGGCGAGGAGGCGCCCGCGCGGGGAAGCGCGGGCGCCTCGCAGGTTCAGCGGGCCGGCCCCGCGGCCAGCCGCTTGGCGAACTCTGCGGCGGCCGCGCCCGGGTCGTCGGCGTCGGTGATCGCGCGGACGACCACCACGCGGCTCACGCCGTACGCCATCACCTCGTCGAGGTTGCCCAGGTCGATGCCGCCGATGCCGAACCACGGCCGCGAGGTGCCGAGCGCCGCCGCGTGCCGCAGCAGCGGCGGCCCCGGCGCCGGGCGGCCCGGCTTGGTCGGCGTCGGCCAGATCGGGCCGCAGCAGAAGTAGTCGACGCCCTCCTCCACGGCCGCGGCGGACGCCTCGGCTGCGGAGTGGGTGGACCGTCCGATGACGACGTCGTCGCCGAGTATCTCTCGCGCGACAGTCACGGGAAGGTCGTCCTGCCCCAGGTGGAGCACGTCGGGCCGGGCGGCGTGAGCGATGTCAGCCCGGTCGTTGACAGCGAGCAGTTTTCCGTGCCGGTCACAGGCGTCGCGGAAGACGTCGAGGAGCGCGAGTTCTTCGCGTGCCTCCAGGCCCTTCTCCCGCAGCTGGATGATGTCCACACCGCCGGCCAGCACCGCGTCGAGGAACTCCGCCAGATCGCCGCGGTCGCGGCGGCCGTCTGTGCAGAGATAGAGGCGGGCCTCAGAAAGCGAGGGCTTGGGCACGCCGCTTGACCTCTGTGTGACGGCCCGCCCTGATCGCCTCGATGGGCGAGCCTGGCAGTGACTCGTCGGGGGTGAAGAGCCAGCGCAGCGCCTCGACGTCGTCGTAGCCGGCGTCCTGGAGCACGGTGAGCGTGCCTGGCAGGCCCTTCATCACGTCCTTTCCGTCGAGGAACACCGCGGGCACCTGTGGCCCGCCGCTGCCGCGGCGCACGCCGAGCAGCTTGTGGTCCTTCAGGAGTTGCTTGGCCCGCCCGATCGGGAGATCGAGGCGTGAGGCCACTTCGGGGAGGGTGAGCCACTCGTCGACGAGCTGGTCGGTCTCCCGGTCGATCTGTGCAACAGAAAGCGTCACGAAACCACAACTACCACATGCCGTCCTTGCTCAAACAACACAATCTCGTAGGGGCACTTGTGGATCTACCAGGCGTTCCGTGTCCAGCCGGTGACCCGCCTCGATGATGCGCCGGCCCTGCACGAGATCGCGCGGCCGGTCCACGGCCAGCACCGCGGCAAGCGTATCGTCCGCCGTGAGCCAGACGGCCGACCACTTGCCCTCGGGCTCGCCCCGGTGCACGATCCGCTCGCCCGACGCGTGGTGGCCGGCGTATTGGAGCATGTGGCCGAACTGCTCCGACCAGAAGTACGGCACCGGGTCGTAGACCGCCTCCTCCCCCATCAGCGTCGCGGCGGCGACCTCGGGGGCGTTGATCGCGGTGTCCCAGTGCTCGACCCTGAGGCGGGCGCCCCAGCGGCGCGACCACCAGGCGGCGCAGTCGCCCACGGCGACCACGCCGGGCAGCGAGGTGCGCAGGTGCTCGTCGGTGACGACGCCGTTGTGCAGGTCGATGTCGGCGTCGGCCAGCCACTCGACGGCCGGGCGCACGCCGATGCCGGTGACGACGACGTGGGACTCGACGAACTCGCCGCCCACCAGGCGGACGCCGCCCTCGTCGACCGACTCGACCATGGTGCCGAGGCGCAGGTCGATGCCGTCGTACCAGGGGATCGTGCGGGCGCCGAGCCCGGTGCCCATCGCGCCGGCGAGCGGGGCCCGCGCGGCCTCGATGACCGTCACCGCGCAGCCCGCGCGGCGGGCGGCGGTGGCCACCTCGGCGCCGATCCAGCCCGCGCCGATGACCGTGACGCGCGCGCCCGGGACGAGCATGACGCGCAGCTCGTGGGCGTCGTCGAGGGTGCGCAGGACGTGCTGAGGGCCGTCGCCCGGCAGCCTGATCGGGTCGGCGCCGGTCGCGATGACCAGGCCGTCGTAGTCGAGCTCGCCCTCGGTGGTCTCCACGACGCCCGCGCGCAGCGACTTGGCCGCGACCCCTGGACGGAAGTCGACCTGGAGCCGCTCGAGGTCGGTGTCGATGAAGCTGGTGTCGGCGTCGCCCTTGAGCACCGCCTTCGACAGCGGCGGGCGGTCGTAGGGGCGATGGCGCTCCTGGCCCAGCAGCGTCAGGCGACCGGCATAGCCGCGCCCGCGCAGGGCCTCCACCGTGCGCACTCCCGACAGTCCCGCTCCCACCACCACGACATGGTCCACGGTCATGACCATAACGGGGGCGGTGCGTGGACCCGGCACCGAGGCCGTAGGCTGTGGACGGAAAGACGCGCGGGAGTCCGGCCGTGACCGGGCTGAGAGGAAGGCTGCAGCGGGCCTTCGACCGCAAGACACCTGATCCGGATCATGCCGGCGAAGGGAGCGGATCATGGATGTGATCGTGGGCGGCGGGGTCGTCGGGCTGTCCGTGGCCTGGCGGCTGGCGCGCGAGGGGCGGCCGGTCACCGTGGTCGACCCGGCACCCGCCTCCGGGGCCTCCCACGCGGCCGCCGGGATGCTGGCGCCGGTCAGCGAGGTCACCTACACCGAGGCGCCGCTGCTGCGGCTGGGCGTCGCGGCCCTGCGCCGCTGGCCCGCCTTCGCCACCGCCCTGGCCGATGACGCCGCTCTTCCACCCGCTGGGCCCGGAGGGGTGAGCGGGCTGGACCTGCGGGCCGAGGGGACGCTGGATGTGGCGTTCGGGGCCGATGACATGGCGGCGCTGGACGAGCTGGCCGCGTTCATGGAGAAGCTGGATCTGCCGGTCGAGCGGCTGACCGGGCGCGAGTGCCGGCGGCTTGAGCCGATGCTGGCCCCGTCGGTGCGCGGCGGGCTGCTGGCGCCGGGCGACGCGTGGGTGAACCCGCGCCGGGTGACGGCGGCGTTGCTGGCCGCCCTTGAGCGGCGCGGCGTCCGCATCGTGCGGGCCCGCGTGAGCGAGCTGGTCCGCACGGACGGCGCCGTCACCGGTGTCCGCCTCGCCGAGCCGCCCGCCGTGCCCGATGAAGGCCGCGCTTCCGCGCCCCTCGCCGCCACGGACGGACGAGCCGGAGGCGAGGTGCTGGCGGCCGAGCGGGTGGTGCTGGCGGCGGGGGCGTGGAGCGGTGAGCTGGCGGAGGTGCCGGTGCGGCCGGTCAAGGGCCAGATCATGCGCCTGCGCTCGCCGCAGCCGCTGCTCACCCGCTGCGTACGCGGCACCGTCCACGGCTCGCCGGTCTACCTCGTCCCCCGGGGCGACGGCGAGCTGGTGGTCGGCGCCACCCAGGAGGAGCTGGGCTACGACACGAGGGTGACCGCGGGCGGCCTGTACGAGCTGCTGCGCGACGCCAGGGAGCTGGTGCCCGGCGTCACCGAGCTGGAGGTCGCCGACGTGGTGGCGGGGCTGCGTCCCGGCACGCCCGACAACCTGCCGGTGATCGGTCCCGGCCGTACGCCGGGGCTGACGTACGCGACGGGACACCACCGGGGCGGGGTGCTGATGGCCCCGCTGACGGCGGCCATCCTGCTGGGTGAGGAGAGCGAGCTGGCGGCCCTGTGTTCGCCGGGGAGATTTCGGGAAATTTCATGATTATTACCATCAACGGGTCTGCGCACGAGCTGGCCGACGGCACCACCGTGGCGCAGGCCGTACGTACGCTGACGACGGCCACCACCGGAGTGGCCGTGGCCGTGAACGACGAGGTGGTCACCCGCGGCGCCTGGGAGACGACGGCGCTCAGCGACCGTGACCGCGTGGAGGTGCTGACGGCGGTGCAAGGTGGATGAGCTGATCATCGCCGGCGAGAAGTTCTCCTCCCGGCTCATCATGGGCACCGGCGGCGCCCCGTCGCTGGAGGTGCTGGACCAGGCGCTGGCGGCGTCCGGCACCGAGCTGACCACGGTGGCGATGCGGCGGCTCGACCCCGCGGCCCGGGGTTCGGTGCTCGACGTGCTGCGTGAGCGCGGCATCAAGGTGCTGCCCAACACGGCGGGCTGCTTCACCGCGGGCGACGCCGTGCTGACGGCCCGGCTGGCCAGGGAGGCCCTGGGCACGAACTGGGTCAAGCTCGAAGTGATCGCCGACGAGCGCACGCTGCTGCCCGACCCGATCGAGACGTTCGACGCGGCGGAGCGGCTGGTGGCCGACGGGTTCGTGGTGCTGCCGTACATCGGGGACGACCCGGCGCTGGCCCGGCGGCTGGAGCAGGCCGGATGCGCGGCCGTGATGCCGCTCGGCGCGCCGATCGGCTCGGGGCTCGGCATCCGCAACCCGCACAACATCGAGCTGATCGTGGAGGCCGCGTCCGTCCCGGTGATCCTCGACGCGGGCATCGGCACGGCGAGCGACGCCGCGCTGGCGATGGAGCTGGGCTGCGACGCCGTGCTGCTGGCCACGGCCGTGACGCGGGCGCAGCGGCCCGACCTGATGGCGGCGGCCATGAAGGGCGCGGTGGTGGCCGGGCGGCTGGCGGCCCAGGCGGGGCGCATCCCGCGCCGCCGCTACGCCGAGGCCTCCTCACCGATGACCCCCTGAGCCGCCCGCCCGGCCTTGTGAACGGACGCCGACAAAGCCCTCCCCGGGAAATGGGCGTCGGAGCCGTGACCCGAACCGGGCGGCGGAAGCCCGGCCCCTGGTCCCGGGGACGGAGCGGCATCGGCGACACCATGCGCCCCGGCGACACGCCGGGGCCACTGCCGCATCGCCGTCACACACGGGACGAGAACGTCTCCGCATCGGTTTCGGGCGCCAGGGCCATGCCGGTGGCAAAACGCCCGTAAACTCAGCGGGGTGGACACGACGACTGCGGACCCCCTGGTCGGGCGGCTCCTCGATGGGCGTTACCGCATCGAGGGCCGGATCGCCCGGGGCGGTATGGCGACCGTCTACCTCGCGCTGGACGTCCGGCTTGACCGGACCGTCGCGCTGAAGGTCATGCACCGCTCGCTCGCCGAGGACCCGGCGTTCGTCAGAAGGTTCATCGGCGAGGCGAAGTCGGTCGCCAGCCTGTCACACCCCAACGTGGTGCACGTCTTCGACCAGGGCACCGACAACGACGTCGTCTACCTGTCGATGGAATACGTCCCTGGCCGCACCCTGCGTGACATCCTGCGCGAGCGCGGCCGGCTGCCGGCCCGCGAGGCGCTGGAGATCCTCATCCCGGTGCTGGCCGCCCTGGGCGCGGCCCACCAGGCCGGCATGGTGCACCGCGACGTCAAGCCGGAAAACGTCCTGATGACCGACGACGGCCGGGTCAAGGTCGTCGACTTCGGCCTGGCCAGGGCGATCGAGGCGACCAACCAGACCCGCACCGGCGTGCTGATCGGCACGATCGGCTACATGGCGCCCGAGCAGGTGATGACGGGCGCCGCCGACGTGCGCAGCGACGTCTACGCCGCCGGCATCATGCTGTTCGAGCTGGTGACCGGCCAGCAGCCCTACGACGGCGAGACGCCGATGTCGGTGGCCTACCGCCACGTCCACGACACCGTGCCCGCGCCGTCCTCGGTCTATCCCGACGTGCCGCCGCTGATCGACACGCTGGTGGCGAGCGCGACCGCCCGCGAGCCGCACGACCGTCCCGCCGACGCGACCGCGATGCTGGTGGCGGCGGTGGAGGCCCACCGCGTGCTGCCGCGCATGACCAACCCGCCGGGCACGGGCCCTGGCATGGGCACGGGCACGGGCTATCACGCGCAGCCGGCGTCGGGGCCCATCCCGTTCGCCGCGTCGGCCCCGTCGGTGCCGCAGGCGGCGCCGGCCCACACGATGATCCAGCCGCGGGCCGAGCTGCCGGAGAAGCGCCGGTTCCGGCCGAGCTGGTTCCTGGCGGTCCTGGCCGTGGTGATGGTCGTCGCGGTGGGCCTGACCGGGTGGTACTTCTCGCTGCCCGAGCAGGTGAAAGTGCCCGACCTGGTCGGCAAGGACCTGGCGCTGGCCGAGAAGGACCTCGCCGGCGCCGGGCTGAAGGTGCGCAAGGGCGAGAGCCAGTACGACGAGAAGATGGGCGAGGGCCTGGTGCTGAGCAGCGACCCGGTGGCCGACACCGAGCTCGACAAGGGCTCGACGGTCACGCTGACGCTCTCGCTCGGCCCCGAGCGCATCGTGGTGCCCAACGTCACCGGCATGAACGGCAACGACGCCCGCGCCGCCATCGCCAGGGCCGGCCTGACCGTCGGCAGCGTCAAGCGGCAGCCCAACCAGCAGGTCGAGCGCGACAAGGTGATCCGCACCTCGCCGCAGGTCGGCGAGAAGATCAAGAAGAGCGCGAAGGTCAACATCTTCGTCAGCGCCGGGCTCACCATGCCCGACGTCAACGGCATGCCGAAGGACGAGGCGGCCGGCTTCCTCAGCGCGCAGGGCTTCCAGGTGCAGGTCAACGAGGTCGACGACGACGCCGAGCCGTGCACGGTCATCGCCCAGACCCCGAAGGCCAAGTCCGAGGTCGACAAGGGCGCGCCCGCGATGATCACGGTGGCGCGCTGCCAGACGCCGTTCCTCGACTGGTTCAGGGGCGACAACGAGGCGCGCGACGACCAGCAGTTCGCGATGGTGCCCGGGGTGATCGGCAAGAACGTCAACGACGCCAAGTCGGAGCTGGAGGCGCTGGGGTTCCGGGTGCGGGTGCAGCGGCTGGGCAACGGCGGCGTGGTGCAGTTCCAGCGGCCGCTGCCCAACAGCGAGCGCCCGCCGGGCAGCACGGTCATCCTCTGGCAGTGAGCGCCGATCCCCCGGCGGGGATCGGCGCTCAGCGCTCATGGGAGGGCCACGAAGGGCCCTGAGGGTCAGGCCAGGTGCCGTGCAGGTGGCCGTGCAGGCGGACGCGGGCCAGGCCGCCGTCCGGGTAGATGTCCACGCGCACGTGCGTGACCGGCGTGCCGGCGCCGAGGCGGAAGCGGTGCGGCGTGTCGGGCTGCAGGCGCGTCCTCGGCAGCAGCTCCACCTCGCGGTCGCCGTCGAGCCCGGTGAGCGCGACCGCGCCGGGCGCGTTGAACAGCAGGTTGGTGGTGTCGATCTCGGCGAGCCTGACGACTCCGCGCCCGGCCAGCCTGATGACGATCCAGTCGTTGCCGTCGTCGCGCCGCCGCGCGGTCTCCCAGCCCTCCGCCTGGTGGCGGGCCAGGCCGGGGGCGATGACGTTGTCGGGCGCGGAGTAGAACTCGTCGGAGCAGGCGGTGACCAGGCCGCCGTTGGCCAGCGCGGCCAGGTCGATGCCGAGGCCGTCGTGGAGCGACAGGTCGGGACGTACCTCGCCGTGCACGCGCAGCCGGGCGACGCCGCCGTCGGGATGGATGTTCAGCCGTACGTGGGTGTAGCGGGCGTCGTCGGTCACCGGGAAGAGGTGCTCGGCGTCGCCCTTGAGGTCGGACAGCGGCACGATCTCGGTCCAGGGCGCGGCGAGCACCTCGGCCGGCGACGGATGCCCCGCCACCGACGTGGCCTCGACGGACGCCCGGGGCGGATAGTTGCCCTTGAACCAGGCCGTGTCGATCACCACGCCGCGGATCACCCCGGGCAGCCCGAGGCGTACCAGCGCCCAGTCGTGGCCAGGCTCGCGGCGGCGGCGGGTCTCCCAGCCGTCGTACACCTGCCCCTTGTTCCCGAACGTCTCCGGCAGGAAGCCGGGGCGTCCTGGCCTGATCAGGCTCTCCTTCTCGGCGAACGACTCGTCGCTCGCGGCCACCACCGAGCCGCCGTACGTGCGCAGGGCCAGGTCGGGCAGGCGGGTGATGCCGTCCATCTATCGCGCTCCCAGCAGGAATCGTCCGTGCGGCGCGCCGTCCACCGGCCGGCCGCGCAGCCAGGTGGTCAGGACGGCGCCCTTGAGTGTGCGGCCGTGGTAGGGGGTGACGGGGTTCTTGTGGTGCAGGCGGGCGGCGTCGATCAGGGTGTCGGCCTCGGGGTCGAACGCGACGAGGTCGGCGTCGTTCCCGGCCGCGATCGCGCCCTTGCCCGGCAGCGCGGCCAGCTCGGCGGGGGCGGCCGACATCCAGCGGGTCACGTCCGCCAGCGTGTGGCCCCTGCGCGCGGCCTCGGTCCAGACGGCGGCCAGCCCGAGCTGCAGGGAGGCGATGCCGCCCCACGCGGCGGCGAAGTCGGGCACCTTGAGGTCGGCGGTGGACGGCGAGTGGTCGGACACCACGCAGCTCAGCACGCCCCTGGCCAGGCCGTCCCAGAGCAGGTCGCGGTTGTGCCCGGAGCGGATGGGCGGGCAGCACTTGTACGCCGTCTCCCCCTCGGGCACCTGCTCGGCCGCCAGCGTCAGGTAGTGGGGGCAGGTCTCCGCCGAGACCGGCACCCCCTCGGCCCTGGCCGCCTCCAGCACGTTGAGGCACTCGGCGCTGGAGACGTGCAGGACGTGCGCCCGGCAGCCGGTCTCGGCGGCCAGCCGCACGACGCGCTCGACGGCGCTGCGCTCGGCCGCGCCGGGCCGGGAGTCGAGGAACGCGCGGTAGCCGGGCCCGTCGGGCTCGCCCAGCAGCGCAGGATCCTCGGCGTGCACCACCATCAGCCCGCCGAACCCGGCGACCTCCGTCAGCGCCGCACGCAGCTCGTCCGCGCCCAGCGGCGGGAACTCGTCGACCCCCGACGGCGACAGGAAGCACTTGAACCCGCGCACCCCGCGCTCGTGCAGCGGCCGCAGGTCCTTGAGGTTGCCCGGCACGGCGCCGCCCCAGAACGCGGTGTCCACGTGGCACTGCCCCTCGGCGGCCCGCAGCTTGACCTCCAGCGCCTCGGTGCTGACCGTGGGCGGCAGGCTGTTGAGCGGCATGTCCACGATCGTGGTGACGCCTCCCGCGGCGGCGGCCCTGGTGGCGGAGTCGAAGCCCTCCCAGTGGGTGCGGCCCGGCTCGTTGACGTGGACGTGGCTGTCGACCAGGCCGGGCAGCAGCGCCAGGTCGCGCAGGTCGACGTCCTCGGCGGCCTCCAGCGGCGCGGTGTAGTCGTGCAGGGCGGCGATCCGCTCGCCGCGCACGGCGACGGCCGCGGCCCGCTCGCCCTCGGGCGTGACGGTCCTGCGGGATCGGACGACCAGGTCGTACGGTGTCATTCGCCCTCCGGGAGCCGCTCGGCGGCGATCCTGGCCGCGAGGCGTTCGAGCAGCGGGCCCGCCTCGGCCATGCAGCGGCCGGTGTCGGGCTCGAGGTCGGTCAGCGCGTACGCGGCCTCGATGCCCGCGCTCTTCAGGTCGGCCTCGGAGAGCGTTGTGCGCCCGCAGACGGCCACCACCGGCACGCCCGCCCGCGCGGCCGCCCGCGCGACGCCCGCCGGGGCCTTGCCGCGCAGGGTCTGCTCGTCCAGCGAGCCCTCCCCCGTGATCACCAGGCGGGCCCCCTCGACGTGCCCGGCGAACCCGAGCAGGTCGAGCAGGTAGTCGATGCCCGGCCGCAGCTCGGCGTGCAGGAAGGCGAGCGCCGCGAACCCGACCCCGCCGGCCGCGCCCGCTCCCGGCGCGCCCGCGACGCCCATCGCGCGCGGGACGTCGTCGTGCTCGACCGCGCCCATCAGGCCGTGGGTGGCGGTGGCGACGGCCGCCAGGCGGGCCAGCCCTGCCTCCAGGGTCGCGACGTCGCCGGGCGTGGCGCCCTTCTGGGGGCCGTAGACGGCGGCGGCGCCGTGCGGGCCGAGCAGCGGGTTGTCCACGTCGCTCGCCACCACGAACTCGACGCCGGAGACGTCGAGGAAGCCGGACATGTCGATGCGGTCGAGCCGCTTGAGCGCGGCGCCGCCGGGCGGCAGGTCATCGCCCTGCGCGTCGATGAGGCGGGCGCCGAGCGCCTGGGCCAGTCCGGCGCCGCCGTCGGTGCAGGCGCTGCCGCCGAGGCCGAGCACGACGCGCTTGGCGCCGCGGCGTACGGCGTCGGCGATCAGCTCGCCGGTGCCGCGGCTGGTGGCGGTCAGCGGTTCGGGGCCGCCCGGCAGGCGGCGCAGCCCGGACGCCTCGGCCAGCTCGACCACGGCGGTGCCGGTGGGCTGCCAGGCGTACGAGGCGGGCACCCGCTGACCCGTCGGGCCCGTGACCTCGATCGTGATCCGGCTGTAGCCGCCGGCCACGGCGGCGTCCACGGTGCCGTCGCCGCCGTCGGCGACCGGCAGCTCGACCGTCGGCACGCCCAGCCCCGCCGAGACGTGAGAGGCGACCTCGGCGGCCGTCAGTGACCCCTTGAACTTGTCGGGGGCTACCAGAACGTGCTGAACCACTACGAACTCCCGCCTGATGATGAACAATGTGCTGACACGCCTTCCTGCCCGGTGCGAGCGGGCAGGAAGGCGTGACTCATCATCACATCCCGCGCTGCCCGCCTCACGCGCCGGGGGAAGCCGGTTCCATCAGGGCATGCCGCCCGTGCCCAGGCACGCCGGGCGCGGCGGGCGGGAGCCGTCCGTCAGGAGAGGGTGCGGATGAACTCCTCCAGGGAGTAGCGGCCGTCCTGGTCGTAGTCGGCCTCCTGGCTCATCGCCCCGAGCGCCTCCGCGGGCAGGTCGGGGAAGTGCCGCTTCAGCTCGGCCTCGGTGATGTAGCCGTCGCCGTCGCTGTCGATGGCCGCGAAGGTGCTCTTGAGCTGCGCCAGCCGCTCGTCTGGGGATTCCGCCGACACGGGACCGCCTTTCCTGTTCGTCCGGATATCTCCACACTAGTCCCCGTGCACCTGCCGGGCGGCGGTGACACCGCGCTCCCGGGCCAGCCGCAGCAGCCGCCGGTGCGCATCGGCGCCCGCCCGTCCTGCCGCGTCCTGAGCGACCGTGCGCAGCTCGCCGCCGGCGACCACCGTACGCCCGCCCACCAGCACCAGCTCCACCGGCGGCGGAGCCCCGAGGACGAGCGCGCAGACCGGGTCGGCGACGGCGGCGTGGAACGGCCCGCCGGCCCGCCACAGCACCACGTCGGCGAGCTTGCCCGGCTCCAGCGTGCCCAGCTCGTCCTGCCTGCCGAGGTTGCGCGCGCCGCCCAGCGTGGCCAGCTCCAGCGCCTGCCGCGCGGTCAGGGCTTGCGGCCCGTGGCGGGCCCGCTGAAACAGCAGCGCCTGGCGCATCTCCCCGGCCAGCGGGGTCAGCTCCGACGAGGCGCTGCCGTCCACGCCGAGCCCGACGTTCGCGCCCTGCCGGAGCATCTCCGAGACGCGCGCGACGCCCGCGCCGAGCCGCCCGTTGGACGAGGGGCAGTGGGCGGTCCCGGTACGGGTGGCGGCGAGCTTGGCGATGTCGGTGTCGCTCAGGTGCACGGCGTGCGCGAGCCACACGTCGGGCCCGAGCCAGCCCAGCTTCTCCATGTAGTCGACGGGCCGCAGCCCGAACTGCTCAAGGCAGTGCTCGTCCTCGTCGAGGGTCTCGGCGAGGTGGGTGTGCAGGCGCACGCCCTTGTCCCTGGCCAGCGCGGCGGACTCGGTCATCAGCGCGCCGCTGGCGGAGAACGGCGAGCACGGCGCGACCGCCACCCGCAGCATGGAGGAGCGCGACGGGTCGTGGTAGGTGTCAACGGCCTCGGCGGTGGCGGCCAGGATGTCGTCCAGCTCCTCGACCACGACGTCCGGCGGCAGCCCGCCCTGCGAGCGTCCCCGGTCCATGGAGCCGCGCGCCGGGTGGAAGCGCAGCCCGATCGCGCGGGCGGCCGTGATCTCGGCGGCGAGCAGGTCGCCCCTGCCCTTGGGGAAGATGTAGTGGTGGTCGCTGGAGGTGGTGCAGCCCGACAAAGCCAGCCAGCCGAGCGCGGCCGTGGCGGCGCCCTCGACGACCTCGGCGTCCATCGCGGCCCACACCTCATAGAGCGCCACGAGCCACTCGAACAGGGTGGCGTCCTGCGCCAGGCCCTGCGAGGCCCACTGGTAGAGGTGGTGGTGGGTGTTGACCAGGCCGGGGGTGGCCAGGCAGCCCGCGCCGTCGACGCGCTCGGCGCCGGGCACGTCGGGGGCCTGGCCCGGACCCAGCTCGGTGATCGTGTCACCGTCGATCCTGAGGAAGCCGGACGGGATCTCGGGGCCGGAGACGGGGGCGATGTGAACGTTCTCGATGATCAGCGTCACGGCGCCGCCTTGCGCTCGGCGGCCAGGCGTACCGCGTCGAGGATCTTCTCGTAGCCCGTGCACCGGCACAGGTTGCCCGCCAGCGCCTCCCTGATCTCCGCGTCGGACGGGCGCGGCACGCGTTCGAGCAGGTCGTGGGCCTGGACGATGAGCCCGGGCGTGCAGAAGCCGCACTGCACGGCCCCGCTCTCCGCGAACGCCTCCTGCACCGGGTCGAGCCGGTCGCCGTCGGCCAGGCCCTCCACCGTACGCACCTGCCGCCCCTCCGCCTGCCCGGCCGCGACCAGGCAGGAGCAGACCGGCACGCCGTCGAGGTAGACGGTGCAGGAGCCGCACTCGCCCTGCTCGCAGGCGTTCTTGGAGCCGGGCAGGCCGAGACGCTCGCGCAGCACGTACAGCAGGCTCTCGCCCTCCCAGACGTCCTCGGCGATCTCCTCGCGGCCGTTGACGGTGAACGTGACGCGCATCAGGCGGCCCTCTTCCCCAGATGGTCGGTCCACGCCCAGGCGAGCGTGCGGCGGGCCAGCACGCCGATGGCGTGCACCCGGTAGGCGGCGGTGCCGCGGACGTCGTCGATCGGGGCGGCGGCCCGGGCGCACAGCTCACCGAATCGCCTGGCCAGCGCCGGATCGAGCGGCGCCTCCCAGTCGAGCTCGGCTGCCAGCAACTCCTCGGCCTCCAGCGCGCGGCGCGGGGTGGGCGCGGCCGAGCCGAGCCCGGTGCCGACCCGCCGCTCCCCCGGGTGCAGCGCGATCGCGAACGAGCACACCGCGATCACCATGGCGTTGCGGGTGCCGACCTTGGAGAAGTACTGGGGTCCCGTGGCGGGCGGCACGTGCACGGCCCTGATCAGCTCGTCCTGCTCCAGCGCGCTGCGCTTGACGCCCAGGTAGAACTCGGTGGCCGGGATCATCCGCACGCCGCGGTCGCGCGACTCCACCTCGACCACCGCGCCGGCGGCCAGCAGCGGCGGATGGCTGTCGCCCGCCGGCGAGGCCGCGCCCAGGTTACCGCCGACCGAGCCGCGGTTGCGGATCTGCGGCGAGCCCACCGTGCGCGCGGCCTGCGCGAGCCCCGGCAGCACGGCGCCGAGCCGGTCGACGACCACCGCGTAGGGCACCCCGGCCCCCAGCCGGCACATGCCCCCGGTCATCGACCAGTCCCGCAGCTCGGCCACCCCGGTGAGGTCGAGCAGCGCGGGCGGCCTGCGCACGCCGAAGTTGATCTCCACCATCACGTCGGTGCCGCCCTGGATGGGCACCGCGTCGGGCCGGTCCGCCTTGGCGGCCAGCGCCTCCTCCCACGTCGTGGGGCGCAAGAAGTCCATCGGTCTCTACTCCCAGGCGAATCCGGCGTCGGGCGCGTCCTCGCGCAGCACACTGCCCTCGATGAGCCCGTAAGGACGGTCGGCCGCGTGGAAGACCTCGTTGTCGTTGTCCAGGCCGAACGGCGACAGGTCCACCGCGAAGTGGTGCTTGTTGGGCAGGGCCAGGCGGACCTCACAGATCCCCTGGCAGGTGGTGATCGCGCGCTCGCCCATGGCGTACAGGGTCTGCTGCAGCGAGCGGCTGTGGGTGTTCGCGAAGGCGTCCAGCAGGGCCTGCCTGACCTGGCCGTACGACGTCGCGTATGAAGGAGTGTCGCCGTCGTGCCGCCAGCGGGCGGTGACGGCGGTGGCGAGGACGCGGTCGGTGGTCGGCGGCAGCGTGGTGTACTCGTCCACGGCGTAGCCGTGGAACTCCGAGCCGGTCGTGTTGAGCACCACCAGGTCCTGCAGGCCCGACACGACCGTGGTGCGGCCGTCCTCGTCGTGGTGGACCAGGCAGGTGCGCACCTCGGTGCCGTCGCGGACGAACGAGTGGGGGCCCTGCCGCCGCCAGGCGTACTCCTCGATCTCCACCCTGGCATGCCTGACGGCCGGCTGGGACGCCACGAAGTGCCTGGCCAGCCGCTGCGCGAACGCCTCGATCTGGCCCACCCCGTGCTTCCTGGCGAAGGCGTAGACGGTGTTCTTCTGCGTGTCGGTGGGCAGCACGGCGGCGTTGTCGCCGGTCAGGTGCACGGCCTCCATGTCGCCCGACAGGGAGATGCTGACGTTGACGTCCTTGAGGTGGTGGACGGGGCCGTCCCTGACCACGTGGACGAGCCTCGTCTCCGCCTTTCCGTAGCGGTTGGCGCCAAGCTTGACGGCCATCTAGCTCCCTCGATACGTGCTGTAGGCGTATGGGCTGAGCAGCAGCGGCACATGGTGGTGCGCGGCCGGGTCCTTGACGGTGAAGGTGACGACGACCTCGGGGTAGAACGTGTCCTCCAGGTACGACCCGGTGTCGAAGACGATCCGGTGCACGCCGGCGCCCGGGTTCCAGCCCTTGATGCGGCCGTCGTCGTCGGTGCGGCCCTCGGCCAGCACCCGGCCGTCCTGTTCGAGACGTACGCGCAGGCCCGCGGCGGGCCGGCCGGTGACCGCGTCGAGCACGTGGGTGGACAGGCTCATGCCCCCTCCTTCATCAGCTTGGCCAGCCGCAGCCGGGCGATCGCGGCCAGCTCGGCGCGGACGACCTCGCGCTCGCGTTCCTCGTCGTTGGCCAGCCGCTCCTCCAGCCTGGCCAGCAGCTGCGCGCCGGTGAGGCCGGTGGCGCAGACCAGGTAGACGTGGCCGAAGCGGCGCTCGTAGGCGCGGTTGCCGTCCTCCAGCGCCGCGCGCATGGCGTCGGGCACGCCCGACTGCTCCTGCCGCGACCAGGACGCCTCCCTCCCCTGCCCCTTCGGCCGCTCACCGATGCGGGGGTGGGCGCTCAGCGCCCGCACTACCTCGTCCCAGCCGAGGTCCCGCACGGCCGTGCTCGCGGTGTCCAGCAGCTCGTCGAGGTCCCCGTACGGCCTGCGCCCCGCCACCTCGCCGGCGAAGGCCGGGGAGGCGCAGCAGGTGAGCAGGTCGGCCACGGCCTCGGCCCTGGGCCGGGAGTTGAAGCTCGCGAGTCGGTCGGCCATAGCAGAAGTACACACAGCGGTTCCGTTCCCGGTCCATCCGCCAGAACTCCCAACTCACGGCCACGAACCCGGGCACTTTTCGTGTCATGCTCCAATCGCCCGGGGCCCGTTCGTGCGCGGCGGCGCTGATCTGCGGAAGTGTCGGCCGGCGGCCCTAAACTGGGTGCCATCATGACCCCAACATCCCTGATCGGCGGGCACGTGTCCGTCACGGGCGGCCTGGCCAAAGGCGGGCTGTCCTACATGGCCGAGATCGGCGCCGAGATGATCCAGGTGTTCGTCACCAACCCGCGTGGCTGGGCGCTCACCGAGGGCAAGCCCGACCAGGACGCGGCGCTCGCCGCCTCCGGCGTGCCCACGTTCATCCACCTGCCCTATCTCGTCAACTTCGGCTCGCCCAGTCCCGAGACGCTGGCCAACTCCGTCGCGATCGTGCGTCACACGTTGCGGCGCGGGGTCGAGACCGGCGCGCGCGGCGTGGTCGTGCACACCGGCTCGGCGGTCACGCAGCCGCGCGACGACGCGATGCGCCAGCTCCATGAGCATCTTCTGCCGCTGCTCGACGAGATCCCCGACGGCGGGCCCGACCTGCTGCTGGAGCCGATGGCCGGCCAGGGCGCCATGTTGTGCGCCACCGTCCAGGACCTCGAGCCCTACCTCGCCACCCTCGACTGGCATCCCCGGGCCGGGGTCTGCCTCGACACCTGCCACGCCTTCGCCGCCGGCCACGACCTCGCCGCCGAGGGCGGGGTGCAGGAGACGTTCGACGCGCTCCACGCGATCGCGCCGGGCCGGCTCAAGCTGGTCCACGCCAACGACTCGAAGGACGTGTGCGGCTCGAAGAAGGACCGCCACGAGAACATCGGCGCCGGCCACATCGGCATCCAGCCCTTCGCCGACCTGATGCGCCATCCGGCGGTCGCCGGCGTCCCGATCTGCATCGAGACTCCGGGCAAGGCCCCGAAACACGCCGAGGACATCGCCCTGCTGAAGAAACTCCGCGACGGCTGACGCCCCGACCCGACCGGCCGGCGGGCGGCCGAAGGCGGAACGTGCGGGAGCGGGCGGAGCGGGCGGGGCCGGCCCCCAGCGGTGGGGAGGCGCGGGAGTATGAGGGGCCGTCCAAGCGTGTGGGGTGGGTGTCACGGGATGAGGCGTCCTGGCCGTGACAGGGGCGCCCGCTCGCGCGATGCGGCCGCCCCCGCGTGCCGGATCGCGGGGCCCAGAATCGCGGCCACGCGGGCGCCCCTTCACGGATCCGGCGTGTCGGGCCCTACCCCCCGGTCAAGGGCCCGGCCGCCGCGGCGACCTGCGCGTCGCCGGTGAAGCCGGCGCACCGAGCCTGTCGTGAGCCCCCCGGCTCGTCCCTCCCGATGCGCCGGGATGGCTTCCGATGCCGAAACACTACGGTTGCGATCTTGTGGGGGAAACCCTGTTCACGTACAGCTCGTTGAGCGGTCTGTAGTCATCGCTATGCGGAGAGTGGTCATACGACCAGCGGTCATGCAGGCGCGACGAACGGTAGCAAGGGGGCCCGCACGTCACCCGGGGAGATGCATCCTGACAATCGCCCAACCCGTCCCCCGCGCCGGCCGACCCATGGTGACCAGGGAAATCATTACCATCACCGCGCAGGCACCGCACGCCGCAACGCCCACAGGACACGATGTGGGCACCCCCGGCTTCACGCCCGCCCGCTCCCCCGACACGACCGCCCCCATCACACCCCCACCGGCGATCGCGCCCACCGCGACCGCTCCGCCCGTCCGAGTCGAAGGACCCCTTACGCCAGCGTGCCGCGGTGGTGGCGGACGAGCTGGTCGCGGACCTGGCGGCTGTGGCGCCTGCTGACCTGGAGGGTTTCGGTGCCCACGGTGAGCGTCACCCGGCCACCCTCGAAGCGCAGCTCGCTGACGTGCCGCCCCGAGACGAGCGTGCTGCGGTGGATGCGGATGAACCCGGCGTCCGACCAGCGCCGCTCCAGAGCGGCCAGCGACATGCGGACGAGGTAGCTGCCGTCGACGGTGTGCAGGCGTACGTAGTCGCCCTTGGCCTCGGCGTACCAGACCGCCTGCTGCGGCACGAACCGGGTGCGCCCGCCCAGCTCGACCGGGATCACGTCGTCCTGCCCCGGCTCGGGCGCGGGGCAGGTGGCCGCCTCGAGCCGCCGCACGGCCTCGGACAGACGCTCGGCCCTGACCGGTTTGAGGAGGTAGTCGACGGCCTCCAGCTCGAACGCCTGCACCGCGCACTCCTCGTGGGCGGTGACGAAGACCAGCCGGGGCGGGCTGGGGAAGCCGCCGACCAGCCGGGCGAGGTCGAGCCCGTCGAGGCCGGGCATCCGGATGTCGAGGAACACCCCGTCGAGCCGCTCACCGCCGCCGATCATCTGCACCATGTCCTGCAGCGCCGTGACGCCGTCGGCCGCCGTCGTGACGTGCTCGATGCGGTCGTCCTGGCGCAACAGGTAGGCGAGCTCCTCCAGAGCAGGCACTTCATCGTCGACGGCCAGCACTCTCAGCATGTCCACCACGCTGTCGTATGAAAGCAGAGGTCACCAGAGACACGTCAGCATAGCGTAATCATTCGACCACAGAAAGAGACTTGGGGACCCGCAGCCGCACCTTCGTGCCCGCTCCCAGCGCGGTCTCGACGACCAGCCCGTAGCCGTCGCCGTAGATCTGCCGCATGCGCAGGTCCACGTTGGCCAGGCCGATGCCGTGTCCCTCGCGGGCCGGGTCCTCGTCCAGCATGCGGCGGGCGCACTCAGGGTCCATGCCGGCGCCGTCGTCCTCGACCGTGATGTGCGCCTCGGGGCCGGCGTCGCGCACCACCACCCGCACCTCGCCCGGGCCGCCGCGGCCACGCATGCCGTGCTTGATGGCGTTCTCGACCAGCGGCTGCAGGCACAGGAACGGCACCGGCACCGGCAGCACCTCGGGCGCCACCTGCATGCTGAAGCGCAGCTTGTCGCCGAAGCGGGCGCGCTCCAGCAGCAGGTAACGGTCAACGCAGGTCAGCTCGTCGGCCAGGGTGGTGAAGTCGTGGGCGCGGCGCAGCGCGTAACGGGAGAAGTCAGCGAAGTCGAGCAGCAGCTCACGGGCCCGCCGCGGGTTCGTCCGCACGAACGAGGCGATCGTGGTGAGCGCGTTGTAGACGAAGTGCGGCGAGATCTGGGCGCGCAGGGCCCGCATCTCGGCCTCCATCGCGCGCTGCCGCGAGGCGGCCAGCTCGGCGAGCTCCAGCTGGCCGGACACCCAGCCGGCGACCTCGGTGACGGTACGCACGAGCGCCGCGCTCACCTCGTCGTCGAAGGCGGCCAGCGTGCCGACGACCGTGCCGTCCACGGTCAGCGGCACCACGACCGCCGCGTACGGCTCGTCGGGGAAGACCTCGGCCCGCCCCGCCGCCAGCGCGGCCGTGGCGTGGCCGAGCACGCGATCGGCGCCCGGCCCTTCGACGGCCAGCACGGCGTCCGCCGAGGTGAGGGCGACGGCCCTGGTGCCGAGGAGGGTGTGCAGGTGGCGTACGGCCTTGCGGGCGGAGTCGCGGTCGAGCCCGGCGCGCAGGGCGGGGGCGGCCATCGCGGCGACGTGCAGCGTGGCGAACGTCGCCGCGTCCGTCCTGCGCGGCGGCGCCTGGCGGCGGCGGGCGAGCGCATGGCCCAGGAGGAAGGACAGGCAGGCCAGCGCCACGCACCCGGTGGTCAGCATGCGGGAAACCGTAGCCGTAAACGCAGAGTTTAAGGGGCCGAACGGAGGGTGAAGTCAGTCGGGGCCTTCGCCGGGTTCTTCCTGGTAGGAGTAGCGCTGCTCGCGCCACGGGTCGGCGACGTTGTGGTAGCCGCGCTCCTCCCAGAATCCGCGGCGGTCCTCCAGCAGGTATTCGATGCCGCGCACCCACTTGACGCTCTTCCACGCGTACAGGTGGGGCACCACGATGCGCACGGGGAAGCCGCGGTCGGCGCTGAGCGGCTTCTCCTCGAACTCCATGGCGAACAACGTGCTGGGCGCGGTGAAGTCGGACATGCGCAGGTTGGCGCTGTAGCCGTACTCGGCCCAGATCATCACGTGGCGCACGCCGGGGTCGGGCGGGGCGGCCGCCATGATCGTGGCCGGGGTGACGCCGCGCCATTCGTTGGCCATGAGCGAGAACTTGGTGACGCAGTGGAAGTCCTCGACCCGCGTGTCACGGGGCAGCCGCTCGAACTCCGGCCAGGTGAAACAGTGCTCCTCGCCCGACGCGGTCGCGCCGAACACCCGGAAGTCCCAGCTCTCCGGCTTGAACGCGGGCACGCGGCCGTAGTGGATCACGGGCCTGCCGCGTGGGACGTACTGGCCTGGAGGCAGGCGCGACTCCTCCACGAACACTCCCTTCACCGCTCTCGCGTCTCGTGGCCATCCTGCCATCGGCCGTCGCGTGCCTCGGCAGCGGGTGCGGTGCGCTATCGTTTAGGGCTATGCGTGCAGCGTTCCTGTTTTGGTATGGCGACGGACCCGAGTCCGTTCGCCATCTGACGCTGCACTAGCAGACAGGCGAACGAAAGGCCCCGGGTCCTCGAGGACCCGGGGCCTTTCGTGTTTTCCGGAGAAGGAGAGCGGCAACATGGTGATCGTGATGGGCCCTGAGGCCACCGCGGACGATCTCGCGGCGATCGTGTCGGTCGTCGAGACGGCCGGGGTGGAGGCGTTCGTCAGCAAGGGCGTGCGCAGGACGATCGTCGGCCTGGTCGGCGACGTGACGCAGCTCGACGCCGCCGCCCTGCGCGGCATGGGCGGGGTGCGGGACGTCATGCGGGTCTCGACGCCGTACAAGCTGGTGAGCAGGGAGAATCATCCGGAACGTTCCACCGTGCACGTGGGCGGCGTGCCCATCGGTCCCGACACCGTGACGCTGATCGCGGGGCCGTGCGCGGTGGAGACGCACCGGCAGACGCTCGACGCGGCGCGGATGGCGCAGGCGGCCGGCGCGGTGCTGCTGCGCGGCGGTGCGTTCAAGCCGCGCACCTCCCCGTACGCCTTCCAGGGCCTCGGTGAGAAGGGGCTGCGGATCCTGGCGGACGTGCGCGAGGAGACGGGACTGCCGATCGTCACGGAGGTCGTTGACGTCCGTGACGTCGAGCTGGTGGCCTCCTACGCCGACATGCTGCAGGTCGGCACCCGCAACATGCAGAACTTCGCGCTGCTGCAGGCGGTCGGCGCGGCCGGGCGGCCGGTGATGCTCAAGCGCGGCATGACGGCCACCATCGAGGAGTGGCTGATGGCCGCCGAGTACATCGCGCAGCGCGGCAACCTCGACATCGTGCTGTGCGAGCGGGGCGTCAGGACGTTCGAGACGGCCACCCGCAACACGCTCGACGTCTCGGCGGTGCCGGTGGCGCAGCGGCTGTCGCACCTGCCGGTCATCGTCGACCCGTCGCACTCGGGCGGGCGGCGCGACCTGGTGCTGCCGCTGACCAGGGCGGCCCTCGCGGTGGGCGCGGACGGCGTGATCATCGACGTGCATCCGCAGCCCGAGCAGGCGCTCTGCGACGGCCCGCAGGCACTCGTGGACACCGACCTGGGCGAGCTCGCCCAGATCATGACGGACTTCCCGCCGCTGCTCGGCAGGACGGCCGCCGCCACCCCGGTCACCGCCACCCCGGTCACCGCCTGACGATCACTGGCGCTACCTCCGCCCCAGCCATCGCCTGACGCCAGGCCGGGCAACGGCCACCGCCTGACGCCCCGCCGAGCGCTCCCCGGGCCCCGCCACCGCGGGGCCCGGGGAGCGGCTCAGAGCGTGCGTGTACTCCCGGATCTCAGAGCCTGCGTGTGCTCCCGGATCTCAGAGCGTGTACTCCTGGATGGAGTCGGCGAGCTGGACGCACAGCTCCTCGGCGTCGAGCCGCTTCTCGATCTGCTTGAGGTCCTCGATCTTGGCCCGCGTCTCGGCCCGCTTGGGCGCGAGCAGCGAGCAGCAGTCCTCGTCGGGCAGCTCGGAGATCTCCAGCGTGCCGATGCGCCGCGCCTCGGTCATGATCTCCGTCTTGTCCCACCCGACGAGGGGCCGCAGGATCGGCAGGTCGACGGCGTTGTCCTGGGCGGTGATGTTGGCCAGCGTCTGGGACGACACCTGGCCGAGCGCGTCGCCGGTGATCAGCGCGGAGGCGCGGATGCGGTGGGCGACCTCTTCGGCGGTCTTGAGCATGAGCCGCCGCTGCGCGATCACGGCCAGACGGTCCTGGCCGGAGGTGCGGATCGACTGCTGCGCCTTGCCGAACGGCACCACCCACAGGCGCGACTTGCCCTGGAACCGGTCGAGCTTCTTGACCAGCGCGTACGCCTTGTAGATCGACTCGGAGGTGGTGAACGGGATGCCCGAGAAGTGCAGGAAGTCGACGTGGAGCCCGCGCCGCATCATGCGGTAGGCGGCCACCGGCGAGTCGATGCCGCCCGACATGAGCACGAGCGCCCGCCCGCTGCTGCCGACCGGCAGGCCGCCCTGGCCCGGGATGCCGCCGGTGAAGACGAACACCTCGTCCCTGTCGACCTCGATGAAAATGGTCAGCTCGGGGTTCTTGAGGTCGACGGGCAGGTTGTACTCGTCGTTGATGGCGCCGCCGACGAACCGGTCGAGCTCGTTGGAGCTGAGCGGGAAGCGCTTGTCGCGGCGGCGGGAGCGGACCGCGAAGGGGGCGCCGCGCTTGGCCGCCTCGCTCTCGCCGGCCAGCTCGAGACCGGCCTTGAGCACGGTGTCGGGGTCTTTGGCGACCCGCCAGGCGCGGTGGATCCAGACCAGTCCTGGCACGTCGGCGACCCGCTCCGCGACGGCGTCGGCCTGCTCGGCGGTGGCGCCCTTGGGCAGGAAGATCGCGACCACGCCGTGCCGCCTGCGGACGTCGACCTGGATGCCGACGCTCTGGAGCGCGTCACGGATATTGCCGATGAGGCGGCGTTCGAACAGCTCGCGATTCTTGCCCTTGAGGACGATCTCGCCCAGCTTGAGCAGAACGCACGGCTCGCCCAGGGCGGACATCGTCATGGTGAAACCTCCGGGGAAGATGGGGAACGCGACCGTTGATGGCAACGTCGCGACCCATCGAGTTTAGTCCGCACCGCGTCCTCCTCACCGTCCTCACTCTGGCCTCACTCTGCCCTCACTCTGTGGCGGTACCTACACACCAGAGAGTTATGAGGAGTTCTCATGTTTCCGACAGTGCGATTTGACAGATAGTTGCAGTATCCATGCGAATAGGACATCCGGGATGGCAAAATCCGGGAACCCCTAAATCGCAAGGACCGATAGATGACCTCCGCTGTGGATCACTTCACCTACGGACTGCTCACACCGCTGCTTGCCTACGTCATGTCCTGCATGGGCTCGATGCTCGGGCTGCGGCTGACCGCGCAGGCGCACGCTTCACGCGGCGGAGCGCGCGTGCGCTGGCTGCTGGGCGCGGCCGTCTCCATCGGCGGCACGGGCATCTGGGTCATGCACTTCATCGCCATGATGGGCTTCCAGGTGGAGGGCACCCAGATCAAGTACGACGTCTGGCTGACCGCGGCCTCGGCCCTGGTCGCCATCGTGGTCGTCGGCACCGGCCTGTTCCTCGTCTCCTACGGCGGCGGCCGGTGGCCTGCGCTGCTGGGGGGCGGCCTGCTCACGGGGCTCGGCGTGGCCTCCATGCACTATCTCGGCATGTACGCGATGAACATGTCCGCCCACGTCTCCTACGACCGCGTGCTCGTCGGCGTCTCCGTCGCGATCGCGGTGGTGGCGGCCACGGTCGCGCTCTGGTTCACCACCCGGGTCAGGAAGCCCATCTGGATCACCGGCGCCGCGCTCGTCATGGGCGTCGCGGTGGCCGGCATGCACTACACCGGCATGTACGCCATGCACGTCACGGTCGACCCGGTGATCGGCGACGTCCCTGGCGCCGACGCGCTGGACTTCCTCGTCCCGCTCATGACCGTCATCAGCCTGATCACCCTGACCATGCTGCTCATGGTGATCCTGTCCCCGTCGGAGGAGGAGCTCACCGAGGACGCCGAGCTGCTCGCCAAGCTCGAGCTGCGCCGGCGCAACGCCGAGCAACAGGAGCAGCCGGCCGCCTACCCGGCGCCGCTGGCCGCTCCCGTGCCCGGCCGGCCGCAGCCGATGCAGGGCCGCCAGCAGCCGATGCAGCCGACGCACGGCCGCCCGCAGCCGATGCCGCCGACGCAGCCGGCCCAGCCGCAGCCGGCCCCGGCGCCCCGCCAGCAGCCCGCGCGATCCAGGGGCAGGCGCCGCTAGGGAGAAACGCACGAGGCGTGAGCAGGCGCGGCGGAAGGCCGTGCCTGCTGATACTTGCGCAAAGAGCTGAGCCCCACTCATACTCCCCTCATCGATGCGGTAAGGGGATGGGTGGGGCATGTCGCCGATCGATCATTTCTCGCACGGGCTGCTGACGCCCGTACTCGCCTACGCCGTCTCCAGCATGGGCTCGATGCTGGGATTGCTGCTGACCGCGCGGGCCCGGCTCACCGGCGGCCGTGAGGGCAAGTACTGGCTGGCCGGCGCGGCCGTCGCGATCGGCGGCACCGGCATCTGGACCATGCACTTCATCGCCATGCTGGGCTTCTCCGCGCCCGGCTCGGTGATCCGCTACGACGTGCCGCTCACCGTGGCGTCGGCGCTGCTCGCGATCGTCGTCGTGGGCGCCGGCCTGTTCCTCGCCTCGCACGGCGGCGAGCGGCCGAACCGCCTGATCGCGGGCGGCGTGCTGACCGGCGCAGGCGTGGCCGGCATGCACTACCTGGGCATGGCCGCGATGAACATGTCAGGCCACGTCTCCTACGACCCGCCCGTCGTCGCGCTGTCGGTGCTCATCGCGGTGGCGGCGGCGACGGCGGCGCTGTGGTTCGCGCTGCGGGTGACCGGCGCGCTGAAGATCGGCGGCGCCGCGCTCGTCATGGGCATCGCGGTGGCCGGCATGCACTACACCGGCATGGCGTCGATGTCGGTGCGGACCCACTCGGACATGGTGCCGGTGGCCGGCGCTCAGGGCATCGACTTCCTGCTGCCGCTCATCGTCGGCATCAGCCTGGTCACGGTGGGACTGCTGCTCGCCGTCGTCCTGTCGCCGTCGGAGAAGGAGCTGCGCAGCGAGGCGGAGTTCAAGGAGCGGTTGCGCCGCGGAAACGCCGAGGGCGCGCCGGAGGTGGATCTCTTCGGCACGCCCCGCGGTTGAGCTATGTCATGGGTACGGCTTGCGGCGCACAGGTGGGCCGCCGACGTGACGCGACGCAAGCCGTACCCCGAGGGGGTTGTAGCGGATGACCCCGCTGCCCTCGACGGTACGGCCGCCCGCTTGCAACCGGCTTACATTCAGCCGAAGAACACCTCGGCCTCGGAGTAGCGCTCGACCGGCACGGTCTTCAGCTCGGCCGTGGCCTCGTCGAGCCCGACGCGGATGATGTCGGTGCCGCGCAGCGCGACCATCTTGCCGAAGTCGCCCTCGTGGGCCGCGTCGATGGCCTGCAGCCCGAACCTGGTGGCCAGCACCCGGTCGTAGGCCGTCGGGGTGCCGCCGCGCTGGATGTGGCCGAGCACGGTGGTGCGGGCCTCCTTGCCGGTGCGCTTCTCGATCTCCTTGGCCAGCACCTCGCCGATGCCGCCCAGCCGGACGTGCCCGAACGCGTCGAGCGTGCCCGTCTGCAGCTCCATCTGCCCCTCGACGGGGTGTGCGCCCTCGGCGACCACGATGATCGGCGAGTAGCGGGTGCGGAAGCGGGACTCGACGTATTCGCAGACCCGGTCGATGTCAAACGGCTTCTCCGGGATGAGGATGACGTTGGCGCCGCCCGCCATACCCGCGTGCAGCGCGATCCAGCCGGCGTGGCGGCCCATGACCTCGCAGATGAGCGCCCGGTGGTGGGACTCGGCGGTGGTGTGCAGCCGGTCGATGGCCTCCGTCGCGATGTTGACGGCGGTGTCGAAGCCGAAGGTGTAGTCGGTGCCGGACAGGTCGTTGTCGATGGTCTTGGGCACGCCAACCA
Organism: Nonomuraea sp. NPDC049419; assembly: GCF_040676995.1. Taxonomy (NCBI): domain Bacteria; kingdom Bacillati; phylum Actinomycetota; class Actinomycetes; order Streptosporangiales; family Streptosporangiaceae; genus Nonomuraea; species Nonomuraea sp. NPDC049419. The sequence continues at coordinate 10,127 of NZ_JBFAQB010000007.1, read as the reverse complement.
CGTGGACGTCACGGTCGTAGAGTTGCTTGGCGACTCCCAGGGTGTCCTCGCCGCCGATGGCGATCAGCGCGTCGACGCCGGTCGCGGCGAGATTCTCCTTGATCCGGTCGACACCGCCCTCGATCTTGATCGGGTTGGTGCGGGAAGAGCCCAGAATGGTGCCTCCGCGCGGCAGGATGCCGCGTACGGCTTGAATGTCCAGTGGCATCGTGTCGCCTTCTAGGGGGCCGCGCCAGCCGTCACGGAAGCCGACGAACTCGTGCCCGTAGACGCTCACCCCCTTACGCACCACTGCCCTGATGACGGCGTTGAGCCCGGGGCAGTCGCCGCCTCCGGTGAGCACTCCAATACGCATGGCGGGTTCCTCCCGATAGGGGTCACGAACCAGACCTGATGTCAGACTCGCATTGTGCCCGGCATCACACGCAGTGGTCTAGACCAAACGCGAGGCTGCGGAATTAAACCTGGGCGCCCGGTCGTGTCGTGATCGTTAGAGGAGGAATGTCCGTGACCGTGTTGGCCATCGACGCCGGGACGACGGGAGTGACGGCGCTCGTCGTCACGGAGGACGGAAGCGTCGCGAGCAAGGGGTACGAGGAGTTCGCCCAGCACTTCCCCGAGCCGGGCCAGGTCGAGCACAACCCCGAGGACATCTGGCAGGCCACGCTGTCGGCCTGCGCCGCCGCGCTGCGCGGCACCTCGCTGCGGCCGTCCTGCGTCGGCATCACCAACCAGCGCGAGACCGCCGTCCTGTGGGACCGCCACACGCTGGCCGCGCCGCGCCGGGCCATCGTCTGGCAGGACCGCCGCACCGCGGGCCTGTGCGGGCGGCTGCGCGACGCGGGGCACGAGCCGCGGGTGAGCGAGCTGACCGGTCTGCGGCTCGACCCCTACTTCACCGCCACCAAGCTCACCTGGCTGGCCGAGCACGACCCCGGCGTGTGGGCGGGCGTCACGTCGGGGGCCGTCGCCGTGGGGACGGTGGACTCGTACCTCATCGCCCGGCTGACGGCGGGCGCGCGGCACGTCACCGACCCGTCCAACGCCTCGCGCACCCTCCTGTACGGGCTCGCGTCCGGCGGGTGGGAGCCGGAGCTGTGCGAGCTGTTCGGCGTGCCCGAGCCGGCGCTGCCGGAGATCGTGCCCAACTTCGGGCCGCTCGGCCGGACCGACCCGTCCTCCTTCCTCGGGCTCGACCTGCCGATCAGCGGGGTCGCCGGTGACCAGCAGGCGGCGCTGTTCGGGCAGACGTGCTTCGACGTGGGCGACGTGAAGTGCACCTACGGCACCGGCTCGTTCGTGCTGGCGAACCTCGGCGAGAAGATCGCCAGGCCGGAGAACGGGCTGCTGACCACGGTGGCCTGGCAGACGCCCGCCGGTGAGCGCACGTTCGCGCTGGAAGGGTCGATCTTCGTCACCGGGGCTGCGGTGCAGTGGCTGCGCGACGGGCTGGGGCTGATCGGCTCGGCGCCGGAGTCCGAGGCGCTGGCGCGTACGGTGGCCGACAGCGGCGGGGTGGTGTTCGTGCCCGCGCTGACCGGGCTCGGCGCGCCGCACTGGGAGCCCGAGGCGCGCGGGCTGATCACCGGCATCACGCGCGGCACGACCCGGGCTCACCTGGTCAGGGCGACGCTGGAGGCCATCGCGTTCGAGGTGCGCGACGTGGTGGAGTCGATGACGGCCGGGTCGGTGCAGGTGCTCAAGGCCGACGGCGGGGCCAGCGCCAACGACCTGCTCATGCAGGTCCAGGCCGACCAGCTCGGCACCGCCGTCGAGCGCCCCGCCGTCCAGGAGACCACGGCGCTGGGCGCGGCCTTCCTGGCCGGCCTGGGGGCGGGCGTGTGGGCCTCGCAGGCCGAGCTGCGCGAGACTTGGCGCCTCGACCGCCGGTTCGAGCCCGGCGAGCGTGACGAGGCCGCCTACGCCCGCTGGCGGGCCGCGGTGAACCTGGCCCGCACCGCCGCCCACCCCGCCTGAGGCACGACAACCGGTCAGGGTTCGGCCGCGGGGCCCCGGGCGAAGCGGGTCAGGAGGTTCAAGGTGGCGCGGCGGGTGAAGGCGGCGGCGGAGTCGGTGACGCCGTGGCCGCAGCGCTTGCCGCGCAGCCCGCACACCCACCGCATCGTGCCCGACGCGAACACCCCGGCCCCGCTGGGCGCCGTGTAGTAGGTGCTGTGGGTGACGCTGCGCCGCCCGCCGCACGAGAACGGCGACTCGGCCAGCACCTGCACCCCGTCGGGCGAGCCGCGCGACACCCGGTCGGTCTCCACGCCGACGAGCCCGGGGAAGCTGCGCCCCTTGGTCCCGGCGAAGATCCAGTGGTCGGGCCTGCTGACCCGGTAGACGCCCTCGGCGGGGAAGCACTCGTACATCTGCCCCACCAGCGCGCTCTCCGGCCGGGTCTCGCGCCAGAGCCGGCAGTCGCGCTCCTTGTCGCAGGCCACCGTCCTGCCGTGCACGGCGATGCGCCAGTAGACGGCGTTCGCGCCGAGGAAGGCGAGGTTGGTGCCGCTGTCCCTGGCCCGCGTGACGACCTGGCGCATGCCGGGCGACCAGTACTCGTCGTGCCCGAGCGAGATCACCGCGCGGGCGCCGTCGAGCGCGCCGGGGACGAGGTCGAGGTTCGTCAGGTACGCCAGCGGCACCCCGCTCTGCTCGGCCACCGCCAGCGCCTCACTCTCGAAGTCGAGGAAGAGGCGGGCGCCGCTGCGGTCGTACGGCCGGTCGAAGGTCACGGCGCGGGAGCGGTCCGCGTACCCGCCGGGGCCCTGGTAGAGGCTGCGCCCGCCCCACAGGTTGTACGCCTGCCAGGTGGTGACCGCGTTCACCAGGACGACGCGGCCCGCGGTGGAGGCCGAGCGCACGGTGACGGGCACGTAGCGCTGGGCGCCGGTGGAGGCGTCGAGCCTGATGAGGTACGAGCCTTCGGGCCAGCCGTCGGTGTCCACGGTCAGCGACGGCGTCCAGTGGGCGGCGGTGACGGTGCCGTCCACGAGCTTGGCGGGCGCCTGGCGCACCCCCTTGACCGGGTCGGACTCCCACACCTTCGCCGGGTTGGCGCCCATGCGGAAGGCGCGGGCGGTGAAGCGCGGCGCGGTCGTGGAGACGTGCAGCCGCAGCGGCTCGCCGGGCAGCACGCTCACCCGGTCGGCGTACCCCTCGATCTCGTGCTCGGCGCCGAGCTGGTGGATCCGCCAGGACTCCTGCACGTCCGCCCCCACGATCGGAGCGGGCGGCGCGACGGGCCGGGGCGCGGCGGGAGGAGGCTCGCCGCAGCCGGCGGCAAGCAGGAGGACGACGAGTAGCACCTTGCGCACGCGCCCATGGTCGGCGTGGCGTGCCTCCTCCGGCCGTGACTTGGTGAAGTCCTTACATGACCAGGACGCAGGCCGGGCTGTCCACCTCGTACGCCTCCCCGTCCGGCGCGGGCACCCCGTCGCGCAGGGTGAAGCGGGTGACCGTGTTCGCGTACTGGTTGGCCACGTACATGTGCTCGCCGTCGATGGCGAAATGCCGGGGCCAGTCGCCGCCGGTCGGCACCTCGGCCACGTGTGACAGGTCGCCGGCGCGCAGCACCGAGACGGTGTTGGGGCCGCGGTTGGCGACGTAGACGAAGTCACCGTCGAGCTGGAGGTGGGAGGGAGCGTTGGCCCCCTCCTGCCGGGAGGCGGGCACGCTGGTGCGGCGTTCGCCGTCGATGAGCGTGACGGTGCCGTCGAGCTCGCCCGCGACGTACAGGCGGTCGCCGGCGAACGCGAAGTGGCGCGGGCCTGTGCCGGGACTCAGCATGATCGGCTCCAGCCGGGTGCCGTCGGGGCGGTAGCGGCGGATCTCGTCGGTGCCGAGGTCGGAGACGTGCAGCAGGCCGTCGTGGAAGACGCACTGGTGGGCGTGCGGGCCCTCCTGGCGCTCCGCGTCGGGCCCCGAGCCCTCGTTGCGCAGCACGAGCGGCTCGCCCGCGAACGCGCCGCGCTCGTCGAGGTGGTACACGACCGCCGTGCCGTCGCCGTAGTTGGCTGCCGCGAGCAGCCTGCCGGTGGGGTCGAGGGCGACGTGGCAGGGGCTGTGGCCCTCGCTCGGGCGCTCGTCGAAGGGGGTCAGCTCGCTGGTGGCCTCGAAGGCGGTGAGCCAGCCGCGTTCGAGCTCGCCCGCGGCGTACAGCACCGGGAGCGTGGGGTGGGCGGCGAGGAAGGACGGCGCCGTCACCCGCGCGAGGCCGTGCTCCTTTCCGTCATCGATCGTGACGATGCCCGGGCCGTATCCGCCTATCCGCAGGTGCTTCACAGCGGGGATCCTCCTATGGTTGACTGAAGCAATGAGTTCGTTGACAGAGGCAAGGGTTGCCGAGATCAGAGCCTTCAACCGGTTCTATACGAAGGTGATCGGCGTGCTCCAGGCGGGTGTGCACGACTCGCCGTACTCGCTGACCGAAGCACGCGTGCTGTTCGAGCTGGCGCAGACCGACCGGGTCGAGACCGGGGAGCTGCGCGGCCTGCTCGGCCTCGACGCCGGCTACCTCAGCCGCATCCTGACCCGCTTCGAGAACGACGGGCTCGTGGAGCGCGAGCGCTCGGCCTCCGACGCGCGCAAGCAACTCGTCCGGCTCACCCCCGGCGGGGCCGAGGTCTTCGCGGCACTCGACCGGCGCTCGGGCGAGGAGATCGCGCAGCTGCTCGGCGAGCTGGCCGAGGAGGACCAGGCGCGGCTGGTCGGCGGCATGGCGGCGATCAGGCAGGTGCTCGACGGGGCGCGCGAGCCCCGCTCGTACGTGATCAGGCCCCCGCGCACCGGCGACCTCGGCTGGGTCGCCTACCGGCACGGCGTGCTCTACAGCGCCGAGTACGGCTGGGGCACCGCGTTCGAGCAGCTCGTCGCCGGCATCGTGGCCGGCTTCGACCCCGCCCGCGACGCCGGGTGGATCGCCGAGGTGAACGGCGAGCGGGCCGGCTGCGTCTTCTGCATGCGGCAGGACGACGAGACGGCGAAGCTGCGGCTGTTGCTGGTCGAGCCGTCCGCGCGCGGCCTCGGCATCGGGCGGCGGCTGGTCGAGGAATGCGTACGGCACGCCCGCGACGAGGGCTACCGGCGCGTCACGCTGTGGACCCGCGACTGCCTGACCAGCGCGCGGCGCATCTACGGGGCGGCCGGGTTCGAGCTGGAGTCGGCGGAGAAGGGCTCGGAGAACGGGGTCGAGCTGGTCGAGGAGATGTGGACCCTCGACCTCGCCTGAGCGTGGTCGAGGAGAAGTGGTCCCTCGACCTCGCCTGAGCGTGGTCGAGGAGATGTGGACCCTCGGCCTCGCCTGAGCGCTCAGGGACGGAAGGGGCCCGTCACCTCGAAGGTGTGGCCCTCGGTGCGGCCGCGCCTGGCCGAGAAGTAGAGGCGCTCACCGCTGGGCGAGAACGCGAGCCCGGTCAGCTCGGCCCCGTGGTGGCCCTCCAGACGCAGGAACGGGGTGACCGCCCGGTCGGGCGCGATCACGTCGATCTCGGCGCGCTCTCTGGCGACGTAGAGGTCACCGGACGGCGCGGCGGTGATGGCCCGCACTCCCTCGCACAGCCGGTCGAGCGTGGCGGTCTGCGCGTCGTACGCCCACAGCCCGGTGTCGCCCTTGGTCGTGAAGTAGCACACCCCGCCGGCGTAGTGGCAGCCGTCGCCGCCGTCGAAGTGGCGGGCGTCCTCGACCTGGTGGCGGGCCTCCTTGAGCAGCGCGGCCGGCGACGGCACCGCCTGCCAGCGGCCCGACGAGCACAGCACCTCGAGCGTGCCCTCCGTCAGGTCGCCCCAGTCGCCCGGCCTGAACCGGTAGAAGCAGCCGTCGGGCTCGTCCTCGGTCATGTAGATGACCCGCCGCTCCGGGTCGCAGGCGGCGGCCTCGTGCTTGAAGCGGCCCATCGCCAGCCGGGGACGCGCGGCGCGGGCGCCGTAGGGGTCGCATTCGAAGACGCGCCCGCGGTGGCCGAGCTCGCACGACAGCCACGTGTGCCACGGCGTGGCGCCGCCCGCGCAGTTGAGGTCGGTGCCCGACAGGATGCGGTAGGCGTCGCCGATGCTGCCGTCGGCCCTGAAGCGCAGCGCCGACGCCCCGCCGAGCAGGGGCAGCTCGGAGTTGGAGACGTAGATCCAGCCGGCGCCGTCGGGGAAACAGGCGCCGCCGTCGGGGGCCGCGTGCCAGGTCAGGCCGGCGACCTTGTGACCGCTGCGGGCCACCACCCGGCCGGTGAACCCAGGGGGCAGCGCCAGGCCGTCGGGGCCCGGAAGTCCGAGCGGACCGTACGGGCTGATGCCGCCCGGCAAGAGCGGGCCCGTGCGGAGAAGAGTCTTGTGCGACATCGTGGGGCCTCCCTCTAGGTGCCACGCTAGTCGACCGCACCGACATGAATGGCAGGGACTCGCGAAACCAAACTCTCCGCAAACCTCGCCAGCGCCCCGACGTGGACGGCTCCGGGCACACGAAAGCCCGGGCCGTACGCCCGGGCTCTCCTTCGTCGCACGCGCCTTCGGATCAGCGCTGCGCCTGGAACATCCAGTGCTGCTTGTCGACGTCCTGCGCCACGGCGATGAGCAGGTCCTGGCTGACCGGGTCGGCCTCCTCGGTGGCCGCGATGCGCTCGTACATGCGCTTGCTGACGCCGCCCAGGATGTCGGTCATGGTCGCCACGACCTTGCCGTCCTCCAGCCAGCCGCCGTCCGGCTGCTGGAGCTTGGTCTCGCGGGAGACGGTCGCGGCGCGGCCGTCCGGGTTGGCTCCCAGGGCCACCACGCGCTCGGCGATGGTGTCCATATGGGTCCTGGCGAGGTCGGTGACCTCGTCGAGCTGCAGATGGATGGGGCGGAAGTGGGAGCCGATGAGGTTCCAGTGGGACTGCTTGGCGACCAGGGACAGATCGATGAGATCGACCAGTGCGCCCTGGAGGGCCTCGACGACGGTGTTCTTGGCGTCGCCCGTGAGTGGTCCGGTGATTGTAGCCATGCGTACTTTCCTCCCCGGAGGTCGGCTTTTACACATTTAGAACGGTTTTCGGCCTGCGGTTCTTCCGCCACACGAGCACGTTGACACTGTAACTATGACAGTGTCATTGTGGGAGGCATGAGCGAGACCTGGACGATCGGCGAGCTGGCCGAGCACGCGGCCCGCGCGCTGCGCGACGGCGCGGCGGCCGCCGGGCACGCAGCCAACGGACGGGTCCGTGACGTTCCCGGGGAGCGGCTGATCAGGTGGTATACGACGATCGGGCTGCTCGACCCGCCGCTCACCCGGCGCGGCAGGATCGCCCGCTACGGCCGCCGCCACCTCCTGCAGCTCGTGGCGGTCAAGCGCATGCAGGCCGCCGGCCACTCGATCGCCGAGATCCAGACCGCCCTGACCGGCGCCACCGACCACACCCTGGAGCAGGCGTCCGGCCTCAACGGGTCGCTCCCCCGCCCCGACCCCGCCCCGGCCGTCGCAGGAGACGGGGAGCGGGCGCGCTTCTGGGCTGAGCGGCCGGGTAGCCCACCGGAGGGGTCCGCCGCCGGCGCTGATGGGCCGGGACCGGCGGCCGGAGTCGTCACGGGGATCAGGCTGGGCGATGGGGTGCGGTTGGTGCTCGACGGGAGGCGGGCGCTGTCGGATGAGGACGTTCAGGCGGTGCTGGCGGCGGCCGGGCCGCTGCTCGCGGTGCTCGAAGAGAGGAAGCTGACATGAAGATCACTTCGCTGGAGCCCGCGCGGTGCCTGCCGGTGCCGGACGCCGGGTTCGGCGCGCTGCTGACCGAGCGCGGCAACCTGCCGCTGGAGAGCGTCGACGTGACCGCCGCCATCTCGGGCCTGATCGCCGGGGTCGAGGTCACCCAGGGGTTCACGAACCCGTACGACGTGACGCTTGAGGCCACCTACGTCTTCCCGCTGCCCGACAGGGCGGCGGTGACCGGCTTCCGCATGGAGGCCGACGACCGGGTCGTCGAGGGCGTGCTCAAGGAGCGCGGCCAGGCCAGGGCCGACTACGACCGGGCGCTGCGCGAGGGCAGGCGGGCGGCGATCGCCGAGGAGGACCGGCCCGACGTGTTCACGATCAGGGTGGGCAACATCCTGCCCGGCGAGCGCGTCTCGGTGCGCCTGAGCATGAGCCAGCCGCTGCCGTACGAGGACGGCGCCGCCACGTTCAGGTTCCCGCTGGTCGTGGCACCGCGCTACATCCCCGGCCGCCCGATCGACGGCCCGCCGGCCGGCGACGGCGTGGCGCCCGACACCGACGCCGTGCCCGACGCCTCCAGGATCAGCCCGCCGGTGCTGCTGCCCGGCTTCCCCAACCCCGTACGCCTGTCGCTGACGGCCACCGTGGACGCGGCCGGGCTGGAACTGCGCGAGCTAGCCTCCAGCCTGCACGTCGTCGAGGAGGAGGGCGGCACGGTACGCCTGCGCCCCGGCGAGCGGCTGGACCGCGACTTGGTGCTGCGGCTGACGTTCGCGGCTTCCACGGCTCTGCAGGTGGACGGGCAGGGCACGTTCGCGCTGACCGTGCTGCCACCGCCGCTGGAGGGCACCCGCACGCCCCGCGACCTGGTGCTGCTGCTCGACCGCTCGGGCAGCATGGGCGGCTGGAAGATGGTCTGCGCCCGCCGGGCCGCCGCGCGCATCGTCGACACGCTGACCGCGCACGACAGATTCGCGGTGCTGACGTTCGACTCGGTGGTCGAGGAGGCGTTCGAGGGGCTGGCGGAAGCGTCCGACCGCAACCGTTACCGCGCGGTCGAGCACCTCTCGAGGGTGGACGCCCGGGGCGGCACCGAGCTGCTGGAGCCGCTGCGGCGGGCCGTCGCGCTGCTCGACGGCCGTACGGAGGGCCGTGAGCGGGTCGTCGTGCTCGTCACCGACGGGCAGGTCGGCAACGAGGACCAGATCCTGGAGCAGGCGGGCGGCGCGCTGTCGGCCATGCGGGTGCACGCGGTGGGCATCGACAGGGCGGTGAACGCCGGGTTCCTCGGCCGTCTCGCGGGGCTCGGCGCGGGCCGGTGCGAGCTGGTCGAGTCGGAGGACCGGCTGGACGCGGCCATGGAGCACATCCATCGCAGGATCGGCGCTCCTCTGGTCACCGACCTGGCGCTCAAGGGCCTGGAGATCGAGCCGGAGACCGTCACCCACCTGGGGTCGATCTTCCCGGGGGTGCCGCTGCGCGCGTACGGGCGCTGTCGCGAGGGCTCGTCGGTGACCGTGCGGGGGCTGACCGCGCAGGGGCCGTGGGAGGAGCGCGTGGACGGTGTCACGGTGGACAATCCGGCCATCAGAGCCGTGTGGGCCCGCGCTCACCTGCGCGAGCTGGAGGACCGGTACGCCATGGGCGAGCACGACCTGGAGGAGCGCATCGTGCGCACCTCGCTGGAGCACGGCGTGCTCTGCCGGTTCACCGCGTACGTGGCGGTGGACACCCGGCAGGTCGCCGGCGAGGGGCCACAGCACCGCGTCATCCAGCCGGTCGAGCCGCCGAGCGGGTGGGAGCCGCCGCAGTCGCCCGGGATGGGCGCCTTCGGGGCGAACGTCATGCTGGCCGCCGCACCGGCGAGCCCGGCCAGGATGCGGACGCCGCAGCCCGGGCTGAGCGGCGCGGGCGGGATGGAGATGGAGTGGGGCTTCCTCGCCGGAGGGCCGCAGGACGGCGGCGCCCTGCCTCCCTCGCCGGCGCCCATGCCGATGGCTCCCGGCGGGCCGCGCCGGGGCCGCGGGCGGGCGGCCGGCGGGCGTCTGGAGTCGGTACGTCCCCAGCTCGCGGCCGAGCTCGACCGCCTCAAGGCCCTGCCCGCACCCGACCTGCTCTACCTGGCCGACCTGGGCACCCGGCTGGCGGCGCTGGCGGCGTACCTCGGAGGGAACGAGCAGTTGGAACGCCTGGCGGCGGAGCTGGCGGCGGCCGAGCGTCCTGGCGCGGACGCCCACGCCCTGCACGCCCGCGCCATCGAGGTCCTCACAGCCCTGACCGGCCCCACTCCCCCGCCCCCGGCGGGAGACCCACGCTCGGCGATCGACCCGAGGCCGGCGGGCGACCCCGGAGCTCCGGGCACCCCGGGCGCCCCCGGCGAGGGAGGCCGGCGCGGCCCCTTCTGGAAGCGCACCTGACGGACGCCGCGGCCCATGCCCGTCGCGACGACGGG